>JAGMBO010000136.1 GCA_023129715.1 Candidatus Eiseniibacteriota bacterium | reverse complement strand
TCAAGATTCCTCGTGCCACAACCTAGAGGTCACCGGCGGCGCGGAGAGTCGGAGTGATGAAAATCAACAACTCCCGCTTCTCCGTTCTCGTGTCCGTCGACTTGAACAACGCCCCCAACAGCGGAATGCTCCGCAGATATGGCACACCGCGTTCGAACTTCGTCTCCGCGCTACGGATCAAGCCCCCGATCACCGCCGTCTCTCCGTTGCGCACGAGCACCCTGGTATCCGCCTCGGTGGTGGTGAAGATCGTTCCGCCCTGCGCCGTCGACTGCGACGAGATGTCGCTGATCTCAGGATGCAGATCCATCGTGATGATGCCATCCTCATTGACGTGCGGCGTCACCTCCAGCGTGATCCCAACCTTCTTGAGTTCCGTGATCGCATTGCCCGCGAAGTCGAGCGTGATCAACGGCACTTCCTTGCCCACCAAGATGCGCGCCTGGCGGTTGTTGACCGTTGTGATCCGCGGGGCCGAGATGATCTCTGCCTTGTTCTGTTGTTCGAGCGCTTGCAGTTTCGCTTGCATGTCTCCGAAGGAACGGATCACGCCGACCTGCACTTGAGTCGTCGGAGAGAGGACATCATCGGCATTGACGCTGATCGACCCGGAGACATTCCCCCTGTTCGAGTGAAGATTCTGGACACCCCAGCTGATCCCCAGCTGCCGCGCGGCGGTCGCGTCGACATCGACGATCTTGGCGGCGATCTCGACCTGGACGGTCTCGCTATCGAGCCGCCGGATCATCGCTGTCAGGTCGTCGAGGCGCGGCTCGATGTCGGTCAGGATGACCGAGTTCGTCCGCCCGTCGGTCTCCACATGCCCTCGCGGGCTGGTGCTTCTGGCGACCGTCTCTTGGAGCTCCTTGGCATTGGCGTAGTTGACCTCGACCACCCGCGTCATCAGCGGCATGTACTCTTCCTGCTTGCGGGCCGCCGATTCCATGGCGAGCCCCTCTTCGCGCGCCGTCTTCTGGGTCGCGACACGGATGACCTCCCCCTGGTCGAGCACCGTCAGGCCGCTCGACTGACACACCGTCCCGAGCATCTCACGCCAGGAAAGGTCGAGGGCCCGAATCGTCAAGTGTCCTTGAACGTTGTTGTCGGGAACAATATTGACAGTGGCGTATTCGGCGATCGAGCGAAGCACGGTGTGAATATCCGCCCCCTGCACATCCAGCGACATCGGGGGGGTCGGATCACTGATCACCTGCTTCGGCGAGATTGTCTCCCGCGCTGCCACGGTCGGCTCGACGCGAGCGATGACCTGCTCCGTCGCCCCGCTCGAGCCCGTACCGGCCGAGGCGACCTTCAGCTGATCGGCTGCTTCCGTCTCTCCTGTCGCCCACGTTCCGTCCATCTCCAGCAGTGCCGCCACCAACTCCGCCAGCTCGTCGTCGGACATCGCACCCGCACTGGTTGCCGCCAGGCCGGGGTGTTCCTCCGCATCCTTCGTTGCCGGACGCTCAGCATCGGCCGGCGTCTCGCGGGCAACGTCGCTAGGCTCGTGGCTCGCGCCGACTACTGCTTGACGCCTCACCGCCGGCGGCTCTGGCGCAGCCCCGGCGACCAGTTCGGGGGCCGTCTCGACGACCGTTCCCGCCGTGGGTTCGGCAACCGCGGATCCCTCTACTCGAGTCGTCTGCTCAGTGACCGCTCCCCCGACGGCCGTACCCATCGCCGGCCAGGGAGCTCCCAGAGGTGCGGGGGCGATGACGCTTTGCCCGATCGCCGGAGAAGCCTCCGCAGCGCCCGCCTCGCCGGGGGCGGCTGTCGCCGTCTCTATCTTGCGAGCGATCCGCAGAGTCAGCTCGTTTCCCTGCTGCTCAACCGTGTAGTCTGCCGGTCCGCGCGTCTCCATGACGTAGCGCACGACGGGATCCCCCTGGCGCCCGACGCGGGTGCCCCAACGCACCTCGCGCAAGAACCCCGCCGCGATCTTCTCGCGCAGCGGAATCCCCTCGGCGATCCCAATCAGGTCGAGGACGACGCGATCGGGATCCTCGAGCCGGAAAGCATGATAGCGCAGCTCGGCATCACCGGCGACACGCAACGTCATCTCCCCATCCGCGCTCGGCGCCAGGGTCACCTGCGTCAGCGGCGGGTAGGCACCGGCCGCCTCGCCAAAGGCGCTCTCGCCCGAAGAGGAGCCGCCGAATGCGACGACCAGCAGCGCGCAGCCTAGCAAGATGGATCGCCTAGCGTTCATCACCAACCTCCTCACCGGAAACGATGGGTAGTTGCACCCGGCGTGTCATCCCATAGTAGTGCTGTGTAACCGTGACCCCATCGGGCCGCACAGTGACCACCCGGCCATCGCGGAGTGCGTCGCCCTCCCGTAGGATCAGACTGCGCCCATGACGCGTCTCGGCCAGTGCGAAGCGATCCTTCGCCCCCCACGCGATCCCCACTATGTAGAGATCCCCGATCCCCGGGAGTCCCTCGTCGGATTCCTCGTCATCCTGCTCCAGCAGGGAGACGAATGGATCGCGCCGCCCCGCGCTCCGATAGGTGTAGGGCTCCTGCGCGAAGTCATCGACTTCGCTCAGGTTGTCCGCGCGCTCGAGGATCGCGCTCTCCTCGGCGGCTTTCTCCACCGTGCCCGCCTCGGCCCCTGCGCCCTGAGCACTCAGCCCGCCGATGCCGCTCTTTTCCAATGCGTCGCGCTCAGTTGGCGGGCCCTCGCCGGCAGCGCGCGGAAGGCTGCCCGTTCCGGTGGCCCCCGCGCTGAGCATCAGACCCAGCCCCAGGCCGACTGCGATCCACAGCCATCTCATTCGTCACTCCCTCCTGCTCCGCCCCCGGCACGCGAGGCCGCTTCGGCGGTGGCGTGACGTCCCCTGACCAGGCGGTCGACAGCCCCCCGTAGCCCTCGCGCCGGCTCGTCGGCTTGCTGCGCGGCCATCTCGGCCTCGCCCAACACGTAGGCGGTGACGAAGAAGTGCGCGCGCGCAGCCGGACCTTCCTCTTCGAGCCCATTGGGAGCAACCCGCTCGATCTCCAACTCGGTGACGTGTACGATGCGATCCATCTGCGCCAAGCGATTCAGACAACTGGCAACTTGGTGGTACCCGCCCTCGACGCGCACCTCGACCGGCTTCTCCGAGTAGAAGGTTCGTGGGACTGCGGGAAGGGGTTTGAAGAGGGTGAACTCCACCCCCCCACTCTGGCCCCGGAAGGTGATCTCGCGCAGGAGGCAGGCCATCTCCGCCTCCTCCGGCAGCATCTCCCGGGCGTCTTCCCACTGCTCGGCAAGTCGGGCATGCACCGCCTCGACCCGAGGCATATCCGCCGCCATGCGCCGCGCTTGCATCAGCTGGCCGTCCAACGTCAGCTGGCGGTGCTCGAGCTCCCCGATCTCCTCGGCACGCGCTCGATGGGTGAAGGGCAGCACCTGCGTCCCGAAGTAGACGATCAGCAGCCCGGCGGCGAGCAGGCCGAGCAGGATGAATTGCAGGGGCCGATTGGTCTTTAGAGCCATCTCCCGCTCCTTCAGGGCTACGGGTTGCGGACGATATTCGCTGAGAGGGTGAAGTGAACGACCCGATCCTCTCCAACGTTCTTGCGCTCGGCAATCGCTAGGTCGACATCTTTGTAGACATCCGTTTCTTCTAGGCGACTCATCAGATCCGCAATCACCAGGTTGGAGAAAGTCATCCCCTCCAGATACAGCCCAGCGCCGTTCTGCTTCATCTGCGTGAGCCACACATGCGGAGGCATCTGGGCACAGAGTTCGTCCATCAAGCGCACCGGGAAGGTCCGCTCGCGGTTGAGACTGCGGACGAGATCGAGCCGCTGTTCGAGATCTGCGGTCTTCGCCTTCAAGTCGTCGATCAGCACCAGCCGCGGCTGCAAACCGAGCTGCTCCTGCTGCGCAATCTCGATCGCCCGAGTTAAGCTCTGGATCCGCGATTCCTGACGCCAGTGGAGCACCGCCGGCGGAATCAGCAGAGCCACGCCCATCAAGATCGGCAGTAGTACCCTTGCTCGGGGCCGGGCCGCCAGATCTCGCTCGACAACACGTTCTTCTTGGGGAAGGAGATTGACGCTGATCACCGTCGTCACTCCTTTCTAAGTGCCAGGCCGATGCCGACAGCTAGTTGCGATGAAACCCCGTTGTCTGCCGAGGACGCACTCGATGCGCGGCCGCGGTCGAGGTGTTGCAGCGGATCAAGAATGCTCACCGTCGCCGCCTGCCGCTCCCCGAGCACCTCGACGATGCCGCGAATCAGCGCCCCCCCGCCGGAAACCAGGATGCGATCGATCTGATCGGCTTCGCCCGAGCTGCGCAGGTAGTGGAGCGACTTGTCCAGGCTGCCGGAGAGGTTGGCGGCAAACTCCTCCAGGGGCCCTTGCAGATCGACCTCAGGGGGATTCGCCTGCAGCGCCTGCAGGGCCTCGTCGCGGCTCAGAATATGCGCCTTCTGGATCGCCTGGAGGAAACTGTTCCCCCCCAAGGAGAGGTCCTGCGTGTAGAGCGGAATCCCGTCGCGAATCACGTTGACGTTGGTGATATCGGCACCCACGTTGAGCAACGCGACGACCTCGCCGGGTTGGCAGATCCCCGCGGCCTCGAGTGCGTTGAGCGCGGCGAAGGAGTTGATGTCGACCGCCTCGACCACCAACCCCGCCTCGCGGATGATCTCCGCACGATTGAGCACCAGATCCCGCTTGGCCGCCACCAACAGGACCTGCATCTGTTGCGGGCCCATGTCGACATCGAGGATTTGGAAATCGAGCGAGACGTCGTTGAGATCGTAGGGCACGTGTTGCTCGGCTTCCCAGAAGATCGCCTCCGAGGCGTCCTCGGGTTCCATGCGGTCCATGGCGATCTTCTTGACGATCACGCCGCGGCCATGCACTCCAGTCACGACGCGACGCCGCGAGATCCCGGAAGAGGCCAGCAACTCACGAATCGCCTCGACCACCCGCTGCCGGTCCATGATCTCCCCATCCACGATCACATCGGGGGGCAGTTCGACCTCGCCGAAGCGAACCAGACGAACGCCCGCCTCGAGGCGCTCCAACTCGACAACCTTGATACTGCTCGCCCCGATGTCGAGGCCGACACGGGTCCTCTCGCGCGTGAATACCATGCTGATCCTCCCGGTCCGCGAGGTGGCCAGGCGCCGCTCGGCGCCGGCACGCTCCCCCGCGCCGCCACGCTCTGGTGCCTTCTTCAGTTATCGTCCCCGCCCCTGGAAACATGAGCCCCCGCGCGCTGGGGAGCGGCCCCTGCGCAAGCCCGCACTCGCCTTGCCGAACCACCCGCCGGCCGACCGCACGCCCCCTTCCACCGGGCGGAGAATCGCCCTAAGCGAGTTCTGGGACGCAGCTTCTGCGATCAGGAGGGAGGAATGGCGGAGATCGACCAGGGACCGTCCGCGACCGCAAGCGCCGGCTGGCTTGCGCGCCCATCTACGGCGTCCGGGCCTCTACGCCGAGGGCGGCCAACCGCTCCCGCGCGATCCGGCGGACCTCCTCGTTCTCGCTCTCCCGGGCGATCGCCGCCCACAGCTCGGCCGCCAACCGCAGCGACCCCGCTCGCTCTCCGGCGGCCGCGGCAAAGCGCACCACGTACTCCGGAGCCCCCGGCAACAAGGCGGCCTGTCTGAACGCCTCCAGCGCCTCCGCCCAGCGTTGGGTGTAGGTATGATGGAAGAACCCCAGCTCGAAACGCAGCCACCACGAGAGCGGGTTCTCGCGCACCCCCTTGCGCAGCAGGGCTTCGGCCGCCTCCAGCTCGGCCGCCTCTCCCAGGATCAGCGCGCCGAAGAGATAGGCACTGCGAAACTGCGGGTCGGCGTCGGTGATCACATCGAATAGCCGGGGCGCGAGCGGGTAATGGCGATCGCTCTGCCGGTGCTTCCCGTAGTACTGGATCGCGGTCAGCCAGCCGATGTCGGCCACCAAGTGGCGGTGCCCAAGGCTGAGCTCGGTGAGCGCGCGCCCTTCAGGGAAGAACGGCAGTTCCTCTCTATCCGCGACATGTACGCGCTGCGCGGCGAAGCGCTGCCCGGCACTGACGACCAGCGGCAGGGCAAGCACCAACCCGCAGATCAACAGTTTCTCGATCCCCATCCGCACCTGCTCTGCTCCTCAGGAAAACTGCCGGCGCCGGAAGACCAGCAGGGCAACCAGCAGGGCCGCCGTGGCGTAGAACAGCGCGTAGGCCACCGCCCACAGCAGCTCCCCGGGCGAGGGCATCCATCCGTGCACCGCCTCCAGCGTGTAGCTATAGAGATCGAAACGCGGCACCAACAGGAACACGACCTCGACGCCGCGCGCGGCCACGGCGTTCGGCAGCAGCCGGGCCATTTCCAGGAGACTCGGCGAGAGATGGCCCGCCACAAAGAGACCCAGAAGGAAGAACGAGGAGAGCACGGGACTGGTGAAGACGGTCAGCAGCATGCTCAGCGCCGCCACGATGAACAGCTCCAAGAACGCGTAGACCCCCGCGATGGCCAGAGCACCAGTCACTCCATACCCCGAAATCCAGAGCACCGCCGCAAGAATGAGGAGCATGCCCAGCAGCCCGCTCCCAACCACGGCCACGATCCCGAAGAACTTGCCGAGCAGGAACTCAGCGCGACTGATGGGGCGTGCGAGCAACAGCAGAATCGTCTTGCGCTCGATTTCCTTCTGTACGACCCGAGTCCCCAGCATCAGGATCAAGAGGAACCCGAAGAGCGAGGTCAGCGTCAATCCGAGATCCAGCGTCACCCGGCGCCCTTCCCCAAGCGCCAGCGGATCGAGCAGACGGGTGACGCCCAGCAACACAATCAGGAACAGCCCCAGCGTGCGATAGACTCGCTCGCGCAGCGCATCCACCAGCGTGTTGCGCGCCAAGGACAAGATTGCCTGCATCTTCTCCGACCTCCGGTTCCCCGCTCTCGCTAGGCAGCGCGTGCGCTCCCGCGTTCCCTCTCCACCGCGCCACTGGGGGTACCCGCGACCCGCGAGAAGAAGCCCTCGAGATCCTCGCGCAGGGGGTTCATGGCGATGACCTGCAAGCCGCTCTCGATCAGATCGCGCAGCATCGCGTGCCGCCGCTGGTCGTCCATGCCGGTGACGCGCCAGAGCAGCCGCCTCTCCGCACGTCGCTCCCAGACGATCTCACCGCGGTCGAGCCACACGGGCCGGGCAGCGCCCACGAGCTCGAACTCGCAGGCCCCCGTCTCGTAGTCGAGCAATTCGCTCATCGCGCCACAGGCAACCAGTCGTCCGTCGCGCAAGAGCGCGACCCGGTCGGCGAGCTTCTCGATATCGGGCAGATAGTGCGTGTTGATCAGGATCGTGCGCCCCGCTGCCCGCAGCGAACGGATCAGTCGCTTGACCATTAGGCGCCCATCTGGATCGAGTCCACTCAGGGGCTCATCGAGCAGCAAGAGGTCCGGATCGGGCAACAACGCTCCGGCCAGCGCCAGGCGTTGCAGCCAGCCTCGCGAAAGGTGGCGCACCTGGGTGCGCAGCACCGGCTCCAGGCCGCACTGGCGGGCGGTCCGGCCCTGCGCGTCGCGCAGCCGCCCGCGCGGGATGCGCGAAAGCTCTCCGAGAAAGCCGAGCGTCTCAGCGACCGTCAGGAAAGGATACAGATAGGGCTGCTCGGGTTGGTATCCGACTCGCGCCCGGGCGAGCCGATCGCCCAGTGGCCGTCCCAGCAGGCGTCCGCCGCCGGCAGAAGGGCGCAGGAGACCCAGCGCCAACTTCAACAGCGTCGTCTTCCCCGCCCCATTGTGTCCCAGGAGCCCGAAGATCTCCCCGGGCCCGATCCGCAAGCTGACTCCATCGAGGGCGCGCACCCGGCCTCGCAGACCGGCGCGGAACTCCTTGCCGATTCCCTCGAAGACGAGCACCTCTCGATCGCTCGCCCGCTCCGCCCCGATCAGCTCATCCGCAGCTCTGGGGCTCACCATGGCCGGCGCTTCCCTGCAACCATTGCCTTCCTCCGCTCGCCTCCGCCGCTACTCGGCAGCTTCGCCCGACTATCCCCCTCCAACACCAAGTCGGCCAGGCTGACGCATGCCTCCCAGCCTCCCCTTGCCAGAATCGGCTCTGCCGGAGGTGCTCTTGACCCCTGGCGATCTTGGGCCTGCGGCGCTCAGGGAGTGCCCGCCCCGACACCGGCCGGTCGCAGACGACCGGATCAGCGCCGCGCGACGCGGGCCGATCCTCGAGTCGGATGCGCTGGGGGGGGCGGGGCGGCACCCGCGTGCGGGGGAAAATGCAGGAGGCCCCCATGCATGCATGGGGGCCCCTTGCGCCAGGTGGGGGATGGGGACTAGCCGTTCGACAGCGTCAAGACCAACGCCGTCTCGCCATAGCATTCGATGTCGTAGACCCCGAGCGCCAGTGCATACCCGATATTCCCCTGGCTGAAGCCGGGTGCAGCGACCGTAATCGGCACCCCGCTGTTGAAGGGATTGTCGGGGAAGACACCGCCGGGGAAGAGTCCGGCGACGATATCGACCAGCGCCGGGTAGGTTCCGTTATTGCGCACCGAGAAGTCCTCGACCGCGAGTTGAACCGAGTGGGCGTTGGCTTTGCAGCTACCCTCCTTCGCGCGGTTCTGCATCGAGAGATAGTTGGGAATCGCGACCGCGGCGAGGATTCCGATAATCACCACCACGATCATCAGCTCGATCAAACTGAAGCCCTTGCTGTTGCCAAACATTGACACACCTCCTATCCGGAACGACCTGCCCTGCGGCGCCTGGCGGCCTAGTCGCGGCCGCCTTGCGCTGCATTCTGCTCGGGCGACCTCGGCACCATCCCCATCGGTGGCAAGTGGCGTGCCATCAGCGGCCGATCCCTGAGCTTCCCTGGAACTCCAAGTCCTACAACCATGTGGGGCCACCGACCCCCCTTCCCCCGATGCCCGACCCATGCCCCCACAGCGTGCAAACCACTGCACTCTGCAAGTGCACGGTCTCGAATTGCGATCCTTCCTCGGTCCCCGATCTCTTCCACATGCTCTGCAACCGCCCTCTCACGGTCCCCCTCCCGGCCGATTTCCACTCAGCCCCGGGAGCTCGCCCCTGAATCTCCCCGCACGCACCCACCTAGGCGGCCTCTTCCTCCCCGGCCTCTTCCTGCCCCGCCTCACCCGGCCTCTCGGTAATTCCGTAGCTGAGCAGCTTGCGGTAGAGCGTCGAGGCATTGATGCCCAGAATCTCCGCCGCCCGCTTCTTCTGCCACCTCGTGTGGTGCAGCACCTTCAGGATGTACTCGCGTTCGAGGTCCGCCAGGGTCACCGTCGGGGCTTCGATCGTGAAGCTGCCCCGGTGCCCCGGCCCCTGCAGCACCTTCTCGGGGATGTCCTCGAGGGTCAGCACGTCGCCGTCGCTCAAGATCACCGCCCGCTCAATCACGTTCTCCAGCTCGCGCACGTTGCCCGGCCAGTCATAGCGCACCAAGGCATCCATGACCTCGCGCCCCACCTTCTTGCTGATCCCCTCGCTGGCGTGGCGCGAGATGAAGTGATCGACGAGCAGGGGGATGTCATCCGCCCGCCGCCTCAGGGGCGGCAGGCAGATCGGAATCACATTGAGCCGGTAGAAGAGATCGTGGCGGAAGCGCCCCTCGGCAACCGCAGCCTCGAGATCTGCGTTCGTCGCCGCCACTAAGCGCACGTCGATCTGCACGGGCTCACTCGAGCCGATCGGAATGATCTCGCGCTCCTGCAGGGCGCGCAGCAGCTTGACCTGGGTCGCCGGCGCCATCTCCCCGACCTCGTCGAGGAAGAAGGTGCCCCCCTCGGAGGCCACGAAATGGCCCGCCTGGTCCTTGACCGCTCCCGTAAAGGAGCCCCGCTTGTGGCCGAAGAGCGTGCTCTCGAGCAGATCCCGATGCAGCGCGCCGCAGTTGATCGAGATAAAAGGCCCCTTGCTCCGTCGGCTCTGATAGTGGATCTCCCGGGCGATGAGTTCCTTGCCGGTCCCGCTCTCGCCGAAGATGAGAATCGTCGCCTCGCTGGTGGCAACCTTCTCGATCATCGTGAAGACCTTCTGCATCTCCTCGGCGCGCCCGATCATCCGTCGTTGCTGATGCCCCTTGCGGAGTTGCCACTTCAGCGTCTTGTTCTGGTGCCGCACCCGGCTCATCTCGACGGCGTTGTTGATCACCAGGACGATCTCTTCATTGCGGCTGCTCTTCTCAACGAGTTGAAACGCGCCGCGCCGCGCCGCCTCCGCAGCAACGCGCTCGGACCCATAGGCGGTCAAGATGACGACCGGTAGCTCGGGATACTTGCCGTGCACACTGTCGAGGACGCTGAGACCATCGACCCCGGGCATCTTCAAGTCGGCGATGACGACATCGAAGGTTTCCCGGTCGAGGCGGCTAACCCCGTCGGCGCCGTTCTCCGCAGAACTGACCTCGTAGCCTTCCGCCTCGAGCAGCATCGTCAGGAACCGGCGCATGCTAGCTTCATCGTCAATGACCAGAATCCGTTCACGCTTCACCGGCGTCCTGTCTCTTCCTGTCACCCTACCTGACCCCCTGTCTGGCCGTTCGCTCTGCCAGTCCCGCTCACGCCGCCCAGCCCCGGGCGATGGCGGGCGTCGGGCCCGCCACGGGCAACTCGATCACCAACCCCGCTCCGCGGCGATAGCTTGGATCCAGCCACAGGCGCCCCTCATGTTCCTGCACGCCTCGCAATGCGATCGGCAGCCCGAGTCCCGTGCCGGCAGGCTTCCCCGTCTCGAACGGGCGCAGCGCCTCACGAAACTCGAGCGTGGTAAATCCCGGCCCATCATCGCAGACCCGCACTCGGACGGCCGGACGAGCACCCTCCGGCGCCGGCTCGATCGTCACGCGCACGCGGCCCTCCGGATGCGCCTCGAGGGCATTCAAGATCAAGTTGCGAAAAATCCGACGCAGCCATTCGCGGTCTCCCCGCACCGTTTTCTCCGGGGCGGCGGCCAGCGTCACCTGGAAGCGGCGCGCCTTGCCCCCCAGGGCGAGGGCTTGGATCTCTTTCTCAATCAATTCTTCGAGATCGACGCTCTCCAACTTCAGGCTTTTATCTTGTGCCAGGGCTAGGAATTGGCTGAGAAACGCCTCGAGCGACTCGGCCTCCTGGGTAATCACGTCGATCATCGGCTGCGTGCCGGCATCGATCCCCTCGCGCTTGGCGAGCAACTCGATGCAGCCGGTGATCGGTTTCAGGCTGTTGCGGATCTCATGGGCCAGGCCGGCGGCCACTTCCCCGACGGCGGCCAGGCGCTCGGCGCGCCGCGCCGTCTCCTCGAGTGCCTGGCGTTCGCTCAGATCCCAGAAAAGCGCCACCAGTCCGCGCGCGCGCCCGTCGGCATCGATGACCGGGGCGACCTTGACCGAGGCCGGATAGAGCCTCCCCTCCGCACTGCGCAACTCTAGTTCACGATCTCCATCCAGCGGCGCACCCTGCAGGCAGGCCTGCAGCAACCCGGCGAAGTCGGGGTTGCCCGCCTCGAGCCTCGCCCAGTCGACGCGTTCGCCGCGGCCGCGCCCCAAGAGCGCTCGCCCAGCCCGGTTGATGCGCTGCAGGCCCCCGCGCGCATCCAACGCCACCAGGCCGCAGCTGAGGCTCTCGACAATCCGATTTGTGCTCAGGCGTTCCGCTTCGAGCGCGCTGCGGGTGCCAGCCGCCTCGCAGAGACTCGACGCCATGCGACGGCCGAGGAGACCGCCGGCCAAACCAAGCGCGACGAAGATGCCCGCGTGATAGACGATCGCCCCCCACAACTGCGACGATCCCGGCGGCCCCCCTCCCGCATGGACACTGCTGCCGAGCAACATGCCGCAGAGGACTCCCGCCAAGACTCCGAGCAGCAGCCCGACCCCCCACTCGAGCAGTAGCCCGCCCGCCAGCACCGGCAACGCGATCAGCAGCAGCCCCGGCGCACCCAAGCCGCCCGCCGCCCAGCTGGCGACCGCGGCGGCCAGCGTATCGCCCGAGAGCAAGAGGCCCAGGCCACTCCCCGGCCAGCGGCGCAGGGGCCCGTCCCGCCTGACGAGCAGCGTCCCGGCGCCGACCCAGATCAAGATGCCGCCGGCGACGCCCGGCGGCACCGGCGCTCCGGCCGCCCCGGGCACGAGCACGAGCAACGCGACCAGGCATCCGACGGCTGCGCGGGCAAGCAGGAAGCGCGCCGTCGGCTTCGCGGTGCCCCCATCCGAAGCGCCCGCGTGGGACGCCATGATCAGCTCCCCCCGATCACATTCACGAGCTTGAACATCGGCAAGTACATGGCGATCGTCATCCCACCGACCAGTGCTCCCATCAACACGATCATCACCGGCTCGATCACCGAGGTCAGCGCCTCAACCGCGGCGGTGACCTCGTCGTCATAGAAGTCGGCGATCTTCTCGAGCATCGTGTCGAGCGCCCCGGTCTCCTCGCCGACGGCGATCATCTGCACCACCATCGGCGGGAACGCATCCGACTTCGCCAGGGGCCCCGCGATCGTCTCGCCCCCCCTGATGGCCGTGCGCGCCGCCAGGACCGCCTCTTCGATGACCTTGTTGCCCGCCGTGCGGGCGGTCACCTCGAGGCTCGCCAAGATCGGCACGCCGCTGGTGATCATCGTGCCCAGCGTCCGCGTGAAGCGGGCGATCGAGGACTTGCGCAGAACCTCCCCGACAATCGGGGCCCGCAGCAGGAAACCGTCGATTGCTCGCCGACCCCGCTCACTGCGATAAGTCCTCTTGACCGCGAGGACGGCGACAACGAGCAATCCCCCAAGGGCCCACCAGCAAGCGCGGAGCATTTCGCTGACACCGACAACGATCCGCGTGGGTAGCGGCAACTGACCGCCGTAGTCGGAGAACACCTTCGCGAATACCGGAATGATGAACAGCAGCATGAAAAGGGTCGCCATCAGGGCCACGGCGAAGACGACGCCGGGATAGGTCATCGCCCCGATGACCTTGCGCTTCAGCGCCTCGGCCTTCTCGATGTAGGTCGCCAACCGCATCAGAATGTTGTCGAGGATCCCGCCCGCCTCGCCCGCATCAACCATATTGACGAAAAGCGTATCGAAGGCTTCGGGACGTTTCGCGAGCGCATCAGCGAGGCTCGCACCTGCCTCGACGCGACTGGTGACGTCGACGATCACCTCGCGGAGCGTGCTGTTCGACGTCTGCTTGCTCAAGATCTCGAGACACTGCACCAAGGGCAGTCCGGAATTGATCATCGTCGAGAACTGCCGCGTGAAGACCGCCAGGTCCTTACCTTTGATCTTCGGCTTCATCTTGAAGCGCAAGCTGAGGCTGCTCTTCTTCGGCTGAATGTGGGTCGCCACGATCCGTTGCCGGCGCAACTGGGCAACGGCCGCCTCCGCCGTATCGGCCACCAGTTCGCCCGCGAGCGCCTCTCCGGTGGCATTGCGGCCCCGATAGACGAAACGACTCATGCCGATTTCCTCCCTTGGCCGTTGACCGACTCCGAGAGGAACCGCGGCCGGTAGGTGGGATCCGCCTTGAGCAGCATCTGCTCCAGTTCGTGCGGGTTGAGGCTGCGCGCCAGCGCCTCCCGCAGGGTGATCTTTCCCCCTGTGTAGGCGCCGAACAGCCCTTGGTTCATCGTTGCCATGCCGTGCTTCTGCCCCGCCTGCATCAGCGTGTAGATCTGGTGGACCTTGGCCTCACGGATCAGCGCCGCAATCGCCGGGGTGCAGACAAGCACCTCGGCAACCATCACCCGCCCATGACCGCGCCGGTGCGGAATCAGCTGCTGGGTCAGGACGCCGCGCAGGACGAAGGCGAGCTGCGCCATTACCTGCTTCTGCTGATTCGTCGGGAAGAGATCGACCATGCGGTTGATCGACTCGTACGTCGAATTCGTGTGCAGGGTGGCGAAGACCAAGTGCCCCGTCTCGGCGACCGTCAAGGCGGCGCTGACTGTCTCGAGATCACGCATCTCGCCGATCAGGATCACGTCGGGATCCTGGCGCAGGATGTACTTCAAGGCAGCCGGAAAGCTGTGCGTGTCGGAACCGACCTCGCGCTGGTTGACGATCGCCTTGCGGTGCGGATGAACGTATTCGATCGGGTCTTCGATCGTGACGATGTGACAGGGGCGCTCGCGGTTGATCTTGTCGATCAGCGCCGCCAGCGTCGTCGACTTGCCGCTGCCGGTCGGTCCGGTGACAAGCACCAGCCCGTTGGGCTGGGCGGCGAAATTGATCACCGTGCGTGGCAGGCCGAGGCGGGCGATGCTCATGATTTCGTGCGGGATCAGGCGGATCGCCGTTGCGGTGGTTCCGCGCTGGGTGAAGACATTCGCCCGGAAACGCGCCAGGCCGCGGATGCCGAACGAGAGATCTAGCTCCCGGGTCTGCTCGAAGCGCTTCTTCTGGTCCTCGCGCAGAATCGAGTAGATCAGCCGCTCACAGGTATCGGCATCGATAGCTTCCTGAGCGGCGGGCACGAGATCTCCATCGACGCGGAACTGCGGCGGCACGCCGGCGGTTAGATGCAGGTCGGAAGCGTCCTTGGCGACCATATCGGTCAGGAGCTGTTCGAGCGAGATCATGGTGGTCCCCGTCTGCCCCCGGGCGGGGCGCTGGTGCTGCCTGGCCGGGGCTCTAGAACGCTTCGTCGGCGGCGGTTTCCTTGAGAATCTCTTCGGCAGAAGTGATCCCCGCCTTGAGCTTGAGCAGCCCATCCATCCGCAGACTGAGCATGCCCTCGCGCAGCGCCTGGGCCTTAACCTCGGAGGTCGGCGCCGCCCGGATGATCATGTCGCGGATCGTTCCGCTGATCGGCATCACCTCGTAGGCGCCTGTACGGCCGCGATATCCGGTTTGGTGACAGGCCTCGCAACCGACCGCCTCGTAGAACTCCCCCTCGGCCTCCTCGCTGTCCAGGCCGAGCCGCTGGAACACCTGGGGCGAGAGCTCCACCTGGCGCCGGCACTGGTGACAGAGCTTGCGCAGCAGGCGCTGGGCCAGCACCACGTTGACCGAAGAGGCCACCAGGAAGGGTTCTACGCCCATGTCCATCATGCGGCTCAGCGTACTGGGGGCATCGTTGGTATGCAGCGTGGAGAGCACCAGGTGGCCGGTAAGCGCCGCTTTGATGGCGATCGAGGCGGTCTCCAGGTCACGGATCTCTCCCACCATCACGATGTTCGGGTCCTGGCGCAGGAAGGAGCGCAGCGCGGCGGCAAAGGTCAGCTTGACCGCCTCATTCACGTGGACCTGGTTGATTCCATCCAAATTGTACTCGACTGGATCCTCGGCGGTCATGATGTTGACTTCCGGGGTGTTGATCCGCATCAGCGCCGAGTAGAGCGTTGTCGTCTTGCCACTCCCGGTCGGACCGGTGACCAGCACCATGCCGTAGGGACGCGCGATCGCATCCAAGAAGCGCTCCAGCGCGCTCTCCTCGAAGCCCACCTGGGTCAGGTCGAGCGCCAGGTTCGATTTGTCCAGGATGCGCAAGACGATCTTCTCGCCGAAAATGCACGGAAGTGAGGAGACACGCAGATCGATATCACGCTTGGCCACGCGGATCTTGATCCGCCCGTCCTGGGGCACGCGCCGCTCGGCGATGTCAAGATCCGACATGATCTTCAGCCGGGAGAGGATCGCCTGCTTCAGCTTGTAGGGCGGCGCCATTCGCTCGTAGAGCACGCCGTCGATCCGGAAGCGTACGCGCAGCGTCTTCTCGTAGGGCTCGACATGAATGTCGCTCGCCTCTTCCTTGACTGCCTGGGCAATCATCGAGTTGACGAACTTGACCACCGGCGCCTGATCGGCCGACTCCACGTCCGCGCCGACATCCTCGGCTTCCTCGGTCTCCACGACCTCGAGGTCGTCCTCCATCGATTTCATCACCTCGGCCATCGAGAGGATCGAGTCGTAGTACTTGTCGATCGACCTGCGGATCTGCTCCTCGGTGGTAACGAAGGGCTCGACCTCGAGATTGGTGATGAACTTGATGTCATCCAGCGCGAAGAAGTTGCCCGGATTGGCGATCGCGATCATCAGCTGGCGTCCGATGCGACTGATCGCGATGACATTGTACTTCGTCGCCACGTCGGCGGGGATCAAACGCACGACGTCGGGGTCGATGTCGATTTGATCGAGATTGACGCTCGGCGCGCCATAGTGGTTGCTCAGGAAGCGCAGCAGATCCTCCTCCATGACGGCACCTAGTTTGACCAGGTGGCCGAGGAGGTCTCCGCCCTGGGCCTGCTCGATCTTCCGCGCCTTCTTCAGGGTCGGTTCATCGATCAGCCCTGCGCCGACTAGTTTCGCACCGAGCTCCGCGTTCACGCCGACTCCCCGCGTGGGTTCCGTCGGGAGGGGCCCCAGGCACCCCACCACTCGCCGTCCCGCCTGCCCGAGCGGGCAAGCCACCTCACGCGCAGGACATCGGCACAAGCCGTGCCAGCATCACCCCCCACTGCCGGGACTGGGCCCTGCCGCCAAGCCTATGCGGAAGTTGGCCTTGCCCCCCCCTCCCGCAACCCCACGGAGCACATCACTCAAGCAGCGTGCAAAACGACATTTCGCAGCCTCAATCGTGCACCTTGCAAGCCACTCGCGCGCACCCCGGCGGATCCCGCCGGGCGCGCGGCCCGGCCAGCCTCGCGCCCTACCAGCCCGGCCGGCCTCGTGCCCGACCAGCCCGGCCA
>JAGMBO010000135.1 GCA_023129715.1 Candidatus Eiseniibacteriota bacterium | reverse complement strand
CTCCTTGTCCACCTTTTTTGTCAGGCCTTTTTTTTTACAATAATGGCTAGCAAGCACAGCCTCCCTCATTATAGCAGGTTGGGGGGACCCCCTTTGCAAGGTAGTATGCCTGCGGCATCTCCACCTTGCAAAGACCCCCCACCTGCCGTCATTCGGGTGGGCTGCGCTTGGTCGCCGCAGCTTGTCACTTCCGCGCCTTTCGGCGCGGCAAAATTATGAACAATTATCACTGTTTCTTTGTTCGGCACTTGCTCTCCGGGCTCTCGGAGCTCATTGTCCATCCGGCCCCCGCGGACTCCGCTCCCTCCTCACCCGGCCGTGGGCTGAAGGTGCTGGACGCGTGTGTCGTGCAGGCGGACAGCACTATGGCCGCGGAAACTGCCGCTTGGGCCTCCCTTCTGGCCTAGTGCTCCTTGGCTGGGCGGGCCATGCTCGCCCGGCCACTCGTTCACTCATGCCCGCGTTTCGTCGGCGCGGGCCCTCACCTCCGCACTTTTTTGTGCGGCATAATTATGGCAAGTTTTTATTGCACCATCTCATGGCACCGCGAGGGCTGGTACTCCGACATCTCTGCATTCCCTCTCACCGCCCACTCCGGGCCACACTTGGTGGGTCCCAAAATGGTGGTTCGGGATTCCTGTGTTCTCCAGGCCCCCAATCTCGCGGCGGCGGAAGAAGCTGCTATTCTGCATTTTTTGGATTAGCGCTTCTTGGCTGGGCGGGCCGTGCTCGCCCGGCCTTCTCTTTTTTTTTTTGCTCTTTCCTTTTTCTTTGCCGGCCCCTCGCTCCGCTCGGGGCCGGCAAACGCAGGCAACTATTTGGCCGCGTGCTCTGCACGCGCCACAAAAACGCAGGTAATTTTCCGATTCCGTGGGCGTTTCCGCCCCCACGCCGCCCACCACTCCGACCCCACTCCGCTGCCCGTTCGGGACAGCGGAGGGGGTCGTCGGGTGCTTCGTCGGGGTTCGTCATTATGTATCAGGGTTTTTCCAAAGGGCTATTTATTCGAACAAAAAATAGGAAGCGTTAGCTCCCTACTTTCACTCCAACAGCTACCTTTCGCCAGATAGGGAGGTTCAACCACCCTTTTCTTTTGGCTCGGTTCTTGCTCTGTCCTATACTGCTTCGCAGAATAGCACAGAGCTTTTCAGATCCTCGCCTGCTTCGCCCTCAATGCTTCCACCCCCCCGTTCGGGAGGGCTTTCAGCATTATCGGGCTACGCTGACAGAAAATCGTGGTTTCACTCTCGCACCCACAACTTAAACCTAACTGCAATCACCGGTCAGGTAAAGATATGGAGAAAAGTCCTTCGGACATTTTCTCCATAAAGTTGTGGGAGCGAGCCCTATCTGGCTTTCGGCTCAGAAATGAAGGGTGATTACACCCCTCATTTCTTTAGCTGTTGGATTCGAATAAATAGCTCCAAGAAAACCCGCTGTGGCGACTAGCCATTATTGTAAAAAAAAAGAACCTGACAAAAAAGGTGGACAAGGAG
>JAGMBO010000134.1 GCA_023129715.1 Candidatus Eiseniibacteriota bacterium | reverse complement strand
TGGCCGTGCTTGTTGGTATGTTCGTTGCCATGCATATCGAGAGGGTGCCCAACCGCAATTCCCACCCCACGATCCTGCTGCGTGAGGGGTGGCGCGAAGAGGGCCGGGTGCGCAAGCGCACCCTGGCGAACCTCACCGATTGGCCGGGCCATCAAGTCGAGGCCCTGCGCCGCGTGCTCAAGGGCGAGACCTTGGTGAGCTTGGATGAGGCCTTCGTGGTGGAGCGCTCACTGCCGCACGGGCATGTCGAGGCGGTCTTGAGCGTGATTCGCCAGCTCGGTCTGGAGCGGATGATCAGCTCGCGCCGTTGCCGTGAACGCGACTTGGTCATCGGCATGCTCGTCGAGCAGTTGATCCATCCCTGTTCCAAGCTGGCGACGACGCGCATGTGGCACACGACGACCTTGGCCGAGGAGCTCTCCATCGGGGATGCCGACGAGGATGCACTCTACAAAGCGCTCGACTGGCTTCTGGCGCGCCAGAGGAGGATCGAGAAGAAGCTGGCAGGGCGACATCTGCAAGATGGATCTCTGGTGCTCTACGACGTAAGCAGCAGCTATTACGAGGGGCACACCTGCCCCCTGGTGCGCTACGGGCACAACCGTGACCGCAAGCAGGGCAAGCCGATCATCGTCTACGGTGTGATGACCGATGCGGTGGGACGGCCGGTGGCGACGGATGTCTACCCAGGCCACACGGGGGATCCGACCACGGTAGTGGATCAGGTGGAGAAGCTGCAGACGCGTTTTGGGTTATCGCGGGTGGTATTGGTAGGTGATCGGGGGATGTTGACTCAGACGCAGATCGAGCATCTGAAGGCCTATCCGGGCGTGGGCTGGATCTCGGCGCTGCGGAGCCCTGCGATCCGGAAGTTGGTTGAGAGCGGCGCACTGCAGATGTCGCTTTTCGATCGCCAGAACCTGGCCGAGACGATCTCGCCGGAGTATCCCGGGGAACGTCTGGTGGCGTGCATGAACCCGCTGCTCAAGGAGGAGCGTCGGCGCAAGCGGGAGGAGCTGATCGGGATGACCTCGGTTGCGCTGGCGAAGATCGCTCGCGATGTGGCGCGGCGCACGAAGGCGCCTTTGGGCAGGGATGAGATCGGCCTGAAGGTGGGAAAAGTGATCAACGCGTACAAAGTGGGCAAACACTTCAAGTTACGGATCGAGGACGGGTCTTTCAGCTGGGAGCGGGACGAGGCCTCGATCGCGCGCGAAAAGATACTCGATGGGATCTACGTGATCCGCACGAGTGAACCGCGCGAACGACTCTCGGCCGAGGATGCCGTGCGTCAGTACAAGAGTCTCTCCCAAGTGGAACGTCTGTTCCGGACCCTGAAGGGGATCGATCTGCGCATTCGTCCGATCCGCCATCGGACCGAGGCGCATGTGCGGGCACACATCTTCCTGTGCATGATCGCCTATTACGTGGAGTGGCATATGCGGCAAGCGCTGGCGCCGCTGTTGTTCGCCGACGAGGAGTTGGCGGCGGATCGCAAGGTGCGTGATGCGGTAGCGCCCGCCAAGCCGAGTGCCTCGGCACGGCGCAAGAAGGTGAAGCGTGTTGGGACCGACGGACTCCCGGTACACAGCTTCGAGACCTTGCTGCGAGAGCTGGGGACGCGGTGTCGCAACCGGTGCCGGATGAAATCCGCCCCGGCGGGAGCGACGATGGATCAGATTACAGAGCGCACGGCCCTGCAAGCCCGAGCCGCGGAGCTACTGACCGCGTTGCCAGTAGGCGAGCACTGAGTTCGGTCGTAACTCCCGACGCCTAAGGCAAGAACGTCCTTCGGCGTCGGGGAACTTCGGTCTAGGGGGCTCTGCTCACAAGCATCCACTAGTTTCGCGCACCGAAGATCGCCGTGCCGATGCGCAGCATGGTCGCCCCCTCCTCGATCGCGATCTCGTAGTCTCCTGTCATGCCCATCGAGAGGTGTTTCAGCGGCGCGCGCGGGCGTCCGCGTGCGGCCTCTTGATCCCGCAAGGCGCGTAGCCGGCGGAAAGCGGCGCGGATCAGCGCCGCGTCGCCGGTGAGCGGACCGATCGTCATCAGTCCGTCGACGGTCAGATGGGGCAACTCGGCGCAGGCATCCAGGAGCGCCGGCAGCTCTCCGGGGGCGATACCCGACTTGCTCTCTTCGCCGGTCGTGTTGACCTGGATCAGGATCGACTGTTGTCCGGGAGCAGCCCGCCGGTCGATTTTTTCGGCAAGACCGACTCGGTCGACCGAGTGGATCAGCCGCGCGGGGGGCATCACCTGGCGGACCTTGTTGGTCTGCAAGTGCCCGACGAAATGCCACTCGATCGCCAGATCGCCGAGGGCGCGGACCTTGGCTGCGAGCTCCTGAGCGCGGTTTTCCCCAAAGTGGCGCAAGCCGGCGGCGAAGGCTTCGCGCACACGTTCCGCACCCACCGTCTTCGAGACCGTGACCAGTTCGATTGCGGCGGGGTCGCGCCCGGCTCGCGCGGCGGCGGCGTGGATCGATCCCTGGATGCGCTGAATGTTCTCGGCGAGCGTTTCCACTTGCGGCGTTGCTCCCGCGGCGCTACCCGTGCGGCGCTGTTCGTGCGGCGCTGTTCGTGCGGCGCTGCTCGTGCGGCGCTGCCCGTGCGGCGCTGGCCGTGCGGCGCTACCCGTGCGGCGCTACCCGTACGGCGCTGCCCCGCGGGGCTGGCCGCGCGCCTCTCTCGCGGCCCCGTCATCCCGATCGGGCCCACTGCGGTCTATGCCGCCCCCGCGTCCGCCACGACCATACTCCCGGCCACCGGGTGCGCCAAGGGCTCGCTCCACAACCTGCGTCTCATTGTGAAACGCAGAATTGATGTCCTCTCGCGAGAAGGTGTAGGATGTTCTTCGGCCTACCGAGCCTGGGGGCCGACTGCGGGGCAGTGTAGCATCCACCCCGAAAATCAGTTGCGGCCTCGAGCTCTCGCAAGGCTCCGGGTGTCTTGCCGCCATCACCGGAGGGAGACGAAGCGTGCCAGATTCGACTGATCCGATGGCTGCCCGCGCGGAGAAGCTGCGGGCGATCCGTGAGCAGGGCCTCGATCCCTACCCGCATCACTTCCAGCGCACGCACACCGCCGAGCAGATTGGTGAGCGCTTCGCGGAGCTCGAGGAGGCCGAGACCGTCGCGGTCGCCGGCCGGTTGCGCTCGCTGCGCCCCATGGGCAAGACGACCTTCGGACATCTCGAGGATGCCTCGGGCCGCGTGCAGCTCTACCTGCGGCGCGACGATCTGGGCGAGGCCTACCCTCTGGTCAAGCTTCTCGATCTGGGCGATCTGGTCGGGGCGCGCGGCAAGGTCTTCCGCACGCGCAGCGGGGAGATCTCGGTGCGGGTCGCCGAGCTGGTGTTGCTTGCCAAGACGCTGCGCCCGATGCCGGTGGTCAAGGAGAAGGACGGCCAGGTTTTCGATGCCTTTACCGATCGCGAGGCGCGCTACCGTTGGCGCTACCTCGATCTGATGGTCAACCCCGAGACGCGCGACGTCTTCCGGCGTCGGGCCGGTACGATCCGGGCGCTACGCCGCTATCTTGACGCGCACGAGTTCCTCGAGGTCGAAACACCCGTACTCCAAGTCGTCTACGGGGGAGCGCTCGCCCGTCCATTCCGCACGCATCACAATGTGCTCGACTGCGATCTCTATCTGCGCATCGCGGAGGAGCTGCCGCTGAAGAAACTCCTCGTCGGCGGCCTTGAGCGGGTCTATGAGCTCGGGCGCGTCTTTCGCAATGAGGGCGTCGATCGTCACCACAATCCCGAGTTCACTCTGCTGGAGTTCTACTGGGCCTACGCCGACTACCGCGACGCGATGGATTTGGTCGAGGACCTTTTCCGCACGGTAGCGCGGGAAGTCACCGGGGGACTCCTTCTGCCGCAACGGGCGATCACCGACGGCGAAGAGGGACCCGCGCGCGAGCGCCCGGCGATCGATCTCGAGCCGCCCTTCGCGCGGCGCCCAATGCTCGCACTGATCCGGGAGGTGACCGGCGCCGATGTGCTCGCGATGTCCGATGGGGCGCTGCGCACGCTGGCAGTCGAACTGGGGGGCGCTCTCCCCGGCTCCCCGCCGCGGGGCAAGCTGATCGAACGGATCTTCGATCTTGCCGTGGTCCCCAATCTGATCGCACCGACCTTCGTCATCGATCACCCCAAGGTGGTCTCCCCGCTGGCCAAGGCCCACCGCGAGACGCCCGATGCTCTCGTCGAGCGCTTCGAGCTCTTCATCGGCGGCCAGGAGTTCGTCAACGCCTTCACCGAGCTCAACGATCCTCACGAGCAACGACGTCGCTTCGAGGAGCAGCGCGAACTGCGCGAGGCGGGAGAGGCCGAGACTCATCCACTCGATGAGGACTTCCTCCGCGCCCTCGAGCAGGGGATGCCCCCGGCCGCAGGTGTCGGCATCGGTGTCGACCGTCTGGTCATGCTGTTGACCGGTGCCACCGCGATCAAAGACGTGCTCCTCTTTCCCCACATGCGCACCCTTGAGGGAGAGGGGCTCGGAGAGGAAGACCGCGTAGCACATCGGGAAGGAGATCGAGAAGGAGATCGAGAGTGAGATCGAGATGGAGAGAGAGATGAAGAAAGAGATGGAGAAAGAGATGGAGAGCAAGAGGGCAAGCAGCGTGAGGTTTCGCCGTGAGCGCTGAGTTCTCCGGAACTCATTCCGAGAAGATCGTGGCCGCCTCTCCGGCCATGCAGCGCATCCTGCGCCTGGTGCGGCGCATCGCGCCCACCGAAAGCAACATCCTGTTGACCGGGGAAAGCGGGACCGGCAAGGAGAAGGTCGCCCGCCAGATCCACTACCAGAGCAAGCGCAGCCGCGGTCCTTTCGTGGCGGTCAACATGGCCGCTCTTCCCGAGACATTGATCGAAACCGAGCTCTTCGGCCACACGCGCGGCGCCTTCACCGATGCGAAGCGCGCCAAGCGAGGCGTTTTCGAGATCGCCGACGGGGGAACGCTCTTTCTCGATGAGATCGCCGAGATGTCGCCGCCGATGCAGGGAAAACTGCTGCGCGTGCTCCAGGATCGCGAGGTGCAGCCAGTCGGTGCGGAATTCCCGATGCGCGTCGATACCCGAATCGTGGCGGCGACGAACCGCGACCTGCGCGAAGAGATTGCCGAGAAGCGGTTCCGCGAGGACCTCTTCTATCGCCTCAATGTCATCCGGCTGCACGTTCCCCCCCTGCGTGAGCGCAAGGAAGACATCCCCCACCTGGGCCAGTTCTTCCTGGAGCGCTTCACGGCAAGGATGGAGAAGAACGTTACGGGCATCAGCGAGCAGGCCTGGGGCCTGTTGCTCAACTACAACTATCCGGGCAACGTGCGCGAGTTGGAGAACGCCATCGAGCGGGCCGTGATCCTGGCCGAGGAGGGCGCGGAGATCCGCGTCTGGGACCTGCCCCCCGAGATCACCGACCGGGGCGTGCCCGAGCTGCCCGGGCGGGACGATGGGGGCACGCCGGTGACCGTCCCCGCCTCTGCCGCCGGCGAGGCGGGGAGTGGCGAGAGGCCCGAGGATGCCGAGGGTGGATATCCGACGCACTTGAATCTCGCCGAGGTCGAGGCGCGACACATCCGGCGAGTGATCCAGGAGAGCGGAGGCAATTTGACCCAGGCGGCCCGTTCACTGGGGATCTCGCGCACGACCCTCTGGCGCAAGCTCAAGCGCTATCAGATCTCCTCCTGACCCCGGCCCGAGCTCATTTTCCGGCCCGAGCTCATTCTCCGGCCCGAGCTCATTCTCCGGCCCGAGCTCATTCTCCGGCCCGAGCTCATTCTCCGGCCCGAACTCGTTCTCCGGCCCGAGCTCGTTCCCCTGCTCGAGCTCATTCCCCTGCTCGGACGCACTCCCGACTACGACTCCACCTCGGTGTCGTTTCAAACTGAACCAGTGAAATGTGTTCATTAGTGAAACGAATGCTGTTTCGTTACCTAATCAGGTCTGTGCCTCCGGGCTCGCCTGTCCGATCTAACTTCTTTCAGTTCGCGTGGTTACGTACGATTGCTTGAATGGCTCCTTCCAGCCGACTCCTGGCATGTGGTTTGCACCTCATCTCAGCTACGGACGGCTCACACCGCTCGGTCCGTTGACTTGGCAATTGCCGGATTTCGACAAGGAGCCGGGATTCGATACGAAGGAAGGGGAGAGTCATGGGAAAAATCATCGGAATCGACCTGGGAACGACCAACTCCTGTGTCGCCGTCATGGAGGGGGGCAAGCCCACGGTGATTCAGAATGCCGAGGGCAACCGAACGACGCCCTCGGTGGTGGCCTTCCGTCCCGACGGCGAGCGTCTCGTCGGCCAGCCGGCCAGGCGCCAGGCGGTCACCAATCCCAAGAACACGGTCTATTCGATCAAGCGCTTCATGGGCCGGAAGATCGACGAGGTCGGCACCGAGATCAGTGAGGTGCCCTATGAGGTCGTCGCGGGGCCCAATAACGTCGCCTCGGTCCAGATCGAAGGCAAGCGGTACTCGCCGCCCGAAATCTCGGCGATGATCTTGCGCAAGATGAGGGAAACTGCCGAAGCGCACTTGGGTGAGAAGGTCGAGGCGGCGGTAATCACCGTGCCCGCCTAC
>JAGMBO010000133.1 GCA_023129715.1 Candidatus Eiseniibacteriota bacterium | reverse complement strand
AGCCTCGTAGAGGTGGGAACTTCGGCCTAGATATGACGTTCCCGCGGCGTGGCCTACTCGCGGCGGGTCCGGCCCGCGCGGCGGGGCCATTTCGGGGGGCGTCTGCCGGATTCGGCTCAGGGACGATTCTCTTGCGGGGAAGGCTTCTCCTGCCGGCGGTTGTTCAGGTTCTGTGAGGATATCGTATCGGCCGCGCGCAGCTCCACGGTGACCACGGTTCCCTTGCCCGGGGTCGATTCCTCCAGGTAGATCCGCCCGCCGAATTCTTTGACCGTCAGACGCGCGCGGAAAAGACCCAGCCCACCCCCCTCGGGCTTGGTCGAGAAGCCCTGATGGAAGATGACGTCGCGGTGCTCCTCAGGGATCCCGCATCCGCTGTCGGTGATCTGCAGGCGGACCCACTCCCCTTCACGCATGATCCGGATCGCCAGGCGCTGTTCATCGCCGCCCTGCATTGCCCGCACGGCATTGGTCACCAGGTCCTCGATCACTTCATGGCGCATGCGCACCGGATCGATCCGCGCCGTCGTTGCCATCTCGGTCGTGAGGGTGAGCTCCGCGGGGCCCTCGCGCTCGCGTGAGCGGCGCCGCGCGGCGAGCACGGCAGCGACGACGAGAGACAGCTCACAACGGAACGAGGCGCGCAGGCGCTGCCGCAGGGCGCGCAGTGTGTGGTCGAAGCGGCGCAGCTCCTGGCCGACGCGCACGGCGACCGCGGGATCGAGATCGCGGGGCGAGGCGAGTACGCGGCGCAGCGCCTCACTCTGTTGTCCGATGTCATCGTAGTGTTCGATCAGCTCCCCGGGCGGTGCGCCATGTTCGGAGAGCACACGCTCGTGGGCGAGGAGCGTCGTCAGCAGCGGCCGGACATCTTCCTGAAGGCGCAGGCAGGCTTCCTCGGCCTGCTCACGCCAATCGGAGTCCGCAACCCGTTCGGCATCGGCGGCCTGTAGGATCGTTGCCGCGCGCGCAAGGGTCGCGCCCGCCTCTCCATGCCCGAAGGTGACCAGCACGGAGAGGGCGGCGCGCAACGCAGCATCCTGCTCGGTCCGCGCCCAGGTATTGGCTACCCCCGTCTGCTGCTCGGCCCACGAGGGCTCAGCGGCCCCGTGGTCGACTTGCCGAGACCAGTCCGGACCCTCGCCGCCGCGGCGTCGCAGACGGCGCGCCAAGGCGTAGCCGGCGCCGCCACCGAGCAGGACTCCCAGGAGCAGGACGCCGGCAAGGCCGAGGCGGGTGGGCGAGCGGCCGGCAGCGTCTGAAACGCCGCCGGCGCCGGTTGCATCTCCATCCGTGCCCGCGGCGGCGGCCGAGACGTCGGCTTTCAGGTGACAGCCGTACGCCCGGCGGTCGGAGAAGGCGTAGAGCAGGTGTTGGCGGGGGCCCCAGCGGAGGACCGCCAGAGCGCGAAGGGATTCACCGTGGGGATCGGTGGCGGCCAACAACTGGCCGCGAGCGTCGATGAGTACCGCCCGGTCCGCGGCGCGCAGGAGGACGAGCAGCTCGTCGCTGCCATCGCCGGTCAGGTCCCAGGTCGTCAGCCAGCTGATTGGTCCTTCGCAGTGGATCTCTCGGACCAGCGCAAGACTGCGGTCGAAGACGTAGATCGCATTTCCCCGCGAGCTGATGATCTCGAGTTTCCCACAGCCATCCAGGTCACACACCAGGGGGCGATCGAGAAAGACCCCGGGATCCATCTCGCGCTCGATTGCGAAGGTGAAGGGATCGAGCAGCGCCAGGCCATAGGTGGCATCGGGGCGTTGGAAGTTGGAGTTGATGCCGACGATCGCTTCGGGTAGCGCATCCGCGTCGAGGTCGGCCAGGGCGAAGCGCAGTTTGGCGCCGGCCCCCCCCCAAGAAAGCTGGTGGATCACGCGCCCGTCCGACCCGAGCAGGAAGAGATAGGCATACCGGTCCGTAAACCCCCCTTCATCGGCGCCGTTCATGACCGCCACCGTGCTGGCGAGCAAGAGCCGCTCGCCCGTCTGCGGATCGCTGAGCGGACAGATCTGCTCGATCGGGGATCCGCAGGCGAAGGACCAGAGTTCCGCGTTGCGCGCGACGTCGTAGGCGACCAGGCCCCGCGGCGTGCGATCGAAGGCGGCATTGCGGTTGACGATCAACTCGGCGCGTCCGTCGCGGGTCAGGTCGGTCGCGAGCAGGGGGCGCACGCAGCCGTCCCAATCGCCGGTCGAGTTCAAGTCGGGGCCCGTTTGGATCGGAGTCCGGTAGATCATCTCGCCGCGCCGGCCATAGAGGGCGCTCCAGGCCTGCGAGCCGCGCTTGAAGGCGACGGCGATCTCGGTAGCGCCGTCGCCGTCGAGATCGCCGCGGTAGGTGTTCACCAACTCGCGGAAGTCACTCAGGTTGACCTGGCGCACGGTCTGGGCGCTGCCGTTGGGATAGTCGTGCCAGACGAGCGCGGTGGTTCCCGGAAGGCCCTGTTCCTGGGCGGCGGTGACCAGTTCATCCCAGCTGTCGCCGTCGAAGTCACCCACCGCCCAGCCGGCGAGGTGTTGGCGGGCGTTACCGAAACTGCTGCCCGGAAGGAACGTGCAAGGCGTGCGCCGGTCCGACAGGACGCACAGGGTATCGCGCTGGGGGATCGGCTGCCGGGCGGCCGGGGCAGTCGTGGGGGGATCGGCAGCGCGCGCCGGTACCGCCGAGAAGGCGGGCAGCATCAGGGTGCAGGTCAACGCGGCGCAGACGACCAGTGACGGCGAGGTGGGCCGACCGAGGGATCGGAGGGCGCGGCGCAGGCGGCCCCGTGGCGTTTCATCCCTACCGCGCCGGTCACAATCAACGTTCATCCTCCACCTTCCCCTCTATGCCATGATACCATGGAAACAGCGGATGCGCGAGGTATGGGCCCCGCCGCGCGCGGTTCGGACGTGGTTCGGACGTGGTGATCGTTGGCAGGCAGAGGGGCCGGCTGGACAGATCCATGACGGCACCTGACACGAACGGCCGCCGCCCGACCGTGCTCCTCGTGGACGACGACCGCGACTTCGCACGTGCAGTTGCTCTACTGCTCGGCAAGACCTTCGACCTGCACCCCGTCTACAATGGCGAGGCGGCGCTGGCTGCCAATGCGCTGCGCGCGTATGACGCGATCCTGCTCGATGTCGATCTGGCCGAGGAACCCGATGGGCTTGAAGTACTTCGCCGGATCCGCATGGAGGACTCCCGGGTGCCGATCTTCATGGTCACCCGCATGGAGAACCCCGAGGTGGCCCTCGAGGCGGGACGGTTTGGAGCAACCGACTACTTCACCAAGGGCAGCCCCATCGATCTCCTCAGCCGGCGCATCCAGAGCGCCCTGCAACAACGACTCACCGAGCGCCACCGGGAGGCGATGGAGCGTGACCCGTGGGCCGAGCGGTGGCGCTTCGTGGGTGAGAGCGAGGCGGTCCGGAAGCTACGGGCCGATGCCGAGACCCTCGGGGAGGTCGAGACGAGTGTCCTGATCACCGGAGAGCATGGGACCGGCAAGGAGGTGCTCGCGCGCTACATCCATCGCCACAGCACACGGGCGAAGGGGCCGTTCGTGGCGGTCAACTGCGCTGGGATCCCGAGCACATTGGTCGAGAACGAGCTCTTCGGTCACGAGCCGGGCGCCTTCACCGATGCGCATGGCCGCAGGGGGACCTTCGAGCTGGCCCGTGGGGGGACGATCCTGCTCGATGAGATTGCCGAGATGCCCCTCGCGCTGCAGCCGAAGCTGCTTCGGGTGCTCGAGAGCGGGGACTTCACGCCGCTCGGATCGGAACGTGTCCAGCACGCCGACGCACGCGTGATCTGCTCAACGAACCGGGATCTCGAGGCGCACGCTGCCCGGGGCGAGCTACGCCAGGATCTCTACTACCGGATCAATGTCGTCCAGCTCTCGATTCCGCCGCTACGCGAGCGGCGCATGGATATCCTCGTGCTCATGCGCCATTTTCTGGAACGCAAGGCGACCGAGTTGGGCAAGGCGGTCGAGGGCTTCACGCCCGAAGCGGAGGCTCTCTTGCTCGGCCATGACTGGCCCGGGAATGCTCGCGAGCTCGAGAACCTGATCGAGCGAACACTCGTCTTTTGCTCCGAACCCCTGATCGGTGCCGACCTGCTGACCCCGATTGCGGAGAGTGCGGGGTTCGTTTCGATGCCATGGGAAGAGGCGCGAGCAACGGCGATGAATCGCTTCGAGGCGAGCTACCTGACCGCTCTGCTCCGGGTTCATCGCGGGCAGCTGATCGAGGTCGCTCAAAAGATGGGTACCTCGATCGCGGAGCTCCAAGAAATCCTCAAGCGCAACAAACTGGATCCCAAGAACTTCCGTTATCTGGCCTGAGATCCATCTGCTTGTTCATCACTGTCAATCTCTGGTTGACATTCGTGACGATGAACGGTAGGCTTTCCCCGAACGATTCCCATTGGCAAGACGGGTGTTTCTGCTTGGAATGCAGCGACTTGACGACCTAAGAGGCCAATCCCAAGGAACATGCAAAGGCTTCAAGATCTGGGCACGCTTCTTGCAATGTTGTTCGGCTGGGTCGCTGGGTCGCCCCGGCGAACCGATTGGGGCTGGAGGGGGAATTGTGAACGTGAATCCCCCGGCTGGGCAAGGCCACTTTGTGGGGCAGATGACGATCGGTTGCTTGCCGACGGATATGCCTGCTCCCTCCGGCCCCCTATCTTTTTTCCTCCCAACTAGTTCGGGCGGCCGATCCGGCTCCCGTCCGAAATCCGCACACACACCGCAGATGGCGGCTTCCGTCGGAGTGGCGGTAAAGTTCACCTCTTAATGCTCCGATCTTACCTATACCCGCCCGAATGCGCTGCGGGGGTGGTGCAGTCTATGCAACGCGACGGGGCAGCGTACGTTCCCGCGCAGGTCTTCAGGAGTATCCGGTGGACGGTTTCGCAGGCTCCCCAATCCAAGCTGTGCCCTATGTCGGCATGCTGGGGGCGCTGTCGATTGCAACGGTCGCGTTCCTGCTCGAACGGATCGACTTCCGCCTTCCCTGGCGCTGGTTGGGGATCTTCGCGCTGGGGCATGCGGCGCTCTGCGTTTGGAGTCTGATTCCGGGCGCCGCCGGCAGCACCACCGGTGAGACAGTGCGCCTTGTCCTGAGTCTCGCCACCTTCGCCGCCCTGCTCGAGTTCGCCCGCGCGGGTGTCGAGCACCTCTGGCAACGCGCTCCCGGTCGTTGGATCTTCGTGTTCCTCGTGGCGGTGGGGATCGGGGGCAGCGTGGCGGGATGGCGGCAACCGGGCCGCGACGTCGAGGTCTGGCTGGCGGGGATTGCCGTGCTTGCCGCCGCCGTCGTGTTCTTCGGCACCGCCCGGCGGGTCCGCTCGACGGCCGGACGTTGGATGCGCGCAGCCGGTGTGCTCGCCGTCCTGCATGTCTTGGGAACCGGGCTGTTGCAGGCCGCACGCCTGCACGGGATGCTGGTTTCCGGGTCACCCTCCGGGGGAGACGCGGCGGCGCTTGATCCTCTCGCCCTGGTCGGCGCGTCTTGCGGCCTCGGCGTGGCCGCGAGTCTGGCCGGCTATGCCCTCGGGCGCGAGGAGCGCCTGACGGGGCGCGGCCTGGGGGCGATTCGCACCCGCTTGATCGCCGGCGCCGGGATCGCCACGTTCTTTGCCTTAGGCATCGGGTGGGCGCTGTCCAACGCGGCGGGAGGCGGGACGCTCGTCAGTTGGATCCTGCTCGCCGCCGCAGCCGCCACGACTCTGGGCGTCCACGCGTTCGCCCTCCGGGGCCTCCTCTCCACGTGGCACGCCCTGGTTGCCCGGGCTCAGCGCACCCGCATCGAGAACGAGGCGCTGCTCAACGCAGTCGTTGAAACAAGCGGCGATGGACTGCTCGTCGTCGACTCGCAGGGAAACGTGGTTGCCAGCAACGTGGTCTTCTGCGAGTTGTCACGCATCCCCGCCGAGCAGCTCGAGCAGATGGATGAGGAGGCGTTGCTGGCCTCCTTCCGCGAGCACTTGGTCGGTCCGGATGTGTTTCTTGCGCGCGCGCGCAGCTTGAGAGGGACTCTCGAGGAGAGCATCGATCTGCTGCGCTTCAAGGATGGGCGCGTGCTGCGTTGCTCGTCGCGGCCGCTCCCCGAGGGTGGGGTCCTGGCGGGGCGCGTCTGGAGCATCAGTGACATCACCGTGCGCACGCACGTCGAGCGCGAGCGTCGCGAGCGCAATGCGCGGCTCGAGCGCCAGAGCGAGGCGCTGATGCGGCTGGCCGAGACGCAGAGCGAGTTGCTGCGCGATCGGGATCTGGGGCTTCGCCAGATCGCCAAGGTGGCCGCGGAGGCGTTGCATGTGGAGCACGTCAGCGTCTGGCTCTACAGCCCCCGTGGTCAGGAGATCCGGAACGCCAGCCACTACATGCGCTCGAGCGACAAGCATTCCAGCGCGGCCAGCGACTCGCTGACCGAAGATCCCGCCCACTTGGCTGCGCTGAAGAACGAGGGGGTCCTGGCGGTCAACGACGTGCGCCAGGATCCGAGGACCCGGGGAATCTGGGAGACCTACACGACCAGCCGTGGGATTGTCTCGCTGCTCGATGCCCCGGTACGCCTCCATGGGGAGATCGTCGGTTTGATCTCACTGGGGCACGTCGGTCCGCCGCGCCGCTGGAAGATGGACGAACAGATCTTCGTCGGGAGCATGGCCGACTGCGTGGCCACGGTGATCGAGGCGGAGGAACGGGAGCGGGTCGAGCGGGGCCTGCAGCGTGCTTTGCGCTTCCACCGGCAGGTGATCGAGACCGCGGCGACGCCCTTCTTCATGACCGATGAGGAGGGGCGCATCCGGGAGGTCAACGACTCCTTCTGTGCCGCAACTGCCTTCTTCCCCGAGGAGATCGTCGGCCGTCACTTCACCGTGCTTGCCACCGACCGCTGCGATGCCGACTGCCCCCTGCGTCAGAGCGACCTCGGCCAGCGCATCTTCCATCACACCTGTTCGATCGATGACAAGGGCGGACGGCCGCTCGAGATCGTGCTCAACGCGTCGGTCGTCGAGGATGCCGCCGGCCGGCTTCAGGGACGGCTCTTTTCCTTCGTCGATGTCACGCAGGCGATGGAGGCCCGCCGCGAGACCGACACGATCCTGCGCGAGACCGAGGCGGTCCGGGACCAAGCGCGCTCCTACCGCGAGCGGCGGCAGGCGCTTGAACGTGAGCTCGAGGAGACCCGCCATCACCTGGCGCGCGCCCGGCTGAGCGTCGAGGATGCGCGCGAGGAGCATGATCGCTACCGCGAGACGGCCCGGCAGGAGAAGGCGGCGCTGGAGGCGGAATGGCGGCACCAACGCGAGCAGGTGAGCGCCGAGCTGCTCGAGGCGCACAAGGACCTGCGCGAAGCAAAGGGACGCGCCCGCGGACTCGAGGAGGAGCTGCGCGAGGCGGAGCGACAACTCGTCGACCGGGTCCGCGCCGCCCAGGAGGTGGTCGAAGGTGCACGGCGCTCCGAGTCGGAGACAATTGGGGAGTTGAACGATCTGCGCGAGGCGCTGCGGCGCGCGGAGCGCGAGCGCGACGAACTACGCCGCGACCTCGATGCGCGAGGAGCCGAGATCGGGCGCGCTCAGGTAGCGGCCGATGCAGCCATGGTCTCGTTGCGGCGCGAGATGGAGGCCAAGCAGGTTCAGCTGCAGACCCTGCAGGAGCAACTCGACGAGACGCGGACCGGCCGCGAGAGCCTTGCCCGACAGCTCGAGGATGCCCAGGACAGAGTGGCCGTCCTCGATGGTGAGCTTACCGAACTGCGCGGCGGAAACGAGTCGACGGCCGATGAGTTTGCTCGCATGCATGAGAGCATCGCCTCGCTCGAGGCCGACTTGGCCCGGGCTCGTGAGCAGGGCACTGCGCAAGAGGCGGAAGCGGCGGCCGAGCGGGATTGCCGCACTGCCCTGGAGGACGAGCTGGGCGAACTGCGCGCGCAGAAGACATCGCTCGAGGACGCCCTGACGATCGAACACGAGCGCGCCGCCTCGCTCGAGGCCACGCTGGCGGCCGGTCGGGAACGCGCAGCCTCGCTCGAGAGCACGCTGGCCACCGAACGGGAACGCGCAGCCTCACTCGAGGGCACGCTGGGCACTGAACGGGAGCGCGCAGCCTCGCTCGAGAGCACGCTAGCCATCGAACGGGAACGCGCAGTCTCGCTCGAGACCGACCTGGCGGCCGAGCGGCAGAGGCGGGAATCACTGGCGGAAGAACTCGCCGGCGCCGCCGACCGGGAGGGGGGCGTGCGCGCCGAACTTGGTGCTGCCGTCGACCGGGAGGGGGGCGTGCGCGCCGAACTTGGTGCGGCCGTCGAACGGGAGACGGGCTTGCAGCATGAGCTCGACGAAGTCCGGGCACGCCATGCGGCACTGGCGGGCGAGCTGCAGGATGCGCAGCAGAGGATTGCCGAGCTTGGGACGGGGCGCACGAAGGAAGATCAGCGGCGGGATGAGCGCGAGGCTGCCCTGGCGAAGATGCGTGATGAGCTCCGCGAAGCCGAGGAGCGGGCTCGGGAGTCGGGGGCGCAGGTGAATGCTGGTGAGGTCGAGATCGTCTCCCTGCGCGAGCAGCTGGGCCGCACCGAGAAGGAACTCGATCAGCTTCGCCATTCTTCCCTTTCGCATGGTGAGCAGGCGCAGCAGGAAGCCGAACGGGCGCAGAAGGAACGCGAAGCGGCTCGCGACAGGATGATTGCTGCCGAGCAGCGGGTCGGCGCTCTCGAGCACGAGCTCGGCGAGGTGCATGAGCGCCTCACCACGGTGCTCCGCGAGGAGGATCTCCGTGAGGAGGAGTGGGACCGCCGCGTGCAGGAAGCGAATGAGGCGCTAGCCGCGTCCAAGGATGCGCTAACCGCCGCCAAGGATGAGCTGCGCGAACACGAGCAGCGGGCGGCGCGTGCCGAACAGGAGACGGTCCAGGTGCAAGAACGTGTTGCGGAACTCGAGCAAGCGATCACCGATACGACCACTCAGTTGGAACAGGCCCAGCAGGAGGCTGCTCGGGTGGCGGGAGATGCCGGAGAGCAGCTGGCTGCGGCCGAACGCAAGGCGCAGGATGCTGCGCGCGCTGAACTCGAGCGCGTTCTGGCGGATGGCTGCAAGCGAGAAGAGAGCCTGAAGGCAGAGTTGGAGCAGCTCCGTGCATCGGCCGAAGCGGCGCAACAACGAGTGACGGAATCCGAGCGGGAAGCCGAGGCAGCCCGGCAGCAGCTGGTGCAGAAGGCCCAGGAGGCGGAGGCGGCGCAGGCGCGTGCGGCGGAGATCGAGCGCGAAGCCAAAGCCGCGCAGGAAAAGGCGGCAGCCGACCTCGCGCTGGTCACCGAGGCTGTGAGGGAGAAGGAAGCCGCGCGGGAGAGGGAGGTGGCGGAGAAGCCCGCCACCGGCGAGTCGCCCGCTATGGGAGATGGAGCGCAGGGGCAGACCCGCTTCATGGCCAGCCTGTCGCACGAGCTACGCACTCCCTTGAGCGCCATTGTGGGGATGACCGATCTCGTCATGGGCGGGCGGCTCTCGAAAGAACAGCGTGCACAACTCGAGACGGTCCAGGGATGTGCCCAGGCGCTGCAGGTGTTCCTCGAGGATCTTCTCGACCTGGCCAGAGCTGAGACGGGATGTCACGAGTCCGGCCCGACCGTCTTCGATGTCCGTGCGGTCGTGGCGATTGCGCTGCAGCCATTCGCCTTCGCCGCCTCTCAAAAGGGGATCGACCTCTCCTGGTCGCTCGCTTCGGAGATCCCCGATCGACTGGAAGGCGACGCGGCCCGCTTGCGTCAAGTGCTCGTCAATTTGGTCGGCAATGCGATCAAGTTCACGGAGAAGGGCAAGATCTCGGTTCGCGTGACCGTCATCCCCGAGAGCGATACGCACATCGGCCTGATCTTCTCGATCAGTGACACCGGCAGTGGGATCCGGGCCGACCGGCTGCAGGCGATGCTGCATCCGCCCGCGGAATCGGAGAAAGCTACCGGGGGACTCGGGGCCGGCCTCGGTCTGGCCGTCGCTCGCCAGCTGGTGCCCGCAATGGGAGGTCGGTTCTGGGCCGAGAGCGAGGTCGGCAAGGGTTCGACCTTCCACTTCACCATGCGCATGCGCATTGTCCAGGACGCCGCAGGGGCGGGCGGGCAAGCCCCTGGCCGAGCGACCACCGGGTCACAGGACGGCTCGGCCGAGTTCTCGGCGATCGATCTCGAGGAGCTCCTCCGGCGCGCCGGCGGCCATCCCGAGGTTGCCTGCGAGATGGGGGAGGTCTTTCTGAAGGAGTCCCCACGTTTGCTCGCACGCATCCGTCAGGCGATCCTGGTGAAGAACACCATGGCGCTCGGCGTGGCGGCGCATCTCGTCAAGGGCGCGGCGGCCAATCTCGCGGCCGAGAACGCCTGCCAGCATGCGGCGCGGATCGAGAAACTGGCCCGCGAGGGCGATCTCTCGGGAGCGAAGCAGGAACTGAAAGCCCTGGAGCAGGAAGTCCAGCGCGTGCGCAAGGCGCTGAACTCCCTCTCCAGGGCCGCTTGATGACCGTCCGAGCGCGTTTCGGCCTCAATCGCCGGCCGAGATGCGCTCGGCCTCAACTCTGCTCGTAGGTCGAATCCCGCCTATCGTCCTCGGCAGCACTTCCCGTCCCTGCCGTGGGCGGCACAGCAGCATGGCGTGTCGAATGCATCATCCGCTCCTCACGCAACCGCTCGCGCGTGTGAAAGTAGCGGATGATCAAGTAAATCCCCCCGCCGAGCACACCTAGCGGCCAGATGATCTCCATGAAATCGAGCTGGATGCCGAAGGTGATCTCCAGCGTCAGGATCAGACCGATCACGATCAGGATGATGCCGCCGACCAGAGGACTGTCGGTCGGACCCTTCTCGATCTCCTCGCCGAGCGCATAGCGGTTGTAGTTCTGCGCTTTGCGGACGGCGTCGATGATGTTGAAGGTCCAGAAGAAGGTGAGGAAGATGCCCAGGAAGGGACCCAGCTCCGGACCGCGCTCGAGCCCGGAGATCGTCATGGCGACGATCAGGAGATAGATGAATCCGGCCAGGTAGTAGCCCACGTAGACCTGGCCCGCCCCCGGGAGCAACGAGAGGAAACCGGCCAGCACCGGAGACTTCCTCATCGGTGGGGCGTGCTCCTGCGCTGACTGTTCCTTCTGTCCCTCCTTGCCCTCGAGACAGCGCTTGCAGACGACGGAATCCTGCCAGTGGATCGCGCAGTCTCGGCACAGGGGCTGTGAACAACGGGAACAGACGGCCACGGCGGGAATCTGCTCATGGTTGGTGCAATTCATGGGGGCCTCCTTCGGGAAGGTTCTCTTTGTGCGTCTCGTTATCCCGGGACAGGGCGGGATCCGTGACGGATGGGTCGGCGGTGGGCTCCCGGCTGGTTGGACCGACTCGATCGAACAGGAGGTCGACCCAAGTACGGACAAGGGCAATCCGGGAGCCCATGAAGGAATCGGGCGCCAGGGCGCGATCGACGGTCTGCTCGACCCACCCCCGCACCTGGATCCATTGATCATTCAACGATCGGCGGCGCGTGCCGGTGACGCTCGCCAAATGGGATTGGGCATCGGTGACCTGCCCGGCAAGCGCTGTGCGGATCTCCGCGACCTGCTCCTGCGGCAACGCGAGGGACTGGGTCTCCTGCAACGAGGCGGTCCACTCGCGCAGAGGGCCACCGAGCAGCGGGGTCGTCAGCAGGGCGCAGATCAGAGCGCCTTCCCAGACGAGCCCGGGACGGCGCCACATTGCCCGCAGGGTCTCGAGGAACCCCGGCATCGGGCCGGTGGTGCGGGCGAGAACCTCGGCGGTGAAGACCGCATCGGCCCGCAGCCGCGGCCAGGCGGCGAAGTACTGCGGCAAGGCGTGCAACGTATCAGCCAGCTCGCGGCACCGCGGGCACTCGACGAGGTGCTCGAGGACGAGTTGCCCGAGCGGGCGTTCGAGCGGGCCGTCGACGGCCGCGGCGAGCAGGTGCTCGATCGTCCGGCAACTTGCCCCGGTCGTGCGGCGCAACGTCTCGCGAACCCAGGACTCGCGTTCGACCGCCTCCGATGCCCGGCTCAGCGGCGCGTCGGACTGGGCGTCGGCCGGCATCTGCTCGGCGGCGAGCTGGTGGCATGCGGCGCAGCGCGTCTCATGCACCACCATCTCCCCGAACCGGGGTTCGGGGAGGTCTCCCGCCAGGTACTGGGGGAGCAGCTCGCGAAAGCGCCTACAGTCCAAGATCTCCCTCCGGAATCGACACCGCCTGACGTAGTTTCAGAATCGCCCGCCCGAGCTCGATCCGCGCCCGGAAGAGGCGCGACTTGACCGTGCCGATCGGCACACCGAGCATGGCGGCGATTTCATCGAGGTTGTGTCCCTGCAGTTCCTTCAAGACGATTGCCTCGCGGCTGACCTCTCCCAGCGAGTCCATCGCGCGCATCAGCGTTTCACGCCGGTCACGGCGCTCGACCCTTCGCGCGGGCGACTCGATGGAAGAGCGCAGGCCGATGATCTCCTCAACGGGCGTGCCGACGACCGGCGGTGCTTGGCGCCGACGCCGGTAGTGGTCGATGCAGAGGTTGCGTGCCAGGCTGTTGAACCACGTACGGAACGGCCGGCGGCTGTCGTACTGGTCGAGCTTGCGATACAGGTGCACGAAGATCTCCTGGGCCAGGTCGCGAGATTCCTCGCGGTTTCCGGTGAACTGGTAGGCCAGGTTGAGGATGCGGTCCTGGTGGCGGCGTACCAGCCGCTCCCAAGCCCGGGCCTCACCATCCCGGCAGCGTCCGACTAGTTGTTCATCGGGTTGCACACGATCCTCTTGTTCCTTGAGCCCCGGAGGACTCGGCGCCTTCCGCCCAGTCGGTGCCGGCGACCCGCGAATCGATCCCACAACCTTGCCCTGTCCGCCACATCTTACGGCGGGCTGGGAAGGCGGGTTCGCTGGAAATCGCGGCTCGTGGCCACCCATCTGCGTGCTGAGAGGGCTGTCCCGGAAGCACTTGCCTGAGACCGGGCCGCCGGTGAGAATCCTGGTGGGGGTGCGCGACGGGCCGACCGGCATTGTGACCGGCACTTGCCCCCGCAGGCAAGCGCGCGTGCCATCCCTGCAGGTAACCGCATGAATGACAATGAGTTGACATCCCGCTCACTCGACGATCTCGCCCGGCTCGCCCGGGCTGGGGAGCGCGAGGCGGAGCGGGTGTTCTTCGATGATCTGCGCGTAAGGTTTCTCGAGATCGCCAAACGTAGGGTGCGGGAGGAGGATCGCGAGGATCTCGTTCAAGATGCGCTGGGGATCGTGCTCGCGAAGTACCGACGGACCGAGTCGCCCAGCTTGCTGCCCTGGGGACTTACGATCCTCCGCAACGTGATCGGCAACTACTACCAGAGGAGAGCGACCCGTGAGCGGGAGCAGAGCCTTGAGGAGCGCACCGAGAAGGGCCGGGAAGCCCAGGTCCCAGCCCTGGAGATCCTCGAACAGCGCGCCGCGCAGGAGAGGGTCGAGCGGGTGCTCGCTGCAATGGAATCGCTTGCGCGCCGCCATCCGCGCTGCGGGCAGCTCTTCCGGCGCCTGTTGGAGAGCTTGCAGCTCGGTGGCGGGGCCCGGGAGATCTCCCGCCGGGCCATGGCTTGGCTGCGGGGCGATCTCGACGGGGCGACCGAGAACAGCCTCTACGTCGCTCTGCACCGCTGCCGGCAGCAGCTTCGCCGTGCCCTGCACGATCTCGAAGGAGCTCGACCATGAGCGCTGACCCCCACCAGTGTCAGGATCCCAAGATGGGCGAACGCCTGGCCGCCTACGAGCTGGGGTTGCTCGAACCGCACGAGCGGCGGGCGTTCGAAGACCACCTCGGTGAGTGCGCGGCTTGCCAGGAACGGCTCTATGAGCTCGCTCCCTACGTGGCCGCCCTGCACGAGAACCCCGGTCGCTACGCAGCCCGCCTGGCGGCGGCGCTCCCCACCGCCCGCGCATCCCGACCGCGCACAGGGTGGGAGCACCTCCGGCGGCTCTGGAGGCGCGCGGGGTGGGGCGGCAGGTGGCAAGTTCTCGTGCCGGTCGTCGTGACGGCCGTGATCCTCTTCATCGTGATTCCGGAGCAGAGGCAGCCCGACCTACCCTCTCTTGCCCGCCTGCAGCCGGTCGACTACGTGCTGCTCGAGACCCGCGCCGCCGGGCTGGCGGAGGGTGAGCGGCTCTTCCGGGAAGGCATGCGCGGGTATGCCGACGAGGCCTATCTGCCGGCGGCCCGGCGGCTCGCGAAGGCCTTGGATCTGCCGGTCGAGGAGGGTGGCCTGCGGGATCGCGACCAGGCGGCCTTCTTCGCCGGTCTGAGCTTCCTCCTCGCCGGGCGCCCCGACTCCGCCAAGGGATACCTGACGGCGGCGGCGAAGACGCCTCTTCGGGTTCTGGCCGAACGAGCCTGCTGGTACCTGGCACAGGCCTGTCTGCTGGCCGCGGATGCCCCCTGCGCGAGACGCAACCTGGAGACGTTGACATCCAGTCCTGTCTATGGCGCTGCGGCCCGCGAGCAGCTAGCCGAGCTTCCCGGCCCTCCCGGCGACGAACGCTGACTCCTGGCCCGACCTCGATTCCCTCGCTGTCCCCGCCCCGCCAGGACCAGAGAATGGCCGATCTCGCGCTCGGGCCCCCAAGGCTCTCCCTGGCGAGGAATTCACCAAAGAAGACCGCGCGCGCGTCCGAACAAGACTAACGATGGGGTCGTGGGCTTCGATCGCACGGCCGGATGTCCCAGTGTGACGGTTTCCCCCGGTCCCGTGGGCGGACGGAGTTGCCCCGGGCCTGGAGGGGGAGAGCGGATTCCAGATCAAAGGAGGAGAGCCTTGGAGAACAAAACCAACTTCCAGCAGGACCCCCAGGGGCAATGGCAGCAGCCTCCCCAGGGGCCGCAGGGGCCCTACTACGGAACCCCCTGGGGATATCAAGGCCCCTGGGGATGGTGGAGCCAGCAGACGCCGACGGAGCCGAAACCTCACGATGAGCAGAACGAGGAGACCAACAAGACCGATCCCAATCAACGTCCGGGCTATGCTTACACCAACCAGCAGGGTACGCCCTTCGTGAGCAACCCCGCCTGGCAGCAGATGCCGCCTTTCGGGTGGGTGAACATGAACCGGCCGACGGGGAGCTGGTGGAACCAGGACCAGTCCAACGCCTGGCAGTACCAGAACTACCCCTGGATG
>JAGMBO010000132.1 GCA_023129715.1 Candidatus Eiseniibacteriota bacterium | reverse complement strand
CTTTTGCCACGGGCTGCTTCTATGAGTGCCTCTTGAGTCAACCACCTATTCAGCTGTCGGTCCGATGAGTCGCGTTCGGTTGGCCGGTCGTAGCAGTCGCGGGCTAAAGTGCCTCGCGACAGACTTCTATCCGTGCCGGTGCAGACCGAACACCAGGTGCCGCATGCGCTCAAGGCGCGTGGCGACCGGAAAGTGGTGGCAACCCCATCTAGAAGAACGGGCGAGGCTCAAACCCCACACCCCGCAGCCCGAACGGGCGCCATCACCAACCGAGTACGCTAAGCTCATCAGGTTTCCCTTGCTTGTCTCAACCTACAGTCTTCACGCGGGCGCCCTCCGGCACGACGCCGAACTCCACAAACCGCCACAGATCGATCAGCAACCGTCTGGCCATGGCCACAATACCCACCTTGCGCATCCGACTACTGCCGTGGCCGAAGCGTTCGCGATACCAGCGGGAGAGTTTGCTCTGAGGCTGGTACCGAAGCCAGGACCAGGCGATCTCGATACTCAGCTTGCGCACACGCGCATTGCCCGCCTTGCTGATGCCCTGTTCCCGCGTACTCGTGCCGCTGTCGTGGGGCGTTGGAGTCAGCCCCGCTGCGCTGGCCACTTCGCGGCGATTGTTGAACTCGCGCCACCCGAAGAACTCCATCACGAACGACCATGCGCTGGGAACTCCCACGCCACACAGCTGCGCCAGCTGCTTTGCCTTCTGAACCCTCGGGGCTTTGGATGACTCCACAAGCTCCTTACGCGCCTTCTCGAGATCGCGGATCTGCTCGTCAACCCGCTCCAGTCGCTGGAGCTCCCCCTCCGCACGCCTGCGCAGACCGGGCGGAAGCTCCTGCCCATCCCACGTCCGAAGCAACGGCAGGCGCTTCGAGAAACGGCGACCTACCGTGATCCGGATCCCCAATGTGAAGAGCAGCGACTGGATCCGCATCCGATGCGCTCGACGCTCGGCTTTGAGCACCTCGAGTTCGCGGTGCAGCTGGCGCGCATCCTCGTCCTCGACCGACGGAACCCGCACCACACGCCAGACGCGCTCCCCCCGAACGTGGCGAACCAGCGCCGCGAGCAGCTTCAGAGCGTCCAGGCGATCTGTCTTCGCCCGACGGCTCCGTCGATCCACATCCAGACTCGCCGGGTCCACCACCACGTTTTCGACTCCTATCCCCGTCAGCGCCCGGTGGATCCAGAACCCGTCGCGCCCCGCCTCGTAGCAGCTGTAAACCGTAGTGCCGCAAGGGAGACCCAGACGTTCCTTCGCTTTCGAGATCGCTTGCGCTGTCTTCTCCAGATCACCGCCACTCACGTCCACCACACGCGCCGGGGCAGCCGATCCGTCGCTGAATGCGAGCTTCCACTTACTCTTGCTCAGCTCGAACGCAACGTGCAATGCGCGCGTCGGTGCGCTATCCTTCGACTTCCGGGTTGCTTGGTTCATCAGAGCCTCCTTGGTTAATGGTCCTATAGGAGGTTTTACCAAGCGGCCCGGGATTTGTCGCCCGCTACATAGCATCTAGGGAGGCCGCCCAGCCCGCTCCGGTGGCCTGGTCTGCTCCCCGATAACTGGACACCTCATGGGTTGGTTCCCTCGTAGACTGAGGTCCTCGCAGGAGGACCGGATGAAGCGGAAGCGATTCACGGAAGCGCAGATCAGCTATGCCCTGCGCCAGGCCGAGGCGGGCACGCAGGTACCGGAGGTCTGCTGCAAGCTGGGCATCACAGCTCAGACCTTCTATCGCTGGAAGAGGAAGTTCGACGGGATGGGCGTCGCCGAACTGCGGCGCTTGAAGCAGCTTGAGGAAGAGAACCGGAACTGAAACAGCAGCTGGCCGACCTCACTCTAGACAAGCCGATTGACCCAATCTCAGGCACTCTCCGCTGATGCATCAGGTAAGCCCATCATCTCTGTGCCCACCCCGCCCCTGAGCGCGCACATGAGCTTCCTGGTACCCACAACAGGAAGAGCCTACCGGATCAGCACGATCCTCGAGCACCCCACTGCCCCTTTCGAGGTCTCCATCTTGACAAAGTAGACGCCCGGAGCGACGCGCCTGCCCTTCTCGTCGCATTCGTCCCACGCGACCCTGCACGACCCCCCGTCCTGAAATCCCCGAACGACTGTTGCCACAAGGCGGCCCGAAGGGTCATAGACGCTGAGTGTCATCTCGGTTCGTTTCGGCAGTTCGAAGGCAATCCATACCCGCTCGCACGCGGGGTTTGGGAACACTCCCAGAAGCGCCGGGCGGGTAATCGAGCACGTCCAGGCCGTCACCGGACCGAAGAGCCCCTCTTCCCCTGAGTGCGTTACACCGATGAGGCTGTACATGTACAACTCACAGGGGCGCGCGTCGGTGTCGAGAAACTCCCAGGGTCCATCCCCCGGGATCGGATCATGGGCATTGAGCCGCACATAGTCGGCCTGCGGCACGTCCGAGCGTGTTCGCTCGATGTAGAATGCCACGAAAACATCCGGTGTTGGTTGCCAACGGATCAGAACGCCCTCTCCAGAGGAGAAGGCCTCGAGGGAGTCAACGAGCACCGGTGGCGGCTCCTCACATTGATTCGGCAGTATCCGGAGGTTGTGCATTCCATCCGCGATATATGCATAGGTCTGCGAGACTGCCACGTCTTCTGCACCGCCCCGCGTGGCCACGTTACCCACGAGATGGGGGCTGCCTGCATTCGCGATGTCAACGACCTGAAGGCCTGCCAGGTTCGCAGCCACGTAAGCATGGACGCCCCAGACGGCCACGCCCTCTGCACCGCCCGGCGTGCCCACACAGCCCACAGTCTGCGGTCTCGCGGGATCCTCGATATCGACGACGTGAAGACCGGCGGTCTTGGCCGCGACATAGGCATAAGTCCCACGCACGGCCACGCCCACGGGATGGCCAGGCGTTTGCAGACTTCCCACGATCCGCGGGCTCGCGGGATTCGTGATGTCAATCACCTGGAGACCGCCATAGGGGGACGCGACGTAGGCGTGGCCCCCCGAGACGGCCACAGCAACAGCGGCATCCGGCACGTCTACGCTGCCCACGACGCGGGGCCTGGCAGCGTTCGCGATGTCGATCACCTGGAGACCCGACCCCGCGTCAGCGACGTAGGCGTGACTGCCCGATACAGCCACAGCCGTTGCCCTCCCCGGCGTGTTCACGCTCCCCACGATGTGCGCACCCGCGGGGTTCGTGACGTCGATCACCTGAAGCCCGAATCCATCGGCCGCAACGTAGGCGTGACTCTCAGAGACAGCCACACCGTAGGCCCGGCCCGGCGTGCGGACTCTGCTGACGACCTGAGGGCTCGCGGAGTTCGCTATGTTGACGACAGTGAGACCGTAGAAGTCTTCCGCGAGGTAAGCGTGGGTCCCCCATACCGCGACAGCCAAAGCATAACCCGCAGTACCTGCCCCACCCACGATCGGGGGGCTCGCGGGGTTGGCAATGTCGATAACCTGAAGACCGGCCTGGTCGCACGCGATATAGGCATGGGTCCCCGAAACGGCCAGACCATTGGCCCAACCCGGCGTGTTCACGCTGCCCACGATCCGGGGCCACGGATTGGTGACGTCGAAGACGCGGAGAGCAGCGCCGAAGCCGGAACCGGAGACGTAGGCGTAGTTGCCGGAGACAGCCACACCATCGCCAAAGCCCATGACGATCACGCTCCCCATGATCCGGGGGTTCGCGGGATCCGTGATGTCGATCACCTGGAGACCGTAGTAGTCGTCAACGACGTAGGCACGGGTTCCCGAGACGGCCACGGCCAAAGCAGAACCCTGCGCGTCCGCCCTGCCCACGATTCGAGGGCTGGCCGGATTCGTGATGTCAATCACTTCGAGTGTGGAATCACTTCCCGCGACGTAGGCGTAGGATCCCGAGATGGCGATATCATTAGCTCTGCCCGATGTGCTCACGCTGCCCGCGAGCTGGGGGCTTTCAGGGTTCGTGATGTCGATCACCTGGAGACCGAAATCGCCATCCGCGACGTAGGCATGGGTGCCTGCGATGGCCACAGCCACGGCTTGGCCCGGTGTGTCCACGTTCCCCACAACCTGCGGGCTCATGGGGCTCGCGATATCGATCACCTGAAGACCGGATCCGCTATCTGCGATGTAGGCGTGGGCACCTAAGACGGCCAGAGCAGCGGCATGGCCGGGCGTATCGACGCTGCCTACGACTTGAGGGCTCTCGGGATTCGAGATGTCGATCACCTGGAGACCGGAACCGCCATCCGCTATGTAGGCAAAGGCCCCCGAAACGGCCACGTCCATGGCATCGCCCGGCGTATCCACGCTGGCCGCCTTGTGCAGGTAGTCTCCGTAGTCGATGCACTGAGCGTGAACCAGGCCGAAGGAGCACACGCACCCCATAGTCGCGGCCAGGAGCCCCGCGGCAACACGGGCCTTGAGGAGGTCGACTGCGGATCCCCTAGACTCCATCGCCCTGCAATCCCCGGAGTTGTCTGGTGGGTGTGACTGCCCAGGTCGGCCGATCATGGATTCCCTTGTCTCCAGGGAACCACTCAGCCGCACCTTCAGCTCGTGATCCCAGTCAACTCTCACCCAACTTCAGGATAGGGTCACCAGTTCTTGGCTCCGCGCCTATTCGCGCAGGCACCGGCGCCCCTATCTGAAGACGGCCTTTATTGTTCCCCAGCTCGCTCCGTCTGCCGGCAGCGGATCTTCCTGCGACAGGGACATTGGTCTAATGGGCTGATCTTTCCACTTCACAATCGTCCAGACGTCCGATTCGGTGCCGGGCTCTGTCCAGTCGTTCTCACGGAACCAGAACTTCGAGGTTCCGTTATCGACCTTGTACTCCACCGGCCCCTCGCCCTCGTTCCCCGGCGTCTCCCCATAGAGGCGCAACCGCACGTTGGTGATCGTGATCGTCCAGAGACCATCGGTCGGATCGAAGACGCGGTCCCCGGAATCGAAGCCCAGCGTCAGGGTCTGCACGCGGTCGTAGTCGAACATGTTCGTGTGGATCCCGATCTCGTCCTGTCGCCCCCAGGACTCGGGCATGCCGGGCTCGGCGGCATCCTCAGCAGAGAGCAAGAAGGTGAAGTCCATCGCCAGCAGACTCTCGTACTCGGCGACAGCCCGCTCAGCATATGCCATCTTGAGATTGTGCAGAACATTCTCGGGTGAGTCGCGTAGCGCAAACGGAGACTGATAGACCTCCACAGAATCGCTGTCACTGGCGCCACGGGGATCTGTGACGCGGAGGATCACGCGGTGCGTTCCAGGCCCTGCGAACTGATGAACAGCGTTGGGGTCTCCCGTTGCCTCTTCATCGAACGTCCCATCCCCCTGCCAATCCCACTGAAAGAGGAGACTGGCAAGCGGATCGTCCGGATCGTCCGTGCATGCAGCATCGAACGTAAAGAGGGTTCCATAGACGCCAGTCATGGGATCGGCGCTAATGCAAGCAGCGGGCGGCCAGTTTCCAGTCGTCAACGTGTCAGCAATGTTGGAGAGATCCGAGAAGTTCGAGGCCTCATCGGCTGTCTTCAAGGCGAAGTAGTACATGGTGATCGGCATGAGGCCGCTGATCCTGACTGTGTCTGTGCTGCCAGGGGAACTGGGAGGCGGCGCGTTGGGGACCGCGACGACGATTGTGGAGGAGTCGGCCCAGGCCTGCAGGGAGTCGCTGTTGGCCGAGTATCGGATGTCATAGGTAGAGGCCTGCCCGTCCATGCCATTGTCTCCCGGGGCCGTCCATGCCAGGACTGCCGAGGAGTCGGAAACTGCCGTGACGCGAAGATCCGTTACGGCTGCTGGCGCAGCTATGTCGGGGGGCAGATCGGAATCGTCATCGCATGCCGAGATCGACAGGACAAGCCAGGCGAGGACGATGACGCAGAAGCCTTCGGAAATGCGCATATGCACCTCCACTGTGCTGCTGGCGCGCGTCAGATTGATTCGGACACAGTCAAGCTCTGAGTTAGGAGATACTTCTCAGGTATCATAGCACCGTAAGGAAGGAGGAACCATGCCTGAGAAGCCAGGACCGGAGACCGTCGTCCCCGAGGTTCGCCGCGAGACGCCGTGCCGCTATTCGGCGGAGGGGAGGATCCGGATCGTACTGGAGGGGCTGCCGGGCGAGGATGAAGTGCTCCCCCGCCATCAAGCCACGATCGCCGCTTGGTGAGTCCGGAACTCTGTCGGGCTCAGGCGACCCGGCACTTGCGAGTAAGTGTAGTGCTCCCCTGCCATCAAGCCACGATTGCCGCTTGTTGAGCCCGGAACTCTGCCGGGCCCAGGCACCCCAGTGAGCGATGTGGACGCTGCTCGTCTTGTCAGGCGACCAGCGCCGGAAGGCCGCAATGACCTTCACTGCAGCGTGTTGCGACTTGAGATCCCTCGAGCAGAAGAAGCCCCCCTGCCGTGGCAAGCCCCCGCCCTCCCGCCGCTCCCCCCTGGCACCGGGATGCGCGGCGCGGTATCCTCTGGCAGTTGCCGTGCTCCTGAATTCCGCGAATCGGCCCGCTCTGACACCGTCTTGGGACTCGACCGGGAAGGGAGCCCGCCACAGAGCCCGTGGGATCAATTAAGTCAAGAGAATCAGAAGTTCGGTGGGAGAGAAGACGTGCGAAAGGCCGATCTCAAGAGAAACCACGAGCCGTTTGACGCGGCTGTCGGTCGCTACCGTGGATTCATGCAGAAGATTATCAATGCCCAACGGGTAGTGGCATCTGCCCAGGAAAAGCGTGACATTGCTGAGTCTGTGCTAATCCGTCTCTGCGCGAATTGGGAGTCGTTTGTGGATCACCATCTCGTCGGCTGTGTTAACCGCGACCATTCCAAGCTGAGCGAGTTCTTCGGCGTGACCGTTCCCGCGAACCCAAGCTGGAATCTCTGTCATGCGCTGCTCTTCGGGGAATCGTTCCGAGACTTCAGGAGCTTCGGTGATCTGAAGGGGTTCACGAAGAGGATCCTTCCGCAGGCAAGCAACCCTTTCCTCGCCGTGTCTGCGGCCCACACTGAGAAGATCGATGAGGTCTATGCCATCCGGAACTACTTGTCCCACTACAGCTCCAGAGCCCGGCGGTCGTTGCACCGTGTCTACAAGTCCAAGTATCAGATGACTCGCTTCCTTGAGCCGGGTCAGTTCGTTCTCGCCTACGACGCAAGGCGGCTCTGGAGCTACTTCGGCGCTTTCGAGGGCGCCTCAAGAGATATGAAGCAATGGTCCTGAATACCGAAGAGCTCCCTGTACCATCCCACCCACAGCCACGGGGACGCAGCTCCCAGCGTCAGGTGAGGGGTGACGTCCGGTGGATCAGAAAGGAGCACTGACGTGAGCTCCTCGACCTCATGGATTCTCCTCCTGGCCAATCCCGTGGTTCTTGCTCTACTTGCTTGGCTCGTCAAAAGGGCCATCGATGCCCATCTCGCCAAGAGGCTCGAAGATCACAAAGCTGAGCTCCGCCAGATCACAGAGAGGTGCTCAGCTGAACTCCGGGTCATCTCGCATCGTTACGAAACAATGTTCACTGCGCTACATGCCAAGCGAGTAGAAGCGATTCAGGAGCTCTATGACTTGCTTCTTCGTTCTGTCACATCGGTCGGTATCGTTCTCTCTGCCTTGGATCTCAATTGCAGTCGTGATGTACTTAAGAAGACGGTCGAGGACAATGCTGGCTATGCTCTGTCCAGTATCCACGCTCTCATGAGCAGGTATAGGACTGCTCGCATTTACTTGTCGGAGCCCCTGATCAAGCGCCTTGAGCAAATAGCCCGCGGCATGGAAGCCACCAACTACCAACTCATTGGAACATTGACCGATCTTCCGGAAGGATCGCAAGAACTCGTCGACCAGTTGCAGCAGTGGCGGCAACATTGGATAAGCCTTCGCGCTGTTCTAGACGTAGCTTTGGAGGACATGACCAACGAATTTCGGAGACTTCTGGGTTTCTCAGAAGACGAGCTCAAGAGCGAGCCGCGTGAGGAAAGTGAGTGACACCAGGGCCTGGGCTTCTTCCGATCCAGAGGGTGCAGTGACTGACCACCGAACAACGCCATGCACCGGGCGGCTGGTCCTGGCACGGCTCTGGCAGTGGAACACCGCTGTCCTGGCGCCGGTGATAGCGAGCGTCAGGAGGGACGTGTGAGAAGGCGTTCGGCGTGCTGCTTGGTGGCCTTCCTCGCGTTCTTCTGCTTTCAAGTTTGTCCTTCTCAGGGTCAGTATACCGGGATGGTGTTGGATTGTGGAGAGCTGGAAATGCGTTCTTGGGAAGGGGAAGAGTGTATTCTCTTCACATTCGGTGGCTGGGGGGGCTTCTTGCTCGACGAATACGGAGATTTCGTGGTCGGGGACAGCGTTCTCGTTCATGGCATAGTGGAACCAGGGTCCATGTGGTACTGCGGTGGACACCGCCAAACGATCAGAGTGGAAGCGATCCAAGAGTGCCGAGGATTCGACTTTGGCTGCGGGACACTCGTCGAGAATCCAGAGGGCGGCATCTGCTTCGATTCATGGCGATATGATAGCTACTTTCTCCGTGACTGGGGAGGCAGCCAACTCGGTGACACGCTGCGCATATATGGAAGTCTAGACCCCAACTGCATTTCGTGGTGTGGCGGCAACAGATGCATCGCAGTCGACTCGGTGACAGCTTGCCCCGACTCACTGACAAGCGTTTCCTCGATCACCTGGGGATGCCTCAAGGGTCTCTTCCAGTGAGTCCGACATGCGAACGAGAAAGACAAGGTCGAAAGGACCACCCAACCACTGCATTGACCCGACGGGCTCGCCGTTACGGCTTTGGCAGTGGCTCAGCCGCCGCAGGCACGCGCCCCATCAACGCTGGGGCTGCGACTGCCGTTGACGAGTCAACTCGAAGAGCATAGAGTTGGCGTGGTCACCTGTATCGCGACATACGCAGCGGGTTCTCTTGCCTCCCCTGCTCTGATGGGCGACCGTGCCGAAACAAGCGAGCGTGATCCCAGCGAGGAGGAACGGCAATGAAGTGTGATCGGCGTTGGATTCTCTTTCTTCTCATCCCCCTTGCAGCATGCAGTGACGACAACGGCGCTAGACCCAGTCCAGACACATCCTCCCCTGCTACCGTCCAGGACTTGGCTGTCCTCGACAGCTCGGGCAATGCGGTCACACTGACTTGGACCGCGCCGGGGGATGATGGCACCGAGGGCCGAGTGGCTCGCTACGACCTGCGGTATTCAATGAGCTTGCTGACCGAGGCGGATTGGAGCGCAGCGATGCCCACAGACTCGGGCATCGTGCCAAAGGCTGCGGGACTCGTCGAGACCCTGACGGTAGCGGACCTCCCCGATGGCACCTGGCATTTCGGCCTCAAGACGGCCGACGAGGTGCCCAACTGGTCAGAGGTGTCGAATTCCGCAGGCGCGACCATTGTGGACTCCGCGCCTCCGGGGCCAGTGACCAGCCTGGCTGCCTCTATGACAACGATGTTCAGTGTTCAACTGACATGGATCTCGCCAGGCGATGATGGACAGGTCGGCACGGCATCTGCCTATGATCTTCGGTATTCCGCTGAGGCGATCGACGAGCAGTCATGGGATCGGGCTGCCCGGGTACAAGGGGTTCCCCCTCCGCAGATGGCAGGATCTCTGGAGTCGTATGTCGTCCCCGGGCTGCATCAAGGGACAAGCTACTCATTCGCGCTCAAGACCATCGACAACGTAGGGCATTCCTCGGATCTTTCAAACGTCGTGGTCGGGAGGACCGCGCGTTGGCAGCAGCTTACGTTCAGTCATCCGGGCGATTCCGCTCAGTGGACGGGGGTCTGGGAAGCGGCCTGGTCTCCAGATGGCTCGCATATCGTCATGTCAGCGTCATGGGGGGATTCGGCATACCATGCCGATCTCTATTTGATATCCGTCAACGGAGGGACGCCCATACGCCTGACCGATGAACCGGGCTACGCCCGTTATCCTTCCTGGTCGCCTGACGGGACGCAACTTGCCTTCGTCGCGCCGGACATGCACAAGATCGATGCCTTATGGACGATGAGTCCAGTCCCCGGCAGCAACGCTGTGATTGTCACAAGAGGAAACCCGAATGTTGCCCTGGCGGACTGCGCATGGGCGCCGGATGGGGATCGCATTGCGTACAGTGTCGTTCAGCTTGTCGGCACCCCGGGGGTTCCCGCCTATGCCTGCATCTCCACGGTTTCTGTGGGAAGTGGCGCCGGGCAATACTTGCTGTGTAATTACGGTGTTTCTGGACTCAATTGGTCTCCAGATGGGTCAAGCATCGTCTTCAGCTCTTGGTACTCTCAGGCTGACATCTGGGTTGTGCCAGCGAACGGAGGAGTTCCGCAGCAGTTGACATTCGACAGTGCTGACGATCTATCTCCGACCTGGTCTCCCCGTGGCAGTCGGATCGCATTTGCCTCTGACCGCTCGGGCAACTCGGAAATCTGGCTGATGAGTGTGACTGGTCAAGACTCAATTCAACTCACCTCCGGGCCTGGAGAGAAGGGGAGGCCGGCCTGGTCCCCTGAGGGAAGTGCCCTCGCAGTTCTCTCCTTTGAAAACAACACGACTGATGTCTGGCTCGTTCGATGGGAATGAGGCGTCAGTCTGGGATCCATCATGAGGCTAACAAGAACGCGATTCGGAAGGAAGTGCTTGGAGGGACAGCTCGGGGTGGACGGCAACATCTGGGCTGATCCTCTTTTCTGCGATCGCGAGGGTGGAGACTTCCGGCTCGAACTTGGCTCCCCCTGTGCCCCCGAGGCCAATCCGGACTGCGGAGTGATCGGGGCTCTGCCGGTGGGATGTGGGCCGAATCCGATTGACGATCGCACATGGGGCGGGCTGAAGGCTCTCTTCCGGGAAGGCACCGACTGACCGCCTGCGATCCCGGATCGTGCTATACTGATGCCGATCAGCTGACTGTGAACCTTCCTGTGGACGGAGGGCTAGACCATGGCCCGCAAGCTGCTGGCTGTCTTGCTGGTACTCACCGCGCCGTGGGCGGCGTGCGCAACGACCTATCTGGTCCTCCCCGATGGCTCCGGCGACTTCCCGACCATCCAAGCGGCCGTTGATGCAGCATCTGACGGTGATCAGATTCTGTTGGCCAGTGGCACCTTTGCTGGCGATGGGAATCGTGATGTCAGCCTCCTTGGGAAGGCGATCACTCTCCGGTCTCAGGTGGATGATCCAACCGCCTGCATCATCGACTGCGGTGGAGCTGCTGGCAATGCCCGCCGAGCGTTCCTGTTCGTCAACGGTGAGGGCGAGAATTCCATCCTCCGCTCCGTGACAGTAACGAATGGTTGGCTGGAGGGTTGGGACTGGCAGGACGGCACCGGTGGTGCGGTCTACTGCTACGCAGCTTCGCCAACAATCGAGCGATGCGTGTTCTCCGGCAATTCTGCACGAGCTGGTGGCGCAATGACCGTCTACTATGGATCGAATCCGGCCATCATCGATTGCACCTTCGAGGGCAACGATGCCTATACCGCTGGCAACGGTGGAGGGCTCCTGATTAGTGCTTCCGTTCACCCGCTGGTCTCCGGATGTGTGTTCAGGAACAATGGCGGCACCGGCATCTCTTCGGAGGGCACTGGTACAGAGGTGCGGAACTGCGAGTTCTCAGGACCTACTCACTTTGGCATGTCCTGCGGCGCCGTGTACGTGTATCCGTATGTCATCGATCGCTGCCGTTTCTTCAGCAATCTCGATTCCGGCCTGCGCTGCACGAGCCCCGGAGGCACTATCTCCTCCTGCGAGTTCTGGGATAATGAGGCCAATAGGGGATCAGCATTGCTTCTCGTCTTTGGCTTCGCGGGAACGATCTCCGATTGCCTGTTCTATGAGAACCGCGCGGCTGACTCGGGCGGTGCTGTTTGGTGTGGTGATGCCACAGCGACATTCGAGAGCTGCACGATGGCATATAATGAAGCCGCGAGTGGTGCTGGAGGCATCGACTGCGGGACTGCAACTGTGACTCTCGAGAACACGATCATTGCCTTCAGCACGG
>JAGMBO010000131.1 GCA_023129715.1 Candidatus Eiseniibacteriota bacterium | reverse complement strand
GGTCACTTCTCGCGGGCGGTCAAGCCCTCGGCTCGATAGGTGCGAGACCGAGCACGAGATTCCAACTCACGTCGTTCCGGTGGCGCCAGGCAAATCCGTTTGGTTTCCATGTGCGGAGAGTAATCGATGACTGGTGCGCAGGTCAACGTTACAGGCCACTAGCGGCAATCGTGGCGTGATGGCGGGGGAGCACTACAGACGGGCACCAGCCAGGCGCCTCCGGCCTGGCCGACCATTCGGCGCCCGCCGAGTGCTGAATGCGGTTGTTATATGAATCATGTCCGCTTCCGCTGCTTTTCCGACCTGACAAGTGGCGTGATGACGGGTCTGAATGCTGAAGCCATCTGATCGAGCGAAGCCTTGAGACTGGCTGATAGAGGCTGCAGCTGCGCCTCGTTTCTCATCTCCTCAGCCCTGTCAATGAGGAGTGTGATCAGGCGTTCATGGAAGCGAAGAAAGTCGAGAAACGCCAGAAGGAAGATGCGCGGATCCGCTGTGTCCATGTACGAGAGGCGGGCGATCTCCATTGAGTCGCCCTGCTGAGACACGTCCTTCTTGCCAACCGCCAATGCCAGGGCAAGGCCAGCCACCCGCGAGTGGAGAGAGATCGCTGAGGCGCGCTGATAGTATGAATCCAAACCCAGGCTTGACATTTCGCCGCGCACTGCCTTGTGTCTGCGTCTATAGAACTTGCTGCCAGCATCGCGGTCGGGCCGTAACCAGAGAACAGCCCCCTCGCGGTCATTAGCGAACAGAAGGAACATGGCCAGCGACTCGGACTGGATACGAAGATAGCCTGTCGCGGAAACCAGCCTGTTCTTGAGAAGGTCTGTGAGCCCGAAGAGGTAATCCCGACGGAGCCGCAGAAGGAGGCACGCGCGAGCGGCGAAGCTTGATACTTCCTGGTCCGCCTCATTCGCCAGAACCGCTAGATCGAGGCCCTCCGCACGGCCTATCAGGGTCGCTTTCTGTGATAGGCGGAGGAGTTCCTCCGGAGGCACGCCGGCCGAGGAACACCATTGGTCGAACGCTGTGGTCTTCTGGCGGATCTGGGCGTTCTTGCCGAACGCTGTGGTGAGTGTATCGAAGGCTGCTGCGACAGAGTCCGCTATGTCTAGCGCCGCTGGGTACGTCCGCTTCACGAGCTCCATGCCGACTTCAATGTTCTGTCGCTCGGCGGCGATGAACTCAGTAATGAACGATCGCGCTGCTGACAACGAGTCCCTCCGGGCAAGGTCACATAGCGACCAGTAATGGGCGGCAGGCGCAGGCGGCATAGCCGCCACGGCGTGGGCCGATCCCAACTCGACCCCGTATGGTCAGAATACACAGCCGAGCCGCAACTGCTTGCTTATCCACAGGTTGAGGACGTGGTGTCGCTGCACATTTGGGCCAACTGACGAGGTAGTCCCCCTTGCTGGCGACCCCTAGTCGCGTTCACCTTTACCCAGAGGACAGCGACCGGTTGTGCGGACGAACCGCTTCTGCTCATCACTCAGTGATGGGTCTCTGAGAAGGCGCGGTACGTTCGGCCGCGCCAGGTGCCTCACGAAACCCTTACCAGCCAGATCGCTGCTGAGTCGCTCCCCGCAGAGTCGGCAGATGAAGCCGCACCGTTCAGCTTCCGAAGTGCGCATATTCTCCTCCCACGCGAATCGGCTGCGATCATGTCATCCGGGCCATGACTAACTGAAGCCCCACGAGTTTGGGCCAACGTGCCCTCGCTCCGCCCGTCTGACCTGACCCCGCTCTCGGTACCACTTTCAAACTAGCGCCGCCGCGGCCACGGGAACTGTTTGAGCATACCCCGCCGCGCATCCCGGTGCCAGCATGAACCTGGCGGTACGAAAGCGACCATGGCTCACTCTTGGCGGAAGTGATCTTCACTCGGTCCGATGATCATGTGAGTATTGCTATGACATCGCACCAGACGGCGACCCGGCCGCGAAGCGGAAGGCGTTGTGGGTGTTGCTCCGGCAGCATCGACGGCGCCTTGTTTCGTCCCGGGTGCCGGGTAGTGACTTCCCCGTGCATCGAGATCTTAGAGAGCGCCCTCGTCGCCGCACTGTCTGGGCACGATCCAAAGTCCGACGCCGTTCGCCACGCAAACGCCTGTGCTGGATACTGCAACGGCAACTGGGGAGGCAAATATGTCGACGCTTCCGACAATCACGGGTGCTTCTGGTACGGCTACATCCACCACCTGAAGGCTTGACTCACTGCCGTAGAAGTCGCTGGCAGCAACGTAGGCATAGCTACCGGAGACCGCGACGCTTGAGGCGGGGTAGGGTGTGCCGACGTTCCCTACGATGACTGGCGACTGCGGTGTGGCGATATCCACCACAAGAAGTGAAGACCTGGCCGCGACATAGGCATAGTGTCCTTTAACCACAACGGCGCTGGCGTAGTGCGGCGTGTCAATGCTCCCTACGATCACGGGTGCCTCTGGGGTGGTGATGTCAACAACCTGCATCCCCGCCGCGAAGGCCACAACGTAGGCGTAACCTCCTGAGACCGCGACGCCCACTGCCATATCCGGCGTGGCGACGCTTCCTACGATCACGGGCGAGTCCGGTGTCGTGATGTCAACTACTTGAAGGCCTGATCCGAGGGCCGCGACATATGCATGGCACTCTGACACCGCGAGGCCAACAGCCGATCCAGGCGTGTCGACGCTTCCCAGGATCACGGGCGACTCCGGCGTCGTGACATCCACTACCTGAAAGCCCGACTTGTAGTCCGCGACGTATGCACGGTTCCCCTGAACATCGACTCCACGAGCTTCGCCCGGGGTATCTACGCTCCCCACGATGAGAGGCGTCTCTGGTGCGGTGACGTCGACCACCTGAAGACCGGACTCGGAGCTCGCCACGTAGGCGTAGCTGTCGACGACCACAACGCCGGATGCCCCATCCGGAGTATCGACGCTCCCCGTGACAACCGGCCTCTCCGGCGTGGCAACGCCCACCACCTGAAGGCCCGATAGGAGGTCCGCAACAAGTGCATAGGCATCGAAGACCGCAACTCCGAAAGCCGCCCCGGGCGTGTCGATGCGTCCCGCGATCACGGGTCTCTCTGGCGATGTGATATCAACGACCCGCAGACCGGACTCGTAGCTCCCCACATAAGCGTAGTCACCAGAAACGACGACGCTACCGGCCTCGCCCGGGATAACGACGCTTCCTATGATCACGGGTTCCTCCGGTGTCGTGACATCCACGACGTGCAAGCCCGTGCTGTAATCCACAACGTAGGCGTGACGCCCAGAGACTGCGACGCACACGGCCTGGCCTGGAGTGTCGACGCTCCCCACGATCATGGGGGTTTCAGGTGCCGTGATGTCAACGATCTGCAGACCGGACTCGTAGCTCGCCACGTAAGCGTAGTCACCAGAAACGACGACGCTACGGGCCTCGCTCGGGATGACGACACTTCCGGTGATCACGGGTGCCTCCGGTGTCGTGATATCCACGACTTCCAGGCCCGCCCCATAGTCCGCGACATAGGCGTAGCTTCCGGAAACTGCGACGCCAACGGCCACCTCCGGCGTGTCGACGCTTCCTACGATCACGGGTTCCTCCGGTGTCGTGATGTCCACCACCTGGAGGCCCGATCCGAGGTCCGCAACGTAGGCGTACCCATCAGAGACCGTGATCTTATATGCGGCGTCTGGCGTATCAACGGTTCCTACGATCACAGGTGATTCCGGCGTGGTGATGTTCACGACCTGGATACCCGCCTGCCCATCTGCGACATAGGCATAGCCTCCGGAAATGGCCACGCCGAAAGCTCTACCTGGAGTATCGACGCTCCCTGCCCAGTGCAAGTACTCGCCGTAGTCGATACACTGGACGACGGGATCGCGATGTACAGGACGAGAGGAGCCATCATCACTGCAGCCGGGCGCAAGGAGCAAGACTGGGGCAACCTGCACCAGGTACCTGAGACATCTTGTGCATCGATACATCATCCGCCTCCGGTTCGCGATCATCGTGGACACATGAGCAACAACAGCGTACCGCACTGCATATCTCGGCGCCAAGGGAAGAAGAGACCGAGAGGAATACGGCCTTTACGTGCCGCAACTGGCATGGGAGAATGGAGCCAGTGATAAGCGGAGCCTGATACGCTCGGCCCGACATAGCACCAGACGGCGACCCGGCTACGAAGTAGAAGGCGTTGTGGGTGTTGCTCCGGCAGCATCTTCAGCGCCTTGTTTCGTCCCACCTGCCGGGCAGCGACCCACGCCAGCCATAGCCTTCCCGCCGGGTCGGGGAGGGAGCATGGACCGCCCAGAGGAGATGATGCCCCAGCAGAGGCTGCGGGAGGTTGCCGCGATCCTGGCGGCCGGATACCTGCGCCTGAGGGACGCGGCTTCTGCCGTAGTGTGCCAAAACTCAGCCGAC
>JAGMBO010000130.1 GCA_023129715.1 Candidatus Eiseniibacteriota bacterium | reverse complement strand
AAATCAGTTGGTACAGGCCACTAGTTGAGGCCGAGTCCGCTGCTGGACAATGAGCCGCCAAAGGGCCGACGCCCCTCATTGCACGACCACCACCCTCCCCGCGGCGGACTCGCCGTGGAATCAGCCGGACCTCTCCCTGCTGAACCCGACTCGCGACTTGACCGATTCCAGACAATCAGGCCATCCCCTCTGTGGCCTCATCACCTCAAGAAGACTAAGCGCCTCTGGAGACTCCGGTGCCCCGCGTTGAGGCGATAGAAATACATACCCTGGGACACCAGCTCTCCACTGCTATCCCGACCGTCCCATGTCACACTGTATCTCCCTGCTCCTAGCAGCTCTCCCCGGAACATAGTCCTGACCACTCGGCCCATTAGATCAAAGATCTCGAGGCTTATCCTCCCCGCAGCAGGCTGGCCAAACTCCACGCGAGTGGTGCTCCCAAATGGACTGGGCACGCCCTGGCTCAGGTAAACCTCACGCACCGTGCCCGGCTCTTCCACGAGGTGGATCGCGCTGGCATCGATGTCAAGATGCACAATCGCAATATCAGAGTGCCCATGCTGATCTCTGATCTCAACGGCTGCAATACCCTGATGACCATCCGAATAGGTGTGCGAAGTCACTTTGTCAGTGCTCCATCCAGTGTCCCAGTCTAGGCTCCCCTCTTCGTATTCCCAATCCCAGCGCACCTCCAGCGCCCCCGCTGGCGTCTGTCCGTCGTGACTTCCACCTGCATCAAACGTTACCTCGCCGCCATCTTGCCCAGCAGAGATAACTCCAATCGGTAGATCACCGGCTGGCGTATTGAATGCCTGCAGCTCCGCCCACCAATCTTCAGGACTTGAATAGACAAAGCATGCCCCGTAGTCAGGAACTGCAGTAGCGTACCTAAAGGAGAAGTAGCCATCGGCCTTGCCGGCGACTCCTCCCATGATTGACGCCCGAATGGATGCCGGTGTAGTCATTGACACAACGTCACCGGTGCAATCCGGATTCTCTCTCGCGTCCCAAGTCTGTACGCCGCTGATCGCCCTGCACTCCAGGTTCCCTGAAACCACAATAGCACTGTCAAGCATGCTCAGCGTCGTATCAGCATACTCCTCAATCAATTGCAGATCATAGACCCCACCTTCCGCCGCAAACGTCATCGCAACCGCATAGTCCAGGTGCGCCGCTAGATCAGGCCAGTTCTGCCCGACTTGCGTGTCAGCTGCATCTACGAGTGCTGTGTATGATTTCCAGTTCCCCGTGTACGGAGATCCCTGCTCGACCAGGTCTGGCCAACAGGCGATGAAGGCATGAAGGTCAGTCTTCACACACTTCATCCGAGCAGATGTAACGAACGCGGTGACGTTGCTGGAGACAGCGGGCGGACCTGCGTACCGCACATAGTCCAGACCAATCCCGTCGAGATCGTATATATCACGCCCTTCTTCATCGAAGGAATAGAGAAGGTAGTCGATCACAGAGTCGACCAGATAGGAGGAGTGTGAAGGCGTATCCGGCGAAACGTCCGTAGCATCTCCAGAGCATGTGGTGTCAGGGAAGCATGCAAGCACACCAATGACCTGAATACCTGACGCATGCGCTTGCTCCACCAATGTGCTGAGCGTCACGTAGTCCAGGGAACTCCCTGGCATACTTCCATTCGTCTCATCCACAATCATGAAGCGTCCGGCTTGGGGGGCAGTACTCTCAAAGACCTGGATGTAGATCTTGTCAAAGCCATTTGCCGAAGCCTTGCCAATGATTGCGGGTATGTCGGCATCAATGTTGCCAATAAGACAGGGCACGACGAACATTGCTGCCTCGCGGGTGAGGGGACGCTCAAGTGGCACAATCGAGAACGTCCACTCTGCAGACCAAGGTCCGTCGCCCCACTCATTCTTCCCTCTGACCTTCCAGGAGTGCTCGCCCAGGGCATCTGAGACAAGGTTCCAGGTAGTCTCAGAGACTTCGATTGGGGCATCAGAGTCGAACTGCAGGTCGTATGCGGTAGCACCTGCGATCGAGCTCCAGACGAAGTCGGTCGGCTCATCCTCGACCACCGTGGCTTCATCCTCTGGAGCCAGGAGGGTAGGCGCCGGAAGCACAATCGTGAAGGACCGAGTCTCCGACCAATCCCATGGCCCATAGGCGCCCCGCGCCCGCACCTTCCATGAGTGCTCCCCAAGCACATCGGAGACAAGCTCCCAATCCGTTTCGGTCAGATTGATGGGAACATCTTCATCTAGCTGCAGATCGTACGACGTTGCTTCGCCAACGGGGTCCCAAGTGAAGGTGGTGGGCTCATTCGCCAGGATTGTCGCGCCGTCCGGAGGGGCTATCAGTGTTGGCACCGGAGATTCGATGGTGAACTCTCGCGTTTCCGACCATTCGCCCGTACCGAAGGCATTCTTCCCTCGCACCCTCCAGGAATGCTGCCCGCCTTCGTCGGAGGTTAGACTCCAGCTTGTTCCTGCAACTTCGATCGGGGCGTCAGCATCGAACTGAAGGTCGTATGCCGCGGCCCCGGCAACTGAGGTCCAACTGAAAGTAGTCGGCACATTGGCGAGTACGGTGGCCCCGTCTTCGGGCTCTATCAGGGAAGGAGGCGGGAGCACGATTGTGAACGATCGAGATCCGGACCACGGGCCCGGGCCGCACTCATTAGTTCCCCGGACCCTCCAAGTGTGGGGCCCAAGCACCGATGAAATCAACTCGAAGGCAGTGAGCCCTCCCGTCGAGATTGGCTCGTCCGCATCGAACTGAATCTCATAGTCATCCGCCCCACTGCACTCCGTCCACGAGAAAAGCGTACTCACGTCGCTATAGATGACGGCGTCAGGTTCAGGTGACTGCAATGACGGAGCCGTGGTAGGCCCTGCCGAGATAACGAACGATCGCGATGTGGACCAAGGCCCATCCGAACAGGAATTGAGACCGCGAACACGCCACGTATGCGATCCGACAGCAGTTGAGACAAGTGAGAACTCCGTCGCTCCGCCCGTGGAGATTGGAGGATCCGCATCAAAGGCAATCTCGTATTCGGTTGCCTCGGACACTGCTGTCCAGTCGAATCCCATTGCCTCGCCAGAGCACCCTACAGCCCCATCTGCCGGGGCAAGCATCGTAGGCGCCGACGAGACATCAGCGACTATCGTGAAGGTCCACCAGGAGGACCATGGACCGTCCCCGCACGCATTTGTTGCCCTGACTCGCCATTGGTGCGTACCTGCTGCACCCGACGCCCACGCTCGTGAGTAGTTCAATCCGGATGTCGAGATCGGCGATTCCGCGTCGAACTGAAGCTGGTATCCCGTCGCACCAGATACGGCATTCCACGAGAACACAATCGACGAATTCGCGCACAGCTGAGCCCCACTAGGGGGAGCGACCTGCGTGGGGGGGCTGCTTGGCACAGCGACAATCGTGAAGGACCGCTGTCCACTGTACGGTCCTGCGCCACAGCCATCGACTGCTCTTACTCGCCACGTATGCGGGCCTGTCGCCGTCGAGTTCAGGGAGAAGCTTGTGGTTCCACCGGTGCTCATCGGCGAATCGCTGTCGAATTGGATCTGATAATCTGTAGCGCCACTCACTGCGGTCCATGAAAAGGTCGTACTGACACCGCTGCACACCGTGGCCCCACTTGCAGGAGCTGACAGCGATGGTGCAGAAGTTGGCCCGCCGGAAATCACGAAGGACCGCGATGATGACCAGGGGCCATCCCCGCAGGAATTGAGACCTCTCACTCGCCATGTGTGACTGCCAACGGCTGTGGAATTCAGAGTGAACTGACTGGACGATCCCGTGGAAATCGGAGAATCACTGTCGAATTGAATCTCGTATTCGCTTGCACCAGACACGGACGACCAATCGAATAGTGTCGATTGCCCCGAGCAGAGCGTAGCACCACTGGATGGCTGGTATTGCGTGGGCGCTTGTGAGGGCGGGGCCACAATCGTGAAGTAGCGGGTCGTAGACCATGATCCGTCACCGCATTCATTCGTCCCTCGTACCCGCCAGCTATGCGAACCCGCGGATCCCGATGACCAGCTTCGCGAATAGCTCCTACTTCCCCCAGTCGAAATCGTTGAGCCCCCGTCGAATTGGATCTCGTAGTCTGTGGCGCCGGAGACGGACCCCCAGCTAAAGGTGTGAGTCACGCCAGAGCACAGAGAAGCACCGGCCGAGGGGGAACTCAGGGACGGCGCACCACTCGGTGCGGCGACGATGTAGAACGATCGGCTGCCACTATAGGGACCAGTCCCGCAGTCGTTTAGAGCCCGAACACGCCATGTGTGATACCCGGTTGAGGTCGAGTTCAATGTGAAGGAACTCGTTGAGCCGGTGTTGATTGGCGAATCGCTATCGAACTGGATCTCATAGGCAGTGGCACCACTGACGGAACCCCAGTCGAACAATGTGCTCACGCCACTGCAGACTGTTGCTCCAGACGAAGGGGAGTAGAGCGAGGGCGCAGATGTCGGACCTGCCGAGATCGTGAAGGAACGGCTGCTTGAGTAGGAACCAGGCCCACTGGCATCTCTCGCCCTGACTCGCCATGTGTGTCCGCCGACTGCACTGGAGATTAGCTGAAACGAAGTATTCGTCCCCGTCGAGATGGGGCTATCACTGTCGAATTGAATCTCATATGAAGTCGCGCCTGACACCGAGGTCCAGGTGAACATCGTTGGATCATTGCTGCAGATCGTGGCGCCGTTCGAAGGTGAGATGAGGGAGGGTGTACCGATACGAGTATCGGCACTAGCACCCCCCGCAGTAGAGATGATGAGAACCACAAGACCGATTGCTCGCACTCGAGCATAGATGGATTCCTTCAGCATTACTGACCTCCGTGATCTGAGTGGCCGGTGTGTTGCCCTGAAACGGGAGAACAGAGAAGATCGAGTAGGCATGGGTAGCGGAGAACCTAGAACAGCTCTCGCAGACGACCGTTCGTTCAGGCCAGGTGACAAGCACGCCTCCAACTACTAGGATTGGCCCTGCAACATACTATCATTGCTCGCCATTGAGTAGAAGCGCTAGATTCTATCCCGAACGATGTCATAGCCATGGGTAGTGATGTATTGGCCTGAGGCTCCGGTCGTCATGCCAGCATGATGCCCCGAACACGGCTGTGGGTCTCGAAAACTACATCGGCCATCGACTGCTGCAGTTGCGCCGCAACAGAAGCGGCCGGATTGCCGACCCACGACGGTTCGTGCCGGGCCTCCGAGCCCGAGTTTGCTGCTCCTCGTCTCCCTGTGCGTCCCGAAAACTCCACCGGCCGTCAACTACTGGAGTTGCACCGGCAGGAAACCGGCTCAATCGCCGGGCTTGAGACGTTTCGTACCGGGTGTGCCTCTCATCTCCTCTCGCCCCCCGAGACGGTGAAGAGTGTCAACCACTTCGGCCTTAAGAGCAGAGACGGTAGAGAACATCGGGGATCTTGGCAGGAGTCCAGCTGGCTAGGGCCGTGGGGCCACCGTGGTCAGCCCGGAGTGGAGAACTGGGCCCGGCACTCGATCCGCAAATGTTACCAGCTGTTAGGGATATGCGGCGGCCCGCCGACCGCCGCCTGCGGGCGATCCGTCAACCACCATGGTGTCCCGCCACCCCACCACCTCCTCTCGCCTCCCCGAGACGAGGTGGGTACAACTGTTCTCCGGTCTCGAGCCTCCACGCGCGCGTCATCTTGGACGCGACGAATCGCGCGCCGCGCGAGGCGGGGGCAGCTAACGCGTCAGCAGCATCTTCCCGGTCGCAGCGAATCCCTTCGCCCTGAGCCGATACAGATACACGCCTGAGGGGAGGGGGACTCCGTCCATGTCCCTTGGCTCCCAGGGCACTGTGTAGGATCCCGGGGCAAGGTGCTCATCTAATGGCGTTCCGACGACGCGACCGGTCACATCTAGGATTCGAAGCGTGACATGTCTTGCCTCGGGCAGATCAAAGCGGATTGCCACACTTGCCCCTCCCGGATTGGGCCTGCTCTGGTAGAGGGCGAAGGCCGTAGGCACGGTACCATCACTCGAGATCCCCGACGACTGCGGCATCACATCTTCGCTCGCCGTGTTGTTCCCTGATTCCGGATCCGACTGATCCATAGCGGTAACGGTTGCAGCATTGGTCAGTGTCGAGCCACCGGTTCCTGGAGCTGCAATCACGGTCATCTCGAGAGTCTCACTGTTTCCAGTTGGCAATGAGGATAGTGACCAGACGGCCGGCCCCGGTGGATTCCCCGCCGGCGGAGTGAAGGTCCCCGCGCTGACGACGTATGAATCGTACTCAAGTCCGACCGGGAGCTGGTCCTCAACCAGGACATGGGTCCCACTAGACGGGCCGTTGTTGAGGGCCGTTACGGTGAACGTGACCGCAGCCCCTTCGGCGGGCGCGGAGACATCCACTGTCTTCGTGAGACTCACGTCAGCCCCCTCATAGACACCCTCGAAATCCAACGTGCCCGCATCCGAGAGCTGACCAACGATCTGCACAGGTTCTGGGGAGGCATAGCCACTCAGATTCTCCCATGTGAGGATATAGGTTCCTGCGGGCGCATTGGCCGTCGAGCTAGGAGCCGCTCCTCTGACGGTATGGCCGTAAGGACCACGCAGTTTGAAGGGAGCCCCCGCAACGTTGGCTGATACTGTCACAACCCCGGCAGTCGTTGGGTTCACGACGAAGATGGGCAGTTCCGCCGCCCCCGAGGCAGGCGTCAGGGGTCTGGCAGATCCGCCATCAGGCGGTGCGTATGCTGGAGCCGGCGGTGAGACGCTGGATGGATCGGTGGACTCAACAAGGAATGTGGCAGGCTGGTCATCGAACATCATGAGTTCAAGCGTCATGAGCCAGACGGCCGGCGCGCTCGGCAGTGCCGGATTGACCCCAACCAGGAATTCGGGTGGAGTCAGGAGATTCCCAAACGAGCCCGGCGCGAAGACGTAGTCCAGCACCTGAATATTCCCCGGGAGGACGATGCGGCACTCCCATGCGCCGATCCCAAGCGGATGTCCCGGATTCAGCACAATTACATGCACCGAGAACGACGTCAGGGGGGCAACGGCCAGCCAGGAGTCCCCGGTGTTGTCTTGAGTCGTCGAGAAGGCAATGACATCTTCGTCAGCGCCCAGCCAGAAGTACTCGCCACTAAAGATGATCTCACTGCCTGGCGACAGCGCAAGCACTTCCTCATCAGGGATCGGAACTAGCCAATCGTCGTCCGCCGGGGCCTCCCAGCTCAACGTGTAAGCCGTAGGCGACATGTCGGGCAGAGAGGTGTCCCCCGTGCCGGAGAGTCCCCCCGGCTCGATCGACCAGGGCGCCACGAGCACATCTGGTGTGGGATCCACATGCACTGTCCCTGGATCAGCTTCGCATGTGACCGGCAGCGCCCCCATGCCGTTGGGACAGGTCCCCCCGCCCTCGGGATGATTGCCTGGAGCACACGGTGAAGTCACAGCCAGGTTGTAGTCTCCAGCCCCCGGGTCACAGAAGAGCGGGTCGAGCTCCAGATTCCCTTCATTCGGCGGCGCATCCCCCACGATGCACCCGGCCCAGTTCACCGCGTTTCCCCAAATGTCGGAACATGCGACATCCGCAGCGGTCCCCGTATACAGGCACATCACCGCAGTCCCACCATTGTCGGCGATGATGCAGTTCTCTATCGAGCCATATGCCCTGCTGAGCAGTGCGATGACTGGCTGCGTGCCTGGATTGCCCGCCAATGTGCAGTGGTGGAACGCGATCGTCGCACCGTAGCCGGTGACATAAGCACACAAGGCGTTCCCCACACTGATCCCCGTCATCGTGCAATGCGATAGCGTCGCATCCGCTCCGGCCTCGAGGTAGATCTTCGGACCATTGCCCATCGTGAATGAGCAATCTGACAGGCTCAGTTGTGCGCTGTTGTTGCCGTAGATGATGCCATACGAGGCGCCGTTGTCCGTGAAGTCGCAAGCGTCGAACGATGCAGTCCCCCCGTAGCAACAGGCAGCTCCACCTCGGTAGCCGTCATTCTCCGAGATCTCGCAGCCACTGACAGCCAGAGTGCAACTCTGTGCATAGATTGCGCCTCCGGGGTTCGGATACGAGCTGCTGTGCTCAATGCGACAGTCCGCAAGTGCTACGGTGGAGCTTGAGCAGAAGATCCCCCCTCCGGCAGACCCTCCGCCGTTCGACCATAGCCAGCACTCTCGGATTGTCAGATCGTTGCAGCCCTGAATGTCGAATCCGCCACCTGTGCCGTCGCCGTCCTCAACCTGAAGCATCTCGATCGATGTCGGCAGACTGAGAGATGAACACTCGAAGACGGATTCGCTATGCTCGGCGTCGAGGCGCGGCCGGCTTCCGTCGCTGATCAGGTGTCTTCCGTCGCGCATCTGGATTGGAAACACCTCTCCATTCGTGCCGGCCGAGTAGAGACCAGAGCGGACGACGACGTATTGCCCAGGCGAGGCCATGTCGAGTCCCTTCTGAATGGTCCTGTAGGGATTGCCGGCCGTGCCGTCTCCGCTGGTATCGTCGCCGTACTGGCTCACGTACAGACCCGGCAAGATTGTGACCTCGTGGATGGCCACGTCATTGACTGGATTGACATCGTCCTGATCTGATGCAGTGATCGTAGCAACATTGATCAGAGTACCGGTGGATTCCGGGTGCACACTGCAGAAGAGGTTCAGCGTCTCCGTTGCGGACTCAGCAACCAGTCCTACCGACCAGATTCCGGTGCCCTCATCATAGGTCCCCGTGCTCGTATAGACGTGTCCAAGATTGAGGGCCGGGGGAACCAAGTCCGTGACTTCGACTCCTGTGGCCCCGTCCGGGCCGTTGTTGGTCAGGGTAACCGAGTACGTCACGCCACCACCCGTGTATGCAACCGAGGGCCCCCGCTTCGCCACCTCGAGATCCGCGACGCTCGGGAACTCGATCGTGGCGGCTTCGGTCGCGGTGACACTCCCGGCCTCGGAGAGCTCCCCGCGGCAGTCTGCATAGACCAGCTCTCCGCCGTAGTCTCCGTGTGCCAGAACGTTCAGCTCAACATCCAGGACTTCCATAGGCCGCAGCATCATCGTTGCCAGGACTACTGGTCTGTCCCCCCTGGCGGTCTCGCAATAGCCGATGCCGTGTTCGACACCGGTGTCTGGTGCGCCTACGGCAATGCCCCTCCCGTCCGCCGCGCCGTAGCGGATCTCCCATATGAGGACGGATGGGGGCGAGACATCCAGAGTCCAGGCCGCCCCACGTACACCGGCGACGTCTGACGGAGTGAGGAGCACCCACGCCTTGACCTGCTCCGGGACCTCCTGGGCGATGGACTGAATTGTGCCCAAGGAATCGAAGTAGATCCCGATCGTGGCGGGGGGCAGAGCACGCGTCTCGCCTGCCAGGAAGGCCGCTTCGTCCGCAAGCTCCCCAGCAAACGGTGTCTTCCTGGCCGGGCCGGTCGAGCACGTCCGCCCATAGCCGTAGTCGAACAGGACGACATCCGACAGATTCAGGATGCCGTCCCAATAGAAGTCGGAGCGGTAGTCATAGACCCCATTGAGATCCCCGGCCAGCAGAGCCAAGTCAGCAATACTCACCTGGAGATCGGCATTGATGTCCGGACTGTTGAACCAGTAGGGCAAGAGCATACAAGACTGAAGAAGAGAATCCCCATCGACATAGACCGCAGCGCCCGAGTATCCGTCGCTCCCTCCCGCTCGCAAGGGCCCACCAAGTGTTGTCCGGCCGGCCACACTCGTGCTGCTATCGGCAATCACGCCACTTCCGCAAGTCACGAAGGAGCCTCCACACGCCTTGAGCTGGAGTTGCGCTGCCGGATAATCGGCGACCGGATCACCATGATCGTCGCGCAATGTCAGGACTACCCCCCCACCAGCTCGCTGTCCGCCGAGCTGGTAGGCGTCGCCCAGCGGTGTCCCCGCGCCGTCGGGAAGAGAGAAAATCGAACGTTCAATCGATAAACACTCTGCGGTCGACAGACTGAGATCCGGCACGCCGCTCGGCGGTCCGGTCCCCGAGTAGCCAAACACACTGAGGATATCCCCCAGCAGAGCGGCTCCCGGCGCGGCCTTCCCGCCTTGACTTGCATTCCTTACATAGGATAGGTCATACGGAAGATAAACGACGTCGGAGCTGTCTGAGGGATTCTGCAGCCGCGTGGCCGCCGCCAGCGAGTATGCACCAGAAGCTCCAGCGGGATCCGCAAACTCGGCGAGTCGCTCCGTCTCCCCGATCGGCAAGACCGCGTCGAACGTGTTGATCGAATAGCAGCCGCCGTCGATGAACCACTCCTCATAGGACGAGAAGACAGAGTTGCCCGGTATCCGATGCACGGTCGGCGATGTTTGGTTGTCGATCTGCGGGCGCAGATCCGAGTCATCGAGCTCCACGCCGATGCTGAATGCCCGGAATCCGTCGGTTTCGCTTCCTGCTCCGTGGAGGTCGGAGACGAGATTGTCTCCTGTCAAAAGAAGATGCTTGTGTTGCTGACCCAGCCAGTCCCTGAGGACCGCGACATCACTGCCGAGGCCATCTTCGTGACCTCCGCCGTTGATCGTGCCGGAAGTAAGGTCCCCGCAAGTATAGAGGATTGTCTCGTAGCCGCTTAGTAGGGGGGCATTGGCCCGGCCACCCAGACCGTTGCCGACGGCAGAGGTGGGGCCGTTTGTGTAGTAGATATCGTAGTCGCCACCAAGACCCGGAAGATAGCCGAGGTGGGCGAGGGCGTATTTCCACTCGCTCTCACCGCCGCGATTGGCGTTGTCGTTCCAGAGAAGTATGGAGGGCTGGGCCCCAGGATCCAGCGCTTCCATTGAGGGCAGCGCCCGGAAGGTATACGTGCTCGGATACGCGGAATCGTATGAGAAATCCTTCAGTCCCGTGGTGTCCTGCGGAAGGAAGCTCAAACCCAATATGTCTTGAGCCGCGAAATAGTAATGAACGACATCGCCCGGAAAAAGGAGATTGCTATCGGGCAGGTCTGCGAACCAGACGGAGGGGTCCCCCGAAGCTTGGCAGGTCACCGAGCCTTCAATCGTCGCCCCGAGATCGACTGCTCCCGGAGGAAGCACTCGGACATCATTGTATAGTGAGTTGGGGCTAAGGACATAGCGCAGCTCAGCAGTCCACAACGCACCTGAGCTGTAGGCGACACGAACGAGGAGAGAATCGCCGGCGCGGTAGTCCATCGAACTATACTCGAGAGTCCGGGCCATGTCGAATCGCACCCAGTTGTTCTCGGGGACAGCATAGTCAATGGACCCATTCTCCGGGAAAGCGTCCTGGGCCAGATCGATCTCTCTGGCGATCAGGCTGGGGCCCCCCACCTCGAAACTCAGAAACTCGACATTGTCGAAGTAGGGTGCCGGCGAGGCGTCCGCTCCGTCGAATCCCCAGACGTAGCCAAACTCATACGCGCCGAGCGCCACTTGGGCCCACAGAGCACCCGGCTCGAGCAAGTCCGATATGTCCTCTTCGACCGAGCGCCACTCGGGACCCCCGTAGTAGACAAAGTTCCGATCCCGCCACTCGCTCCAACCCGTGGCCGCTGACGAATCCGCCGAGGACCGTACGTGCCACACATAGAAGACTCCAGCCGAGGCAGGGCCCGATAAGGTCTCGTGGGTGTAGACATCGAACTTGAGCATGGCACCGTCGTGCCCGAATGGCACCTGAAGAGCCGGCGATCTGACTTCGTTGTGTAGATGATTGCCTTCCCCCCCCAGTCCGCCGTCCGAATTCACCACGAGCCCATGGGGTCCATAGCAATGGGTGATGCACGACGATCCGCCGGTTCCGGGGACGACGTACCCGTCGTCGATGAATGCTACGACTGGCGATGGATTGTTCCGGCAGGGATCGGCATCGTCAAGTTCGGCCCACACTTGAGCGAAGTCGCCGATACCCGGCTCAGCAACGGGCTGCCAGTCGTCCGATATGCCGTCTTCGCAGTCCTCGACGAAGACCTGGACATCTCCGTTGTTGTCGAGTTGAACCTCGATATCGTCGAGACTTACAGCGCCTTGGCTTGGCCACAAACAATCCTCATCCGACCATTGGCCGTCCGAAGCAAAGGTCCAGCGCAGATGCACCTCGTTGCCGGCAGGCCCCGTATAGTCCCCGGGATTGAATGTCACGTTGTAGCTGAAGTTGACAAACGAGTACCCATCGAACTCATCGAGAGTAACGAAACCGACGTCGGCCTTCTCGTATTGGAGCACTAGGAAGTCGTAGTCTGGCTCAGAGTACATTTGGAGCCACCCGGCCACGGTGACGCTCGTCGCAGCGGATGTGTCGGGCACCGGTACGGAGAAGTCCAAGTGGTCCACCCAATCGTTGCCGTAGCCACCAGGCGGACCATCAGGCGCACAGGGCTCCAGCTCTAGCGTTCCGCACCATAGGGAGTAGAGGCCCGAGACAGGATACATATCTGAGACATGCCAGTGACTCTCGTGAGCTGTCAGGTCCACTGGTGTCCACCCATCCCAGTTCGGCGCGCCCTGTGGGTCTTCGAAGTCCCCTGAATCTTCCCCCGGTACTACCAGCTCCAGGAGATTAGTGGCTTGCCGTTCCTTAGATGCGCTCACCGCGCCGCGTGTAGGATCTCCAGAGCACCGATGGTCCGCCCGTACGTAGCGGCCTGATGAGTCTTGCCGGGCAACTGCCGGACTTGCCGGGAGCATCGACATTGCCAGTGCACAGAGAATCAATGATAGGCGTCTCATAGCTACACTCCCCCAGGTAACGGTTGTGAATCGATGCGTAGCTGCAGAGATGCCGCTCGGAGGGCTAATGGACTCAAACTCAGGACTGCCCATTGGGCTGGACATCTATGCGGCGAAGAGGAAGGTACGCAGAGTGTGAACGGTCGGGAACACGCTGAAGGAGACAGTTGCACTGCGGGAAACAACGTCAAACGTCTCATTCGGATCCCCATCACGCAGGCTCACGAAACAGTCTTGTTGCGGGTCTTCGTCAGGGGGACTGTATCATAGATCCGCAGGGGCTGTGAATCCCGAAGACTCCGTCGGCCATTCCAGCCGGAGTAGCCTGTGTGTGGATTCCGAAGACTCCATCGGCCTCTCCCGACCGAAGGTGCCTGCGGCTAGAGTGGCCTGACCCCACACCTAGCCCTAATGGGTCAATAGTCT
>JAGMBO010000013.1 GCA_023129715.1 Candidatus Eiseniibacteriota bacterium | reverse complement strand
ATGGAGTAAGCCGCGTCTTGAAGAGGATCTACCTGCCGCCCGTCAAGATTCCTCGTGCCACAACCTACGCTATTGTCTTCCCCACGCTAGCGGACGCGGATTATCGAGGTCGACATGCTCTCCGGACTATTCCGTAGGCTCAGCCTCACGAAGTAGATCCCGCTCGGCAGAAGCCTGCCGGTGTCATCGCGGCTGTCCCAGGTAAGCACGTGTTGCATGGGGGAGAACCATCCTTCCGCCAACCGCCGCACGCTCCGACCGCTCACATCGTAGATGCCCAGATCCACCTCACCGGGCTGTGACAGGTCGAAACGGATCTCCGTCTGCCGGGTGAACGGATTGGGTACTGAGGGCAGGACTCTGGTTTGGCGCGGGATTGCTGAGATCGGATGCGGTGCACTCTGGATCCCGCCCCAATAGACCAGCCGGGCCACGTGCACCTGATCCTCGAGTTCTTCCAGGCTCTGCGCGCCCAGGATCGCGAAGGCCACGAGTTGATCTTCCCCATACAGCAGGGAGACAGGCCCGGCCGCGGCGAGGATCCGGTAGTTGCCGGGCACGGTCGCCTCGGGGATGGTGTAGTGTGGGGCAGAAGCTGTGAGGAGCCCGTACTTGGTCTCATCGGGAATGTAGCTGTTGCCCCCGAACATGTCGTTGTCAATCAGCGTCAGATTACTGCCCGGCGGCTCCTCCCCACTCTCGTCTTGTAGCAGACACACACCAATGTAGATACCAGAACCATCAGTCATGTATATGAGATCGAGCGCTTCGTCTCTGCTCCCTGTGTCATCGGTGGCGACACCGCCGATATCGGGATCGAGAAAGCAGCCCACGTGGGCGATCATCGGACTGGCTCCCTGGAGGGTGAGACTATAGCGGATAATAACGAAGCCATCTGCAAGGTCCGGGTTGGCGAATGCCCAGGACTCCTGGTTAACGATCAGACCTTGGGGATAGGTTGCTCCGGCATCCGTGTAGCGGACGTGTAGATCCTGGTCGGAGTCGCCCTCCTTCTCTTGCCAGATGTGGCCGTCAGGATCCGAAGAGACGACCCACTCCTTCACCGGCTCAGGATCGTAGTCTCGATTGGCCACACGCGTCGGGTCGTCGCCGACCCATAGGCTTCCGATGTAAAGGTGGTTGGCGCCATCTCCGGGGTAGACAAACCCAGAACCCAACGACTGCGTGCAATCCATGAATCCCAGGATACCCTGGTCGGTGACCGTGAAAGTGAGGTTGCCGACATCGTGGTCAGCCCAGTCCCTCAGGCAGGGGTTGGGGTCACACGATGGCTCCTCGGGCAACCATGTTCCCCCGATCGCATCGCAGCTCTCCTCGTGCAAGATGAGGCACTCATTCGTCTCCAGGTTACAGCAGGCCGCGAGAGATGCGGGGCTAGCGGGCACTCCGTTCCTGCCGATCCCCATGCAGCCGACTTCGTAGGGAGCCCAGGTCTCTGCGGGGGCCAGGCAGTTGCCAAAGCCCGTAAAGCCGGTGGTCGGGTCTTCGCACAGGCAGATCAATCCCTCGTAGTAGGCGTACCCCCCGAACCAATAGACCGGCAACCAGTTGCCCTCCCAGCAAGTGTCTGTACGTACAATCGCGGTGCCCTCGTTCGGACCAGGCCAACCCGAGCTTGGGATCTCGATGCAGTTCTCCAGGCACGGCCCGCTATCGATGAAGTAGTAGGCAGCAGGGTCATAGCCGTCGAAACCGAACTCCACGCCACACCAGGTCTTGTCTCCATCCCAGGCGGCGATGACGTACCAGATCGAAGTCATCCCGGAGATCTCGATTCGTGTGTTTTGCTCATCGCTGCTGGCAATGCCGTATTCGCTGTAGAGAGCGCACCAGTTCTCTGCTGAGTACTCGATATCTGGGGGGTGGTGCACGATCAGGGCGCCGCCTGCGAGGTTGCTGGGGCTGTCTTCCCGCAGCCCGTCGTTTGGTCCGGAGGGTGGAACGGGTCCTGTCCTGCTCTCCTGTGCCCAGGTCGCCCCGGGCACGGCCAGGACGGCGAGCGCGATGAGGCTCAGAAGCCAGATGGAGTATCCGCGGATACGCATGTCCTGTCCTCCCAATCATTCATGCTCATCGACGTTCCCCGTCGGAGCGTTCTCGGCGCTGGTATACTACCGGCATCTGCGTCCCCAAGCGCGCGCGAAACGGCTGAAGTCAAGCAGCATGACCTCGCCGTTGTCATCGTAGTCAACACAGCCACCACCAGGCAGGCCATAGTACCCACCAAAGAAAATGAAGTCGGATAGATCAACATCGCCATCGGAGAGGGGAGCCCAGTCCGGGCTCCTGATGTTTTGGTAGGTCCGCATGGTGACCACACCGGCGTCGATCCACACAGCGTTCTGCCCGATCGTGCAGCCTCCTGCCGAAAGGTTGAACGTAACTACTCCAAGCGCATCAGTTGTACCGTGAAATGTCGCCGGGTCGCAGACGTAGTGGTTCTCTGGGTCACCCAGGTAAACGTCGACGTTCATGTTTACAGCCGGCAGACCACTGGCGCAGACAACTGTGACTGCGAATTCGAACTCGTCGCCCGGTGAGGGAGTCGGAGAGGTGATGATGCCGTTGTAGCTGTCGCACGGATCCACGGTGCAGAGCGCTGGGTCAGGGCAGCATTCCACCTGGCCATAGGCAAAGGTCACGATGTTGGCAACGCCCCATTGTGTGCCCGGCGCCATTGGCACCCACGGGTGCCAACCTACGTCTCGTTCCCACGTGTCGTAGCATCCATACTCGCCAGTTGAGTCATTGTAGCCTACAGCGGTCACACAGTGATTGGCATCACCGTCTCCGTTGGCGTCCACCTCGAGCACCATTGGGCGACCCAGGTCGATCTCACACTTGTAGTACCACCAGGGAAACGCGGGAAAGGCGTAGGTCGCCGTGGTGGGGGTGTAGGAGGCTGCGAAATTGGAATAGGCTGTGAAGGCAATCGGCACGTCGGTGAGCCAACTGAATCCGTAGCGGTTGCTCAGGAAACTCCACGAGGTTCGCATGAAATCCGCAACGCAATCGTTTGGGTGGGGGGAGCCACCAGGTTGGGATTGATCGGCCAGAATCGGACCGACACTATCGATTGGGCAGCTGTAGTCCTGGTAGTGGTCTTGGTGCGTCAAGTCACAGTTCGGCAGGCCACTGTCGTCAGCGATCATGGAGTCCACATACGCGGTCTGCATCTGCGCTGGTCCACGAACCAGATCTGGATAGCCGAGACCATCCCAGTAACCGATGACCATTCCCAGCGCCGTTGGACAACAACCATGATGCCACAGGTAGGCGGGCACACCCGGGATGACGCTGTCTCCTGGGCTGGAGGCCCGACGCCCGAGATCTAGCCCTGGCGGCGGAACTGGTCCCGTAGTGCTCTGTTGTGCCCAGACAACACCGGGCAATGTGAGCGCCGCCAGCGCAGTCAAGGTCAGCAGCCATACCGGGTGCTTGCGCGTGTGCATGTGCTATCCTCCCTATCTTTATCGGATCAGCGGAGATGTAGGTACCTGCCTTCCGGGGTCAGATGGGCCAGGGGTAGTCACATCGCAGATCGAAGATGATGAAGCCTGCCGGGTCGGCGTAGCCATCACTGCCGTGGTTGGCACAGCCGGCACCACGCGGGGTGTATTGTCCCCTGAAGACAATGAAGTCGGAGAGGTCACCAAATGTACAGGCGTATGGGGCATTCCAATCTACCCCCTCGCGCTAGGCCAGCTTGAGAAATACACCCCTCCCCAGATGGTCGCTGGCGACTGCGGCCTAACACCGTTCGGATGGATCTGTGTTCGCTTCATGCACAGTTACTAATGTAGGATAGTCCATCCGCAGTCAGCTGTCAACGGCCGTGTCTCACTTGTCGGAGAGGACTGAAAGGCGCATCCTCCGGGGAGCCATAGAATCCAAGAGAAGAGTCAGTTAGACCTAATGCGTCAGTAGTCTACGCTACTGTGTCCAGGGCGGCGCATCAGTTGGATCAATCGATCGAGCGGTGTCGGCGGCGCGGTTCGCACGGATCAGCCTGCGGGGAGACACAGACTTCAGCCGGACGCGGCATCTGGATCGCTGGGATAGAGAGGGGGCCGGGTTCATTCTCGGCACGGATGCCAAGGGAAACCTGTGCCGGCACAAGCGGAAAGCCTCTCCCCGCGGGCGTGGGGGCGCCTGGCGCGCCCAGCGCGCTATGCGATCCATGCCCTCGGATCGATTGCCTGCACTCCGGGATCACGACCCCTAACACGTGCTTGTTTTGGGACTAGGGACAGCCCCGGGAGCGGATCGCACGCCCCAAGGCCAGTGAAGCCAGATAGACCAGACCGGCAATCGCGATAATCGTCGGGCCGCTGGGCAGATCGTGGGCATAGCTCACGCCGAGTCCGACGGCGACAAAGAGCACACACAGCAGAATGGCGATCAGCATCATCTGCCAGAGTTGCCGCGATAATTGACCGGCGATCGCCGCCGGGAGCGTCAGCAGAGCGATCACCATGACGATTCCGACGACGCGGACGAGCAAGACAATTGTAAGCGCCGTTAGGCACAGGAGCAGCAGGTAGTAGAACTCGACATTGACGCCCCGCACGCGAGCGAATTCCTCGTCGAAGCAGACTGCCAGGAGCCGGTTGTAGAAAACGATCGCGATGACGACCACGAGTACATCCAGCGCCAAAACCAGCCACAGATCGCCGCGCGAGATGAGCAGGATGTTGCCGAAGAGGTAGCTCATCGCGTCGAAGTAGCCAGGCGTCTTGGCGATGAAGAGCAAACCGGCTGCCATGCCGATGGCCCAGATGGCCCCAATCACGGTGTCCTCGCGTTGGCGGGCCCGCAGAGTCACGATGCCGATGATGACCGCTGCCGCCAGGGCGCTGAACACGGCGCCAACCATTGGGTGACACCACTGCCAACCGGCGACCTGCTGCAGATAGAGGCTCGCGCCAATGCCTCCGAGGACGCTGTGGGAGATCGCCCCGGCGATGAAGCTGATTCGGCGGGCCACGACGTAGGTGCCCATCATGCCGAAGGCGACACTGGCGAGCAAGCCGGTGACAAACGCATAGCGCAGGAAGGCGGCATCAGGATCCGCGAGGGCCTGGAAAAACTCAACCATCGCGTGCCTCTTCGTGTCTGTGATGATGATCATGACGGATCATGCACGTGTCGCTTCCATAGATCGCGCGGATGTGCTCGCCGGTCAGCTCACTCGTGGGATGAACGATGACCCGGCGGTTGACGCAGATCACCGTCTTGACGCGACGGGATACGAATCCCAAATCATGGGAGACGAGCACGATCGTCATTCGCCGATTCAGTTCCTGGAGGATATCGAAGAACCGTTCCTGGGCGACCGTGTCGACATTGGCTGTTGGTTCGTCGAGCAGGAGCAGCTGCGGATCGCCACACAAGGCGCGCGCAATGAGGACTCGTTGCCGCTGGCCGCCCGATAGCGTTGCGAGAGGGCAGGGACTCATCTGGGCAAGTTGAACTTCGGCGAGTGCCTGTTGTGCAGCCTGGCGATCGGCTTGGCTATAGTGACCGCGGCCCCTGATGCCCAGACGCCCCATGAGGACGACATCACCGACAGTGACCGGGAAGAGCGGGTCGTGGTGTACGAGCTGGGGAACATAGCCGATGCGGTGGCGGACTTTCTCGGGAGACCTGCCGAGGACTCGCAGTTCCCCTCGGGCAGGGCGAAGGAGGCCGAGGATCAGTTTTAGCAGTGTTGTCTTGCCCCCACCGTTGGGCCCCACCATGCAGGCGAAGTCGCCGGCGGGCACGCGCAGATCGACATCGGCGACGACGGGCGTGGTGTTGTAGGCGAACGAGACCTGCTGGAGCTCGATGGCCGGGACTGTTGCCATGTTCTGATCCTCCAGCTCTTCCACCAACTCTCCTCCCAGCTCCTCTACCAACTCCCTTCCCAACTCCTTTCCCAGCTCTTCTCCTAAATCATATCGCACGCTTTTGCAAAGCCCCGCGCGTGGACACAGCCTCCGCTGAGAGGTGGCATGAGGCGCCATTGTCGGCAATCACGCGAAGCGATTCAGCTATTCTCCCCAGCTCTTTTCCCTGGCTCCTTACCCAGCTACTTTCCAAGTGCGCCTTCCACCTGGCTTGCTATCTCCTCGAGATTGGTGAGGACATCACGCGCCATGGGATTCAGGGGCACGACGACACCGTCGATGCTCTCGGCGATCGCATTGGCGCTCTTGCGATCAAACTGCGGCTGGACGAAGATCACCCGGACGCCCTCCTGCCTGGCTCGTCTGATCATGGCTGCCAACTTGCGGGGACTCGGATCCTTGCCCGCGGTCTCCACGGCGATCTGTTCGAGCCCATAGGTGTCGGCGAAGTAACCGAAGGCGGGATGAAACACGAACAGCGGCGCCCCCCGGCAGGGTTCGAGAATCCGTGTGATCCGCGCATGCGTCTCCGCCACCCGCTGAACGAAGCGCTCGAGATTCTGCTGATAGAAGTCGCCATGCGCAGGGTCGGATGCCGTCAATGCCTCGGCGACATTGCGAGCGATTGTCTCAAGCAGAGGGGGGGAAAGCCAGATGTGTGGATCCGGGTGTTGATTGGTTTCGTGGGCTGAGTGCGCTCCGAGATGATCGTGATGGTCTTGCTCCTCTACCGGCCCGTCGGAGGCAGCTTCCGCGTGATGGTGATGGGCTGTCGCCATCATGCGTTTCTCGATACGGGAGCCCATATCCACGATCGTCAAGTGCTCGTGTCCGGCGGAGACTCGCGATAGGAGGACTTCCTCGAAGGGCAACCCGATGTAGAAATAGATCTCCGCGCGGCCGAGGGCGACGACTTGCTTCGGTGTTGGGGAGAAGGTGTGCGGATCCTGACCAGGCCGCACGAGGATCTGCACGTTGACCTGTTCGCCGCCGATGGCTTCCACGATGCTCGCCTGGGGCGGAATGCTGACGAAGATTTCGCGAACGGCGTGGGCCGGTGAGTTCATCAACCCCAGGGAAGCCGCGGCGAGGAATAGAGCGGAGAACCGGATGCACGTGATCCGATGGGAGCGGGTGCCCGAGGTGTGTGCCGGTTGCATCGGGCGGTTGCGGTTAACGATGCGCGGCATCGTCCGCCTCTCCTTCCGCTTCTCCTTCCACGCTGCAGACGAGATGCAGAGCGTGGCAGCGCTCGCATTCCTCCAGGGAATGCGTGTCGGTGAAGGCCTCCCAGTGACGGTGCTGATCCGGGGTCAGACGTCCCGTTCCGCGGCACAAGGGACAGACTCCCGCGAGCGTCGCGGAGAGCGCGGCTCGGATGAAGGCCGAGCGATTCGGGATCCCACGCAGGGCTGCAGCCAGGGCGGGATCGGCCTTGAAAGTGATGACCTCCGGCTTGCTATGTGCGGCCATGGAGCCTCCGAGTTTCACGATACAGGCAGCCGAAGGAACAATAATACGATGTATTACCGGCCGTCAATGCCAGTGGATTCCGAAACATGCTTCCAGTCACGAGCCGGATAACGAATTGCGTAACAATGGATTACAATTCGGGGGGGGGG
>JAGMBO010000129.1 GCA_023129715.1 Candidatus Eiseniibacteriota bacterium | reverse complement strand
GGCCGGGATGGCGTGGAATACGCACGTCATGAGGAGAACGAACGTTACTTGGAGTGGGTTGGAGGATCTTTCGATCCCGAGTCCTTCAATCTCGAACATGTTCGCTTCGATGATCCTAAGAAGCGGTGGGCGTTCGCATTCCGCGACGGGATATGATAACGGATGTATAACGAGTGAATGGAGCGGACGGGAAGAGGCCGAGAGGCTGTCACGCGCCTGGCTTGCGCCAACCGCGCGCCAGATGAGCGCTAGCGGCCCCGCCGCTCATTCTGACGTTATGTGCCTGAGAGGATGCCCCCGATGATAGGAACTGACTAGTGATTCGCGTTCTCTTGTTTTCACTCCTGATTGGCCTGAGCACGTCCGTGACAATGGCCGGTGCAGAGCCAGAGTCACTGTCCTCGCAACCCATTCCAGTCGGCATTACCGCTGACAGCCTGGCCCAACAACCTCTATTGCACCAAGAGTTCGGGATGGTGCGGCTCGTCCTGCCCGGGGGAATGAAGCGCACGCTGGATGCGCACGCTCCGCGCTTCCAGCTTTGGCAGCCCGGCAACTACTGGCACGATATCGTCGAGTATGCGCACTATGACTATACGGAGCGTCAGGCCATGTCCGTCGTCCTGGGTGACTTCGACGGCAACGGTTCGCCCGATGTCGTCTTGGATGGCCATGACGGAACCAAAGCCCTCATGCTCGCAATCATGTCCGCACCCGATAGTTGCTGGGTGGTGCAGATCGGAAGCTCGTCCTCCGGTGACCAGCTGACCGGGGCGTTCCTGATTCACCAACCTCCAGGTCAGGTCCACTCCGGCATGCTCGACGCGAGCGGAGGATCTCCCCTTGTCCTGGACAATGATGGATTCCAGGTGGTTATCTTTGAAAAGGCTGCGATCCTGTACCGTTGTGACGACGGACGCTTCGTCGGAACGACGATTGCGGACTAGAAAAGAGGGCACATAACGAGCTGCTGCAGCGGATGGATCTGTCCTGTCACGGGCCCTGCGGGGCAGGTCCCGCGCCAGGTCAGCCCACCGCTGAGCAGTACGTTCGCCTTGAGAGAGAGGCTAGATGGCAAGCTGTTAGCTGAGTTCATGTGCTGGGATCCGCGTCGCGACTTGTGATAGGCTACATGGGTCTGGATCTCCTATTCCCTGTGGACTGCGACAAGGAGGGCCGCCTCTGTGAAGTTCTATGTTGTTCTCTGCTGCATCATGACGTATTCCATTTGCTCCTTCTTAGGGTGTGGTGAAAAGACTAGCTGTCCTCGGCCAATGCCAACTGCCATGCCTGATGACCTCCACGTGGAAGCCGTGTACTCCGGGGCCACCGTGTCACCTCCCCACCACTACAGTTACACGATTGAGCTTGGCCAAATCTCACCTGACTCGATAAGGTTCGCGGTGGACTATGGCCCCTATGTTCTCGGAGAAACGCTTTGGATCGAGTCGTTTGACGCAACACAAAGCGACCTTGAACGACTCTATACAAGGATGTACGACAACGACATTTTCCGGAACAACTGGGACGTCTTTGAGGACCATCCTGTAGGTGGATCCTCGCGGCGCCTCACAATCATTGCGCATAGTCGACAGTTCGCTGTGCCTTGGTGGGTCAGGGACGAGTCGTCGGTAGAACCAGTATACGCTCTCATTGACTCACTCGTCCCTGCGGCACTGTGGGACAGCCTCTGGGCACGCCGGGAACGGCACATCCAGGGTGGTTAGCGCCTTAGAGTTCAACGTCGTTCTCCTTCAGCTGTGCTGCCAGGGGCTACCGCCTCAGCATCAACCAGACCTCACAATCATATCACGATGGCCAAGCCACACCGAAAACGAAGAGATCGGAACGCGATCTGATGGCCGCACGCAACCAACGACGCCCATGATCTGCAATTGATTCATCACCTGAACCGCCGCCATTAAGGAACCGTCACTATTCGCGTGTTTCTCCGCATTGACCTGTTGACTGATCATTGTGTGCTTCAATGAAACGCTACCATCGATTAGGATTGAAGGCGGCAGACAATCACGGCGCGATGGTTACAAGCACGCTGAGAGTGAAGAGACAAGAAAGCGAACCATCGCATTCACCAGCTGTGCGGGCCGTCACGACCCTGGCGCCAACGTGGGTGCAACCGACACAGGCCCTGCCAAGCCAGGGCCGCGCCGGCCCACCCACTGGTGATGCTGTCGTTGGCGCGCTCTGTTTCGATCAGGGTTCACACTTGTCCTCTGCTCTCCGGAAGTCCTCCCTGTCTCGATTGCCGATTGCCCCCGGAAGCGATTGCCTCTTCGAAGCAAGACCTAGATCAAAATGCGTTCCCCAGATCGGCCGGCTCTCGCGGGGCAGTCAGGTCTTCTGCTCCTCAGGATTCGCAGCTAGGGTCCTGGCCAGGCATCCATGAGGGCCGAGAATCCTCATCGACCTTGGAATGGCGAGCCGGCTGCCCGAAGTGGAATGGCCGAGCTTCCCGTGATAGAATCTGTCTTAGGCTGCAGCGACAGAGAGCAATGCAACCGAGCCGCCAACCATCGAATTGAGCGGGCAGGCGCACCCGGCGCGGCCCTGGCCGACGAAGGCATCGAGATAATCGGCGGGCTTTGGTGTGGGCCAGGCCCGTGCCCTGGCGGCTTCGCCGCCTGCGCCCGCCGCTCATTCGTGGCGTTATGTCCTAAGACTGACCGGAGATTCCATCACCGGCATTCGAGAACGGTCGTTTCCTGAAGCGGCAGAGGAATCGGATTCAGGCCCACAACTTCGAGCTGATCAACTCGGAAGGCGTGCGTCGCAGGAGGCTTCTGAGTAGACTTCCGAGGTCATGCACCTTGTCGCACTGCTCAAAGGCCCTGAGGGCAAGACGCTCGAATTCAAGCGGGATCTATCAGCGCCGACGGGTTCGCTGAAGACCATCGTGGCCTTCGCCTTGGTAGATTCGGGATGGCGCCGCCGGCCAATCTCCCGTACCAGCGCACCCGCGTGATCCACCTTCAGAAAAGACCTTGACAGGCTGTATATTGGTAGCATATACGTCCGATATGGGCACGTTCAAGGACTTGGCTGAGTGTACCGGATTCCAATGGGATCGGGGTAACTTCCTCAAGAACTGGGAGAAGCATGGTGTTCATGGCTCCGAATGCGAGCAGCTGTTCTTCAACCGGCCACTACTCGTGGTCCCGGACACCAGACACTCGAAGCGTGAGTCCCGGTACTATGCCTTGGGCCAAGCCGATGCCGGCAGGCTGCTGTTTGTGGTCTTCACCATACGCGCCACGCTCATCCGTGTGATCTCGGCACGGGACATGAGCCACAAGGAGCGCAGGGAGTACGAGAAGGCATGAAGGCGAAGAAGAAGATACCTAAGTTCGTCACTGACGACGCCGAACGCGAGTTCTGGGCAAGAGCAGACGCAACTGAGTTCATTGACTGGAGCCAGGCACGGACCCCAGCAATGCCGCAGTTGAAGCCGACGCTCAAGACTATTTCCCTCCGTCTTCCAGAACCGATGCTCAGAGAGCTGAAGCTCCTGGCCAACAAGCGGGATGTTCCGTATCAGTCCCTGCTTAAAATGTTCTTGGCCGAACGCATAGAACATGAGCTGAGGAAGGCGAGCGCACGGAAGAAGCGGGCATAACAACCGAATTGAGCGGGCGGGAACTAGCAGGGTGCTGAAAAAGCCTGC
>JAGMBO010000128.1 GCA_023129715.1 Candidatus Eiseniibacteriota bacterium | reverse complement strand
ACATTATTCGCGGGACGGAGTACTATTGACCCTCGTATTGGCCAAAGAAACGACCTGTGAAAGCCGATAGTATGTGGTATGAGACCCAAAGGCACGAAACAGGAGTTGGAGGCACGACGCCGACGGGCGGTGGGGATGCTTGGCGAAGGCCAAGGGGTGCGGGAGGTTGCCCTGCAGGTCGGCGTCCATGCGGGAAGCGTCTCGCGGTGGAAGAAGATGGTCGAGACGAACGGGCCGGCGGGCCTGAAGGCCAAGCCCGGACCGGGCAGCGTTTCCCGCTTGACCGCGTCCCAGAAAGAGCGGTTGCGGACCTTGCTGACCCAGGGCCCCGCGGCTCATGGCTACAAGACGGCCTTGTGGACCTTGAAGCGTGTGGCCGAGGTGATCGAGAGGCATTTCGGCGTTTCGTATCACCCGGGTCATGTCTGGCGGATCCTGCGGGCCTTGGGATGGAGCTGCCAGAAGCCCGAGCGTCGGGCCCGCGAGCGGGACGAGAAGGCCGTCGAGCGTTGGTGTCGGGTCGCGTGGCCGCGTATAAAAAAAAGCCCGAAGCGAGGGCCGTAGCCTCGTTTTCGTGGACGAAAGCGGCTTCATGCTCCAGCCGGTGGTTCGCCGCACCTGGGCGCCGCGTGGCCAGACGCCGATCCACTACTCCTGGGACCGACACGATCGGCTCTCGGCGATTTCGGCCCTCACCGTCTCTCCGACCCGTCGGCGGCTGGGGTTGTACTTCCATCTGCAGACCGAGAACATTCGAGGTGAGGCGGCCGCCTCGTTCCTGGTCGAGGTCCGGCGGGCGTTGGGTCGTCCGCTGCTGGTGGTTTGGGACCGCTGGAGCGTGCATCGCAAGGCTGCACGGCTGTTGGCCGAGGACGCGGCGAGGCAGTTCGACTTTGAGTACCTTCCGCCCTACGCTCCCGACCTCAACCCGGTGGAACATGTTTGGCGTCACACGAAGTACGCCGATCTGGCCAACTTCATCCCCGACGACCTGGCCCACTTGGCGGTTGAGGTCGCCGAATCCATTCACGGCCAGCGATGCACATCGTCGCTGCTTCATTCGTTCTTCAATCATGCTCGACTCGAACTGTAGGACGTTTCTTTTTCGGCGCGAAGATCAATAATAGCCCAGGCCCCCTCCGGTGAAAGCCGTTGCCGTCTGTTCCGCACTCCGCATTCCGCATTCCGCACTTCCCTATCGCATTTGCGGTCGCGGCTCGGAAACGGCACGGGTCGCGGCTCGGATGCGCCGGGTGGCCCGGCTGGCTTGCCCAGCCGGGAGTCCG
>JAGMBO010000127.1 GCA_023129715.1 Candidatus Eiseniibacteriota bacterium | reverse complement strand
GAGACACAATAATAGTAAGAGACGGCACTTACAACGAGAATGTAGATGTAAACACGAGTCTAACTATCAAATCGGAGAATGGGACTGAAACAACGATTGTTCAGGTTGAGGATTCGAATGATCCGGTCTTTGAGGTGACGGCGGATTATGTGACTATAACTGGGTTTATGGTGACAGGAACGACTGGGACAGCAGGCATCTCTCTAAAATCGGCAACGCACTGCAACATCTCTAACAACACAGTATCGAACAATGTGTATGACCCCACCCCGAATATTTCGCTAAATAATTCCGTGTATGTGTCTCCAATCGTGTTGGGAGGTGGAATAGCATGGGATGGAACTTATTGGTATACGTTTGATAGTGGTCATGTTTCATCAACGGAGAGAATATATCAGCATTATCTAAATGGTACATTGACAGGTTTATCATGGGATTACACCACCTATGTCCAATGGCCAGGTGGAATAACATTTCATGATGGCTACATATACATGAGCGAAAATGATGGGGGACATGGGGGGAGTTATGAAAAAATCCATAAATGGACTACGGATGGTGTTCATATCAATTCGTGGGATATAAGTTCATATATGGGTTATCCTTTGGCAATAGATAGTGATGAAGATTCCCTATATGTTGGTGACTTTGATGCTCCACATTCAATACATATTTTCAACATTTCAACGATGGCTCATGAAGGTGTGATACTGAATACGCATCGTCCTTATGGATTTACATTAAATTATGATTGTGGTTGGTATCTCATCAGCGACCAACACGGTTCCACTGATAGATTATATCAACATTATATTAATGGAACATCTACAGGTTGGTCAATGCCCTTTAGCTGTACAAGTATAAAATTAGTTGGGACTGTTCTAGCGGGAATTGATGACAATTACATTTATTTTTATGATGCTAATTATTCGAATAACGGTTGTGGTATCTACTTGGCTTCTTCAAGTAACAACAATATTTACCTCAACAATTTTATAAAAAATACAAATAACTTTTATTCTCACGATTCAACAAACATCTGGAACTCAACATCAAA
>JAGMBO010000126.1 GCA_023129715.1 Candidatus Eiseniibacteriota bacterium | reverse complement strand
GTCCAAAGAATGGGGACCACCTCTGCTTGATCTGACCTACAGATGTGATAGCGCATTATTGACCACAGCCACAGACTTCGCTGGAGAACAGACTTGGCATAAGGAGCTTGGCTTCCCGCGACCTGCGAATGCAAGCCCGTCGCCAAAGTGCAAGGTGGGCCCGGTAGCATCGGGCGACAAAGTAGTAGATGATCCAGACGCAGCCTTCTTCAAGGCGGTCATAGACGCTTGGCCAAAGCTGGTGGCTGTCGAGATGGAGGGAGCCGCAGCGGCGCTTGCCGCAGCTGAGTCTGTGTCAGCAGGGATACTTGTATCCTTCCTGATGATAAGGTCTATCTCCGATCTGCCGGGGAAGGGTGAAGAGTCTGGGACCATCGCACGGGATGAGATGAAGCAATGCGCGGCGAACACCGCCGCATCTTTCGCATGCAGCCTAATCGTCTCAGGGCTTCCTCTTCCGCCTGCCAAGAAGCGCGCTGTAGGAAAAAGTCGCAAGCGCGCTGCGGCAAAGAGAGAGACTCCAATAGACGGGGCAATTCGGCGAGCGCGTCTGTACTTGAAATCGGTGCAGCGTAAGGATGGAGGGGTGCCAGCTACGCATCCACCGCAGGAGAGTGGTTGCTGGACCACGGCATCCTCTCTTGAAGCGGAGATTGTCGCATCGTCATTTGAAAGTATGAGTTTCACTTTTGTCGAAAACGCGTGTGACTACTTGCTCAAGCATCAACATGATACTGGCGGATGGCCAATAATCGGGGGGCCTGTTGCCTCAAGCTTGGCTACTGGGCACGCGGTAAGAGCACTAGTACTCTTAGCTCAACGAGTTCCTGACTCTCCATTGGCAGAGGGGCGCAAGAGTGCCATTGAACGCGGGTTTCATTGGCTTGAGTCGGTTCGTACCCCCGAGAATGGTTGGGGTGTGGAGCCAGATGGTTCGGGTGAGGGTTTGGAGTTTCGCATAGTATCAACTTACTATGCCTTGCGAGCTTTCTTGGCAAGGGGGGACAATTTCCATATGTCTGATCTTGTCCGTGCCGCTGTGCATGCAATTGCGCAGCTGCAGGAGGATTCTGGTGCTTGGACTTACGTTAGTGGGCTCCAAAGGGGGACGGTGCCTTGCCCTAGCAACACAGCAAGAGCGGTAATCCTCATGCTAGAGTCTGGATATCGTAGCCCAAATGACCCCTCGATAGAACGGGCGATGAAGAGCGTCATGGCTCAGCGATGCGATCGCAGCTGGAGGCTATCCCAGGAGATGTTCACCGAAGCTAAGGCGCACGCACAAAATGTCTATCACAACAACACGCCGTGTGATGTGCCGCTTGCTCTACTAGCTGCCCCGTCACACTCCGAAGAACGAAGAGCAGCAGTTGCTTGGCTCATAGAAAAGCAGCGGGAAGACGGAGCTTGGGTCCTGCAATCCCCGGATCCCGCCCAGAATGTGTACAAAGCGGAAACTTGGCCGACTTCCGAGTTCATAACGGTATTGGCAGGTGAAGGTCGGCTGAACTTGCATGGAGATACAGATGGATAATGATAAGCTTGAAGACTGGATGCGAATTGCTCTGGAAGAGGCTGCATTGGCAATTGAGGCCGGCGAGCTTCCGATCGGGGGCATTCTCGTTGGTGGGGATGAAATCCTCCAACGCGCTCAGACGTCAGTTGTGCGGGAGGGTACAATCGTCGCCCATGGTGAACTTCTGGCATTATCCCGCGCTAAAGGTGCTGTTTGGACCGCGAATAGACCAATTGCATTGGTTACTACGCTGGAACCATGCCTGATGTGCCTCGGGGCAGCAATGCAGTGCCGCGTTGACGTGATTGCGTACGGAATGCGATGTGCACCGGACGGAGGACTTTCAGTTAGTGGCTGTATTGAGGAAGCTGGTCAAGTGACCCCGAAAGTGATCGGACCTGTGCTTGAGAGTGAATGCGTCGAGATGTTTCAGCGTTGGCCGCATTCCAGCGATCATCCAGCATATGGATATGTGAAGGCAATCCTGGATGCCTACAACGTGCGATTACATAGCGAAAGCCGGTGATCTGATTCAGCCGCATCGGCTGCCGCAGCTGGAGACTCAATGAGCGCTAGGCGCGGCCACTCTGCTGAAGCACTGGGCGCACCGCCCTTGCACGCTCTCCCAGCTGAGGAGGAGCTGCTATACTCTTGGGCCCAGAGGGGCGACGAACCATCGATTTCCTCATTGGTTCGGGAACTGAGCTCGTCGCAAGCGGAGATCCGCCGGCTTGCTAGCGTCCTTGCCTTGCTTGCAGCACCAGGCCAAAGCCTCGGCAAGATCGTTAGGTTGCTTTGGGACAGGGAAGCCTCCGTCAGTGTGCTAGCCGCCCTAGCACTTGGCTGGCATGGCGGTCAAGTTGTACGAGATCTGCTAGAAGGGGAAAAAGTCCGGCACGACCCCGCTGGGCAGCCCGAATCCATTTGGGTTCTTGAAAACATGCTCACAGAGCCGGAACCATTTGATATCGATGAAAGGAAGAACAGCGACATTAAGGCTTCAGTGGGCAGATCTTGTGGTTCGCTGATTGCACTTGTCGGCCCTAGCGGTTCAGGGAAGTCAACTGTAGGACCTGCCGTAGCAAAGGAATTGTCAGTCCCATTTATCGATATCGATCGCGAGATCGGCAAAGAGCTTGGCATGGCAATCTACGAAATATTCCGACTGCAAGGTGAGCATGTGTTCAGGCGGAGAGAGCAAGAAGCTATAAAGAGACTGTCTTCGAAGTCGAGTGGGGTTGTTGCGGTTGGAGCCGGCGCTGTGAACACATTGGCTAGTCGAATCGAATTGATGAAGTTCCCTCGCGTACTTTGGTTTCACGTATCACAGGATGTTGCTCAAGCTCGATTGACATCAGGCGATGCAACGAATAACGCTGCCGCGAAGTTTTACCTGCGATATGCGGAGGCAGCTGTGCACGCTAGAATGCTAAGTCGATATCGTTATGGGCTATATGCGGAAGTCTCAGATGCGCTTGTCCCTACAAATGACCGCAGTCCTGAAGCGGTATTGCGCGCAGCCCTGAACGTCGTCACCTAAGAGAAGTGGGTGCATTCAGTGCCTGGGCCTTCCATCGATCTGGTCCGCCCCGTATTACTTGACGTTGCGGGCTTCGATCTGTGAGCTACGTACAGGGGCTAACACTGCTTCCTGGCACAGTACCAGCGGGCTCAGCCAGGTCCGGGCAATTGAGGAGGTGGTGAAAGGCGTGAAGCTGACTATTCCGCGGCAAGATTTGAGCGATGGGTTGCAATGCGCGTGCGGTGATCGACGGCCGGCAAGCCACATCGGGCATGGACAGAATGTGCTGCTGGATCTCCGGCGCGAGGCGGAGCATTCCCATGACCTGGGTCACTCGCGCTCTAGTAATCCCCTCACGGCGTGCGATGGCCGCCTGATTGGGAACCTGGCCGGACTCGAGGAGCGCCTCCCATTCGATGGCCTTCCGGAGCAGCTCGACCACGTGGGGCGTCCGGGGAGCCCTGGGTGGTTTGGGCTTGTCTCGGCTCGCTCGGACGGTGCTCACGACCCGCTCAGGGGCCACCCGGCGCGTCAGGGCGCCAACGTTGCCGTTCTCGAACGCCCCCTTAGGCCCCAGCGCGATCTCGACCGTCTGTTCGCGGTAGGTGGCCCCGGAGGCGCCGTTTGGGCCGCCCGTGGAGATGTGGATGATCCGGAACCAGATCTCGGGCTCGGCCATGCGATGGGATCGAATACTGTTACACTTGGGGAGCCGTTTGTTACAGGATTCGATCCCGCGACGGTTTGGTAACCCGTACCAGACCTCGATGGTTCGACGGTCATGCACGAGGACCTTCTTCACCAACCGGTGGAGGAGGTCTTTCTTCTGCGCGCCCGTGCCTTCGGCCATCACCTTCTCGAGGTGCTCGATGAGGTCCGCGAGCATCTCTCTGTCGATCGCCGGGAGTTCGAGCCTCTCGCGCCGGTCTTCGAGGTCACGCCTCGCAGCTTCCAGCTCGTCGATCTGGGCGCGAAGGGTCTTGACCTTCTCGTTGCAGAGGCTTGGCTCGAGTTTCCCTGCCTCGAATGCCCTGAAGTACCGGTCAATCGCCGCCTGGGCCTTCGCAGCCTCAGCGAAGTTCTTGTCGATCTCCTTTTCGATGTCCGGCCGCTCAGCTGTGAGCTGCCTGTTCGCTTCCTCCCAGACCCGGGCCATGAACTGCTCGTCCCGGAACATGCCTTTGATGTCCTTGATGATTGCCGCGTCCAGGAGTTCGGAGCGCACGTAGTCCTGCTCGCAGTCGTGGTCGTTGAACCGCTTCGAGCAGACGTAGTACGGGACGGAGACGCCGTTCCTGCGGCCCCCGCCTCCGAACATGTGGCTCCCACACTTCGCGCACTTGATGACGCCAGTAAGGAGCCGGTCCTCGCCGTGCCGCATCTGGCGTCCTTTCAGATCCTCGCTGCGTTCCTCAAGGACCTTCTGCGCCTTCTGGAAGAGCTGTCCATCCCAATAATCCCATTTGCCTGCCAACCTACGGGCCACCGAGACTCTGACGCGCTTCTCACGAGTTGGAGATGCAGGGTGTCTGCCCGTCGGGGGGGGGAGGGATCAGCGCTGAGCGATCTGAACCTCGGCGAAGGTGGTTCGGATGTGGTTCGGCTGTGAGATTGGACTCGATGTGGATGGACGGGCGCGGTTTCAGGCCGCAACGCGCTCGTAGTGATGGTGCAATCCGCCGACCTCAGGGATCTCACTCACAAGACCGCACGCGACCGAATGGGCCTCTCGATGCTCAGGGCAGTCCATCCCAAGGGACTGGTGAGTTCGCCATCGATGGTAGTAGCGGAAGTAGTCGGTGAGGATCCGCTTCAGGTGTCGCTCGCTGAGCACGATGGTGTGATCCAAGCATTCTCTCCGGATCGACCCGACAAGCCTCTCGACATACGGATTCTGCCAAGGCGATCGGGAGGCGATTACGACCTGCTCGATGCCCATGTTCCTCACCCGGCGACGGAAGTGCTCGCCGTAGATCCCGTCGCGATCGCGCAGCAGATAGCGTGGGGCTTCCTCCCACGGGAACGCCTCGACGATCTGTTGGGCTGTCCACTCGGCAGTGGGATTCGCCGTCACATCGAAGTGAAGGACCCGGCGGCGATCGTGGGCCAGGATCAAGAAGACGAACAGGATCCGGTTCCGCACGGTCGGCACGACGAAGAAGTCTACGGCAACGATGTCTCGGATGTGACTCTTGAGGAAGGCCCGCCAGGTCGCAGACGGCGGGCGCCGACGGCGGACCATGTACTTCGCCACTGTCGACTTCGGGACGTCGATCCCGATCTTGCCGAGTTCGCCGACGATTCTCGGTGCGCCCCAGAGCGGGTTGGCCGTAGACATGCGCCGGATGAGATCGCGGACCTCGCGAGGGATCGATGGTCGACCGGGTTTTCCTGAGCGAGACAGCTTTCTCCAGTACTCCCGGAACTTCCGTCGGCGCCAGGCGAGGACGGTCTCGGGCCGAACGATCACCAGTGCCCCTCGCCAGCCCGACCACACCCGGGACAGCCAGGACCAGAAGATCCGGTCACGAGACCGGATGCGAGGCCGACGACAGCTTCGGCGGAGCACGGCCAGCTGGTGTCTCAGCGCCAAGTTCTCGATCTGGAGGGAGGCACGGGACCGGAAGGTCTCGCTGAGGATGCGGAACAGGATGGCGAGGCAAGCCATGATGCTGATATCCTGGTGTTGCGCGACATTTGACCGGGATCATGAGCCGAGAGGATCGCGGGGCGGCTCCCCAGAAGGCAAGTGGGATCCTGACAGGTCGATTTGGGCCGTGGCCGCCGCCAAGCAAGTCCAAGTGGTGTGGGATCATGGAGTTTTCGGTACGCACAAGGGGAGTGGCACGCTCTCGCGCCCAGACCTGATCGCGATGCGCGAATCCTGTCGCATCTCGCATCCAGTACGTGGGTCCAACAGCGTGCCGGCGTTCTGTGCCCCGAAGTTCGCTGGGCGTCTCTGGTCATTGACTTTGCGGATGGCTCGGCGGCTAGGGTTGATCTGACCAATCGTGGAGTTCGATACAGCGACGATTCACGTTACAGCGCCAGCGGGCACTGGATTCTCTCGGACCCTCTGGTCGAAGATATCTGGAACCTGCTCGGGCAGCTTGAGGACCTGATCGAGCTGTGATTCGACGCTGAGCAATCACGGGCAGGGCACGGCTCGGGGATCCACCGGGCAGCCGGCTCCGGTGCGGGCCAGGCTGCGAGGGCGCCAAACATCCCTGGCCCGAAGTTGCCGGGCCAGGCCTGCGATGTGACCGTCCGCCTGGGATGCCTCGGGTCCTTCGGCGCATTGAAGCAAGGAGGCCCACGATGAGCCACCGTTCCTCTCGTGCTGTCGGAGACACCCTCGGTCCGCGTCGGATTCGCCGGGCAGTCTCGGCGATCGCCCTGCTGGCGGGCATCGCCCTGGTCGATACCGCTTGCGGCGCCCCGCTCTTCCGCCCCGCTCGTCTCGATTTCCGCCTCGAGTACTCGCCGGCGACCATGGCGGCCGGAGATCTCGATCGGGATGGGATCATCGATTGCGTCGTGTCCAGTTACTGGGGGGACAATGTCGCCGTGCTCCTCGGCCGGGGGGACGGGACCATGGGGCCGCCGAGCTACTTCCCGGCCGGCGATGGTCCGGATGCCGTGGCCCTCGAGGACCTCGATGGGGACGGGGCGCTCGATGCGATCGTCGTGCTCCCGGAGTCGGGCCAACTCGCCGTGCTGCCGGGAACCGGTACGGGGTCCCTGGGGCCTCCGGTCTTCTGTGCCGCCGGTGATCGGCCCTGTCCCGTCATCGCCGGTGATCTTAATGGCGATGAGAAGCCCGATCTCGCGGTCGTCAATTGGGAATCCGACGAAATCTCGTTACTTCTCAATACATCCGGTGGATTCGAAGGTCCGCACACCTATGATGTCGGTGATGGCCCGACGGCCATCCGCATGGAGGATCTCGATCGGGATGGAATCGTCGATCTCGCCGTGACCAATGGTTACTCCAACGACGTCGCCGTTCTCTTCGGCGAGAAGGGCGGAACCTTCACGCCCGCCGTCTTCCTGCCGGTAGGCAACTACCCCTGCGATCTCTGGTTCGGCGACTTCGACGGGAACGGGGCTCCCGACATTGCGACGGCCAACTGGATCTCCGATGATGTCTCGATCCTCCTTGGCGGGGGGGATGGCTCCTTCAGCCTCGCGGGATCGTATACTGCAGGACACCGGCCTCGGGCCCTGGCGGCCGGCGACCTGAACAGGGATCGACGGCTCGACTTGGCGGTGGCCAACTACTCGTCGAACGACGTCGTCGTGCTCTACGGCCTTGGGGACGGCGGATTCACCGAGGGCGGGCGCTACTATGCCGGAGAGGAGCCTTGGAGCATCGCGCTCGACACGTTCGATGGGGACGTCCTCCCGGATGTGGCCGTGCTCAACCGGTCATCGGTCAGTATCTTTCTGGGTTCGGCATCCGGTGGGCTCGCCGCGGCCAGCGCGTACGAGACCGGCAGCGGGCCCTGGTCGGTCGAGATTGGCGATCTCGACGGCGATCAGCTTCCTGATCTGACCGTGGTCAACCTCCTCTCGGACAACGTGGTCGTCCTCATGGCGCAGGGGGACGGCAGCTTCGCCATCGGCGGGACCTATCCTACAGAAGAAGCCCCGTATTCCGCGGATCTGGGGGATTTCGACGGCAATCACACGGTTGACATCGCCGTAGGATGTGTGGAATCCGGCATGATCTGCATCCTGCTGGGGCAGGGGGATGGGACCTTTTCCGGGGCCGGTTCCTATTGGGTTGGCGAGGAGCTGATGTCGGTCGTCATCGGCGACTTCACCGGCGATCGGAATGCGGACATCGCCACTGCTCATTACGTATTCGCAGGCACGATTGGGCTTCTACCGGGGAACGGCGATGGCACGTTCGGCCCACCGATCTATGACGATATCGGCGGGCGGCTTATCCATTTGGCGGGCGGGTACCTCAATGCCGATTCGATTCCGGATCTGGTCGCGGTCAAGCATACAGCGGCGCGTGTCGCCGTGCTTCTCGGACAAGGCGACGGCACCTTCGTCTCATCGGGATCCTTCAGTGTTGGGGATTACCCGGCGCACGTTACGACCGGGGACGTCAATGCGGACGGGAATGCGGACCTGGCCGTGTCCTGTCGAGGAGCACACAGCCTAGTGGTCCGTCTGGGCGCGGGCGACGGTACGTTCAACACCGGCCGCTACTACGACCTCGATGGGTCTGTGGAGGCTGCGGCAATCGGCGACCTGAATGGAGATGGGGCGGCCGACATCGCTGTCGGCCTCGATGCGAGCGTGGGGATCTTCCTCGGGCAGGGAGACGGAACCTTCGAACCCGGGCCCTTCTATGGCGCCGGTGCATCCCCGAATCGGCTGTCCATCGCAGACTTCAATCAGGACGGGTCCCTCGATCTCGCCACGGCCAACGCCGGCACAGGCGACGTCTCCGTACTTCTCGGCGCGAGCCAGGCGGGCGGCTTCGTGCAGGTTTGGGACATGCCGGCAGAACCTCTGCGCGTTTCTCCAAATCCCGTAGGGGAGCGGACGGTGCTCTCTTTCGAGCTTCTTCTTCCGGCGCATGTCCTGATCGATCTGGTCGATGTTACCGGCCGCCGGGTCGACCGCTGGTTCGACGGAGTCCTGAAACCCGGGAAACCCAAGATCGTGTGGGAAGCCGATCGTCCGGGTACCGAACGCATCCCGCCGGGCGTCTACTTCCTCACGTTGCGGGCAGGTGGACTGCGCCAGACCGAGCGGATCGTCGTCCTTCGATGACCGATCCCCCGAACGGGCGTGGACTCAGCGAGTCCCCCGAGGCAGGTCGGTTTGAAACCCATCCTCACGCCCGGCCGGCGGTCGGCCGGGCGACCGCGCGCAGAGCTCGCCGAGGGCGGCCGGACGCGACATCCTATCTGCTCCATAGTGAAGTTGAGACTCCCTCGACTTGAGCGCTCAGTGCCGCACCCAGGGCCAACGAGGGCCTTCTCGTGCCCCCAAGCTCCGCAGAACCAGCTCCCCACCAGGATATTCGGATCGCGACCCCGAGTGCCGATACCGTGTCGCTGGGCGGACCATGGGGATGGATTGCTGCTGGACGGACTCAATCTCTACGTCGTCCAAAATGCCCTGAACCAGATCGCCGTCGTTCGACTGGTTGCCGGCTACAATGAGGGCTGGGTGGTCGATCAGATCGCCGATCCCGGTTTCAGGGTCCCGGCCACCGTGCACCGTTTCGGGAATGCGCTCTATGCAGTCAATGCCCGTTTCGACGTAGCGGCGACTCCCGATACGGAGTACGAGGTCGTACGCGTATCGCGGCGAAGCACGCTTGCGCCATAAGCCCCTTTCGAGGCGCTCTCCGTCGGGGCAGATAGAGTCTTGTGGGCGGGCAGCTCCCGCCGCTCTGATCGGGGCGGGATCTTGCTGATCGTCAATGGCTTGCGCGGGCGGGCGCCTGGCTCGATCAGCGCCGGCTAGACCCGCCGCCGCTTCCGGGTGTATCCTGATTGCGCACCTGTCATCCCGTGACTGCCTCTATCGTCGCTGACGGGAGACCGGCCATGACCTGCTCGTTGGCAAAGGCTGCCCTGTTGCTCCTGCCCCTCTTCACGTTGCCCAGCGCCTCTTCTGACACCGGCGCCTGGGTCAGTGATTTCTACATCAACGCCCCCGATGGAGTCGTGGATGTGATGTACGTTCACGATGACGCGCTCTTCATCGGCGGTGAATTCGCCAGCATCGGGTCTACTTTAGCGCGGCGCGTGGCGCGCTATGACGGCATCGAGTGGTCGGCTCTCGGTTCCGGCGTCGATGGGCAGGTCAACGCCCTGGCGAGCTTCGGCGAGGATTTGGTTGCCGGTGGTTCATTCGAAGAGGCCGGGGCCTCGCCGGCGGCCAATGTCGCCCGCTGGGACGGAAGCCGTTGGCACGCCCTCGGAGACGGGGTCGATGCTTCGGTCTACTCGCTCGTCGAGTTCAACGGCGATCTGATCGTGGGGGGGACTTTCGAGTCGGCGGGCGGCGTGGCGGCGGATCATGTCGCGCGCTGGGATGGCCATGCATGGCATGCCATGGGCGATGGGTTCCAATGGACCGTGCGGACTCTGGCGGTCTACCGCGGTGAGTTGTATGCCGGATCTTTCGCACACCTCACCGAAGATGACGACTACCGCATGGCGTTTGTCTGGCGCTGGGATGGCTCGACCTGGGCGCCTGTGACGACGGCGCCTCAGTATGCCGTTCCAGGCGCGGGGGGGGCAGAAATCCTCTCACTTCAGGTCATCGACGACCTGTTGTATGCCATCGGGGACCAGATGTGGGTGGACGATTCGCATTGGGATCTCTGCTATTGGGACGGGAGCGGTTGGCACAACCTCCCCCGGGGATGGAACGCCAACTGGTGGATCTACGAGTACCAGTTCCCTGTGGCCCTGCTGCCCTATGATGGCGGACTGATCCTCGGCGGCTATTTCTGGGGGCCGGGGGAGGGCACCTCCCACTCGATCGCCATCTTTGACGGCTCGTCGTGGCTGCCTCTGCCCGGCGGCGGACTCCAGGGCATCGGTCCGCTCGACGGCTCGACGGTCAGCGCGATGGCGGAGTATCGTGGCGACATCTACGTTGCTGGCAACTTCCCCGGTGTCGGCGATCTCCAGGTACCGCTGCTCGCGCGCTGGAGTGATGGCGAATGGAGTGAAGTCGCCACCGGCGGACAGGGAATTGTCGGCCGTGTCTCCGCCGTGGCCTTCTGGGGGGACCGGCTCGTTGCCGGTGGGCGCTTCACGTCCGCCGGCGGACGGGCGATCTCGCGCGTGGCGATCTTCGACCAGGGAGTTTGGGAGCCTCTGGGCCCCGGATTGGACGGACCGGTCGAGGCGCTGATGCCCTATAGCGATGGAATCGTCGCCGCCGGCGGATTCTCGCGGGCGGGTGACCTCCCCGTCGCCAAGGTGACCCTCTGGGACGGCTCCGCCTGGCACGCCTTCGGACCGGGCCTGCTGGGGGGCTCGGTCTATGCGCTCGCGGTCTATCAAGGGGATCTCATCGCCGGAGGTGGCTTCAATCGGTCTGGAGAGACGACACTCTCTCGCGTGGCGCGCTGGGACGGCACCGCCTGGCGGCCGATGGGGGTCGAGCTGGATGGCACGGTGCGCGCGCTCGAAGTTCATGAGGGGGCCCTCTTCGCGGCCGGCGATTTCACCGGCCATCTCGCCTGCTGGAATGGGGATCGCTGGCGCCCTACCGGACAGGGGGGCGCCTCTCGGCTGAGCAGTCTACACTCGACCGCCGACGGGCTCTATGCCGCCGGCGGATTCGCCGCCGTATACCACTGGGTCGGTGGCCGCTCGGACGTGATCGATCTCCCCTGGGGGCGGGTATTCTGCCTCGGCAGTCACAAGGGCGACCTGATCGTTGGAGGTCGATTGCACTTCCCCGACAGCTTCAGGGAGACTGGCCTCCTTCGCTGGAATGGGAGCGACTGGAGCGCCGTCGATGGCAGCCCCCGGGCAGAGCCGTATGCCATCGCGTCGAGCGGATTCGATCTCGCCGTGGGGGGCACCTTCACGTCGACAGGTGAGGTGCCGGCGTGGGGTGTGGCGCTCTGGGAGGAAGAGGTGTACCCGATGGCGCCGCTTGCGTTCACGGCCACGCGCCTGGGGACGACGGTCGAGATCGCCTGCGAGCTGATGCGCGGTGCGGAGCAACTCACACATCTCGTCTACCGTGCAGAGAACGGAGACGAGAGGATCCTGCTGTCGGAGGCCCCGCTGATCGGCCAGCGGATGTATAAGCTCATCGATGCCGCGGCACCGTTGGCGGCCTGCGACTACTGGATCGAGCAGGTGGCGGACAATGGTGACCATCTTGCCTGGTTCGGACCCGCCCATGTGGCCTCGTCCAGCGAGCTCTGGTCCTTCGACGACGTAAGGACCGCGCCCAATCCGGCGAGGGGGGCGATCACATGGACATTCGAGTTGCCCGCCCCTGTACCGGTCCGTGTCGAAGTCTTCGATCTTACAGGGAGGCGGGTCGCCACGCTGATACAAGAGCGGCTCGGCCCTGGCGTCTGTCAAGTTGAGTGGGACGGCCGGCTCGACTCCGGTCGCCGGCTTCCCTCCGGCATCTTCTGGTTCGGTCTCGAGGCGGGAGCGGAGGTCCGCCGGGGCCGCTTCGTGCTGGTCCGGTAGGATCGGCAATCCATAGCCGCAATCCGCGGAAACTCCATTCCGGGGCAGAACGGCCCAGCCGGCAGGTGGTCGGGACTGATTCTCGCTGTCGTGCTCCGCGAAAACTTGATCGGTGCCAAGCAACAGGGTGCTGACCTGGGTGGCCGGTCTTTGGTGGGCGGTTCGCCGGGGTGGCGTCTCGCCGATGGAGGCGTTCCGCAGCGCTCTTCGGGGAGAATCGAGAACGGGTTCAAGGGTTGGGCGTAGTCACCCTGGTCACTGAATGCACAGAAGGCGTGGCCGAGCGGTGGCCTACGCGACGAGCCGGTAGTCGTGCTGCACGCCGCCGAGGACGGGGAGCGCCAGTAGTTTCCCGGCTTTCGGCGGAGGCTGCCGCAGTTCCGGATACGGATCAGGGATTCCATGGATCGCCTGCGAGGGCCGGGCGCCGTTGTAGTAGCGGACGAACTCCCGGACGACGCGCCGAATGTGGTCGGCGGTCAGGAAGATGAAGTGGTTGAGGGCCTCTTCTCGCAAGGTCCGGATGAACCTCTCGACGTGGGGAGAAGCGTTTGGTGCGCCGTACGGGATGGGGATGCCTTCGATCCGCATGACCTCGCACAGCCAGCGGTCCAGGTGGCAGCGGTAGCTGCGCGTGCCGTCGTCCTGGTTCACGATCACTCCCTTCCCGTACTGGCCGAAGATTCCGTCGTTGTCGTGGACGAGGAAGCGTGGAGATTGATCGTCGGGCGTCGCCTCGCGGATCTGTTGCTTCACCCACGCGAGGGTTGGGCTGGTCGTGACGTTGACGTGGACGATGCGCCGCGAGCCGATCTCCATGATGACGAAAATGTAGACGACCGAAAAGAGGGCGGTGTACTGGGTCAAGAAGTCGCAGGCCCAGACCTCTTTGGCGTGGTTGCGGAGGAACGTACGCCAGGTCTGGTCCCCACGAGGCGGCCCCTGGCGTGGGACCATGTAGCGGCGGATGGTGCTGGGGGAGTGCTCGACACCGAACTTGGCGGCGAGCTCCTCGGCGATCTTGTCCTCCCCCCATTCGGGATGATCACCCGAGATGCGTTGGATGAAGCTGATATGTCTCCCGGGGATTCGGGGTCTGCCGACCTTGCCTGAGCGAGACCTGCGATGCCAGAAGAGCTTGAAGCCCTTGCGGTGCCACCCGATCACGGTTTCAGGCTTGACGATGACGAGAGGACGGGTCCAGTCCGGCCAGAGCCTGCGGAGTGCAACCCAGAACACCCGATCGTTTGGCCGGAGTCGGGCACGCCGCTGAGTCCGCAGGTAGACGGTCAGCTGCTGTCGCAGGGCCGCGTTCTCCAAGGCCAAGGCGGTTCTGGGCATCAAGGCTGCTCGAAGGAAGGCGACCAAGGCTGAGATGAGCGTGCACATCATGCGCAAAGGGTATCACGGCAGGAAACCTCTCCTAATCCCAAGGAGTTACGCCCTTTTCGCGGAGTACGGGGCAAGTGGAGTTCTTGACAGGCCAATCTCGGCGATCGCGTCTGCCAGACAACTCCAGGGACCGCAGGCCGATGCAGTCTTTGGGACCCACAGCCGCAACGTTCAAGGTCGCTTCACATTCGGGTCTTCGGGAGGGACAGGTTACGGTCTTCCCGCGGATCCCGGGTCCGGCGCCTGACTAATTAAATGCGCTTGACAACAGGATCAACACGGCCTATTTAGTCAAGTATGCGAGTACCAAACCAGCGACAGGCCCTGCGGCAAATAGCAGTGCGTCTCGCCGAGCTCCTCGCTACGGCGGGCTCCGAGGCGCGGATCCGCCAGGACCCACGGGCGTCCGAAGCCGATGCCGTCATCGAGCTTGGGGGGGCCACCTTCGTCGTGGAGTGGAAGAGCTCCGGAGCGACCGCTCCGGTCTCCGCCGCGGTCGAGCAAGCCCGGCGGTACGCCTCGGGCATGGGCCGGCGCGCGATCCCGCTGGTCGCCGTGCCGTTCATGGGACCCGTTGGCCGCCAGCGCTGCGAGGAAGCCGACATCGCCTGGCTTGACCTGAGCGGCAACGCGCGGATCTTCGCCCCGGGGATTCGTGTGCGGATCGAGGGTCAGGGGAATCAATTCAAGAGCCGGGGGAGGCCGTTCAGCGCGTTCGCTCCCAAGAGCGCCCGCATCGCCCGCTGGCTCCTAATGCACCCTCACCAGCCGATGGCGCAGCGGGAGATCGCGCAGGCGACCGGCATGGATGAGGGGTTCACCAGCCGGATCGTCTCGAGACTGGAGAAGGACGAGCTCATTGTCCGTGAGTCGGACGGAGCGATCCGACCCAGGGATCCGGACCTCTTGCTCGACGCCTGGGAGGAGGACTACGAGTTCTCGAAGCACCAGATCTTCCGAGGCCATGTGGCGGCGCGGTCCGGCGATGAGTTGCTGCGTCGGCTAGCCGGCGATCTGCGCGAAGGGCGGTTGGGACATGCCGCAACGGGGCTTGCCGCGGCGTGGCTACTGACCCGGTTCGCGGGCTTCCGGCTCGTGACAATGTACGTGCTGGAGCGCCCGGCGCCGGAGCTTCTGGAACGCCTGGGCTTCCGTGAGGACGAGCGCGGGGCGAACGTGTGGCTCGTGGTCCCCAAGGACGAGGGTGTCCTCCACGGAGCCGCCGATCGTGACGGGGTGGGGTGCGTGCATCCGGTGCAGGCCTACCTAGATCTCAAGGGTCTACCGGAGCGGGCCAAGGAGGCTGCCGATCACCTTCGCGCCGAGCTGCTGGATTGGAGCGCTGATGCCTGAGAAGCCGGCTACCGCGGCCGGATACCGCGGCGAGCACGTTGCCCTTGTGCGAGCGACGTGCCTCTACGTAGCCACGAAGCTCGGTGACCTGATAGATGATCTTGTGGTGGTTGGCGGTCTGGTGCCGTCGCTGCTCATCGATCAGGTGACGCTCGCTGAAGGGGCCGATGCGCACGTCGGAACGATGGACCTCGACGTGGGGCTGGCGGTCGCGCTGTTGGAGCAGGGTCGATACCGAGCGCTCACCGGCCGGCTCCGCCAGGCGGGCTTCTCACAGGACGTGAACGAGGAGGGCAATCCGACTCGCCAACGATGGAAGATCGTGCGCGCCGAGAAGGTCACGATCGACTTCCTGATCCCGCCGACCCAGCCAGACGACACTGGCGGAAAGCTCCGAGACATCGAGGCCGACTTCGCCGCGGTCATCGCGCCGGGGCTCCATCTGGCATTTCAGGATCGTCGGCGGGTAACCCTGTCCGGCCCGACGATCATGGGGGAGGACGCCACGCGCGATGTGTGGGTCTGCGGCCCGGGCGCCTACGTCGTTCTCAAGGCCTTGGCCTTTGGCTCCCGAGGCGAGAACAAGGACGCGTACGACTTGTTCTATGTGGTGCGGAACTTCGGGTCTGGGGTCGAGGATGTCGCGGCGTGTCTGCGACCGCTCCTTGCCGATCGCGCCGTTTCCGAGGCGATCACCATACTCAGACGGGATTTCCTCGACCACAACGGCGTCGGTCCCCGACGCGTCGCGGAGTTCCTGACGAGCGGGCCAGACGATGCCATCCAGGCGGATGTCGTGGGCTTCCTTCACCAGCTGGTCGAGCGCTGCAGCTGATCCCAGGGAGAAGATGTGCCTCTCGAAAACCCAATCCACGGCCCAACGGTGGGCTTGCCTGGGCGTTCGAGCGAGAGGCAAGGTCTATGCGCCGTGGGTTCAAGCCGTGATGTGAACCCGTCCGAACCCGCGACGGTTTGGTAACCCGTACCAGACCTTGACGGTTCGACGGTCATGCACGAGGACCTTCTTCACCATCCGGCGGAGAAGGCCCTTCTCTTGTGGGTTGGGGCCCTCGGCCAGGACCCGCTCGAAGTTCTCTACGAGCGCCGCAAGCATGTCCCGGTCGATGGCGGGCAGTTCCACCTTCCACTGGTTTCGTCCGCGTCTGGTTTCTCGGAGCTCCAGCAGCTTGTTGTCGCTGACCCGACTACGAGCGCATTCCGGGCAGGGGAAGCAGATCCTGCCGGATGCGTGAGAAGGAGACCGCGTTGATGTTCTTGGCCAGCGGAAAGGACTGCGCACCTGCATGGATGACATCCAGCCTCTTGAGTCTAAGATCGGCCATCGCAGTTCGCATGGAACGCGTGATCTTGGGGGCCGATGTACGCTTGAACTCAAGCCCCCAGCGATGCTGTCCGCGCACGATCAGCAGGTCGAGTTCGGCGCCGGCGTGGGTCGCCCAGAAATAGCATTGCTCGCGACGTGCGCCCACCTGCCCGATCACCGCGTTCATGGCGAACCACTCCCATGACGCGCCGAGCTTCGGATGGCCTTCGAGGGAACGTCGATCAGGCAAGTCAAGCAGCGCGTGGAGCATTCCGGTGTCTGCCAGATAGACCTTGGGCGCCCTCACTTGACGCTTCGCGAGGTTCGCGTGGAAAGGCTGGAGCTGACGAACCATGAAGACCGACTCCAGCAGATCTAGATACCTTCGCACCGTTGTGTCCCCGACGCCGAACGAACGGGCGAACTCGGAGGCATTCCAGATCTGTCCATGATAATGGGCCAACATGGACCAGAATCGCCGCATCGTCGGTGCCGGGATCCGAATGCCAAGTTGCGGGATATCTCGTTCGAGGAATGTTCCAACGAACTCCCGCCGCCATTCCATGCTGGCTCGAGCAGAACGTGCCAGGAAGGAGCGCGGGAATCCTCCCCGCAGCCAGAGCTGGCTTGCCTTGCGGCTGCTGACTTCTTCGATGGAGAATCCCTCGAGCTCGTGATAGGCAATCCGGCCGGCCAAGGACTCGGAACTCTGGCGGAGGAGGTTCGGCGATGCGCTGCCTAGAACGAGAAATCGCGCCGGGTGGCGCGGGCGGTCAACGAGCACACGGATGACGGGGAACACCTCGGGAATGCGCTGGATCTCATCGATGACCACGAGGCCCCTGAGTTCCTTGAGAGCCAACATCGGATCCGAGAGTCGGGAGAGGTCTTCCGGATTCTCGAGATCGAAGACCGTGGCGGGGCCATCGTGACGCTCGACGATCTGCCTGGCCAGCGTTGTCTTTCCGACTTGACGAGCACCGACGATGCCAACGACCCGATGATCGCGGAGCAGCCGGCGAGCATGTTTGACCTGTTGATGGCGATCCAGCACGACAGAATACCTACCTTGAAATATCGTCGCTGTCCATCGCATTTTCAAGGTTTGAGGCATGGCAGTTGCCGTCTTCTCCTGGGCTCGATTGATAGAGCGCATGGCGGGGTGCACACGCTCTCGCGTTCCACACCCGACCGGAGCAGTCGCTTCTACCTGGCAACTCCAAGAAAGGCAAGGTGATAGGGCCCTTGGGGCTTTCGGAGTCCGCAGTCTCAACTGCTCCTGAAATATCGTCGTAGTCGAATAACTACTCGCCCATGACTTCAAACAGCTTCCGGCTCAGCTACGATGAGTGTCGAGAGGTACGGAGGGCCCGGCAGCGGTGGCTACCGGGCCCGTCACATTCCGCATGACACCCAGCCCGAGGAGAATCGCTCTCCGGAGGCGTCGGGGCCTCACACTTGCTACTCGATCCGGATGACCGACTGTACCATGGAGGCAGAGCCGACCTGCAGGCGACAGAAATAGACTCCCGAACTTGTTGTCTGGTGACCGCTGTCGGTTCCGTCCCAGCTCACGCCATGGATCCCCACTACCTGCTCCTCGTCGACCAGGCAGCGCACCAGGCGTCCCGAGGCGTCGTAGATGGCCAAGTGGACATTCGCGGTGGGGGCGCCCAGGGCATAGGGAACGGTGTAGGTGATCCGCGCCGCACGATGCACCGGGTTCGGTGAATGGCGGAGGAGCAGGGTCGGGCCAATTGGGCTGGCCGGGTCTTCGGCCGAGGCGGGGCCACACGCCACGACGAAGGCGCCGATCAGGTCACACTCTGGATTCGGATCACTGAACGGTGCGCAGGGAGAATCGGAGTGAAGGCCGAAGTAGTAACCGAAGTCATAGTCGGGAGCCCCGCCCGATGGATCGCAGAAGAGGGGGTCTTCCGAGATGTTGCCATCGACACCGTACTGGCCGGCGATCGACCCAGTCCAATCTCCATCGACGTTTCCGTAGAGATCACAGCAGGTCAACGTGAGGAGATCCGGTGCACAGTGCACCGCCTCGCCCTGCGTGCCGTAGGAGATGATCGTCCTCTCCGCAGTGCCCTGGATATCATCATCCAAGTAGAGACCTGACGCGCATTCCTCGCGCAACGCATGGCAGGCATAGATACTCGTGCTCCGCATATCGAGGGTGCCGTAGCCTCTCATCGCAAGGCATCCGCCGGCTGCAGCGGAATCGTTGGCGAATAGCGATCCGGTGATACTGATGTCGGAATTCCCGGGACTATGAATCCCTCCTCCCATGCAGGTGGGCGAAATAACGCCCTCCTTGGCGATATTGCCATAGAAGATCCCTCCCATGACGTCCAGAGTCGCGTTCGCGCAGTAAATCCCGCCGGCATTGACGGCTCCGTTGCGTGTGAAGCTGCAGTTGTGGAAGAAATACGCTCCACCGCCAACTCTGGCGCCACCACCTGAGAGTTCCGCCTGGTTGTCGGAGAACGTGCAGGAGCGAATCGTATCGGCCACGCAATCATACAGTCGTAGGCTTCCCCCTCTGTACCCTGTATTTTCCCAGAAGAGGCAGTTCGTGATGTCATCATCTCCGGCGCTGGCCCACATGCCCCCGCCCCCATGGGGTTCCCCGGCGTGATTCCCCTGGAACAGGCAGCTGTCGACGGCGGTGGTGGTGCTGTCAGTGAAGATGCCACCACCGTCGCCATGCTGCGCGGTGTTCGTCAAGAAATCACAACGGTTTACGCTGAGCAGGCCGAGGTTGTCGCAGAGCAGACCGCCGCCAAAGTGCGTCGCTCCATTGCTCTCGAAGGTGCAGTCCTGCAGAGAGAGAGCCGGAAGCGCATATGCGGCGATGCCCCCGCCGGATGCGGCCGTATTCAAGTCGAACCCACAGCGCAGGAATGTCACGGGCCCGGCGCCCGTTATGTAGGCGGCCCCGCCGTCTTCCGTGCACCAGCAGCTGGTGAAAGTGCAGTCGACGACATCAGTCGGACCCGAGTCGATGTAGATGGCACCACCGTAGTCGTCGGCGTCGTCCTCGGAGAAGAGGCAGCCGGTGATCGTTGTGACGGTACTGGCATCGTGTAGGTAGATCCCGCCTCCGGAGGTACCAGCATGATTCTGGAGAAAGTCGCATCCCGTGAGGGTCACATCCAGCGGATTGCTCAGG
>JAGMBO010000125.1 GCA_023129715.1 Candidatus Eiseniibacteriota bacterium | reverse complement strand
CGCACGGTCTCGGGGTGGATCATGAGAATCCCTGGATCATGATTATGAGAATGGGTGGATCATGATAGTGAGAAACCCAACCCAGACCTGGATCATGATCGTGAGAATCCCTGGATCATGATGGTGAGAATGGGTGGATCATGATGGTCGGAAATGACATCGGTGAAGCGCTCGCCGCCGGTAGCGCTGGAAGTCAAACTGGTGGCGGTTGAGGCGCTGGAAGCGGGTCTGGCGGCACAGGATATCGCCGAGGTGGTGGGTGTCGTCGAGGGGACACTGGGCTCGTGGCGCCGGCAGCACCAGGAGGGGGGTCTGGCGGGTCTCTGCCGGCGGTCATCGTCGATCGGCGTTCGCCGACAGGTCTCGGTGCTCGATGAACGCATCCTGGCCCACCGGCGTAAGCATCCTGAGCACGGTGTGCGGCGCATCCGCGATGAGCTACGCCGTCAGAACATCCGAAAGCCCTTGCGGTGCCACCCGATCACGGTCTCGGGTCTAACGATGACGAGAGGACGGGTCCAGGCAGGCCAGAGCCTGTGGAGCGCGACCCAGAACACGCGGTCGCCGGCCCGGAGTCGGCCACGCTTGCGGGTCCGCAGGTAGACAGTGAGTTGCTGTCGCAGGGCGGCGTTCTCCAGGGCAAGGGTAGCTCGGGGCATCAGCGCCGCCCGGAGGAAGGTGATCATTGCAGACACAAGGGCGAGAATCATGGGCGGGATCATATCACAGCGAGCAGATCCGCCTGGCCGCAGGTACTTACGGCCTTTTCGCGGACCACGGGAGCTCGATCACCGGAACCGTTATCATTCCAAGCTCCTGAGCGGCGAGCAGCCGACCGTGGCCGGCGATGATCCCGGCGTCGCCGTCGACGAGAATGGGATTCGTCCAGCCGAACTCGAGCAGACTCGCTGCGATCTTGGTGATTTGCTCGGGGCTGTGGGTCCGCGGGTTCCGCTCGTAAGGGCGAAGCCGCTCGATGGGCCAGTGGACGAGTTTGCCCGGCAGTGTCACGGGCGAATCCGGGGCCTTCCCCAGCTGGCGGGTGTTACATTCAGCATGCAGGTGTTTCATGGCTCTCCCCTCGCATGGAAGCCCGGCAACTCCTTGCGCTTCGGTGGCTTCCGGGTGTTACTGTTACTGTTACCGTTAGCTTGTTTCGCGCCCCTCCCACGCGACGTTGGCCGGGGTCGCCGTCACCCGAGCGTAATCGCAAGGGAGTACCTAAGTTGCGACGCTTCTTGTGTCCACCATATGGGAACACACCGTCAATAAAGGGTTTCCGCGCGCTCGCCTCGCGAAACCCATTGCCGCGCCTTCTCTTCGAGCGTCGCTGTGACTGAGATTCGATCTGGGGCGGGCAGTCCGCTCGGAGGTGCGGAGCATGCGCTGCGTGATTCGCGGTCGTGTACGCCGACGGGGTAGGGAGAATGCCGTGAGACGGCGGGTGCCGTGAATCGACTCTCATGAGTAACCCCCAAGCGAAAAGCCGGAACCCTCACGCGCGAGCGAGTCATGCGTGGGATCCCGGCTGTCGGGATCTCTTGGAAGTCGAGTCTGGTATTCCGGTACGAGGGTCTTACGCCTGGCTACGTCCGTCAAGACAGTTCTCTGCCGACGGCTCGACGGCTATGCTCAAACGGTCGCCATCTCGGACGGCAGAAGGGAGGCAGGGCATGCAGAGGCAGAACAAGCCGGAATCGTGGCTAGACCTTGAGACCAGCGTGGTGCTGGAGCTAATGGTGCAGAAGCTACGGGAAGGCGAAAAGGCTGTTGTGCTCGAGGCGGGACGCGTTGCGCTCTGGTACTTGGAGAAGCAAGGGTTGGAGCATGCAGGAGAGCTGAGGCAAGCCATGGAACTCGCCGTCGAGCGCTGGAGCACGGGTTGCATCGACCCGGAAGACCCAACCAGCGAGGCTGTGCTCTGCATCGGCGAGGCCCTTGGCGTTCCTCATCGAACGAAGGCTCCGGGCAAGGCGAAGCACTTCATCACAGCAGATGGGTCCTCCTGGCTTGTCGCGAACTGGGTTCGTTTCAAATCGCGACAGCTCGCGGCCGACATGACGCGCGGCCAGGCCCTCACGGAGATCGCGAGGAGGCTGTGCGTCTCGTTGAAGACCGTCGAGCGGATCTTCGATGATCAGAATAAGCTCCTGCGCAGCCTCGGCTGGGACCCGCCCATTTGGAAGGAACTCGGGAGAAGAGCCCGCGAAGAAAGAGCCTCTTCTACCTCAGACATCCCCCCTTCTGATTAGGTCGAATCTCCGCGCCGGGTCCCTCCATCCTCCCCTTGGACGGCCATGGGTGGCCGTGGAAAGGAGAGGAGATGACACGGATTCTGCGGAAGCGAGAGATCCACGCCGTCACCGGTCTCAGTCTCACCACGATCTGGCGTCTTGAGAAGGCGGGCGAATTCCCTGCGCGAGTCCAGCTGACCGAACGGATCACCGGCTGGCGTGAAGATGAGGTTACAGCCTGGCTCAAGATGAGGAATCGAGCACCACTGAGCGGCTCCGAATGTGCCGTAGACGCCGAAGGACGCCCAGGTGCCATGCGCCGAGCCCGCGAATCATGATCGCATACACTGGAGTAGCGGGATGAGCGCCTGGCCGATCCAACGCGTCCTGGAGCACTTCCCCGACGCTCGGCCAAGCGGAAGCGATTGGATTGCGAAGTGCCCGGCGCACGACGACCACACTCCGAGCTTGAGCATCTCCGAGGGTGATGACAAACGCGTGCTCCTCCACTGCCATGCTGGATGCTCGGTTGAAGCTGTGCTCTCGGCCCGCGGCCTCAAGCACAGCGATCTTTTCCCTGCTGGAGAATGCCCAAGCCAACCCGTCTTACAAGAGATTCACTATATCTACGAGGACGAGCATGGGAAGCCGCTCTTCCGCGTCGTTCGGGGACCGGAACGTGATGGGAAGAAGACCTTCTGGCAAGAGAAGCCCGATGGCAAGGGCCACTGGAACAAGGGTACATCCGGCACGCGCCGGGTGCTGTACCACCTGCCGCAGCTGATCGAAGCGGATCCATCCGCCCCCGTCCTGATTCTGGAAGGAGAGAAGGATGTCCTCGCGGCCGAGAGACTCGGCTTCATTGCCACCACGAACCCGGGGGGGGGCTGGGAAATGGACAGAGGACTCCGAAGAGAAACACCACTACAGTGACGCACTCCGTGGGCGAAACGTCGTCATCATCCCCGACAAGGACGTGGTTGGAAGGAAGCATGCCCTGACCGTCCTGCGTCTCCTCCGCCCTGTCTGTGCCTCAGTTCGGCAGTTTGAGCTGCCAGATCTTCCAGAGAAAGGTGACCTATCGGATTGGATCCAAGCCGGTGGGACAGCCAGCAGACTGCGCGCATTGCTGAGCGGAGAGAACCTGTCATTCGTCGAAGCTTCCCTTTCGTACGTAGGGCTGATGAGTGATTCCACTCCACGCCCCCCGTCTCTCTTGGGAGACGGTTTGCTCTATGCCCGTCACATCGGGCACATCCATGGACCCGACGGTGCCCGGAAGAGCTGGGAGATACTGCATCTAGTGGTAGATGCGTCAGTCGGCCGTCCGCACTGGGGTTTCTCGACGAGGAGCGGAGGAATCCGTTGCGGACTTATCAGCCTTGAGGACGACATGTGGATGCTCCGGGACCGGTTGGGCGCGATCGTGCAATCAACAGATGCTGATGAGGACCTGCTCGAGGAAAACCTGCGCGTCATCTGCCCTCCGCGATATGAGGATCCGTGGGACATTGTCGACCTCCTCGATCAGGCGGCAATTAGGACATGGATTGGGGAAGAGGAACTAGAGCTGATCGTTATTGATCATCTCTCGAAGGCTCACGAACTGCAAGACGAACGAGACCTTCGACCTGTATCCAACGCGGCCCTTGCGATCGCTCGCGCATGCTCCTGTGGAATCCTCTTCGTACATCATGACCGGAAGGGACAGCCGGGGAGCCGCAACCGGACTGATCCTGGCGCTTCCCGCGGCGATTCACGCTTCTCGGCAGATTGCCGGTTGCGAATCGGTATGAAGGAGATCAAAGACCGAATCCTCCTGGATGTGGAGAAGTGCACCGGGCGGAGGAGGCCGGAGGCAATCTGGCTCCAGCAGGGGGAGAACGGCGTTCTGATTCTAACTGACCCGCCTGCGACTAGGTCGGAAGAAGCCGCAAGGCGCCGAGAGCAGATGTTGGAGATTGTCTCCCAAGCGGGACCCGGGGGAGTTGCACCCCGGGCCCTGGCCGCTGAGCTCGAAGTGTCGGAGCGCACGATCAGCGGGTACGCCCGGGAGTTCCTGGAGCAGGGGTTGATTCTGCGGATCGGAAGAGCTCAAGGGACCCGTTACATGGTCCCGAACGTGCGAGAGCTTTCCGGACCTTCTTCCGCACCGGAGCTAACTCCATGATAGCTATGATACTAGGAGGAACGCAGCGATCTGGTCGGTGCGGAAGGTCTCTGTCCTACAACGTCTGCAGGGCCCGGAAGTCCGGAAGGACTCTCTCCCTTAAGGGAGAGTCCGGAAGCTTCCGGACCTGCGGGACGGGCCCGACCTCAACAGGACATTTGAGGAAGAGGAGGAGTTGTGGAGGCACTCAAAGGCACTCATGAGATCGGCGAGGTACGGATCCGCCCCATCAACGGGAGCGATGGCTTGATCGCGTTCGTCAGCTGCCGCTACCACCGTGTGATGCTGAACAATATCGCCGTCCGCCGGGACGAGTCTGGCCGCCTGTTCCTGACGTTTCCGAGGAAGCTCGGATCGACAGGGCGTGCGCATCCGTTGCATCACCCCATCGACCGCGCGACAGCGGCGCAGTTCGAGGAGGCCATTCTCGGTCAGCTCCGCAAGCTCGTGGGCGATGGGGAAGGGTCCGACCGTCGATGAGAGCAGTCTCGCCAGCTGACGCGGTCCCCAATCGGGCCGGCCGCACTGCAGCGGTCGTCGAGGATCCGCGGATCCTCGTGGTCGAAGGCGACTGCATGGCCGGTGCTGGCGAGGTCGAGGACGCGCTGGAGATGCTCGTGCGATGGGCCGTCAGGGCCCACGTGCGTCGCAACGCCCCCGCGAATGAGGCCGCAGCGGCTGCGGAATTCGCCGCCTGCGATTCAGGAGATTCGACTTGATGTGTCCGCGCCAGTCGAGCCCTCATGGAGCCATGAGCCCGGGAACCAATGGCAAGACGCCCGTCGCGACCTACGTGAGAAGGTCGACCGACCGTCAGGAGCAGTCGCTCGAGGACCAGCGCCGCGAGATCCTCCGCTACGCTGACGAGCAAGGCTTCGAGATCGTGGCCGAGTTCGTGGATGATGGTGTCTCCGGGACTTCAGGCGAGACCCGCAAGGGCTTCCTTTCGATGCTTGCAGCGGCGGAATCACCAGACTGCGCCTGGCACACCATTTTGACTTGGGACATTAAGAGATTCGGAAGGATGACCAGCGATGAGGTCGGATTCTACCGTTGGCGCTTCCAGCAGGCCGGGGTCGAGATCGTCTATACGTCCGAGGGCTTCACGGGATCGAGCGCCGACAAGTTCTTGCGCTTCTTCAAGCAGGAAGCCGCGCGCGACGAGTCGGTGACCTTGAGCAAGGCGGTTGTCCGCGGCTTGGTGAGCTTATCCGACGAGGGCTGGTGGGCCGGGGGCCAGGCGCCCTACGGCTTCGACCTCGGCTACTACGACAGCACGGGCAAGCTTTTCCAGATCGTCCGTCGAACAGACGATGGCGAGAAGGTCATCCTCGATCCTGATGGGAAGCTCATCCGAACGGTGCCGCGAGGTCTCAAGATCAAGGCGAGCCGCAGCGAACACGTGCGGCTGCTCCCTAGTCTACCCGTGCGCGTTAAAGTCATCCGCCGAATCTTCGACTTGTACACGAGAAGTCCGGGTCTCGGATGCAGAGCAATCGCGGTGCGCCTCAATCGTGAGGGTGTGATCTCGGCGAAGGGCAAAGGCTGGGGGCTTTCATCGATCCGGGCAATGCTCCTGAACGACGCGTACGTCGGTCGACTCGTTTGGAATCGGAGGGCGATGGGAAAATTCCACCGCATTGCGGACCGGCGCGAGGTAGAGCGCGACGGCTGTGGCAGGCGCCGGCTCGAATGGAACTCGCCAGAGGATTGGCTCATTCACGAAGAAGCCCACGAGCCGCTCATTGACCGGGTCACCTTCGATCGGGCCCGGCGACTGCTGAAGGAGCGCGGCAACCAGCGGACTGCGACTGGCTTCCTGACAGGAAAGGCGAGGAGTTCGCGCTACTTGCTGTCTGGCCTCGTCCGGTGCGGTGACTGTGGCGGCGCGATGCACGGACGAACGACCTGGAAGAGCAAGAGGCGAAAGGACGGCACTCGGATCAGTACGAGCTATTATGTCTGTGGCACATCGATCATGAAAGGCAAGAGATTCTGCCAGCCGATTCTGTTCCTGCAGGAGCCGATGGACGGCTTCGTCATGGAGATCGTCGCGAACAGGATCGCGACTCTCCTCGGGCGGACCGGCCGCGCCACCCTGAGGCGGCTTATCGAGAAGGAGCTCGGCGCCCAAGGTCACGACCCGCGGCCGGAGATGAAGCGCCTCAAGGCCCGTCTGGCCGAGATCGCGAAGAAGGTCGACTCCGTGGTCGACCTCGCCGCCGATTCACCTGAGAACAGGGATCTGCTGAACGAGCGTCTCGGACGCCTTCGGCGGGAGCGACAAGAGGCCGAGGGGCGCCTCCGAGAACTCGAGGCGATCCCGGTCGGCACGATCAAGGCCGACGACGTCGTGGACTCGATCCTCGAAGGTCTTGCTGAGGCCCGCCGGCTGTTCGACGAAGGGACGACGGTGGAGCGCAAGCGCCTGGTGCGTGCGTTCGTCGAAAATCTGACGGTCGCCGGTTCAAAACGGTGTGGCGAAATTCGCCTGAAAAAACTCCCAGCGCTGGAGTCACTTAGCGCCGGGAGTTCTGTCGAGAGCTTAGCGGGGGTCCGTTACGACGTCCAACAGAACGGGCGGCGGGGGAAGCCGGAGCTGGTTCTGATCACGTTTACGACCCGCGGCACCGCGCTCGTGCCCGCCAAGGCCGCTGGGAGAGCCCGCCGGGCGCCGGCCAAATGGGCGGCGGCGGGAGCCTGAGATCAATCCTGGCCAGACGACCGTGGATGGCGACGCCCAATATCCCCCACCAGAGCGCCGATCGCTCCCGCTCCCAAGACGCAGTACCTATCGACGCACCGAACGATCACCGGGGGGGCCGTTTGCGCGTTCTAGAGCCGCTGCGTGCGCATTGCCGTCACGTCCGAGCTCTGGAACCCGAGCGCAGGGCGAGGCTGTTGAGCTCTTCGGAGGGCAGAAAGGAGGTCAAGCCCGAGGCCCTGAACCCCACGGACCGGAAGCAGAATCACAAGACCGCGGAGAAGGGGGCACCCTAGATCGGTGAAATCGGGACGGAGTCAATCGGCGTTGACACCAGACGGGAAGGGATGTCTGCGCGACGCGCTACTTCTGGCGCGGCTCCGGCAGGTCCGGCTCGACCAGTGTCCAGTCAACACCGGGAACAGCCAGGGTCTTCAGAATCTCCCGGACGCCTTCGACCGTCCAACCGAGGACCCGCCGGGCGTCGGCGGCCGAGCTGTGGCCCCACTCATAGGCAGCGTCCTTGGCGGTCTTCGCCTCACGAATCCGCTTGGCTATGTCCACGGGGAGATGATCGGGCTGGGCGAAGAGCGCGTCGAGACCGACGCACAGGCCGTAGAGGTTGGTGTTCGTGAAGCCCCGGGAGAGAAGCGCGGCCTGGCAGGCTCGGTACAAAGCGAAGTAGGCCCGCGTCGTGGCCTGATCCCAATTCCCATAGTGATAGCTTGCCCGGGCACCGTCCAGATCGCTAAGGGCTGAGCGCAAGTCAGCCGCCACCTTCTCCGGATCGACCTGGACTTCTCTCAGCTGACCCTTTGAAAGGCAGTCACTCAGACGGGACACAGGACTTCCGCACCATGATCAATGCCGTTTGACTACTTCTATCCTACCGCACAATGGGCGAGCGGTCCAGATCACCGATCGGAGGCTGACGCTAACAGGTTGAGCGGTTGGGGGATGAGGCGGTGGGAGCTCCTGGCCAGGACGCCGAAGACCCCCCGCATCTCGGGAGGTCGTCGGCCAGGTTGACGGGAGTCGTCAGGTGGTCTGAATGTCCTTGAGGATCGCCCTGACCGCCGCCTCGTCGTTCCGCGCCGCGGCCACCAGGAGGCTCCGCGCGAACTTCGATACCTTGGCCGCCCCGGCAGCCTTGTGGATCGCGTTGCGCTCCTCGTGGGTCAGGCGACAGGCACGAGGGGATCCACTCCTGCCCAGGCGCCCCATCAGCAGAGTCACCGCGCATGCTGGTATGGCTGGAAAGGCACAGCTTGCCGAGGGCATCTCCCACGCCTAGGATTCAGGTAGTGAAGGTGGTTCGGAAGCCCCGGGAGTGGATGAGGTGCATGGCCCCCTCGTATCCGTTGAGGAGGAGAAAGATCCGATGATGGATCGAGCGTGCCCGGATTCCGGAGAAGGAAGCAGGCGAGTAGGCGTGCCAAGTCGTGCGAGTCTTCTCGCGGTCGCACTGGGACTATTCTTGACGGGCCTTCTTGGATTCGGCTGCGGAAACGACGTTGACGGACCGGCTCCGGACACGACTCCGCCGGGCGCGGTGTCGGACCTGGAAGTGATGGCGGTGACAGATTCCTCGGCCACACTGGCCTGGACGGCCCCGGGGGACGACGGATTGACGGGGACCGCATCCTTCTATGACCTTCGGGCCTCGACGAGTCTGATCACGGACGAGGGCTGGAGCGAAGCGGATTCTGTTGTGGGTCTGCCGGTGCCGCAGACGGTCGGGTCGGAGGAGGAGTTCACCGTAGGTGGTTTGCCGTTGGGCACGCTCCATTACTTCGCGCTGAAGTCGGCAGACGATGCGGAGAACTGGTCGGAGATATCGAATATGGCGAGCGATACGACGACGGTGACCCTGCCGCCGATGGTGGCGGTTCCGGCGGGCGTCTTCATCATGGGCGACGGGGTGGCCTCCTGCGGGCAGGATGAGCACGAAGTGACCCTGACACGGGACTTCTACCTGGGCCAGCACGAGGTGACGAACCGAGAGTATCTGGAGGCCGTCCAATGGGCGTACGACCATGAGTACGTGACGGCGACGACCACTTCGGTGCGCGACAATCCGGACGGGAGCACGCAGGAGCTTCTGGACCTTGACGGATCCTGTGAGATCGCCTTCAGCAATGGGGTATTCACCCCCCGTGATGTGGGCCATGGGATCAACCCGGACCATCCGGTGAAGGAGGTGACCTGGTACGGCGCCGCGCGTTACTGCGACTGGCTGAGCCTGCAGGCCGGCCTGCCGCGGGCGTATCAGCACAACGGGAACTGGGCGTGCAATGGTGGCGACCCGTATGGGGCTCCGGGGTACCGCCTGCCGACGGATGCGGAGTGGGAGTACGCGGCGCAGTATGATGACGAGCGGAGCTACCCTTGGGGCAACGAGACGCCGGATTGCAGCCGGGCGAACTTCGACGCCTACCCCGATAGCGCTGTTTATTGCTTCGGCTGGACCTTGCCGGTGGGAAGCTGTCCGGACGCCCCGGCGGGGTTGGGTCTCTCGGACATGGCGGGGAACGTGTGGGAGTGGTGCAATGACTGGTGGGTGTGCGATCTGGGGACGACCCCGGTAACGGACCCAACGGGTCCGGATTCTGAGCCTTGGCGCATGCGCGTGATCCGTGGTGGCTCCTGGCTGAATGACAACGGCGAGGGCAACGTCCTGCGGTGTGCGTCTCGGCACTACACTCTCCCAAACCTCGGCCGGGACTGCTTCGGTTTCCGAGCCGCCAGGACCATTAGCCCTTGACCCTTTACGCCCCTGACCCCAGGCGGGGCCAGGGCGTCGGGCATGGTCGCATGCGGCCGTGTACATCACCCGGCTGACCACAAGACCGCGAGCACTCTGGCGCGGCGATCATCGGCCAGCTGAATGCTGATGGCTGGTGGGGAAGTGACGGCTGCTGACGAAGGCCAGAGCTCTATAGGAAGAGGGCGGGTCCGACATGAACGCCGACGATCCCTCGGTTTCGCGAGAGGTCATCGGAGGCGGTGGCAGACGTCGCGCTACGCTTCGGTCTGGACCGCCTTCATCCGGGATCACCGTCCCCGAAGATGCTGCCTCTGTACTTAGGGCTTCGCACCTGTTCCAGAATCGGCCCAATCCCTTCACGCCCATAACGCGGATCGGTGTCGAGCTGGGCCGGGCCCGTCGGGTGGATCTGCGGGCTACAACGTGGACGAGCGACTGGTCCGCACACTCGTGGACGAGGGACGCGCAGCCGGGGCAGACGAAGTGACATGGGACGGGCGGTGTGCTGAGAGGCACACGGTGGCCATGGAGACCAATCTCGGCTAGACTGGAGAGAACAAGTGTGATTCATGACTGTCAGGATGGGATATGCCATGAACGACGAAGGGACGCCACGCACGCATCTTGTCGAAGGTGTCAGTGAGGACGAAGAAGTCCAACCTACACGTACAGTCCCAGTCAGGGCGCGATTCCCCAGGCTGGCGCGCATATTGGGGGTTGTCGCCGTTCGGAAAGGGCGTTTCAACGTCATTCACGAATGCGATGATCGCTATTGGGTAGTTCCGCAGCAAGGCCCAAGGATGACGCAACGCCTGTACAAATGGCACGTTCTTGAGGGCCAAGTCATCTCAATGGGGCTGCAGGAAATCCGCTATCTAGAACTCCGTCGGCCATTCAAACTGGTTCGCAACATGCTCGCATACAGGTGGCCCTGGCCTAGGGACTACTGGTCCACGCTAGCATACCGGGCTGCCCTGCGGACGGAGTATGATGCCATTCTGACGATGGAAGAGGAGAACTGCCTTCTGGAAGAAGTGATCACACAGTTCGAGGGTAGGAGGCACAGTTTTCTCGTGGTACCGGTACGTTGTTGGCTGCCTGTCCAGATTGTGTGGCGCCTTGTACGATGGCAATGGGCCTGTAAACAGTGGTGGGGGCGATATAGGAAGCCAGTGGCCCGCGTGGGAGCGCTGGGCTGCATCGGGCTCGCCGTATTGCTAAGTCCATTTGTCTCTCCTGTAGTGAGTCTGTGCAGCGGTACTGTCTTTGGGGTAGGCTCGGTCTGGCTCCTTGCCCGAAAGACCCTTTTCAGAAGCCAGTTGAAAGGGTTTTCGCGTGATCCATCCTCGCGAATCGTACGGGTTCTTTTCCGGTCCACGTTTGGACAGCAGAGATACCGAGCCCTCCTCGAGCAGTTTCTGCGGAGTGAGTACAACTGCCATGCCTCGGAAAGCGAGAGACTCTTCCGAGAGCTGCTTGACGCGCAAGCCGAATTTTATCAAGAGCGGTTGCATCTCACTGAGCTAGAAGGAGTGGCACTCGGGATTAGTGCGATCATACTTCTATCAGTGGCCTCTCTACGATTCTGAAGCTAGGAAGGTGTGATACGGCGACGGTTTGATACTTGAATTGTTGGACGGTCATGAAGGGCCGAGTTCGTCTCCGAATGCGGAAATGGCCTGGACGCTAGCCACTTGTTGAGCTGCCGAGCCACGGATGCCATGGGCTGCCAGCTGATAGCTGCTGTGCAACCAATGTTGACTGTCGACAGAACCATGTTGGCTGGGCTGAAGGCCGAGGACCCCCCGATCTCGGGAGGTCGTCGGTTGCGGTTTGTGTCTCGGGCCTAGGCGGTCTGGATGCCCGCCATGATCGCCTTGACCGCCGCGAGGTCGTCGTTGGCCGCCGCGACCAGGAGGGTGCGGGCGAACCTCGAAGCCTTGGCGGGTCCGGCGGCCTTGTGGATCGCATCGCGCTCGTCACGGGTCAGGCGAAACGCGAAGACGCAGAGGCCATCGCGGGATGCCTTCTTCGGTTCCTCCGATGCAGTCACCGTCTTGACGATCATCTCTGCGGCCGCGTCGGCGGACAGCTTGCTGGGCTTCCGGGTCTTCGGTGTCGTCGCCTTCCTCGTGGTCTTGCGCTTGCTCATCTCTCGTCTCCTCTCAGTGTACGGTCAAGCGTACGATCCGACTGGGCTCCGTGCCACAGCCCTCGCACGCCACGTGCCCGCCCTCACGGTCGATCGCCGCCATGGTCTCGGGCGTAATCTCTTCCCATCGCTCCCAAACCCAGGTGTCGGACCCGGGGTAGGGGATGTGGCAGCAGCCGCAGACGACGCTGCCCTGCTCGTTCCAAAAGACTTGGTGCGCCCTCAATCCGAAGCGCGACGTCCCGGGGGTGGTCATGGTCACTTCACCTCCCCGCGGATGGCCGCCAGGATCTTCTTCAGATCGGTCAGCGTCCGATTGGCGTCGCCCACGTGGCCCCAGTGGATCTCCTCGGGCGAGAGATTGAAGTGGTTGTCGGCCGCCTCCTGGATCTGCGCTAACGTGCCGCGGATCGCGCAGACGGCTTCGACGAACCGATCGAGCGGCTTCTCCTTCGCCGCGGCACGCTTCGCCCTCCGTGCCGCCATCAGCTCCCCGTGAACCTTGCGTGTGACTTTCATTGGTCCCCTCCTACCGACCGTCGTCCGCGCGGGCGAGAACGATCGCGCGGGTGATCTCGAGCGTGTTCTTCATCCACCGGCGGTCTTGTGCGAGCTCGTCGACCAGGAAGTCGAAGGTCGGCCCGTCGTCTCTGCCCGCCCCGAGAAGCTGATCCGCGATGTGGCGTCCCCAGATCGAGTCGAGCAGGTCGCGCGCGACCTCGGGCTCGAGGCGGAAGCGGCCCTTCAGGTCCGTCAAGATCGCCATCACCTCGTCCCAGGCGGCCTCGGGATCGGTGTGGCCGTTCGACACGCAGGTCCCGAGGAAACCCCATCCCCGGTTCCGCGTTCGGGGCGTCTCGGTCTTCTTCTCCAGCGTTCCGTCCTCCGTCTTCGCGCCGGGCCCCATGCCCAACGCAGTCACAGTGACGAGCTTTCGGGCCCTGATTGGAAGGCAATTCGATCGGGTAACCGATTATTCTGAATGAAGTTACGATGTCGGACGGGGGCGCGAAGCTGGACGATTCCTGGCCGGTTGGGGATGGGCGCCAAGGGCGCCGCCCGGGCGGCGGATCACGTAGTTCTGGCCAGACGGCCGGAGGTTCGCGCCCACGGCGCGCCTGTGGCGGCCTGGATACGGCTCGACCGGGCGATCTTGGTCAGGTGGGGATGCGGGCTCTGGGCGCGGAATCAGCGCAGGGCGGCGTTCTCAAGCGCCGGGGCGGTCCCCGACATCAGCGCTGCCCTCGG
>JAGMBO010000124.1 GCA_023129715.1 Candidatus Eiseniibacteriota bacterium | reverse complement strand
CCGTCGAAGTCGGCGTTGAAGGCAGTGCAGACCAGCGGATGGATGCGGATCGCCTTGCCCTCGACCAGCAGCGGCTGGAACGCCTGGATGCCGAGCCGGTGGAGCGTCGGCGCGCGGTTGAGCAGCACAGGGTGATCCTGGATGATCTCGCTCAGGATCTCCCAGACCTGCGGCCCCTCACGTTCGACCAGGCGCTTGGCTTGCTTGACCGTCTCGCCCGCCTCCTCGAGGCGCTGGATGATGAAGGGCTTGAAGAGCTCGAGCGCCATCGTCTGCGGCAGGCCGCACTGGTGCAGGCGCAGCTCGGGGCCGACGACGATGACACTGCGGCCCGAGTAGTCGACGCGCTTGCCGAGCAGGTTCTGGCGGAAGCGCCCCTGCTTGCCCTTCAACATGTCGCTCAACGACTTTAGCGGCCGGTTGCCCTGGCCGCGCACCGCGCGTGTGCGGCGCCCATTGTCGAAGAGCGCATCGACCGCCTCCTGCAGCATGCGCCGCTCGTTGCGCAGGATAACCTCGGGCGCGCGGATTTCGGCGAGGCGCTTGAGGCGGTTGTTGCGGTTGATTACTCTGCGATAGAGGTCGTTCAAGTCCGAGGTGGCGAAGCGTCCACCCTCCAGCGGCACCAACGGCCGCAGGTCGGGCGGCAGCACCGGGATCACCTCGAGGACCATCCACTCGGGCTTGTTCCGGCTGTGGCGAAACGCCTCGACGATCTTCAGGCGCTTCAGGACGTCCTTCTTGCGCTGCACCGAGGTCTCGACGCGGGCGCGTCCCCGCAGCTCCTCGGAGAGGCTCTCGAGTTCGATCGCGCGCAGCATGTCGTGGATCGCCTCGGCCCCCATCTTGGCTTCGAAGTGATAAGACCCATCCTCGAGCAGTTCGTGGTACTGCTCTTCGGTGATCAACTCCTTGGCCTTGTAGGGCGTATTGCCCGGATCGATCATCACGTAGGATTCGTAGTAGAGAATGCGCTCGAGCTGACGCACCGGCATGTCGAGCAGGTGCCCGATCCGACTGGGAACACCCTTGAAGTACCAGATGTGCGAGACGGGTACCGCCACATCAATGTGCCCCATGCGGTCCCGGCGAACGCTGGAGCGCGTGACCTCGACGCCGCACTTATCGCAGATCACCCCGCGATAGCGGATCATCTTGTAGCGACCGCAAGCGCATTGCCAATCCTTGACCGGCCCGAAGGTCCGCTCGCAGAAAAGGCCGTCACGCTCCGGACGGAAGGTCCGGTAGTTGATTGTCTCCGGCTTGGTCACCTCCCCGTGGCTCCAACTCCGGATCGTCTCGGGGGAAGCGAGCCCGATGCGGATCATCGAGAAATCGAATCTCCGCCGCGTCTCCCGATCTCGGTCGCGCATCATCGGGATCGGCGGGGTGATCATCGGGCCGGAGATCCGGAACTCGGTCGTTTCGGCCATACTCGACTCTCCTTGCGTTCCGCTCGAGGGGCACCGCGTGAGCGGGGCGCGCTACTCGAACTGGATATCCAGGCAAAGGCTGCGCAGCTCTTTGACCAGAACGTTGAACGACTCGGGGACCCCGGGCTCGGGCGGGTTCTCGCCCTTGACGATCGACTCGTAGATCCGGGAGCGTCCCTCGACATCGTCGGATTTCACGGTGAGCAGCTCCTGGAGCGTGTGGGCGGCGCCATAGGCCTCCAGCGCCCAGACCTCCATCTCACCAAAGCGCTGGCCTCCGAACTGGGCCTTGCCGCCGAGCGGCTGCTGGGTGACCAGCGAATAGGGCCCGATCGAGCGGGCGTGGATCTTGTCATCGACCAGGTGGCTCAGCTTCATCATGTAGAGGTAGCCGACGGTCACCGGCTGGTCGAATTGCTCGCCGGTGCGACCGTCGTAGAGCCAGGTCTTGCCGTTTTCGGGCAGCCCGGCTTCCTTCAGACAGCGTTTGATCTCGCTGACCGTGGCGCCCGAGAAGACCGGGGTCACCGCACGGAAATTGGTCTCGTGCGCCGCCCAGCCGAGGTGCGTCTCGAGAATCTGCCCGATGTTCATCCGGGAGGGCACCCCCAGAGGATTGAGCACGATATCGATCGGCGTGCCGTCGGGCAGGTAGGGCATGTCCTCTTCCGGCAGCACCTTCGAGACGACGCCCTTGTTGCCGTGGCGACCGGCCATCTTGTCCCCGACCGCCAGCTTGCGCTTCTTGGCGACGAAGACCTTGACCATGCGGACAACCCCAGGAGGCAGCTCGTCGCCGCGGGTAATGCGCTCGACTTCCTTCTCCTCCTCGCGGCGAATGCGGTCGATCGCCCGGGTCGCCAAGTCGAACTGCGCCCAGAAGCGATCATTGGTGCGCTTGTCCTTGGCGACGTGCGCCGAGTAGGCGATGTCGTCGAAATTGACCCGCTCGCGCAGACGGTCGGGACTGCCCTTGGTCCCGGCGCGCACCAGGATCTCGCCGCTGCTCGCCGAGACGACCCGCTCGAGCACATGGCCCTTGAGGATCCGCAAGAGTTCCTCGTCGCGGTTCTCACGGATTATCTGGACTTCCTTGCGCGCCATACGCTTGATGCGGTCGAGCTTGCGCTTCTCGCGCTTCTTCGTCGCGTCGTCCTTCTCCTTGCGCGAGAAGACCTTGACATCGATGACCACCCCATCCATCCCGGGCGGGGCTTTCAGCGAGGCGTCGCGAACGTCGCCCGCCTTGTCCCCGAAGATCGCGCGCAGCAACCGCTCCTCGGGCGTCAGATCAGTCTCGCCCTTCGGCGTCACCTTGCCGACGAGAATGTCGCCCGCCTTGACCGGCGCGCCGACGCGGATGATCCCGTCCTCGTCGAGGTAGCGCAGCGCCTCATCGCCGACATTGGGGATCTCGCGGGTGATCTCCTCGACGCCGCGTTTCGTGTCGCGCACCTGCAGCTCGAACTCCTCGATGTGGATCGAGCTGAAGATATCGTTCTTGATCAACCGCTCGCTGACCAGAATCGCGTCCTCGAAGTTGTATCCCCGCCAGGGCATGAAGGCGCACAGCGCATTGTGCCCCAACGCCAGTTCGCCCCCCTCGGTCGCCGAACCATCGGCAATCACCTCACCAGCCTCGACGCGGCTCCCGGAGCGCACCAGCGGACGCTGATTCACACAGGTGTCCTGGTTCGAGCGCTTGAACTTGGTCAGCGTGTAGATATCGACACCGGCATCGGCGGAAAAGTCGCGCAACCGCATGCCGGATTCGGCGTCGTGCTTCACCACAATCGTATCGCCCGAGACGCTCTCGACGACGCCGGCGCGCTTGGAGATGATTACCGCGCCGGAATCGCGGGCGACTTTCCCCTCGAGCCCCGTGCCGACCAGCGGCGCCTCGGTTCTCAGCAGCGGCACCGCCTGGCGCTGCATGTTCGATCCCATCAGCGCACGGTTGGCGTCGTCGTGCTCGAGGAACGGGACCAAGGCAGCGGCCGGGCTGACCGTCTGCTTCGGCGAGATATCCATGAACTGGACCTTGTCGGACTTGACCAACGGAAACTCGCCGCGGTAACGGCAGGCGAGCAGATCGTCGCGGAAGCGCCCGCTGTCGGACAGCGGCGCATTGGCCTGGGCGATGATCGCCTCGTCCTCCTGGTCGGCCGAGAGAAAGACGACATCGTCGCTCACCACCCCGTGCTTGACCCGGCGGTAGGGGGTCTCGAGAAAGCCGAGATCATTGACCCGCGCATAGGTCGCGAGCGAGGAGATCAGACCGATGTTCGGCCCTTCCGGCGTCTCGATCGGACACATGCGTCCATAGTGGGTGTAGTGAACGTCGCGGACCTCGAAGCCCGCCCGGTCGCGGGTGAGCCCCCCCGGCCCCAGAGCCGAGAGGCGGCGCTTGTGCGTCAGCTCGGCCAACGGGTTGGTCTGATCCATGAACTGCGATAGCTGGCTCGAACCGAAGAAGCTCTGGATCACCGCCGAGATTGTGCGCGCGTTGATGAAGTCGTAGGCACTCACCGACTCGGGCTCCTGCAGCGACATCCGCTCGCGGATGATCCGCGCCATGCGCGCCAGTCCGGTGTTGAACTCCTTGGCCAGCAGCTCGCCCACCGAGCGGACGCGGCGATTGCCGAGGTGATCGATGTCGTCGGTCTCGACCGTGCCCATCGGCGAGGTCTCGTCGGTCTCGGCCACCCGCAGCATGAGCAGGTAGCGGAGGATCCCGACGAAGTCCTCACGACAGAGCGTCGTCAGATCATCCGGCGGGACCTGAAAGCCGTAGCGGCTCATCGCCTGCTTGCCGCCGAGCAGGGACTCGTGGCGCAACTTGTTGTTGAGCTTGTGGCGTCCGACCTTGGCAAGATCGTAGCGCTTGGGATTGAAGAACAGGCGGTTCAGGTAGTCCCGGGCGGTTTCGAGGCGTGGGGGCTCGCCGGGGCGCATCAGGCTGTAGATGCGCGCCAGGGCCTCTTCCTCGGTGCTGCAGGTGTCCTTCTTCAGCGTGTTGCGAATGATGTCCGCCTCATCCTGCAGCGGAATCTTGTAGACCCGGACTCCCTTGGTGCCCGCCTTGACGAGCTTCTCCAGAATCGCCTCGGTGATCTCCTGGTTGCACTCGAGCAGGATCTCACCAGTCTCCGGGTCGATGACGTCCTCGGCCGAGATGCGGTGCATCAGGCTCTGAGTCTTCTTCGTCCGCAGGCCGCCCAATTCCTGAGCGGTCGCCTCGTAGAAGAGATCGAGGATGTCCTTGTCGGAGACGATCCCCAGCGCCTTCAGCAGCACCGTGGCCGGCAGCTTGCGCTTGCGATCGATGTGGACATGCATGATGTCCTTCACATCGATGCTGAACTCGACCCACGAACCGCGGTAAGGGATGATCCGGCAGTTGTAGAGGCGCTTGCCGTTGGGATGGGTCGAACTGTCGAAGAAGACGCCGGGAGAGCGGTGAAGCTGGCTGACGATCACCCGCTCGGCCCCATTGATGATGAAGGTACCCTTGTCGGTGATCATCGGCAGCTCGCCGAGGTAAACCTCCTGCGGCTCCATGATCTCCTTGTCACGCTTCTTCCCGTCGACCTCTTCGCGGATGTGCAGGCGCAACTTGACCTTCAGCGGCACCGAGAAGGTCAGGTCGCGCTCCTGGCACTCGTAGACGGAATACTTCGCCTCGCCGATGTCATAGGAGACGAACTCCAGGCGGAACATCCCGCGGGAGTCCTCGATCGGAAAGACCGAGTTGAAGACCTCCTGCAGTCCCTCGTTGCCCCGTTCTTCAGGCGACATCCGGCTCTGCAGAAACCTCTCATAGGAGGTCAGCTGGACGGCGAGAAGATTGGGGATATCGAACGCGAAGTCCGATTCGTCCTTGGAGAAAACGCGCTGCTCGAGTTGGGCGGTTCCTGCCAACGTTCCACCACCTTCCTGCTAAGCGTGAGCGGCTGATCGTTTGCGAAGCCACTGCTGGTCCGCGGGAAGCCGCCGGGGACGACAAGTCCCCCGCCGCCGGATCTATTCGTTCCGGCCGGCTTTCCCCCGGGGAATTGGGCTACCGAACCGCAGCCGAAGCCATCGGCCGCGGACTCTGGACCCCCCCGGGCCCGCGGCCTTGGGTTTCCGGACTCTCTGTGGAATGACTGTGTCGCCCGGCTCGTGCATGTCCGGGAATTCCTCCCGTCTCGCGCCGGCGCCGCGGCCCGCCATGGCGCCGGCCCGGCGGAAGCTACTTGATCTCGACGGTGGCACCGACTTCCTCGAGCCGCGTCTTCAGCTCGTCGGCCTCCTCCCGCGAGATAGCCTCCTTGACCGGCTTCGGCGCCGCGTCGACGAGTCCCTTGGCCTCCTTCAGCCCTAGGCTGGTGATCTCGCGGACCACGCGGATGACCTGGATCTTCTGCTGGCCATGCCCCGTCAGTACGACATCGAACTCAGTCTGCTCGGCCTCCTCGGCCGCGCCCCCGGCGGCGGGCATCATCCCCGCGAGGGCCATCGGCGCCGACGCAGTCACGCCGAATTCCTCCTCAATCGCCTTCACGACTTCGGAAAGCTCGATCATCGAGGCACTCCGAACCCAGCTGAGGATGTCATCTCTCGAGATCGTCGTCTCGGCCATCTCTGCAACCTCCCTACCTCACGTCTCAAGCGGGACCGCGCCCGAGGCACCACCGATTGCCGTGCCCGGCCGCCCGCCACCTATTCCATTGTGGATTCCGACTCTATCTCCATGACTGCACCTGCCGGCCGCGTTCCAGCGATGGGAGAAGCACCCGGAGTGGAGAAACACTCCGGCACCATCATCCGCGGTAGGCTAGGCAGCACCTTCTTTCTGCTTGGCCACTTGGTCGAGCACCCGTGCCAAGTCGCGCAGCGGGGCCTGCAAGACCGAGGCGAAGTTGGTCAGCGTCCCCTGCAACGCGCGCAGGAAGTTGCCCAGCAGGATCTCCCTCGACGGCAGGGCGGCCAGCGACTTGACTTGTTCCTCGTCAAAGACGCTGCCGTCGACAAGCCCCCCCTTGACCCGGGGGAGCTTGAACTCACTGCGGAAATCGTTCAGCACGCGCGCGGGTGCGATCTCATCGACCGCACTGGTGGCCAGCGCAGTGGTGCCGACGATGTGGGGCAGGATCCCCTCGTGGCCAGTTTCGGCCACCGCTCGGCGCAGGAGCGTGTTCTTGACTACCTCGAAGCGCACATTCGCCTCGCGGCATCGTTTGCGCAGCTCCGAGATGATCGCCACCGACATGCCCTCGAACTCTGCCAGGTAGACGCCCTTGGCCGCCCCGAGGACCTCCTCGATCTCGCTGACTTTCTTGACCTTCTCGCTCCGCATCATGGCTAGGCTGCCTTTCTCTCGTGCTCCTGTCTCGCGGATCCCCATCGGCCGCCGGTCATCCGGAACGGGCGGCCGCCGATCGACGACCAGCCGCCCGGATCGACCGCCTTATCCAGCGGCCGGGGCATTTAGATCTTGGCGACCTCGCTGGGGTCGACACGCACGCCGGGGCCCATTGTCGAAGAAAGGGTGACCGTCCGCACGTATGCTCCCTTGGCCGCCGACGGGCGCAGGCGAACTACCTCGCCCATGAAGGCCCGGATATTCTCTTCGAGCTGGGGCGTCCCAAACGAGGCCTTGCCCACCGGAACGTGCAAGTTGCCCCCCTTGTCGACGCGGAACTCAATCTTGCCGCCCTTGGCGTCCTTGACCGCCTTGGCGACATCGAAGGTGACCGTGCCCGCCTTCGGATTCGGCATCAGACCGCGCGGGCCGAGCAGCCGGCCCAACTTGCCGACCTCCGACATCATGTCAGGGGTGGCGATGGCGCGGTCGAACTCGAAGAAACCACCCTTGACCTTCTCGGCGAGTTCCTCGGCGCCGGCCAAATCGGCGCCCGCCTCCTCGGCCTCCTTGATCTTCTCGCCTTTGGCGAAGACGAGCACACGGACCTCTCTACCGGTGCCGTGGGGCAAGATGACGGTTCCACGCACCATCTGGTCGGCGTACTTGGGATCGACGCCCAGGCGCGTGGAGACCTCGATGGTCTCATCGAACTTCGCCTTGGCCTGTTCCTTGACGAACTCGAGGGCCGTGGTCAGCGCGGGGCTATTGAGCGTACCCTTCACTTCCAAAGCCGAGCGATAGCGTTTGCCGTGTCTCATGGTTTTTCCTCGGCCCGCATGGGGCCTCCCTCTGAGGCCAACCCTCGCCGGTTCGAGGTGCAACCCGGCGAGGTCGCCGAATGCGCGTTGCCGTCGCACCCGGCGCGGAGGTCTATGCTTCGGCGATCTCGATGCCCATGCTGCGGGCGGTGCCTTCCACCATCCGCATCGCCGCCTCGACGCTGGCCGCATTGAGGTCGGGGGCCTTCAGCTCGGCGATCTGCCGCACCTGGTCTCGCGTGACCGTCCCAACCTTGTTGCGGTTCGGCTCGCCGGACCCTTTGGCCAGATTAGCCATTTTCTTCAGGAGCACCGCGGCCGGAGGCGTCTTGGTCACAAAGGCAAAGCTGCGGTCCTTGTGAACCGAAATCACCACCGGGATGATCAGCCCGGCGTCCTTCTGCGTACGGGCGTTGAACGCCTTGCAGAACTCCATGATGTTGACCTGGTGGGCCCCGAGTGCCGGGCCGACCGGGGGCGCAGGGCTGGCATTGCCCGCCGGCAACTGCAGCTTGATCGTCGCAACCACTTCCTTCGCCATGCGTCGCTCTCCGTTAGATCGTAGTTACCTGGGCGATGTCGAGCTCGACAGCGGTCGGGCGTCCGAAGATCGAGACCATCACCCGCAGCTTGCCGCGCTCGGCGTTGATCTCGTCGACGGTGCCCACGAAGTCGGCAAAAGGCCCATCCATCACCTTAACGCTCTCGCCAATCTTGAACGCCACTTCGGTCGTGACCGTGCCCTTCTCCTTGACCTCTTGACCGCGGATGCGCCGGACCTCGGCCTCGCTCAGCGGCGCGGGCCGCCGCTCGCCGACAAAGTGTGTGACGCCGGGAATGTTCTGCACCAGCGCCCGGGTATCGTCGCCCATCGCCATCTCGAGCAGCACGTAGCTGGGAAAGGTCTTGCGCTTGGTAATGCGCTTCTTGCCCGCCTTCATGACCGCGTAGTCTTCGGTGACGACGAGCACCTCGCCGAACATGTCCTGCATGCGGTTGTACTGGATGGCGCGCTCGAGATTGGCCTTCACCTTGTTCTCATGGCCCGAGTAGGTATGGATCACGTACCAGCGCCTACGGGGCCCGGTTCCCGCGAATTCCTGAGACTCGGTGCCGCCCTGCTCGGCCGGAGCCTCCCCGGGTTCCGCCTCGGGCTCAGCCGCCTCGGCCGGGGCCTCCACGGATTCCGCCTCAGGCTCAGCCGCTTCGGCCGGGGCCTCCCCGGATTCCGCCTCGGGCTCAGCCGCCTCGGCCGAGGCCTCCACGGACTCCGCCTCGGGCTCGGTCTGCTCGCCGGGAAGACCCTGCAGGTCCGGCTTGGTCTGCTCGTCTTGCAGCTCTTGTTCTCTTTCCGTCACGGCGTCTCCGCCCCTAGTCGCGCGTCACGGGCACCATCCCGGCAGTCCCCCGCACCGGCAGCCGGCCGGAAGGTCCCGCGCGCAGCCCGCTCAACCACCGAGTCGAATCACGAAGCTGAGAGCGTTGTTCAGGATCAGATCGATGATCGCGATGAAGACGGTGATCAGGACAACGGCGATGATGACGACCGTCGTCGACTCCTTCAGCTCCTGCGGCGTCGGCCAAGTGATCTTCTTGGTCTCGATCTTCACCTCATTGAGGAAGGTCCTGATTCTGTCCACCGTGTTCATGGAACGCTCCGCACTCTGAACCGACGCCCGCCGCTACCGGCTAGCGCGTTTCCTTGTGGATAGTGTGCTTGCGGTCATACGGGCAGTACTTCCGGAACTCCACCCGGTCGGGGTGCAACCGCTTGTTCTTCGTCGTCGTGTAGTTACGCCGCTTGCACTCGGTACAGGCCAGAATGATGATCTCTCTTTGCGCAGCCACGGTTCTCCGTCCTTTGCTCGCCCCCGCCGTCGGGGATCGCGTCCCGAAGTCCCTCGCCGCAGGCAAGCGTCCTGGTGTGGTTCTGTTGTTCGCCCGCTAGATCATGCCCCCCTGCGCCGCGGGTAAGCGCCGCAGGCAGGCACCATGCACTACTCGACGATATCCGCAACGACGCCTGCGCCGACGGTCCGGCCGCCCTCGCGAATCGCGAAGCGCAACTCCTTCTCCATCGCCACCGGCGTAATCAACTCCGCATCAACCGACACGTTGTCACCCGGCATCACCATCTCGCGCCCCTCGGGCAGCTTGATCGATCCGGTCACATCCGTCGTCCGGAAAAAGAACTGGGGCCGGTACCCCGTGAAGAACGGCGTGTGGCGTCCACCCTCTTCCTTGCTCAAGACGTATACCTCCGCCTTGAACTTCTTGTGCGGCGTGATCGACTTCGGCGCCGCCAACACCATCCCGCGCTCCAGATCCGTCTTCTCGATCCCGCGCAGCAACACCCCAATGTTGTCGCCCGCCTGACCCGAATCCAACAGCTTGCGGAACATCTCCACACCCGTCACCACGCACTCGCGCGTCTCTCGAATCCCGACCCGCTCCACCTTCCCACCAACCTTCACCTGACCACGCTCCACACGGCCAGTACCCACCGTGCCCCGCCCCGTGATCGAAAACACATCCTCGATCGGCATCAGGAAAGGCTTGTCGATATCACGCTCCGGCGTCGGAATGTAGCTGTCGATCGCATCCAGCAACTCCTGGATCGGCGCCATCGACGCCTCGTCATCCGGGTTCTCCATCGCCTTCAGCGCGCTACCACGGATCACCGGAATGTCGTCCCCGGGAAACTCATACTTCGTCAATAGCTCCCGAACCTCCAGCTCCACCAGGTCCAGCAGCTCCGGGTCGTCCACCATGTCAACCTTGTTCAGAAATACCACGACGTACGGCACGTTCACCTGGCGCGCCAACAACACGTGCTCACGCGTCTGCGGCATCGGACCATCGTCGGCCCCCACCACCAACACCGTCCCGTCCATCTGCGCCGCACCCGTCACCATGTTCTTCACATAGTCCGCGTGCCCCGGACAGTCCACGTGCGCGTAGTGACGCGCCTCCGTCTGATACTCCACGTGCGCCGTATTGATCGTTACCCCACGCTCCTTCTCCTCGGGAGCGTTGTCGATCGAATCGAACGTCCGCACCTCCGCGAATCCCTTCTTCGCCAAGTGCATCGTGATCGCCGCCGTCAGCGTCGTCTTCCCATGGTCCACGTGACCAATCGTCCCAATGTTCACGTGCGGCTTCGACCGTACGAACTTCTCCTTGCCCATGAATCTGCTCCTCCCATGGGAGACTGGTTGCGGAGGCCCGCTCCAGGCGGCACAGCGGCCCTACTCCCGCTCCGTTCAACAAGCATCACGACTCGTTCTTCCCCCTGGGCATGCTCGCCCCCTGAAGAACAGCGTAGATGCCTTGGCTAGCCAGTGAGACTTGGTGGGCTCTCCCAGGCTTTTCCGGGCCCCTTGCATTCCGCCCGCGGGGATCCGCGGCTGCGTCGCCCATTACTGCGGGGTCTAGGCGTGGGCGTCGGGCAGGGACCCGATAAGTGCCTGTGTCGTCCGGGAATCCTCCCGGGGACGCCGTGCGGCGTTCCGTGACACCCCGCAGCCCTGCCTCTTTGCTCCCCCGGAGCTGGACAGGCTGCTCTTCCGTTCCTTCGCGACGACTCCCCGCCCGCTGGTGCTGCGCGCCCGGTCTTCGTGCGCGCCATGGCGGGTGTGCGTCGCTCCGCCCCCCGTACGCGTCGCCCTAGAAACGATAGTGGGCAAACGCGCGATTGGCCTCCGCCATCCGATGCGTGTCGTCACGCTTCTTGATGGAGACGCCTTCGTTCTTCGCGGCCGCCAGCAGCTCGCCGGCCAACCGCTGGTCCATGGTGTGCTCCGGCCGGGCCTTGGCGTAGCTGATGATCCAGCGAAACGCCAACGCCGTCTTGCGTTCCGGCTTGACCTCGACCGGCACCTGATAAGTCGCACCACCAACCCGGCGCGACTTGACCTCGAGATTGGGCTTCACATTGTTGATCGCCTGCTTGAACACAGACAACCCCTCTTGCCCTGTTCTCTCGCCCAGAACATCGATCGCGTTGTAGACGATCCGCTCAGCGACGCTGCGCTTGCCGCGGCGCATCATGTAGTTGATGAACTTCGTCACCAAGACACTCTCGTGCTTGGGGTCGGGGAAAATCTCCCGCCGCGTAATTCGCGCCCTTCTAGGCATCCAGAATCTCCCAACACCGGGCGCAGCTTAGGCTGCCGCACCACTCTTTTTCGGCCGCTTGGCCCCATACTTCGAACGCGACTGGCGCCGGGCCTCGACACCGCTGGCATCCAAGGTTCCACGAATGATGTGATAGCGCACTCCGGGCAGGTCCTTGACACGCCCACCGCGGATGAGCACGATCGAGTGCTCCTGCAGGTTGTGCCCCTCACCCGGGATATAGGCGGTAACCTCGATCCCGTTGGTCAGACGGACACGGGCAACCTTGCGCATCGCCGAGTTCGGCTTCTTCGGCGTCGTCGTATAGACACGCGTGCAGACGCCGCGCTTCTGCGGACACGCCTTCAGCGCCGGCGCCGAGGTTTTCTGATGGACCTTGCGCCGCCCTTGGCGGACGAGTTGATTGAGCGTGGGCACTCTTCTAGGCTCCTTACGGGACTCCCGATCCCCGGAATCGTCTCTCTCACAGACATCAAGCAGGATCTGCAGAACCCCGCATCAGATGCACGAATCGGGGATTCTACGCACCCCGGGGACGATTGTCAACTCCCTGGCTTCTGCGGGGGCACTTTCTCCTGCTCCTGGGCAGCCGCCTTCTGCTCATGGGCAGCCGCCTCCAGCTCCTGGGCCGTCACTTCCAGGGGCGTGTCCATGATCGAGGGGAAGTCGAGCAAGAGGTCGATATCTTCCTCATCAGGCTCGGCATCGAGCGCCACCGACTTGAGCCTGCGCAACTTCGCCATTCCCGTACCCGCGGGGATAAGTTGCCCAATGGCAACGTTTTCCTTCAGCCCCCGGAGCGGGTCAACGCTGCCGTTGATCGAGGCCTCGGTCAGGATCCGGGTCGTCTCCTGGAACGAGGCGGCCGAGACGAAGCTGTGGGTCGAGAGCGAGGCCTTGGTGATCCCGAGCAACAATGGCGCAAAACGTGCGGGATTTCCGCCCTCCTCGACCACTCGGTTCTGCTCGTCCTTGAGCATGTTCTTGTCGACCAGCTCGCCCTCCAGGAAGCGGGTGTCGCCCGGATCCTCGATGCGGACCTTCTGCAGCATCTGGCGGACGATGACCTCGATGTGCTTGTCGTCGATGCCAACTCCTTGCATCCTATAGACTTCCTGGATCTCATCGACCAGGTATTCCTGGACTTCCTTGATCCCCCGAACCCGCAGGATGTCGTGGGGATTGATCCGCCCATCGGTGAGCGGGTCCCCGGCGTGCACGAAATCGCCGTCGTGGACGTGCATGTGCTTGCCGTGCGGGATCAGGTATTCGCGCTGATCACTCTCGTCCTCGGCGATCACGATCACGCGGCGCATGCCACGGGTCAGGTCCCCGAGCTTGACGAAGCCATCGATTTCGCTGATCGTCGCCTGCTCCTTCGGACGCCGGCCCTCGAACAGCTCGGCCACGCGCGGCAGACCGGCGGTGATGTCGCGCGACTTCCCCGAGGTCCGCGGCAGGGTGGCGATGATCTCACCCGCCGTGATCTTCTGATTGTCCTGGACGACGAGCCGCGCGCCGGTCGGAATCGGCGAGCGCTGCGACTTGCCCCCCCGGGTGGGGATGATGTCGATGTGCGGCTGCAGCTTGCGCTCGCGGTCATCGACGATCACCAGCTCGCGCTTGCCGGTGACCTCATCGGTCTCGTCTCGCAGGGTCACCTTCTCCTTGATGTCGACGAACTGCACCTTGCCGGTGGCGAGCGCGATGATCGGGACGTTGTAGGTGTCCCACTCGAAGATCACGTCGTCCATCTTCACCTTGGCGCCATCGGCCACGCGTATGATCGTGCCGTAGGCCGGCCGGAAGCGGTCGACCACCCGGCCCTGATCGTCGACCAGTTCGATCTCACCCTGGTGACCGACGTGGACGAGAGTGCCGCCCTTGCGCCCGATGACTTTCAGATCCACGTACTTGACGATCGAATCGCGGCGCGCCTTGATCGTCGAGGCGCCGACCTCAATCGACGCGATGCCGCCGATATGGAAGGTTCGCAGGGTCAACTGGGTCCCCGGCTCACCGATGCTCTGGGCGGCGATCACCCCGACCGCCTCTCCGTTACTGACCAGGGCGCCGCACGAGAGGTCGCGACCGTAGCACTTCGCGCAGATCCCCTTGCGCGCCTCGCAGGTGAGCACACTGCGGATCATCACCTTGTCGATTCCGGCGCGTTCGATGCGCTCGGCCATCTCCTCGTCGATCGGCGTACCCGCCTCGGCGATCAGATCGTCGGTCTGCGGATCGAAGACATCATCGACCGTCACGCGCCCGAGGATCCGGTCACTGAGTGGCTCGACGATCTGTTCACCGTCCTTGAGCGCCCCGCGTTCGATGCCGCGGATCGTGCCGCAATCTTTCTCGGTAACGATCACATCCTGGGCGACGTCGACCAGGCGGCGCGTCAGATAACCGGCGTCGGCGGTTTTCAGCGCCGTGTCGGCCAGTCCCTTGCGCGCCCCGTGAGTCGAGATGAAGTACTCGAGAACCGTGAGGCCCTCCTTGAAGTTGCGCAGGACCGGCTGCTCGATGACCTCCTCGGCGCCACCGGTGAGCCGCTTCCGGGGCTTGGCCATCAGCCCGCGCATGCCGGCAAGCTGGCGGATCTGCTCGCGGCTACCGCGCGAGCCTGAATCGGCCATCATCCAGATCGGGTTAAAACCGTCGTCGATCCGCGAGAGCCCCTCCATCGTGACCTTCTCCACATGGTTGGTCACGCGCGTCCACGTCTCGACGACGCGGTTCTGGCGCTCACGCTCGGTGATACTGCCATCGCGATGCTGGCGGTTGATGCGCGCCACCTCCTTCTCCGCCTCGGCGATGATCGCCGGCTTCTCCTCGGGGATCATGACGTCGTCGATCCCCACGGTCAGCCCCGCCTTCGTGGCGTAGGTGAAGCCGAAGTCCTTCAACCGATCGAGGAAGTCGGCGGTGGGCGCGTTGCCCAGCCTGCGGAAGCTCAAGCCGACCAGCTTCTCGAGCTGCTTCTTCCCGGCAGTTTCATTGAAGAAGCCCAGCTCGTCGGGAACCAGCTCGTTGAAGAGGACCCGCCCGACGGTCGTATCGATCAGCTCACCACCAATGCGGCACTTGATCTCGGCATGCAGATCGACCTTGCGGTGCTCGTAGGCCATCGCGACTTCCTGCGCCGCGGCGAAGATCTTGCCCTCGCCGCGGGAGCCGGGCCGCGGTTTGGTGAGATAGTTGCACCCCAGGACGATGTCCTGCGTCGGCGTCGCCACAGGCCGTCCGTTCGCCGGCAACATGATGTTGTTGGTCGACATCATCAGTTCGCGCGATTCGATCTGGGCGGCCCATGAGAGCGGGACGTGCACGGCCATCTGGTCGCCGTCGAAGTC
>JAGMBO010000123.1 GCA_023129715.1 Candidatus Eiseniibacteriota bacterium | reverse complement strand
CTAGCAGGGTGCTGAAAAAGCCTGCGAGACGGCGGGGAGAAGGCAGTTGGATGCCGGTTCTGGGCGGGTAGCTTCGTGGAGCCGAGTATCGGCTCCGACCCAGGCGCGCCCATCACGGACGCTCGAGCCGTTTCGCCTGTGCGCTGCCTGCGTTCCCGCGGACCTCATCCTGTCTCCCACACCAACTTCCGTATCCTTGTCAAATTGTACGCCGCGATGGTTAGGGTGAACATCCACTCCACCCGCGCCACTCCGCGGTGTCGGGCCTTTCTCATTCCACCCACTGTTTTGATCCACCCAAAGGCCTGCTCCACCAGCTTGCGCTTCCGCTGACTTACCCGATATCCCGCGTGTCGGGTCGTGCGTCCATCCACCGCACTCGAGCGGGCGGTATTGTTCTGGGCCACATGCGGCGTCACCCCGATCGCCCGCAGGTGCCCCACGAAGTCCCGCACGTCATAGGCCTTGTCGGCCCCCATCGTGATCGCTGAACCCCCGGGAACGTTGGCGGCCATCTCGTAGGCCATCTCGCGCTCGGCCGTCCCCGTCGCTTGACTGACCCGCGCATCCACGATCAACCCATTGCGGTTCTCCATCAACGCGTGCCCCAGGTAGCAGAGGGTGGCCCCAACGTTATTGCCCTTGCGGTAGAGCCGCGCCTCCGGATCCGTCCGCGACTGGTGCGTCTCGTTCGTGCGCCGCTCCCCCCGGAAGTTGACGCTCGGATTGCCCCGATCTGCCGGCGGCCCGTCCTTGGGATCTCCCTGCCCTTTCGGGCGGAAGCTCTTCTGGCTCGCCCACGCCTCAAGCAGCGTCCCGTCCACCGTGAAATGCTCGTTCGAGAGCAAGTGTCGCTCCCGGGCCTGGGCCAGGACCTTCTCAAAGAATGAGCGCGCGATTTCCCCGGCCAACAGCCGATCCCGGTTCTTGCTGAACACCGTCGGCACCCAGACCGGATCGTCCATCTCCAGCCCTACGAACCACCGGAACAACAGGTTGTAGCCGAGCTGCTCCATCAGCATCCGCTCGCTACGGATCGTGTAGAGCACCTGGATCAACAGCCCCCGCAGCAGACGCTCCGGTGCGATCGACGGGCGCCCCACACCGGAGTAGAGCTTCTCGAACTCCGGCGACATCTCCGCCAGCGCCCGGTCAACCATCTCGCGGATGGGGCGCAGGGGATGGTCCCTGGGTACTCGTTGCTCGAGGGTCACGTAGCTGAACATTGCCTTCTGGCGGCGGTCGTCACCTCGCATCGTAGCCCTCCGTGACTCAGACGGGAGTGGATCTCCTGACCACTCCCTTCCTATCATCTGGAAGACGCCTGCCAAGGGTTTTTCAGCAGCCTGCTAG
>JAGMBO010000122.1 GCA_023129715.1 Candidatus Eiseniibacteriota bacterium | reverse complement strand
TGGCAACGCTCAACCGCCTCGAAGGGCAAGACCTTCCGATCCGCCGAGCGCAACTGATCCATGAACTCCTCGGGGAGATGAGCGCGGATGACTTGGCTGGTCTTCTGCCCGAAACCGAACGGCAGTTGGAGGAGTTGCACAGCCTCTTGGAATTTCCAGCCGATGAGATCGCCGAGTTGCTCGAAGACCAGGCCGAGGAGGAGGAGAAGATCCTGCCGCGAGTGATGAGCTTCGTGGTCTCCGGCGAACAAGAGAAGCAGATCGAACAGGCAATCGAACTGGCGAGCGACGGGAGACCAGGTCGCGATCGCCGGGCACGAGGGCTGTTCAACCTAGCTCATCACTTCATGGAGGGCCGCGATGGGGAAGTCGCACGGGAAGGTCCGTGAGGAAGCTCGTCGGTTGTATCTGACTGGCGAGATGTCCACGAACGCGGAGATCGCGGCCCGGGTCGGCGTCAAACCCCACACAGTCGGCAAGTGGCGGCGGGATGAGCTGTGGGACGACCTCCGGGTCAAGATCGACCTTCGTGCTGCGGAGATGTTCGTCGAGAAGATCGCCACCGACCGGGTGACCTTGAATGTTCGGCATTATCGTTTGTGGGACTTGTTGCTCGCAAGGCTGGGAGATGGTCTGAAGAACCAGAAGGTGACCGACATACGAGAACTGGAGCGAGTTGCTTCGATCCTGGAGCGGTCACAGAAGGGGCAGCGGTTGGCGAAGGGATTGTCAGTCAGCGGAGAGTCCGAAGAGGTCATCCGGGCCCAGTCCGAAGCCGAGATCCGGCGCTTGATCGATACCTTCGTCGACTCGGTCAGGGAGTTCGTCAGTGATGAGGAGACCCGCGATCGTATCCGCAAGCACATTCTCGAGGCGTTACCTGACGAGACGAATGCCGGAACTGGCCAGCCCGGCGACGCGGTCGGTCTCTGACCCCTTGGCCGAATGGGCGCTGCAAAGAATCCGCCTGGAAGGTCGCCCGTTTCGGTTCGAGGGACATGAGTATCTGCGAGCGATCTACGACGACACCTCATCGCATGTCGTGCTCTCGAAGGCGGCACAGATCGGTGGAACGACGTGGGCGATCTTGCGGAGCCTCCATGCGTGTCTATCGGGTCTGAGCGTCCTCTACTACTTCCCGACCCGGACAGATGTTCTCGACTTCTCAAAGAGTCGGGTGACTCCGCTGCTCAATGACAACGCTTTCCTTTCCAAGCTGATGACGGACACCGACACGGCGGGTTTGAAGCGCATCGGCGATGCGTATCTCTACTTGAGAGGAATGCAGTCGACAGTCGGGTTGAAGTCTGTGCCAGGGGACATGCTCGTCTTCGATGAACTGGACGAATCGCCACCGGCTGCGAAGGCGATGGCCAAGGAGCGGCTTGCACACTCGGACTACAAGCGGATCATAGAGCTGTCGAACCCGAGTCTTCCCGATTACGGCATCGACGAGCAGTTCCAGAAGTCCGACCAGCGTCACTGGACGCTTCGGTGCCCGGCTTGTGGTCGATGGACTGCTCCGGTGAAGGAGTTCCCGACGAAGGTGGGCGAGGAGGTTCGGATCATCCTGCCAAGGGGAGATGGTTCGTTCTACCTTGCTTGTCCGGCGTGTGTAGGTGAACTCGACCTTGCAGAGGGAGAATGGGTGGCGGACTTCCCGGGCAGACCGATCCATGGCTATCGCATCAGTCAATTGATTTCGGCCAAGGTCGACCCCGGGGAGATTCTGGAGGAATACAGAAACACGAGGTTCGCCGATCGATTTTTCAACTTGAAGATCGGGATCGCCTGGGCGGACCGGGAGAGACGCCTCGATGTCGCTGCAGTGCTCTCACTCTGCAGTGAAGCCCCGATGGTCGAACGGTCTGACCGTAGTTGCGTGATGGGCGTGGACACGGGCCGGGAGCTTCACGTCACGGTCCTGAGAAGTGAAGGGGAGAAGAAGCATCTCATCCACCTTGCCGTCGTCCACGACTTCGGCGATCTCGATGCCTTGATGGAACGCTTCCATGTCCACCGGTGCGTGGTCGATGGCCTTCCGGAAACTCATGCGACGAGGGACTTCGCCCGCAGACATCCAAGGCGCGTTTTTCTGTCATTCTTCAACGAGCATCAGCGCGGCAAACCGAAGTGGGACAAGGAATCCTACACCGTCCAGGTCAACAGGACTGAGGCGCTGGATGCCTCACGGGCAGCGGTCAGGGACAAGCAGCTCGTCCTCCCGCGCCAGCAACCGATCGTCGAGGCGTTCGCACAGCACATGTCGGCTGATGCCAAGATCCTGGAGGAGGACGCGGACACGGGGGCCAAGAGGTACAAGTACATCCGCACCGGCCCGGACCACTTCAGCCTGGCGTTCACCTACGGGCTCCTGGCGACAACGGAGACGCTGAAGCGGGCCAGGGTGTGGGGGAGGCGCTAGCAGGTCAGATGACGCACTCCCTGCCTCAGCTCGTCGTCGCTGGGATGAGTATATAGCACTGTCGTCAACGGGCTCGCATGCCGCGCGAACCGCTGGGCTAGGAAAAGGTCCCGGCTGGCGCGGTAGATGTTCGTCACCGAGGTGTGGCGCAGGGCATGAAAGCAGTAGAGGCGGCCGAACCCCGCCTTCACCTGCCAGGCCCGAACAACCACCTGGATCCGGCGGCGGGAGATCCTGCGACGCGAGAGACCGCAGAGGAGCGGGGCAGTGGGGTCGACCGACTCGCGCTTGCTGAGCTTGTAGCGCCAGAACCGCCTCAGCTTGGGCACCAGGGCGTCGGGCAGGAACACATCGCCCGTCCGGCCTCGCTTGGCGATCTCAGGGCGCACCGTGATCCGGAGCCGAGGCTCCCCGTTGGGGAAGAAGACATCGCCGACATCGAGGCCCACAAGCTCGCTCAGGCGCAACGCGGTGCCCAAGGCCAACGAGATGACCAGATGATCCCGCGGATGGGCCGAGGAGGCCCGAAGGAGGGCCTTCTGCTCGTCGGCGGTGAGGGTCTTGGGGCTCAAGAATGCCATGACCGACCTCCCTTCCTGCCCGATCGATGGCTTCTCCGTAGGCCCGAAGTCAACTCGTTTGGAGGGGTCGTGAGCGAGGGCGAATGCCTCCCAATGCCCTGCCTCTTCTTGGAGCTTGCAGCCCTTGTTGGACTTGATGTTCGGCGGCACAAGAGCGTTGCTGGTCCTGGGAGGGAGAGGCCATGAGACACGCAAGCATGCAGGAGGCCGCCCGGATCACCGAGGCACTCCTGGTGATGCCGACCGGATCCGAGACCGCAATGAACGGCCGCCGAGTCCGACGCGACGCCGCCGACGGGCTGGAGACCTGGGTCGTGGACGGCAGACGCCACGGCTACTTCCTGGCGGTCGAGGCGGTGACAGGTCGGACCACCGAGGAGCTGGCCGCCTGGATCCGGAGGGTACGAAGATGACGGTCAACGAGATGATCGAGCGTCTGCAGGAGGTGGCGGAGGAGGGGTTCGGAGAGTGCGAGCTGCGGCTCGCCTTTCAGCCGAGATGGCCGCTGCAGTTCGTGATCGGTGGGGTCGCGACGCCCGACGATGAGTCCCGAGGCATGGGGGAGCCCGACGAGGAGCGGGACGATGAGGCATCGGTCGTCTATCTCACGGAGGGCGACCACCCGAGCGATGACTCGCCCTACGCACCGAGCTGGGTGTTCACGGCGGCACGGTAGGGGAGGAGAAGTAGAACGATGGCCAGGCTGAACAAGACAATCGGCACCACGGGCCAAGAACCGGAACCCGACGGGACGGGGATTGTCCAGAGCGACGTGGCACAACTTACCGCCAACGTGCAGATCCTGGCCGCCATGGCCCGGAAGTCCTCGCACAACCGCGGCGATCTTGATCTGGCTGCCCTCCGGATGAGCGACGCGGCCAAGCTGCAGATGGTTCTGGACTCCGTGGTCGCCGGTGACCTGCGCCGAGCCAGGATCCGGATGGACCGGCTGGAGACCGGGGCCCGCGACGAGATCCCGCAGCGCCTCTACGAGGCCATCCTGCGCGGCGGGCGGGAGGAGTAAGGGCCATGGCGAAGATCAACGCACGGGGAGCGGAGGCGGTCGCCCGGGTGAAGCGGA
>JAGMBO010000121.1 GCA_023129715.1 Candidatus Eiseniibacteriota bacterium | reverse complement strand
TCCGCTTCACCCGGGCGACCGCCTCTGCGCCTCTCGCGCTGATCTTGGCCATGGCTACTTGACCCCCCACATCGCCCGGATCTCCTTCAGCCCCGCGAGCACTCGCTGTGCATCGCCCAGGTCGGCCCAGCCGACCTTCTCGGGCTCCGTGCCGAATCGGTTGTCCGCCGCCTCTCGCATCGCATCGAGCAGCAACTGGATCTCACCGACCGTCGCCAGGAACCGCTGCAGCGCCTCTGGCTGCGTCCCCTCGTTCTTCTGTCTGGACATCGTTCCTCCTACTGCTCGAGTCGCTGCCGCAGCCAAGCGGCTAGCTCCTCGGTGGTCCGTCCGGTGACGGCTTCGACCGCCAGGAAGTAGCCGTGGCGCCGACCGTCCACGACCCAGGTCTCCAACCCGTCGGCGTCGTCGCGTCGGACCCGGCGGCCGTTCATCGTGGCCTCGGTTCCGACCGGCATCGCCAGGAGCGCCTCGGTGATCCGGGCGGCCTCCTGCATGCTTGCGTGTCCCATCTCCTCTCCCTCCCAGGACCAGCAACGCTCTTGTGCCGCCGAACATCAAGTCCAACAAGGGCTGCAAGCTCCAAGAAGAGGCAGGGCATTGGGAGACATTCGCCCTCGCTCACGACCCCTCCAAACGAGTTGACTTCTCTCCGGCCGCGAAGCCATGGATGGGGCCGGAAAGGAGGCTGGACATGGCATTCTTGAGCCCCAAGACCCTCACAACCGATGAGCAGCAAGCACTCCTGCGAGTCACCTCGGAGCATCCGCGGGATCACCTGGTCATCTCCCTCGCCCTGGGCACCGGATTGCGCCTGAGCGAGCTTGTGGGCCTCAATGTCGCGGATGTCTTCTTCCCCAACGGGGAACCTCGGCTCCGCATCACGGTGCGCGCTGAGATCGCGAAACGAGGCCGCACCGGCGACGTGTTCCTGCCCGATGCGTTGGTGCCCAAACTGAGGGAGTTCTGGCGACACAAGCGGGCGTGTGGCGAGGGCATCGGCCCTGAGGCACCGCTGCTCTGCAGCCAGTCGCGCCGTCGGATCTCCCGCCGCAGGATCCAGGTCGTCGTCCGGGCCTGGCAGGTCAGGGCGGGGTTCGGTCGCCTCTATCCCTTCCACGCCCTGCGCCACACCTCGGTGACGAACATCTACCGCGCCAGCCGGGACCTTTTCCTAGCCCAGCGGTTCGCGCGGCATGCGAGCCCGTTGACGACAGTGCTATATACTCATCCCAGCGACGACGAGCTGAGGCAGGGAGTGCGTCATCTGACCTGCTAGCGCCTTCCCCACACCCGGGCCCGCTTCAGCGTCTCCGTTGTCGCCAGGAGCCCGTAGGTGATTGCGAGGCTGAAGTGGTCCGGCCCAGTTCGGATGTACTTGTACCTCTTGGCCCCCGTGTCCGCGTCCTCCACCAGGATCTTGGCATCAGCCGACATGTGCTGCGCGAACGCCTCGACGATCGGCTGCTGGCGTGGGAGGACGAGCTGCTTGTCCCTGACCGCTGCCCGTGAGGCATCCAGGGCTTCGGTCCGGTTGGTCTGGACCGTGAACGAGTCACGATCCCATTTCGGCTTCCCTCGCTGGTGCTCGTTGAAAAAACACAAATACGCGCGCCGCGGATGTCGCCGGGCGAAGTCTCGGGTGGCATGGGTCTCAGGCAAGCCGTCTATCACGCAGCGCCGTACATGGAAGCGTTCCATCAGGGCATCGAGATCGCCGAAGTCGTGGACGACGGCAAGGTGGATGAGATGCTTCTTCTCCCCTTCATCTCTCAGGACCGTGACGTGAAGCTCCTTGCCGGTGTCAACGCCCATCACGCAACTATGGTCAGACCGTTCGACCATCGGAGCCTCACTGCAGAGTGAGAGCACTGCAGCAACATCGAGCCGCCTCTCCCGGTCCGCCCAGGCGATGCCGACCTTCAGGTTGTAGAACCTATCGGGGAATCGGGTCGTCCGATACTCCTCCAGGATCTCACCCGGATCGACCTTCGCTGAAAACAACTGCGAGATCCGGTAGCCATGAGTCGGCCGGCCGGGGAAGTCCGCTATCCATTCACCCTCTGCAAGATCGAGTTCGCCTTCACACGCCGGACAGGCGAGGTAGAACGATCCATCGCCTCTGGGCAGGATGATCCGGACCTCCTCCCCCAGCTTCGTCGGGAACTCCTTCACAGGCGCAGTCCATCGACCACAAGACGGACACCGGAGCGTCCAGTGCCTCTGGTCGGACTTCTGGAACTGCTCGTCGATGCCGTAGTCCGGAAGGCTTGGGTTCGAGAGCTCGATGATCCGCTTGTAGTCCGAGTGTGCCAGTCGTTCCTTGGCCATCGCCTTGGCCGCCGGTGGCGATTCGTCCAGCTCATCGAAGACAATCATGTCCCCTGGCACGGACTTCATCCCGACTGTGGACTGCATTCCTCTCAAGTAGAGATACGCATCGCCGATGCGCTTCAAGCCCGCCGTGTCGGTTTCGGTCATCATCTTGGAAAGGAAAGCGTTGTCATTGAGCAGTGGCGTCACCCGACTCTTCGAGAAGTCGAGAACATCTGTCCGGGTCGGGAAGTAGTAGAGGACGCTCAGACCCGATAGACAGGCATGGAGGCTCCGCAAGATCGCCCACGTGGTACCACCAATCTGAGCAGCCTTACTCAGCACGACGTGCGATGAGGTGTCGTCGTAGATCGCTCGGAGGTATTCATGCCCCTCGAACCGAAACGGGCGACCTTCCAGGCGGATCCTTCGCACCGCCCACTCGGCCAGCGGGTCAGAGACCGACCGCGTCGCGGGACTCGCCAGTTCCGGTGCCCTCTTCTTCAGGTAATGCTGCGAGAATGTGCTGGCGGATATGGTCGCGGGTCTCCTCATCGGCAACGAACTCCCTGACTGAATCGACGAAGGTATCTATCAAGCGCCGGATCTCGGCTTCGGACTGGGCCCGAATGACCTCTTCGGACTCTCCGCTGACTGACAATCCCTTCGCCAACCGCTGCCCCTTCTGTGACCGCTCCAGGATCGAAGCAACGCGCTCCAGTTCTCGTATGTCGGTGACCTTCTGGTTCTTCAGACCATCTCCCAGCCTTGCGAGCAGCAGATCCCAAAGCCTGTAGTGCCTGACGTTCAGCGTCACCCTGTCGGTGGCGATCTTCTCGACGAACATCTCCGCAGCACGAAGGTCGATCTTGACCCGGAGGTCGTCCCACAGCTCATCCCGCCGCCACTTGGCGACTGTGTGGGGTTTGACGCCGACTCGGGCAGCGATCTCGGCGTTCGTGGACACCTCGCCGGTCAGATACAGCCGACGGGCTTCTTCACGGACCTTCCGGTGTGACTTCCCCATCTCGGTCCTCCAGGAAGTGCTTGGCCAGATTGAGCAAGCCTCGGGCGCGGCGGTCCCGTCCCGGTCTGCCGTCGCTCGCTGCCTCGACGGCCTGCTCGATCATCTTCTCCTGCTCACCGGAGACCACGAAGCTCATCACTCGCGGCAAGACCTTCTCCTCCTCTTCCGCCTGTTCCTCTAAAAGGTCTGCAATCTCATCGGCGGGGAACTCCAAGAGGCTGTGCAACTCCTCCAACTGCCGTTCGGTTTCGGGCAGAAGACCAGCCAAGTCATCCGCGCTCATCTCCCCGAGGAGTTCATGGATCAGTTGCGCTCGGCGGATCGGAAGGTCTTGGCCTTCGAGGCGGTTGAGCGTTGCCA
>JAGMBO010000120.1 GCA_023129715.1 Candidatus Eiseniibacteriota bacterium | reverse complement strand
GCAGGCTTTTGCCACGGGCTGCTAGGGGACTACGACTCTGAACTCTACATCTTCGAGAGGTTCAAGCTATGTATCGCAGACGCGATGGCGCTCACGGAAGGCGACTGGCCCGGGCCGAGCACGGGCATCGCCATCGTGGCCAGTGAAGGGAGCTGGTCCGGTGAGCTTGTCCCGATCTGCTGGTTCTTGGGGTACGCGTATGCTGGCACCGACACGATCGCGATCACCGAAAACCCTGCGTCGGGCAGCGCAGGCTGGATCTCCGGCGTCTCCTCCACACCCTACGACGCTTCTTGCCTTGGGGCTCTCGGTGTCGGAGCAGATGGCGTGGCCTGCTGTCCTGGGGAGCGACTCGATCAGGGGGAAGACACGGACGGAAGGGATCAGGCCGTCTGCTGCATTGGTGCTGAATGCTTTGTCGTCACGGCCGACGTTTGCGAGAGACTGGGAGGGGATTTCCATGCCAAGCTCACCTCCTGCGACGAGAATCCCTGCTCCTCTGGTCTTGAGGGCGATGATGGCCCCGGAACGAGGTGCGTCTCTCCACTGGCATCACGGGTCTACTATGCCGACGATCAGCGGGCAAACACCTTCTATCTTGACCCGGCCGAGGATGATGCACTGTCTTTCGATCTTCAGACGATCGAACCAGTTGGCAGCAGCACGACGCTGCTAGTGAGGATCTACGACCCCTTGGACCCCGTCGAGCCCATCTTCGCCAACCTCGTTGCCTTCGGAGCGCAAGCGGTCACTGTGGACGGCATCGCCTGGCCACGGACCTCTGGACTCGCCAAGGTCGTCCTGACTACTGCTGCCGGCGTCGGTCACAAGTACTCATTCTCGCCAACGGAGATGTCCCCCACAGTCTACACAGATCGCGAGTACTTTAACAGCGACCTGGCCGCGAGGACCATCGACGCCTGCTTCGACTTGGGCCGAAAGGCGACGTTCTCCTTCTGGGTCCCAACGATGGCGGACTCGATGACCGTCAAGTGCTTCACCGAAGGTAGTGGCGACTGGTGCGCCGAGACCGCCTTCTTGAAGGACCCCTGCGGGCAGCCGCAGTTCTCGTGCCCTCTGGCGCTTCCGGATCCGGGAAAGACATACTGCGACACCGTGCCCGAGGAGCTGCGAGGTGGAACGTGGACCCTAGAGGTGTATCCGGACCCAGACTATCTGATGGGATCCGGGCATGGCCTCCTCGAGGTGTCATTCAAGGCGAAGGATGCCACGCAGTGGTGGACTCCCGACTTCGCGTTCACGTCAACCACCGAGACTCCCGTACGTGCCCAGTTCTCCGAATGCGACTTCGTCCAGCTGCCGGGGATGGACGAGGAAGGCAACTGGGGGTACTACGTTCCCTATGGGTCATCCTATGATGACTACGAACCAGACATGGTGATTGACCCTGTTGAGATGCTACTCGACGGCGGACGGCAGCGGTTCCTCTTTGCAGCGAATCCCGGTGCAGATCGAGCCGTCACAGTCCACAACCTTGGTGACACGCTGAGATTCGAATGGCGGAACAGCCTTGGCTCGGTGGGTCTCGTTGCACTCACCAAGAATGAAGACGCGCAGTTGACTGTGCTGGGCGGGGAGGTCTTGTGGATCCGCGTCCCCAGTGATGAGTCTCGCTATGACATAGCCACGGATGCACCCTACGCCGTGCGCGGTCCATCACCCGGGCTCACTTGGTTCAAGTCCGAACCCAACGCCGAGCTCATGCTGTCGCGATCGATACGATTCTTCGTCCCTTATGGTCTTTCCGAGTTCGACATCTCCGTGGAGTCCGGACGCGCTTGCTCATCGACTGAGTGCGTTCGAGATCCCTACGGGCCCGATGGCTACATCAACCGTGCGTACCCCCCGATACGGCTCGTAGTCGAAAGCCCGGCAGGCAACTACTCGTTTGAACCCGAGATCCCCGACGATCATGGGAGTATCCACGCACACTTCGGTCCTTCTGCGATTCCGGTCTCATGCCAGGGACATGTGTGGACTCTATGGGTTGAGGCATCTGCATCAGAGCCGCATCGCTTCAGTGGACTGGGCATTGGACTTGAGATGGACAGGCGGATCCCCCCTTACTTCACATGGTTGGAGAAAGAGCGGCTGTTCCTTCCTAGTGCCTACCTGATCTCTGACCAGATGGTCCATGACACGGCACCATACTCCACATCCTGGTTCTTGACGTTCCCCGCGGAGGTTTACAGCAACTACGTCCAAACCGGCTGCCGTCAATCCGATCTCAGTGAGTGGGACTTCACGGACCTGTCCTTCTCTCTCTATCAGGAGGTGTTCGCTGATGTGAATCCTGCAGGCGCTGCGCACAAAGAGCTTCAGACACAGTCGAGCCACATGTGGGGCCCATCGGAGTCAGGGATTACAAGCGTATTGGCCCCGCAATTGCAGGTCTATGCAGTACCAAGGCCTCTTGGACTGACCGCCGCAGGTGATCTGCGGACCACGATTGGCGGTGTCCCCGGGGAGCCTGCTCAGTTTGTGTCGATGTGCGGCATAACACCGGCGGAGGCCCCCCCAACTCACTCAGAGTGGGCTCAAGAGACCGCCGCGGCTGGCTTCCGCAAGGGAAGCGTGACCTTCCTCTCGGGCAATCCAAATCCAGGAGCGTGGGCCGACTTCATCTACGAGAACTACGACATGCTCTCTTCGATCGGCGCGCCTATCTACTTCGGTGATGTCTACACCCCCCCCGGATGGGAGAGCTTCCGTGCAAACATTCAGGCACTCGCAGGGACCGACCCCCTAGTCTACGTCTCTCCAGTGGACGAACCTCTCCAGCAGGGTATTGACTCGGGTGATCTTCGAGAGATGGTCTACCAGGCCCGCCTAGAGGACGATAGAGTCCCAATCTTGATCAACGATGAGCCCACGATCCTGAACATGGCCGAGCTGCACGACTTGGCGGAGGTCTATGCTGAGGACCAGTATCATCAGAGGGTGAACCGGCTTGGCAACTACGAGAACTACCCGCTCTGCGATGTCGCGTCAGCGGTGATGAAGGTGCATTCGCGCGTAAGAGAGGGCACAGCCACGCACTTCTATCTCCAGGGCGGCTTCTACGAGCACAGGGGGGATGGCCCCGTGTGCTATGTCTCTGTAGGGCCGGACACCGCCGCGGCGGAGATACTCACGTGCCTCCTTCTCGATGTCGATGCAATATCGGCGTTCACCAAGAAGTCTGGTGGCGCACCCGCCGGAGAGCCGAATGACCTCAAGACCCTCAACCCAGAGCTGTGGGATTCCTATGATGAGACGAACGCTTTCCTTCAGAGGTTGACCTCATGGATGACCCAGCACGCGCCGTCGGCCATCGACTTCGGCCCTGAGGGTGAATTCGTCCAGGAGTGCGAATTCGAACCGGTGCTCTATGGCTATGGCTACTGGGACGAGAATCTTCTGACTGAGAACGAAATCGGGGTGTGGTTCGCGTTCTGCAACCTCGGGCATGAGGAAAGCATGACCGTTACCATTCCCTGGGGTGAATTGCCGATGTTCACGGGTGCAACTGGGCATCACATCGAGATCGACGGAGCCTCGACTCGAACAGCCGGCGGACCACCTGTGGTTACGTTGACTCCCTACGAGCAACTGGAATGCGTGGCCCCTCCGACAGGCTGGGTGGTGGGCCGGATCGTCGGCAGCGTAGAATCCTCAACGAGTGTCACTGACGCGACGTTCGGAGGCGGTCACTTCAGCATCCGCCCGCAGCCGAGTCCCTCTTCGGGGCGTGTCGCATTTGAAGTCAGTCTGCCAGCGCCTGCCCTTGTTGAGATGTCTGTGTTCTCTCTTGACGGCCGCGTGGTTTGGCGGAGGGACTGTGAGCTTGAGGAGGGTTCCTCGACTGTGGTGTGGGATGGCCTCGCAACAGATGGAGCCAGAGTCTCGCCTGGCCTATACTTCGTACGGCTGTCAGAAGGGAGTTCTGGACGACACGCCCTCCACAAGGTAGTGGTCGTGGAGTAGGCAACAGGGAACGCTGCTGAAAGAAGGCCGCTCAGTTCTTGGGTGTGTTGTGTTCGTCGCAATTGCTCGATTCGCGCGACGGGGGAGCCCGTGCCAGATCTCTCACACAAACGACAGCTCGCAGGAATGGGCGTTGCCCTTGGCGTGTTGATCGCCCTGGCCTCGGTTCCATCGCTGGCGGCAGGGAAGGCGCTCATCGTCACGCCCAGAGGAGACGGGGACTTCCCCAGCATCCAGGCGGCCATCGATGCCGCCGCGCCTGGTGATACGGTGCTGCTCACCAATGGGACATTCTCCGGCTCGGGGAATCGGGACATCAGCTTCCTCGGAAAGAGCATCGTCGTGCGCTCGGCCAGCGATGTCCCGGAGTCCTGCGTCGTGGATTGCCAACGCCAAGGACAGGGTTTCTGCTTCTATTGGGAGGAGCCTGCGGCAGCCGTCCTGCGCGGGGTCACGATCACCAAGTCTGACCTCGACGGTCATGGTGGTGCAATCTACTGCAATGCCGCCTCCCCCACGATCGAGTTGTGCATCATCACCAGGAACCAAGCGACGCGGGGAGGCGGCATCTACTGCGGCGAGGGATCGGCTCCACACTTCACTGATTGCCGCATCGTCGAGAACACGACGGAGATGGTTCCGACGCCGGGAGTCGGCGGGGCCATGCTCTCTTCCTACTCCGCCCCGGTGTTCGAGCGCTGTGCGATTGAGGGGAACACCTCCGGTGGCCCCGGAGGCGGACTCTACTGCTCTTCAGGCTCACTGACCCTCCGCGAGTGCACGATACGGGGGAATGGCGAGAGCGGGGTCCTCGTCTCCTATGGTACATCCCTGCTTGTCGAGAACTGCGTGTTCAGCGGCAATGATATTGGAGCGGTGGACTGCCACCAAGCGACGGCGACGATCATCTCAAGCACCATCGCCGCCAACATCTCATCCATCTACTCCGCCGGCATTCACTGTCGCGGCGGCTCCTCCATAGCCCTGCGACAGACGGTGCTCTGGGGAAACTGCGGCCCGGCGGAAACCAGTCAGATCCTCGTCGAGGACGGCAGCAGTGTGGAGATGGAGTGCTGCCTGGTGGATACGTCCGGTGTGGGCGGCGAGGGGACCGTCACGTACGTTGGCGAGCAAGTCTGCGCCGACCCCCTCTTCTGCGATCCTCCGCCCTGCGGCGACGACCCGACGACCGCGGGCGAGTTCACCCTCTACAACCTCTCGCCCTGCCTTCCCGAGAGGAACCCGTGCGGCGTTCTGATCGGCGCGGCGGGAAGGGGATGCCAGCTTACACCACCAGCCCAAGAGACGAGTTGGGGACGGCTGAAGGCGGCGTTTGGAACACCTGCTGGTGAGTGAGGATCCAGGACGGCGGTGTGGTCTGAGCGGTGCGCTGCTTGGACCCGAGAAGTCGGGTGCCAGTTCCCTCGACTGCGCGGGACGCGAGGTGAGGTCGGCTTGGCCGTCGCCCAACCTATCCGACGCCAGATTGCAGCTCGGTTGACGGCAAGTTGAGATCGGCACGAGATTCGGAGCACGCCGCACACATCAACGGTCGCGAGCTCGGTCGGTGGACCTGTCGCCGGAACTCCCGGAACCGCCTCCCCCGCCAGACGCTTGCGATTCCCTCCGTGAGGGCGTTTCCCATTGGGTAGAGACCGTGTGGGTCGTAGCAGCACGGGACCATTATGCCGTTCGACAGGATGACACCGACCTCATGGATCGAGCGGCATCGGAATCTCCTCGATGGCTCCATCCTGACCACGCGTTCCGAACCATAGGAGAAGCGTGAATCACGGTCTGATGCGGGAAGGAACGCCCTGGCTAGGCGTTCCCCCTCCGGGCTCGACAGCGACAGCCCCATCATCCCCAGCGTCTTCTCCGTATACCGGTCGACTCTCAGTTGACGTGCCAACAGACGCATCTCCTGACGCTGGTGTTCATTGTGCTTCATTAGGATAAGCTGGAGCTCGATCGTGGGCATCGGACTCGCCTCCGCATCGCGTGCTTCGCGGAGGTGGGCGATCCCGTCGACGATGGACTGGAAGCAGGCACCTCGGCGATAGACCACGAGCGTCTCTTGGTCTGCTCCATCCAGGGCGACTACGAGGTGCCGCAGCCCGCTCCGGACCAGCTGCCGGCAGAACGTCATCGACTCAAGGAACATGCCATTCGTACTCAGCTCGACGGCGATTCCCTTTCGCGTCGCCAACTCCACCATGGGAATGATGTTGTCACAAAGAAACGGTTCTCCGCAGAAATGCAGGAGAATCATCCTGGTCCGTCCGCTCGCCTCTTCCACCAGACGGCGGAAGTCGGAAAACGACATGTCGTGCATCTCCCGCCGCAACCGTCCCGAACCAGTTGGGCAGATTGGACACCGAAGGTTACACCGGTTCGTCGGTTCGATGGTCAGGATCCGCGGAAATCTGGGGGCGAAGAGGGGGAGACTGCAGGCCACAATACCCTGATAAACAACTTGGTCGAGTTGCCCCCTCGCAGCCAGCCTGGCAGCCGTCCGGATACTGTGGGCAACAGAACTAAGACGCATCGATCCTCCCTGCTCCCCCGATCGGCAGCTGCTCCACATCGTGTGCCGTTCCGTCAGTCAGCATGCAGGTTCTCGCCACCGACACCTGGGGATGGAGCTGCCGCACCATCTGCCATCATGATAGACGAACTCCTCCGCCTGTTCGAGACATGCCTCCTCACGCCAGCGCCCGGCTTGCTCGAATCTACTATGCCGGCGCTATGAACCCCAGCGCGTCGTGCCCGCACGTCTCGTCCTGCTCGCCCCGGCAGGGCCTGCGCCGACAGCTCTTCGGCGGCATGCTGCACACCCCGTTCCACACATCGCTGCTTTCGCATGGCCCTGATGCGCACTGGTATTGCGTCATCCGTACGGCGCCGCGACCCCGGTGCTAGGGAGGTGCCCCCCCCTACTTGGCCGCTCGAGGGCCCCGCAGGCGCATCGTGGGCACAAACCTCTGGCCCTTGGTCCAGAACTACCGGATCCCCGGCCCGTGCGCGCCCCTGGCGCCCTGCGCCAGCCGGCCAGGAATCGTCCGGTCGGAGCCCCGAGGGCACCCATGCAATTGCCACCAGAATAATGAGTTCCCGGATCGAATTACCTTCCAATCCGGGCCCGGAAGCTCGTCACTGTGGCTGCGGCGGGCATGGGGCCCGGCGCGGAAGACGGAGGACGGGACGATGGAGGAGAGGACCGAGACGCCCCGGACGCGAAACCGGGCATGGGGCTTCTTCGGGACCTGCGTCACGAACGGGCATGGCGATGCCGAGGCCGCCTGGGACGAGGCGATGGAGACCCTGACGGATGCCGACGGGATGTTCCGGATGGACGCCGACGACGCACGCGAGCTCCTTGACTCCTGTCCCTACCGAAAACCGCATCGGCCTGTATCGCATTGAGTTGCTTCGCAGCCGCCGTACTCCGCGAAAAGTCCGAATGCCCGTCGGGGATTCGATCTGCCCAGCCATGCTGCCATCCCTCCCCATGCGCACCTTGTAGCCCCACTCGCCTGCCCGAGGGCAACCCTGATGTGGCGGGCCGCTGACATTCGTACATATTCCAATCCTCCGCCAGCCGCGCACTATCTCGGGATCGCCCCCAAGCGCCGCTCTCTCCGTCATTGCCTGAAACACTGGTTTCAGATTGAGCAAGGAAAGACTGGACATCCTGACCCAAATCACCGATAGTACCGGTGTGTCTTGCGAAAACCGCAGCTAGCGGTCCCAGCAGGGCGCGAAGAGCCTGAGTTCAAGGCTTGCCAAGGAGTTTACAGCCAGCCAAATCCGATCCGCACTTTGGGTCTACCGGTTAGAGATCCTGCTGAACTCGAACCCTCTCCGTCCCTCGTCGCGCCGCTTATCGGTACTTCCTGGGTCTGAAGATGAAGCGATGGTCCAGCGATTCTTCCGTAGCTCTCTTAGGGTGCTCTCAGGTCAGTGTTGAACACGATGACGGATGTTCGATGCGGCGAACGGTCGTCGAAATGAAAGGTGCTCAAACATGACGAGCAAGCTTTATGTCGGTAATCTGCCCTTCGAAGTGACTGAGGACGATCTTCAGGAGCTGTTCACAGCCCACGGCGCGGTCACCTCTGCCAACGTGATCACCGACCGCGAGACGGGGCGGGCCCGTGGATTCGGCTTCGTGGAGATGGAACAGGCCGAGGACGCCCAGAAGGCGATCCAGAGCCTGGACGGACAGGAATTCAAGGGTCGCAACCTGAAGGTCAACCTGGCCAAACCCCGCGAAGAGCGCTCGGGCGGTGGCGGCAATCGCTGGTAGCCATGAGAGTGGGAAGGCGCCACCGGTGCGCCTTCCTTCCTTTTCCCCCGAAGGTGAGGTGCGTATTCCACTGATTCCGGCCGCTGTGCGTACCGAAAACCTCAATCGGCCTGCATTGCATGGAGTTACTTAGCAACAACGCCTGCTGAATCGGCCCGCCTGAGATCCCACTTGCCATCGGGCACCTTGCTCGACGACCCTCTCCACCGGCGAATCCTGGCAGGCAGACGCCGCCCTCACGCCACTCCCAGTCCGCTCACCACCCGGAATCTCGCCTCCACGCAGCGCCGGGTGGTGTGAGATCCTGCAACCCGTCCCCGGA
>JAGMBO010000012.1 GCA_023129715.1 Candidatus Eiseniibacteriota bacterium | reverse complement strand
GGGGGGGTGGGGTGGGGCCCCTGGCTCGCCACCTCCCTGGTTTCGCCCCGGGGCGGTTCTCCATCACCGGCTGCGGCAGAGAGCAGATCAGCGCGCTGGCGCCTCGGCGAGCGGCGAGCTGCAGCGCGTCGGGCGGATCAGCCCGTCTGCGGCACCGCGCCCTTCCCCGCAATTCCGACATCGGTGTACTCGTCTCCCGACGTCCGTCGGAAGAGACCGCGCAGATCCTCCAGCAGCATGTACAGGCTGGGGACCAGCAGCAGTGTGATCACGGTGGCGAACAGAATCCCGAATCCCAGCGACAATGCCATCGGGATCATGAAACGCGCCTGGCGTGAGGTCTCGAAGATCATCGGCGCAAGGCCGCCGAAGGTCGTCAGAGTCGTGAGCAGGATCGGTCGGAAGCGGCGCCGGCCGGCTTGCTGGATGGCCTCAACAGCGGTCGCCCCCTCGCGACGCAGCCGGTTGGCCTGATCGATCAGGACCAGCGAATCGTTGATGACCACGCCTGAGAGGGCGACGACACCCATCATACTCATCACACTCAACGAGTAGCCCATGATCAGATGCCCGAAGACGGCCCCCACGATACCGAACGGGATGGCCACCATGATCACCAGCGGTTGACTGTAGCTGCGAAACGGAATCGCCAGCAGTGCGAATGCGGCCAGCATGGCGAGGGTGAATCCCCCGGCCAGTGCCGCCAGGCTCTCCTGCATTTCGGCTTGGCGCCCCTGGAAGGAATAGGTCAACCCAGGGTAGTTGAGGGCCAGTTGAGGCAGCCCGTCCTCCATGAGTGAGGTCTGCACCGTTGAAGTCTGCTCCTCCGGATCGACGTTACAGGTCACACTGACCGTTCGTCGCCCATCCCGTCGGGCGATGGTCGTGTAGGCGTGCCCGTACCCGACCTCGGCCACTTCCATCAGCGGGACCCAGGTCCCGCGCGGCGTGCGAATCAGCAGCTTCTCCACATCGGCCGCATGAGTGCGCTGCGACTCGGGGAGGCGCACCAACAGACGAACCTCGTTGCGCCCCCGTTGCTGGCGCAGCGCCTGGGCGCCATAGAACGCGGACCGCACCTGTCGGGCAATGTCGCTGGCCGTCAGCCCCAGTGCGCGACCCTCGGCTCGGATGCGGAAGTCGAGCTGTTCCTTGCCTGGGCTGTAACCGTCGTCAATGTCACGCGTGTAGCTGAACTCCCGCAAACTCGCCGCTAGAGATGCGCTAGCCTGATCGAGGACATCGATGTCACGGTGCGCCAATTCCACGGTGAAAGACGCTCCGCCTCCGATCCCACGGCGGTCTGTTTCGAAGCGCAGCCGCTCCAGGCCAGACAACGTCCCGACTGCCTGCCGCCACTGCCGACTGAATTGGGAGGTGCTGATCGGTCGCTCATCGGGATCCGTCAGATACACGGTGATCTCGACCTGATTCTCGTTGACCGCGGTCAGGATCCCGGTGCTCAAGCGATCACCGCCATGCGCGGCGACGACCCGGCACGCCGCGGCCACGACCTCATCACGGACCTCCCGCACGCTTTTCTCGGGGGTACCATAGGGCAGCACGGCCGTGGCGATGGCGAAGTCGGATTCCGTCCTGGGCATCAGGGTAAACCCCATGCGCCCACTCATGGCGTACGCCAAGACGACCATGAGCACGGCCAGGCTTATCGCCACGGTCACGGCGCGATTACGCAAGCTCAGGCTCAGCAGCCGAGCGTAGGGCCCCCGGATGAAGCGCTGCAGTCCCTCGGCAAAGCGCGTCTGCCGCGCGGCAATCCAGCGTTCGATCCGGCCCCGTCGCCGGCGGCCCGCGTCCGTCAGGTGGGCCGGCAGGATGAAGAGGGCCTCGACCCAGGAGATGACGAAGACAGTGATTACGACGATCGGTATGGAGATCCAGATCTTGCCCATCACGCCGGGGATGAAAGCCAGCGGCAGGAAGGCTACGATGTTGGTGAGAATCGCATAGGTGATCGGCACGGCTACATCTCGCGCGCCCTGGATGGCGGCCGGCAGAAATCCCATCCCGCGCTGCCGATACTCGTAGATGTTCTCACCAGCAACGATGGCATCATCGACGACGATGCCCAACGCCACGATGAATGCGAACATCGAGACCATGTTGATCGTCACGCCCAGCCAAGGAAGGAAGAGCAGTCCTCCCAGAAACGAGATCGGAATGCCCATCGTTACCCAGAAGGCCAGGCGCAGATCGAGGAACAGCCCCAGCAGGATCAGCACCAGCACGAGACCGATAAATGCGTTCTTGAGCAGTAGGGTCAGCCGCTGCGCGTACATGTCGGCCATGTCGTTGGTAATCGCAATCGCGACACCCGGTGGAAGGGCGGCGCGGATATCCACCAGGATCTCATCCACGGCATCCGCCACGCCGCCCGGGGTCTGGTTCGCGGTGCTATAGACCTCGATACTCACGCAGGGCAGGCCCTTGAACTGGCGTTCGATGTTGGTCTCCTCGAAACCCTCCCGCACCCGACCGATCTCACCCAGCCGCAACCGGGACCCGGTGGCCGTCGTGATCAGCGGTAGCTCGGCGAACTCCTCGGCCCAGTCCCGGCGCTCGGTGACGCGCAGGAGGATCTCGCCCCCGTCTGTTCGTATGGAACCACCGGGCAGCTCCAGCGCCGAGGCGGAGATCGTGTTCGCCACGCCCTCGAGGGTCAGCCCGTATGCGCGCAGGTTCTCCTGCGGGATCTCGACATGGATCTCGAGCCGGCGGACGCCCAGCAGGTCGACCTGAGTGATCCCCGGGGATTGCAGAAGTCGATCGCGGACTTCTTCGGCCAGCTCGCGCAGGACCAGCTCATCAATCTCCCCGTAGAGCGTGAGTTCGCGAACGCGGCGGCGGCGGCTCTCCAGCTTGACCTGCGGCTCCTCGGCGTCCCTGGGGAACGTCACAATGCGCGCAACCTCCTGATCGATCTCCTGGTAGGCCTTCTGTGCATCCACGCCGGTGTGCAGTTCGGCGTTGACGATCCCCATGCCCTCGCGCGCCGTCGCCTCGACCTCCTTGATTTCGTCGATACCGCGAATCGCCTCCTCGACCGCCAGGACGATCCCCTGCTCGACCTCCTCCGGCGATGCTCCCGGATAAGCCACCGACACCGATACCATGTCGAGGGAGAACTCGGGGAAGACCTCCTGCTTGATGCGCGTCGTCGTGAAGAGCCCGCCCACCAGGAGCACCATCATGAGGACGTTCGCCGTCACGTGATTCCGGGCCATCCAGGCGATCGGACCGCGCGCGTCGTTGGTCTTCATCGCGGCAACTCCTCTCCGTCCTTCTCGGGCAACTGCACTTCACCGGCCCCCTCGGACGGTTGCCCTTCACCGGCTTTCTCGGACGGCTGCCCCTCGCCGGCTCCTGCGATCGGATGGTCCTCGCGGCTGCCTGTGGATCGCGCGGTCTCGCCTTGCACACGAAGCGGCATGCCGGGCACCGGAGCAGAGATGTTGCTGGTTACGAGCTCCTCTCCGGCCTCCAGCCCCTCGGCGACGAGCAGCGCTTCTTCGCCGGAGTAGGTCGGGACCACGTCACGGATCTCGAGCCGTCCCTCGCTGGTGCGCAGCCAGACGCTGCGACTGTTGTGGAGGTAGCGGCGCGGGACACGGATGACGTCATGCAGTTCCCGGCCGATGATCTCGGCTTCCACGAACGCATCCACGAGCAGGGCGGGAGCATCGGCATTCTCGGGCTGGCGGGCATAGGGGTCGGCGACTTCCACCAGCAGACGCGCCATGCGCCCTTCGGTCTCCAGATCCCCCATCAGTCTCAGGACGCGTCCTTCGCGCCAGGGACCCTCTGGCTGGACCGACGGCTGCCGGATTCGAACCACCGAACCCTCCGCGTCGGCATCCGCAGGGATCGCGATCCATCGCAGCTTCTCGAGCGGGACAGCGACCTCGACCCAGAAGGCATCGGTTCCGACGACCTTGGCGACCGGTGAGTTGGTATTCACTACGGCCCCCAGATCGACGTGCTTCTCGAGCACGATGCAGTTGAACGGCGCTCGCACGGTGGTGCGCTGCAGATCCAGTTCAGCCTTCTGTAGCGTGGCTCGGGCAGCATCCAGGGTGCTGCGCGCCGTTGCGAGCTGCGGCTCGCGCAGCACGAGCTCGGAGGTCGATTCATCGATCACCGTCTCGAGGAGCGCATACTCCCGCTTCGCGATCTCCTGTTGCCCGCTCTCCAGCTTCCACTCCTGTTCAGCGCGTGCCAGATCGCTCTGCCGCTGACGCACCACGAACTCGTAGTCGCGCGGATCGATGCGCAGAAGAGGTTCGTCCGCGACGGCATATCCGCCGGGGATCAGGGCGGGGCCCATCTCGACCACTTTCCCGACAACCTGCGCGGTGATGTCGACTTCCCGCGCCGGCCGAACCGTGCCCATCGCGGAGACGATGACGCGCGCGTCGACCAGCTCGAGCGGCAACACCTCGACCAGCCGCGCCTGCTCCGCCGACGGCCGTTTGGGTGCCTCGGGGCCGCTGGTCGCGATCACAATTGTCAGGATCAGACCCAGCAGCAGAATCGCGACCGTAGGCCAGGCTCTTTTCAGGAAGCGTCCACTCAGGAAGTGCCCGCTCATGATGACACCCTCCCATCCTCTTCAAAGCCCGCAACAGCGGGACGCTCGAGTGTCCAGCGCCCCCCGAGGGCGCGGCACAGATCGATGCGGTATTGAATGAGTTCACGTTCGGCCGTGAGTAGCCTGCGCTGCAGACTGTGCAGAGAAGTCTGGGCTTGTAGGACGCGGAGGTAGTCGGTCTGCCCACCGAGGTAATCGTCCTTGGTTCGATCGAAGATCACCCGAGTCAACTCGACCTGCCGCCTGAGACTCGCCAGGTACTCGGCCTGCCTCTCCTCGCGAACCAGCGCATTCTCTACGTCTTGCAAGGCTGTCAGCACAGTGCTGCGATAGGCATGCAGCGCTTGCCGGGCGACGGCTTCCTGGCGATCCGCCTCGGCGGCGCGGCTTCCGCCGTCGATCAGCGGCATCATCAGGTTCGCGGCGAGGTTCCCCAGCCAATCGGAGAAGAGATCCATGACCTCGGCCGCTCCGGTCTGGCCGCCAGCGGAGATTGAGAGGCGCGGGTAGCGCTCGGCCACAGCCGCGGCGAGTCGAGCATTCGCCGCGGCCACTTCAAGCCAAGCGGCTTGCAGATCCGGACGTCGCTGCAGCAGTTCGGCCGGAACCCCCGTTGCGGGAGGTGCCGGGAGCTCGATCAGCTGCGCGGCAGAGATATCGGGCGCGTCACTCGGGGGGCGACCGAGCAGAACGGCCAGCTGGTGCTGCAGAACTTTGATACGCGCCTGCGCAAGCGCGCGATCGCCTTGCGTGGACTCGACGAGCTGTTGCTGCAGCAGGACATCGCTGGCCCCTACCCGACCGTGCTGGAAGCGCAATGTGACCAACTCCAGAATCTGCGCGTTCGCCGCCAGTTGCTCCTCGAGCACCGCCAGCTGCTCACGGGCCTCGGCCAGCTCATACCAGGTGGCGCCAACATTCGCGCTCAGCGAGATCGCGGCGGCGCGAAAATCCTGCTCGCTCGCTCGGGCGCTGTTGACGGCGGCTTCCTTACTTGATCGCACGCGTCCCCACAAATCGATCTCGTAGCTCGCGAACAGCTGCGCGCTGAAGTCGTTGGCATATGTGTCGGGTGCCTCATCCGGCCAGCGCCCGGTGCGCGAAGCGCCGCCATCGAGCTCGAGCTGCGGCCACTGGGAGGCTCCCGCTTTGCGGGCGAGCGAGCGCGCCTGATCAAGCCGGTCCCACCAGGCGGCTAGATCGGGGCTGCCTGTGAGAGCCTCGGCGATCAGCAAATCGAGCTGGGGATCCGAGAACGCCGTCCACCAATGCTCGGCCGGCATCGCTCCCTCGGCCGTCATCGCCTGGCCGTCTCGCGAGAACGATTCCGGCCAGTCAGTCATCGCCGGTACCGATTGACGCCCGACACTGCAGCCCGTCGCCCCGAGGATCAGGAGCGCTGCCGCAATCCGGGCGCCTCGCCGGTGCAGGTATCTCATTTGTGCTCCTCTTTCACAGTCCTGTGATCCGACCGTGATCGGTTTCGCTTCAGATCCTGTAGCCCTGCCCACGCGAAACGAAAGACCCCGTCCGCCAGTTGCTCCGGATCGCTCTTGCGCAGCCGCGCGACCTGGGGCTGCTCCGCGTGACGCACCATGCGCACACCCAGCCCCACGGTTGGGGATAGGATGCTCAGGCGGCACAACTGAAGGGTGTTCGGGATCGCGGCGGGTCCGAGGACTGCGCTCACGATCTCATCCAGTCGTGACGCATGCATGCGCATCGTCTCGAGGCGCAGGTCGGCAATGTGGTCCAGCGGGTCGGTGATCTCGAACGCGATGAGTCGCGTGAGGTGCCCAGCGGGCCCATCATCGAAGCTTCGCAGCACCAAGGATCGAATGAAGCTGCGCAGTGCATTCTCCGTCGAGCGCTCGTCCGGTCCCCGCGGCTTCAGTGGGTAGGCTTGCAGGCAGACCTCGCGGGCATGGATCCAGACTCGCCGATAGAGCTCCTCCTTGCCTCCGAAGTGGTAGTTGACGGCGGCGTGATTGACCCCGGCAAGCTCCGCGATCTGGGCCACCGTTCCGAGGCGGAACCCGGCGGCAGCAAAGACGACGGACGCGGCCTCGATGATGCGGCTGCGGGTCTCGGCACCGTCCCTGCGAGGTGTCCTCATCTTGACCTCCTAGTTCAACTAGATAATTGAACTATTTGACCAAAATGTCAACACCAATACTCATGGAACGAAGAATGGGCTGGGATGGAGCCCGCACTGCCCAGATCGGCCTCCCGGAGATCCCACGCCACCTGCGGCCCCGCCCCGCGCTCCTCATCCGCGTCTGGGGGCTTGCCGGCGGGTGTGTGGATCATCGGCCTGCCAGCGTGAGCGGCATCCCCGAGCGTGTGAGGAAGCCCAAGCTGGTGGAGCAGGCATTGGGGTGGACCAGAACGGTGGGTGGAATGAGCAGTGCATCGCGCAGGCCGCACACAGCGCACAGTCCATATGGGTCATCGGCGGCTACTGCAGGCGGATGACTCGCCGGGCCTCGCGGCGCGTCTCCGACGTCGCGCGTACCCAGTAGGTCCCTGCCGGTATCGGCCTTCCCTGATCGTCCCGCCAGTCCCACTCCACCGTGCGCGCGTGTGAGGCCGCAGGCATTTCCATTGTGCGGATCGTGCGTCCCTCGAGATCGACGACGCTGATCTCCCACTTGTTCCCCGCGGGAAGACGGAAGGCGAGTGGTCCCGCGGCACAGGGATTGGGCCCGACCGAGAAGGAGGCGCCGCCCGGTGCCGGCTCGACGAGTCCCGCCGGCTCGCGGGCCCTGATCGACACTGCCGACCAGGTGCCCCGATTGACATCGAAGCTGTAGGCCAACTCCTCGTTCCAGACGAGGGCGATATCCCCGGCGGCGCAGGCGGCATCGATGTAGCACGGGAACGTGAACCACTCTCTGGACTGACTGCTGTAGACCAAGGCGGCATTCGAACTCCAGACCAGAGCCACATCGCCCGAGCCATCGGCGCTCATGCCCATCGGATAGCCCATCAGGTCGAGGTGCATCCATGCGCCGGGACTCGGCTCGAAGGCATAGGCTTCCAGGTTGGTCCAGACGAGCCCCAGACCATCACTGGCGATTCCACCGACCGGAGGCGATCCCAATTGCTTGGACATCCACTGCCCGGAACTCCCGTTGTACGCGTAGGCGTTGTGACTCGTCCAGAGCAGGCCGAAATTGCCCGCCGAGGCTCCGTCGAGTGGCGTCTCCTCCTGCTTGAGGCTCTTACGCGCCCACCGGGCCCAAACCGTAGAGATCCCGTAGGCAGCGTCCTCGGTCCAGAAGATGATCGCGGCCCCGTTGACGTCGTATCCACAGGGGGGGCCGGTGTAGTTGGCCTTGAACCAGCCGCCGCTGACGGCGTTGTAGGCAAAGAGCTTCTCGGTGGTCAGAATGAAACCCAATGACGGGCTCGTCTCGGAGGCGAGGCGCACGCCCTCGAGCTCGACCGAACTCCAGAGCATCGAATAGGTGCTGTAACCGAAGGCCTTCTCGCCGTTCGAGATCAAGGCCAGATTGCCGTTGGCGGCGCCGTCGATCTGGGCTGAAACGGCCACAGACGTGGCCGCAAGCATTGCCAGTAGGACCATCAGTTGCGCCACTGCCGACAACGGCTGAATCATCTTGCTGTTCATGCGTTCCCTCGTTGGGTCGTCGAGTGCCGACACTCATTCGGTCAGGCCGGGGTGCTAATGTCCCCGCTGCCTGTGGCCCAGGAGAAACGCACGGTCGGTATGAGCATGTCGTACTGAGCTGCTCAATCGGGTATTCACCAGGGATGCCCGGTCCGCGTCGCCGCGGGCCTTTCTCCAAGTTGCCTCGATATCCATCATATCGTCCATTGACGCTGGGTTCAAGAGTCTTATCGTCGATCCTCTCTGTTTTCAAGTGGTTAGAGCCGCCGGGCTTTCACGGATCCTCCAATCGGGCTACCCTGTCTCCAGGGCACCTGGTCAGAAAACGGCCCGGCGGAGGCAGGCGGGGCAGCTGGTCGGGAAGCGGCCCGGTGGAGGCTCGCGGGGCAGCTGGCTAGGGAACGGTCCAGTGGAGGCAGGCGATGAAGCCGGCGACAAGGATCACGCACCTTCGGGACAGAGCCGTGTTGGAGGCCTTCTTGCGCCGGAACCCAGCTCTGCACATCTACTCCCTGGGGGATCTCGATGACTTCTTCTGGCCGCGGACGCACTGGTACGGACTGCTCGACGGAAGTCATCTTCGCCAAGTCGTGCTCTTCTACCGGCACGAGGACCTGACGACGCTCCTGGCCTTGACCGATCAGCGCATCGACGAGATGGGCGAATTGCTGGGTGGCCTTCGGGATCGACTCCCCTCACGCTTCCACGCGCACGTGAGCCCGGGACTCGCTCCGGTCCTGCAGCAGACCCATGCGCTGGAACCCCACGGCCTTCACTACAAGCTCGTCATGATTGAGTCCGGGCGGCTGGATGAGGTGCAGAGCGGCGATATCGAGCGCCTCAGCCAGGCGGACTTGCCGGAGTTACGTGCCTTCTACCGCGAGAGCTATCCGGGCAACTGGTTTGCCCCGCGCATGCTCGAGACGAACCTCTACTTCGGCATCCGCCGCGGGGGACGCCTGGTCTCGGTTGCGGGAATCCACGTCTATTCGGCGCGGCTTCGCGTGGCCGCCCTGGGCAATGTGGCCACTCATCCAGAGCATCGGGGCGCCGGGTTGGCGACACGGACCTGCGCCCGCCTCTGCCGGGAGCTGCGGGCTACGGTGGACACGATCGGGGCCAATGTGAGGGTGGACAACACGAGCGCTCTGGCCTGCTATCAGCGGCTCGGCTTCGCCCGCGTTGCCGACTACGAGGAGCACATGGCCGGCCCGCTGGGGAAATCGAGGACAGCGAAGGGGTCCTGACCCGCGTGGGTCAGAACCCCGAATCTACAGCGTGAAGATTTTTCGCTCTCGCAGCCGGATACTTTCTCGATGTTGCCGGCTATGCGATTGGCTCGACTACAGGAAGAACGACTTTACCTTGCCCCATGTCGAATCGTCCCTGTCTGAGGGGCAGCGGTGATTGAAGAAGATGACCGTCTCGGTCTCGCCTTCCTCCAGCGTCAGCTCCACTGCGGTCGGCCCGATCGGCGTCCACTCGCCGAGAGCGGGCTCGTAGACGGTGTAGTCGCCCAGGGCGATCCCTTCCCAGCAGACAATGCCCTCTGCGTTGGTCTGCAGGCAATAGGTCTCGTTGAAGGGCGTCTCGAGGCAAATCCACCAGTCGGGAACCGGCTGATCGATGCCCGGCGTCAAGATGCCGTCGCAGTCGATGTCTTCCCACTTCTCGGCACAGATCGTCCCAACGCCCGTGCACACGTAGAAGGTCACCTCGGCGTTGGCCTCGTTGCCTGCCTCGAGGGACCAGTACTCGACGCGGACCCAGTATTTCCCATCGACGAGCCCATTGGGCACCGTCCAATTGCGGGTGATCGAGGTGCCGGTGGCTCCAGGATAGGTTTCCTCTTCGAGGATGATCGTGCGACTCGGATCCTCGAGCTTGTAGTAGACATAGTTCGGTGTCGTCGAATAGTCGATGTTCCAGGTGATCTCGACCGTTCCCCCGGGATTGGCCGCACAGAAGGGGGGCTCGGGATCACGGCCTAGGCTGATCGTCGCCTCCAAGGGATCACCTGGCTCTGCCATCGCTGGGGTGCTGAAAACCGCCACTCCGATCAAGACGAACGCCCAGGGTAGAACACGGTTGCTGAACCTCATTCGCTGTCCTCCTTCACGCTGATTGGATGCTACCGTCACTTGGATCCCCCGAACCACAGAAGTGGAACGTCGGCTGAGCTGATACTCTCCACCGACGCAGCACATAATACCATGAGTGCCAGTATCTTATCAATCGGAATGTGTGGGCGCATGCACACCCCGAATCTCCATCCGCCCCCCTCCCCCCGCCCCCTCCGGGGGGAGGGAACGATTGGGGACTGCACTGTTTCACGGATTGGGTATGCAAGGGATGTCTCGGTTTCACATGGAGTTGCTGGCCGACTCCTTCATCCTGCCCGGAGGCGTGGGACTGCTCGGGTGGCGCAGGTCCAGGGGGGGCATGGAAGCGGGGGAGTGGGGATCCGGCCCCCCGGCCCCCGGCGAGGCCCGTCGGGGGCGCCTCAGCGGCCGGCGGAAGCCCCCGGCAGCTCCTCCTTCCAGGGCAATCCGGCCCGGCCGAGACCCCAGGCGAGGGTGCGCTTGACCTTGGCCATCGTCGATTCGGCGAGCACGTAGAAGGTCGGCAAGACCAGCAGGGTCAGCACGGTGCTCGTCGCCAGCCCGCCCATGACGGCGCGCGCCAGTGGGAAGTAGTAGCCGCCGCTGACATCGGCCTTCCCGAGCGCCAGAGGCGAGAGGCCGAGAATCGTCGTCGCCGCGGTCATCAGGATGGGCCGGAACCGATCGCGGCACCCCTCCATGATCGCGGTGGTCCGATCGTAGCCGCGCCGGCGCAGATTGTTGACGTGATCGAGGAGCACGATGCCGTTGTTGACAACGATGCCGATCAGGATCACGACGCCGATCATCGCCATGAGATTGAACTGCGTGCCGGTGAGCATCAGCGTCCAGACGACGCCCAGGGCGGCGAAGGGGATGCAGAGCATGATCACCATGGGGTGGAGGAAGGACTCGAAGAGTGCCGCCATCAGGAGGTAGACGCAGCAGAGGGCCAAGAGGATGTTGATCCCCATGTCGTTCTGTTCGCGGCGCGCCTCACGCAGTTCGCGGCCGAAGGACCAGCTGTAGCCGGTCGGCAGCTCCAGGGAGGTCATCATGCTGGTGACCTGGTCGATCATCTGCGGGTATTCCTCGCCCTCGTAGCTCCCGCGGATGCCGATCGCCGTCTTCTGCTGTTCGCGGTGGATCCGCTGAGGGCCCTTGGCGATCTCGAACCGTGCCACCTGGCCGAGGCGGATCGGGCGCGCCTCGCGGTAGCTGATCGGGAGCTTGGCGAGGTTGTCGATGTTTCTCCGGTCGGAGGGTTCCAGGACGATATCCATATCGATCTCGCGATCGGCGCTCTGGAATTCGCGCAGGGGGACACCGCGGAAGGTCAAACCGAGGATCTGAGCGAGCTGGCGCGAATCGACGCCGTAGCGGCCCCCCTGGACGCGGTCGAGGATCACGCGCACCTCATCGCTGCCCTCGTCGATGTCGGTGCGGACATCTTCGAGTCCGCCGAGCAGGTTCAGACGCCGCTGGACCTCTTCGGCGAAACCCTCGAGCAACTCGGTGTCCTCGCCGAAGAGGGTTACGGATATCGTGCGCGCCCCCCGGCCGGCGTCTTCATCGTCGCCGAAGCGATACTTGATCCCCGGCAGCACCGGGAGCTCCTCGCGCAAGTACTGGCGCAGTTCGCGCACCGCGCTGTCACTGAACGGGCTCTCCTTCGGGAAGTAGAGGCTGAACCCGGCGAGGTTATCCCGGTAGAACGTGTAGAGCGACTCGACACCGAGCGAATCACGCCGCGGCAGTAGGAACGACTCGATCTTCTCGACATAGTCGCGCACGCCATAGATGTTGGTATTGTCGCTGAACTCGAGCCACAGGTAGAGGCGCTCCTGACGGACGCCGCTGCCCTCCATCTCCTCAGGCTGGAATCCGCTGATCTGGATCGCGGCGACGGTGACGACCAAGAAGAGCGGGATGAAGACGAATCCCGTGCGCTTCGGGTGCCGGATCGCGGTCCACTGCAAGACCCGTAGATAGCGCCGGCGCAAGCTCTGCAACCAGCGCCCTTCTTGCTGCTGGCCGGTGACCGGCATGCGCGAGGCGAGCAGGGGCACCAGCGTCAGGCAGATCAGAAGAGAGAAGATCAACGTCATCGAGATCGTCAGGCCGACCTCTCCCAGCCAGACACTCATCGCGTCGCCCTTGGTCAAGATGATCGGGGCGAAGACGATGATCGAGGTAAGCGTCGAGGCGGTTACCGCCATGGCCACCTCGCGTGTGCCGAGATGGGCCGCCTGCGGCCCCACTTCCCCCTTTTCATGGCGGCGGTAGATCGATTCGAGGACGACGATGGCGTTGTCGACGAGCATGCCGACCGCCAACATGAGCGCCATCATCGTGAGTATGTTCAGGGAGCGGCCGGTCAGAAAGAGGAACACGCAGGCCGAGATGACCGAGATCGGGATGGCCACCGAAATGATCAGGGTCGTGCGCACACGCCGCAGAAAGAGGAAGAGCACCGCGATGGCGAGCAACGATCCGATCACGCCCGCCTGGAGTACGCTCTTCAGGGAATTCTTAATCTCCGCCGCCTGATCGAAGAAGAGGACCACATTGATGCCCGCCAGGGCGGGGTCGCGGCCGATTTCGGCGAGCACGTCGTGAACGCTGCGCGAGACCTCGACGATGTTGGCGCCGGAGGCCTTCTGGATCTCGAAGGCGATCGCCGACTCGCCGTTCAAGTTGCGATAGTAGCTGGGGGCCGGCTCGCTGTAGTCGATCTCGGCGATATCGCCCAGGCGCAGTCCGGCCTCGCTGACCAGGAGGTTCTCGATGTCTTCCAAAGAGCGGAACTGGCCCAGGGCCCGCACCGTCACCCGCTGGCGGCCGTGGCGGACCTGGCCCACCGAGAGATCGAGGTTGTTGGCATTGAGCAATTCGAAGAGCCGGCTGACATCGATCGAGTGCTCGATGATCTTGTTGAGCAACAGGTAGATGCGGATGCTCTTCGGTGCGATGCCATCAACTTGTACACGGCCGACGCCCTCGACCCGTTGCAGGGGGTTGATCACGCGGCGTTCGAGCAGTTCGTAAGATCCGGCCAGATCCGTGCCCGGCGCGCTGATCCGCCCGACCATGATCGGGATGTCGTTGGTATTGAACGTGAAAATGAACGTGTCGCGCAGGTCGGAAGGGAGCAAGGGGCGAACCTGCTCGAGCTTCTCTTTGACCTCCATGCGCAGCACATCGACGCTGCGGCCGAATTCGAAGAGCACTCCGACGAAGGCGCCATCCTCGTCGGATTCGGAGAAGATCTCGCGGGTGTTCCCCAGGGTCGCCATGATCTCCTCGATCGGGCGGGCGATCTCCTTCTCGACCTGCGCGGGGACCGCATTGGGGTAGGGGGCATAGACGCCGATGAAGGGCATGTCCATCTTGGGCAGGAAGTCGAGTTTGAGGCGGCTGACGCTGACCGCACCCAACATGAGGAGGGCGGCGGTCACGACGAGAACCGTCACCGGCCGGCGGATGGCGTGTTCGGAGAGATGCATTGCCCTGAAGCTCCTTCGTCCCCGCCTAGGGATTCCGATCCAAGGTGGCGTAGACCACTGGGATGACGACCAGCGTCAGCAGGGTGCCCAGGGTGAGGCCGCCGATGACGGCGACTGCCAGCGGCGCACGCAGTTCTGCTCCCTGTCCAAGCCCGAGCGCCATCGGCAGCAGGGCCAGCACCGTCGTCAGGGTGGTCATGAAGATCGGGCGCAGGCGCGCCTGGGCGCCCTCGATGATCGCGTCGATCTTCGCCAGTCCCGCCCGGCGCCGCTGATTGATGAAGTCGATCAAGACGATCGCATTGTTGACCACGATGCCGGTCAGCATGACCACGCCGATGAGCACCACGATACTGATGGCCGTCTTGGTCAGCACCAATGCGAGAACGACGCCGACGCCGCCCAGCGGCACGGTGAAGAGAATTACCAGCGGATGGAGGAACGACTCGAACTGGCTGGCCATGACGAGATAGACCATGAAAATCGCCAGGAAGGCGGCCAGCGCCAGGCTGCGATAGGACGTCGAGATCTCTTTGTTTTGCCCCCCGAGGCTCGCCGCCAGAGTCGGGGGTGGGGGATGATGGCGCAGCAGCGCCTCGATCTCGCGGCTGGCGCTGCCCAGGTCGCGCCCAACCAGGTTGGCACGCACGATCGCAGCCCGTTGTTGTCCGATGCGGGTGATCTGGGAAGGGCCCATACCCACCACGACATCGGCGACCGTGGAGAGCGGAATTGGGATCCCCCCTGCCTGTCCCACGATCAGATCGGTGACTTCCGCGACCTCGAGCTCGCTCGCCCGCGCGGTCCGCACGAGGATATCGAGTTGCCGATCGCGCTCTTTGAGCCGGGTGGCCACCTCGCCGCGGATCTTGTTGCGCAGGGTGCGCGAGATCGATTCGAGATCGAGGTCGAGATCGGCGGCCCGTTCACGCCGGAAGGAGATCTGCACCTCGGGGCTGCCTTCCTCGAGGCTGCTGCGCACATCGCGCAGACCGGGCACCTGCGCCATCGTCTGCGCGAGGGCGGCCGAGTAGCTCCCGAGGGCCTCCAGATCGTGGCCGAAGACATGGACCTCGATCGGGGTCTTGAAGCTGAAGTAGGACGGTCGCCGGAAGGTATGGCGGATCTCGGGGTGGGCGGCGAGGCGCTCGCGGACCATCTCGATCACCGCCATTTCCTGCCGGCGGTTGCCCGGGTCGCGAATCGACAGATTGAGTTGAGCGACGTTCTCGCGCCGCTCGATGGCGGCACTGCCCAGCTCAGGGCTGTCGCCGATGACGCCGAAGAGGGTCGCGATGCGCGGATCTCCCACGAGGTCGGCTTCGAGAGCGGCGACCTTGCGTTCGGTGACCGCCAGCGGCGTTCCCGGCGGAAGTTCGAGCTCGAAGGTGAACTCGCCTTGGGAGAAGGGCGGCACCAGCTCGACGCCGAGCTGGGGAATCAGCAGCAGAGCCGCGGCGGCCAGCACCCCGGCGGCGCCCAACGTCCGGGCGCGGTGCCCCAGCGCGGCCTGTAACAGGCGAGGATAGGCGGCGGCCAAGGCAGCCCACGCGCGATCGAAGACGGCCTGGATGGGGCGCAGCAGCAGGCCGAGCAGCCCGGCCAGCAGTCGGGCGACGAGGCGGATCCCCTTGAGGGCGAGGCCGGGCAGCAGCATGGCGAAGATCCGGCCGCCCCAAACCAAGAGGAAGCGCAGTCCGCGGAAAGTGAGCTTGAAGGGGAAGAAGATCACTCGGCCGACGGCACGCAGGATCCGGCGGAGATGTCCGGGAACAGGCGCTGCAGCAGGCCCCCCTGCCGGGACACCCCGCCTGGGCGTCCCATCGCTCGCCGGTGCGCTCCCCGGGGGCGGGATCACGCCTCCAGGGCCGGGTCGATCACCGGACGGGGCCCCGGTGGCCGGTCCCTCACCGCCCTCGAGCGCGGCGGCAGCCTGCCGCCGGCGCTCGCCGAGTGTGCCGAGAACCGGAATCAGCGTTAGCGCCGCAACCAGGGAGACGAGCAGCGAGGAGGTCACCGTCAGGGCCTGGTCGCGGAAGATCTGCCCGGCAATTCCTTCGACGAAGATGATCGGCAGGAAGACCGCAACCGTCGTCAGCGTCGAGGCGGTGACCGCGCGCGAGACCTCATTGGCTCCATCGCGGGTTGCGTCCCACAGCGACTTGCCCTCTTGGCGCTGCCGGGTGATCGCCTCGAGCACGACGATCGCATTGTCGACCAACATCCCGACCCCGAGCGCCAGCCCGCCGAGCGACATGATGTTGAGTGAGACGCCGAGCTGTTGCATGATGAAGAAGGTCGCCACAACCGAGATCGGAATGATAAGGGCGACGATCAGGGTGCTGCGGCGCTCACGCAGGAAGAGATAGAGAACGAAGACGGCCAGCAGACCTCCCAGCAGCGCGTTCGAGCGCACCTCAGCCAGCGACTGCTCGATGAAGGTCGATTGATCGAAGAGCACGCGGGTGTGGACACCCGCCGGCAGGGCTTCATCGAGCCAGGCCAGCCTGTGTTTCACGTCGCGCGCGACATGAACTGTATTGGCGTTGCCTTCCTTGTAGACGGCTAGCTCGACGGCCTCCTTGCCCTGCACGCGCGAGATGATCTCCCGCTCCTTGTGACCGCGGCTGACGGTGGCGACATCCTTGAGGCGCACTCGGCGCCCGGCATCTTCGTAGAGCGTCGCCGCACCAATATCGTCGAGCGACTCGAACTCGTTGACCGTGCGGACCAGGAACTCCGCATCGCGGTCGCGGAGGCGGCCGCCGGCGGCATTGACATTCTGGGCCTCGAGGAATCGCGAGACCGCCGAAATCGGGATGCCCAAGGTTGCCAGCTTGCCCTCGTCGACATCGACATGGATCTCTTCTTCGAGTCCGCCATGCGCGCGCACCGAGGCGACCCCCTCGAGCGATTCGAGGTCCTTCTTCAACACGCGGTCGGCGAGATAACGCAGGGTAACGAGGTCCTTGTCGCCATAGAGCCCGATGCGCAGAATCGGATCGAGCGAGGGGTCGTAGCGTAACAGGACGGGGTTCTCGGCATCCTCCGGGAGATCGACGAGGTCGATCTTCTCGCGGACATCCAGAGCCGCGTAATCCATGTTCGTCTTCCAGGCGAATTCAAGGGTGATCTCGGAAACGCCGGGACGGGAACTCGAACGCAGGTGACGCAATCCCTGGATCACCGAGACGGCTTCTTCGAGCGGTTCGGTGATCAGCTTCTCGACTTCGGCCGGGGCGGAATCGGTGTACTCGGTCCGGACGGTCAAGGTCGGATAGGAAATTTCAGGCAGCAGGTTGAGCGGCAGGCGCGAGAGCGCGACCATGCCAAAAAGCACGGCGGCTAGGGTGACCATCGTGACCGTCACCGGTCGGCGCATCGACCCTTCAACGATTCTCATCCTGACCTCACTGGAGCAGTTCGGCTGTCCTCGTCCCGACCTTGCCGGAGCAGGTCGGCTTTCCTCATCCCGACATCGCCGGCGCGGTTCTAGGGAATTGCCGCGAGCGCGCTTCCGCTACCGCCCACGGGCATCGGAAACGAGCGCTAGAGGCGCTCCGGATTCCCGGAATCCGCATCGGCGACGGCGACGGGCTCGGGGGGGGGGATCGCGCGGATCTTCGACCCGGTCTTCAATGCCCCGTGGCCAACGGCCACGACCTCGTCGCCCTCCTCGAGACCGTCGACGACCGCGACCATCACGTGGTTGGCCACTCCGGTGGTTACGCGGATCTTGATGACACTATCGGCGACGGCCCTGAAGACGAAGGTCTCCGCCCCTTCCTGAACGAGGGCGCGCTTGGGAATCGCCAGGACATCACGGTGCATTTCGGTCTCCACCTGTGCGCGCACGAACGATCCCGGGAGTAGATTGCCCGTTGCCCCCGAGATGTAACAGGTGACCTTCACCGTTCCGGTCCGGCGGTCGACCATCGGGGCGATGCGCAGGACCTCTCCCGGGACGTGCCGCGAGGGATCGGTGTCGGGATTGATCATCACACTCTGGCCGGGCTCGATTCTGAGGGCTTCCTTCTCCGGCAGGTAGATCTTGGCGAGCAGAGGGTTGGGATCCACCAGAGCGAACAGCGGCGTGCCCGGAGCTACCGTCTGGCCGAGATCGACGAAGCGCTCGGCGATCTGTCCACTGAAGGGCGCGCCCACGCGGGTGTAGTCGAGTTGAAGCTGGGCCGCCTTACGCTGCGCCTCAGCCTGTTCGAACTGCGATTCAGCGTCGTGCAGGTCTTTCTCGCTGGCAAGTTGTTGCTGGTGGAGTGCGTGCACTCGCTCGAGATCGAGTGCGAGAGCCTTCAGCCGCGCCTGGGCCTCCTCGAGGGCGACTCCCTGAGCGGCGCCGTCGAGCACCGCCACCAACTCACCCTCGTCGACCCAGTCACCCTCTTCGGCGAGCATCCGGGTGATCTCACCATTGATCTTGGCCAGGATGTCGGCCTGTTTCTCGGGCTCGAGGGTGGCCGTGGCGGTGAGATAGCGGGGCAAGTCGTGGTAGGCGACCGCGGCGAGCTCCACCGGAACGGGTTCTTGCTTCTTCGGCTCCTCCTCGCGGCGGCCGAAGAGCTTCGCGAGGAATCCCCCCCCGCCTCCGGCGGCGCTGTCAGCCCCGGCGCTATCGGGGTGCGCCGCCATCAGGCTGTCGGCCAAACTGTCGCTGGCCGCAGCAGGACGCTCCGGCGCCTCTCCGGCGGCTTGTTCCGAGGAGCGATTGCAGCCGGCGCCGAGACCGCTCACCAGAATGGCAACCAGCAGGCCCAGCAGGACGATGCGCAGTCCCTGCCGCAGAGATGCTCCTGTGCCATAACGTATTGGATGACAATTGGTTTGAGGGATGAACCCTGCTGCCCGGGGAGCCGAGGAACGACTCACATGCATTGCCGACCTCCAACGATCATGTGTTCTCGAGGAGACGTGGAGCCGTCGCGCCAGATGGCCGAAGAATACGGGAGGCCCCTGGACGGATCCCGTCGGGAGATCTCCACCCCTCCTGCGGACAACTACGGGGGCGGTGCAACGAGGGTTCCACAAAGGCTGCCACGGCCGATCCGGGACGGCCGCTGCCAGCGCCCGCCGATGCCTCTGAATGTGAAGCCGGCCGGCGGTCTGGTACAATAAATAGTTTGCTGCTGCCCGGGCTCGCTTCGGAGAGCCCGGGCGTGCGTTTTCCCGGGAGGCTTGGATGCCAGAGCAGAGCGCGGGGGGAGATGTTCCTCGCCGTCAGGTGAGGCGCGTCCTTCTCATCCATCCGCCGATCCGCATCGCGCGCGAATCACTCAAGTTCTGTCAGATGCCCCTGGGCGTCAGCTACCTGGCGGCCTACATCCGGGATCGCTACGAGGTGGCGGTCCTGGATGCGAGCGCCGATGGGTACGAGCACGAAGAAGACGACATCAACGGGTTCTTCCGCTATGGGCTCTCCATGGATGCGATCGCCGAACGCATCCGGGCCTTCACTCCCGATGTCGTCGGCATCTCCTGCCCCTTCTCGCCGACCTATCCGGTGGTCGAGGAGATCGCGACCCTCGCCAAGAAGATCGACTCGCGTATCGTCACGATCGTCGGCGGCAATCACCCGACCTTCCTTGCCGAGGAGTGCTTTGCGCGCCCGGCCGGAGATGACATCGACTACATCGTCCTCGGCGAGGGGGAACAACGCCTGCGCGAGCTGCTGACAGCCATCGAGACGGGCGCATCGCTGGCTGAGCTCGATGGGCTCGCCTATCGCCGGGATGGTTCCATCGTCGTTCAGCCGATGACGACGTCGATCATGGACGTCGATGGGATTCCCTTTCCCGCGCGTGACCTCATGCCGATGAAGCGCTATGCGGAGATCAATGTGCCCCACATCGTCTTCGCCCATGGATGCTCCAGCACGTCGTTCTTCACCGGGCGCGGGTGTCCATCGCGGTGCACCTTCTGCTCATCGACCATCTTCTGGGGGGTCCAGAAGCGGTTGCGCAACCGCAGCCCCGAGAACGTGCTCGACGAGATCGGAGAATGCATTGAGAAGTACGGAATCGATGAGTTCCACATTGAGGACGACAACTTCACCGCCGATGTGCCCCGGGCCAAGGCGATTCTGCAGGGCATCCTCGATCGGGGATACAAGATCCGTTGGAGCGCTCCCAATGGACTGGCCGTCTGGACGCTGGACGAGGAGTTGGTGCGCTTGATGAAGGCGAGCGGGGTGAGCGAGATCGTGCTGGCCTTCGAATCGGGTTCACAAGAGGTGCTCACCAAGATCATGCACAAGCCGTTGAAGCTGGAAGATGCGGTCGAGAAGGTCCGCATAGTCCAGAAGTACGACATCCGCCACAATGCGTTGTTCATGATTGGCCTGCCGGGCGAGACGATGGCGCAGATCCATCAGACGATCGACTTCGTTAAGAGCCTGAGACTGGAGGCCGCCAATCTATTCGCCTTCTTCCCGCTGCCCGGGACGCCCGCCTACGAGACGTGTAAGGCGCAGGGCTATATTCCGGAAGACTTCAATTTCACCCAGAACTCCTCGACCCGTGGGCGGGGGGGTGAGTACTGAGGAATTCACCGCGGAGCAGATCACCACTCTGGTCAACAAGAATTGGACGCTGCAGTACCTGCGGCCGCTGCTTTATCACCCCCACATCTTCTTCCGCCGTTATGCCTACTTGCTCCTGCGTCCCCGGTTCCTGCTCGAACTACTGCGGCGGGTGACGCGGCGGCTGTTCACCGCGCGCAGTGAGGGGCGGGAGCCAGATACCCCGAGCCCCATCCAACGCTGAGCCCCATCCAACGCTGAGCCCCATCCAACGCTGAGTCCCATCCAACGCTGAGCCACATCCAACGCTGAGTCCCATCCAACGCTGAGCCGCGTCCAACGCTGAACCGCATCTGCCCTCGGGCATTTCCGGCAGAGAACCGGCCGCCCGGGCTACTGCTCGTCGCGATAGGCCCTGCGGCTGCGATCGGGCGCCGGGCCGAACTTCGGCTCCAGCGGAGGGCGCTCGCGGCGGAGGCGCAACACCTCCGCGATTCCGCGATCGAGCTGGGCGTCGATCCCGCGGGCGAGATCCTGTGGCAAGTTCTCGACGACGATGTCGGGCTCAACCCCGCGCCCCTCGAGGCCCCAGCCCCGCCGGTGATCCCACCAGGCGCCCTCGGGGCGAGTGAAAACTCCGCCGTCCACCAGCGGAATGCCGCCGCGAATGCCGACCACACCGCCCCAGGAGCGCTTGCCGATCACGGGGGCCAGGCCGGCGAGCTGTACCGCCGCGGGGAAGATGTCGCCGTCGGAGCCGGCGTGTTCGTTGGTCAGCACGACGAATGGTCCGTTGAGCACCCGCCAGGGATAAGTCGAGACGCCGCCGTGGCGGTCGCGATCCCAGCTGATGATGTGGCGCTGGAAGCGCGCGAGGATCAGCTGCGAGACCATCCCGCCGCCGTTCCAGCGACTATCGACGACCATGCCCTCGCGGATGAGCTGCGGATAGAACCAGGCATCGAAGGTCGCGAGTCCATCACCCATCATGTCCGGCATGTGGATATAGCCGATTTTGTCGTCGGTCTTCTCGGCAACGTATTCGCGATTGCGCCGGACCCAGTCGGTGTAGATCAGATCGCGCTCGCCGCGCAGGGGCGTGACGACGACCTGGCGAGAACCTTCCATCTCGGGCCGCTCGTTGACCGTGAGCAAGACCTCCTTGCCCGCCAGGTTTTCCAGATTCGCCTCGAACGGCAGGTCGGAAGAGAAGGGCTGCAGATTGACGGCCAGGATGTAGTCACCCTCCTCGACGGCAACCTCCGGCTCGGCTAGGGGCGAGCGCACGCGGTCGGGCGGCCCGCCGCGATAGATCTGTTCGACGCGGAAGACCTCCCCCTCACGGGCGAGCCGCGCGCCGAGCAAACCCGTCGGGTAGCGGGGGACATCGCGTCCCTGATCCCCGCCCCAGACATAGGTGTGGCCGGTCGAAAGCTCACCGATCATGTCGGCCAGGATGCTGCGCAACTCGGCCCGCTCCCCGATGCGCGGCAGGAGGCTGGCGTATTGGTCGCGGATCCCCTCCCAGTGGAGGCCATGCATCCCCTCGTCCCAGTAGAAGTCACGCATGTGTCGCCAGGCTTCAAAGTAGATCTGCTCCCACTCATCCTGAGGATCGAGCTCGATGACGATGTCGTCGAGCGAGACTTGGGAGTCGGAGAGATCGCTGCCCGGCGGCGATTCGGCGCCGACCACGTAGATCCGGCCGCGGCCCTTGAAGACCAGCATCTTCTCCGCCTCGGGCTGCAATTCGAATCCGGCGACACCCGCCAGGAAGACGTCGGCCTCCTGCTCCTCGAGATCGAAGGCCATCAAGGTTGCGCTCGGTTCCTCCTCATCGCCGAAGGGGGAGGCTCCGACGAGCCCCTCGACGGGAGCGGAGACGTAGAAGATCTTCTTCGCGGTCGCCGCGAGTCCGTCGTAGCGTCCCGGTTCGACGGGAAGCTCGAGGATGCGATCGGCGAGTCCTTCGAATTCGATCTCGACCGGCGTGAGTTCCTCTTCATCCTCCGCGCCGGCCTCCTCTCCGTCGGCCTGGCCGCCGCCATCGCTCTCGCCCGTGCCCTCATCCTTGCTTTCATCCTCGTCGCTGTCTTTCTCTGCCGCCTCGTCGTCCTCCTCGTCATCTCCGGGAGGGATCCCGGCGGTTTCGGCGAGGGGGTTCTCGACGTCGGGGCGCAGCAAGAGCAGGTAGGGCCGCGAGGGTTCGGTGATGATCGACTCGAAATCGAACCAGTCGACGACCGGGTTCATCGTGCGATCACTGAGGAAGTGCAGGTAGCGACCCTCCGGATCCCAGACGGGGTCACGGTCATCGGTGGTCCAGTCGGTTACCTGGTGGACCTCATCCTCGACAACGTCGTAGATGAAGATCGAACTGTAATAGATCTCGTTGTTCTTTGCATAGGCGAGCCAACGCCCATCGGGGCTCCATGTGTATTGCCGGATTTCGGAGGCCTCGCAGTGATCGATTTCGCGGGGGCGTCCTCCCTCCGCCGGCACGACATAGAGCCTCTGGGTCATATCGGCGTAGGCGATCCACTTACCGTCGGGTGACCAGCGCGGCGGAAAATGCCAGCCCTTCCCGGGCGCCCTGATCACCTCGACCTCTCCCCGGCCCCAGGCATCGGCCGAGACGATCGCCTCATCATGACTCTCGTCGGTGACGTAGATCACCCGCTTGCCCTCGGGGCCGAAGCCGACACGGCACTCGCGCGCTCCGCTGCCGCGGGTGAGGGGGAGGGTCAGGCCCTCCTCGACGGGGATCGAGAAGATCTCGCCGCGCGCGACGACGAGGACGCGCTCGCCGTCGGGCGCGAGGGTCGCTTCGGTCACGTAGCGGGCGGGATCGGGGTATCGCCGGCGAGTCAGCACGCGCTCGCTGGGCAGATCGATGCGCAGGGTGCTCTCGCGATCCGCGCCGGGATCATAGAGGTGCAAATCACCGGCGAGCGAGAAGACGATGCGCCCCTCGGGCCCCATGGCGGGCCGGTCGGCGTCCCACTCGTCGAAGTGGGTCAGGCGCTTGCGTTCACTCCCATCTGGCCGCATCGACCAGAGATTGCTGGTGCCGCCCTTGTCGGAGAGGAAGTAGATCAGTCCTCCATGCCACATCGGATAGAGATCGAGGCCATCGAAGTCGGTCACCTGGGCGTAGTCGGCCGGCGCGGGATCGCCGACCCAGATCTCAGGCGCCGTCCCGCCGCGGTAACGCTTCCAGGTACCGCCTCCCCAATTGCGCGTGAAGGCGTACCTGCCGGTGGCGGGATCGATGTCGATCCAGTTCGCCCGTCCGAGCGGGAACTTCTCAGGATCGCCTCCCCGGAAGGGAATCGAGAAGAGCTCGTCGTCGCCGTGGGGTGAGTGGCGGCGGCTGCGAAAGATGACCCGCGAGCCGTCGGGGGTCCAGCCGACGACATAGTCACTCCCGGGGTGCCAGGTGAGACGGCGTGGCTCTCCGCCGCTGGCCGACATGACGAAGACATCACGGTTTCCGTCGTAGTCGCCGGAGAAGGCGATCCATGCGCCATCGGGGGAGAAGCGGGGATAGCTCTCGGTTCCCGGGTGGGAGGTGACGCGCCGCACGTCGCCGCCATCCAGGGAGGCGAGCCAGAGATCCCCCTCGGCCGCGAAGACCACGCGCTCTCCATGGATGTCCGGGTAGCGCAGGTATCCCGGCCGGGCGACCGCGTTGCCGGCTGCCGACAGACCCGCCGCGACACCGAGTGCCAGAAGCAAGGTCCGGATCGTTCTCGATGCGCTGAACAAGTGAGTCCCCATGTCGCCTCCAGATGTAAGGACAATATGAACAACAAGATACCAGGCACGCCCCCCGGCCCGCAAGGGCAAGGGGGCGCACCGACCTGGGGGATGCCAGATGCAAGAGGAGCCCTGCATTCCCTGATACGGAATCGGGACGGCGAGGGTTGCGACATCGCATGCGTCGGTGGATCGAGTGTTGCGACATCTCGTGCGCCGGTGGGTCGTGGGTTGCGACATCTCATGCATTGGTGGATCGTGGGTTGCACCGACCCCTGAGGCCGGACCAAGATCCGGCATGCTGAAGGCAAAGGGGCTGACGCGAGTCTATCGGTTGGGGGGGGAGGAGATCCGGGCGCTCGACGGCGTCGACTTCCATGTGCGTTCGGGGGAGCATGTCCGCATCGTTGGAGCTTCCGGCTCGGGCAAGTCGACGCTGCTCAATCTCCTTGCCGGACTGGATCACCCGACCGCGGGCAGCATCGAGACCTCCGCGGGGTCGCTGACCGAGATGCCGCCTGCCCGCATCGCCGAGTATCGTGCGCGCTGGATCGGGATGGTCTTCCAGTCCTTCAATCTCATTCCTCACCAGAGCGCACTTCAGAATGTCGCCCTCGGCATGCTCTTCATCGGACTCCCCGCGCGTGAGCGCCTCCGCCGCGCCGAAGAGACGCTGACCGAGCTCGGCCTGGCCGACCGCCTGCACCACCGTCCGGGAGATCTCTCCGGCGGCGAGCAGCAGCGCGTGGCGCTTGCCCGGGCGCTGGCGAAACGCCCCCGACTCCTGCTGGCCGATGAACCGACCGGGAATCTCGATCAAGAGAACTCCGCCCGGCTGGCCGAGTGGTTTGCCCGACTGAGCGCCGCGGGCCTGACCATCGTGGTGGTCACCCACGATCAGCAATTGGCGCAGCGGGCGGTCCACCGCACGCTGGAGATGAGCTACGGGCGAATCGTGCGCGAGACGACCCATCGGGAGGTCGGACCCACCGCGGAGGGCCGATGCTAGGGGAATTCCTCGGCATGGCGGCGGGCAATCTCTGGCGGATGAAGCTGCGCACGGGGCTGACCGTGGCGGGCGTTGCGATCGGTATCGGCGCCTTGGTGACGATGTTCTCCTTCGCCTTCGGATTGCAGCGCAACGTGTCGGCCGAGTTCCGTGAGCTGGGTTTGTTCAATACCCTCCATGTCATGCCGGGCGGTCCGAGTGGGGGACCCGGGGTGGTGGTCGATGGGGAGGATCCGGACGATTCCGCGGCTGCAGCCGAGGTGGTTGGGGAAGACACCGGAGGCGCTGCCGATTCGATTGTCATTCTCGACGATGCCGCCATCGAGGCGATTGCCGCCCTGCCGGGAGTCGTGCACGTCTATCCGCAGGATACCTTCGATGCCCGGCTCGTCTGGGGTTCGCAGGAACGCGAGGTCACCGCGCAGGCGCTGCCCGCGAGCTTCGGGCAGAAGCGCGGTGTCAGAAAGATCCTCGCCGGGCGGTTCTTCACCGCCGACTCGGTTCCCGAGATCGTCTTGAGTGACCGGGTGCTGCGCGCGTGGGAGGCGGCGCCGGACTCGATTGTCGGCGATACGATCACCCTGCAGGCGGCGGGTCGGGGCGCGCTGGTGCGCGAGTTCGTCGGCCCGATGCTGGAAGACGAGCGCCTGCCGGATGAGCTGCGTGCCCTCGGGCAGGGAATCAGCGAGTTCTACCTCTCCCGCCTGGGCGAGAACCGGTGTCGGCTCGCCGTCGTTGGAGTCATCGAGGTCGAGCGCGGGTGGGGTTTTCGCCTCCATGACGCCCTCGTGCCTTCCGGGATCGCCGGCGGTCTCGATCGACTCGGGTTCAGTAATCCGATCGAGCTGTTGGCCCGCATGAGCGCGGGGGCGGGTGCGGGGTATCCGCTGGCGGTCGTCACGCTCGATCAACGCGCCGATGCAGAGGCTGTGCGCGAGGCGATCGAGGCCCGCGGTCTCCAGGTGCTCAGCTTTGCCGCCGAGTTCGCGCGCATGCGCCGCGCGTTTCTGATCTTCGATATCATCGTCGGTGTCGTCGGGATCGTCGCTCTGGCCGTCGCGGCGCTCGGGATCCTCAACACGATGGTCATGTCGATCCTCGAGCGGGTGCGTGAGATCGGCATTCTGAAGTCCTTGGGGGCACGCGACAGCCAGATCCGCTGGCTGTTTCTGGTCGAGTCGGGGCTGATCGGGTTGCTCGGTTCGGTGGGGGGGTGGCTGCTCGGCTGGGGGGTCTCGCGGATCCTCTCATTGATTGTCGGCCGCCTGCTCGTCTCCCAGGGCAATCCCCCGATCGATTTCTTCGTGATGACCGCCGGCCTCGCCGCTGCGGCGATCGGCTTCGGCGTGGTCGTCAGTCTCCTCTCGGGCCTGCTGCCGGCCGCGCGGGCGGCGCGCGTCGATCCGGTGCAGGCGCTGCGTCGCGAGTGAAGCCGAAACGGGAAGGAACGCGAACCATGCGGTTGCTCATTTTAGGCGGGACGATCTTTCTCGGCCGCCACCTGGCCGAGGCGGCGCTTCAAGGGGGCCACGAGGTAACCCTCTTTCATCGTGGGCGCCACAATCCCCACCTCTTTCCCAAAGCCACACACCTGCACGGCGACCGCGACGGTGATCTGCACGCACTCGCGGCGGGCGAGTGGGATGCCGTCGTCGACACTTCCGGCTACCTTCCGCGGCTGGTGCGCGACTCGGCGCGTCTGCTCTCCGGACGCGTCGGACACTACACCTTCGTCTCCAGCATCTCCGTCTACCGCGACCCCGCTGCCCGGGACGTTGATGAAACCGCGCCGCTCGTGGCTCTTGAGGATCAGTCGACCGAGCAGCTCACCGCCGAGACCTACGGTCCCCTGAAGGCCCTTTGCGAGCAAGCCGCCGAGGGTGAGCTGCCGGGACGCACGCTGATCGTACGGCCCGGTCTGATCGTCGGACCCCACGATCTGAGCGACCGTTTCACCTACTGGCCCCGCCGGGTCACCCATGGGGGCTCGATCCTCGCCCCGGGACGGCCTGGCCGCAGTGTGCAGATCATCGACGTTCGTGATCTTGCCGCCTGGCTGCTGGTGATGAGCACCACGGGGCGGACCGGGGTCTACAACGCCACCGGTCCGGAGAAGCCTCTGACGATGGAGGAGGTGCTCGAGACCTGCCGGGAGGCGAGTGACAGTGTCGGCGAATTCGTCTGGGTTACGGATGAGTTCCTGCTGCGCCACGGCGTGGTGCCCTTCACCGAGATGCCCCTCTGGATCCCGCATGCCGAGGATCGGATCGATTGTCGCCGGGCGATCCGTGCCGGCCTCGCCTTCCGGCCCTTGCGCAAGACCGCCTGGGAAACCGTTGCCTGGGATCTCTCGCGACCCCCCGGCACCGAGCTGCGCGCCGGGCTCGGGGCCGACCGGGAGATCGCCTTGCTGCAGGCTTGGCGCGGCGAGACGTCCCCCTCGCCCGAGCAGGGTCCTAACTAGCTACTAGTCAATTAGTTAGGATTGATTGCCGCCGCGCTCCTGTCCCGTCCGCCGCACCTGGGGAAGTTTTTTTTCACGCACCGTCGCAGTTCCTTGCGCCGATAGAGGATGAGAGGGGCACCTCCCGCCGTGGAGCGTGCAGGGGCGATAGGGCTGCGAACTGCGAGTGAGCCACCGCGTCTCTGGGCCGCACAGTGCCGGGAGACCCGCACACGGCCCGGGACTGGCCGGCGGCACGGATGGAGAGAAGAGATGAAAGGCGTCATCAACAAGGGAATCCAAGAATTGATCGAAGGCCGGTTCGGCGCCGATGCCTGGGCCGAGATCAAATCGCGGGCGCAATGTGCGGAACCCTTCTTCGCGATCAGTGAGGACTATCCCGACGAGCTCACCGTCGCCTTGGCCGGGGCGGCTTCCGAGACACTTGGGATTCCTGTCGATACCCTGCTCGTCGAGTTCGGCAAGTTCTGGGTGCCGAACACGGGCCGCGATTCCTACCCTACCTTCTACCAGCTTGCCGGAAAGACGGCACGCGAGTTCCTGCTCAACATGAATCGTGTTCACGAGCAGGTAACCCGCAATGCGCCCAGTGCCACGCCTCCCGTGTTCACCTATGAAGAAGTGCCTGACGGGACCCTGTGCATGCACTACCACTCGCAGCGCGGGCTTTGTCCGGTGTTGCGCGGCTTGATTCTCGGCGTCGGTGAGCTCTTCGAAGAGCCCCTGGAGGTCGTCGAGACCGCCTGCGCCCGAGAGGGTGCCCCGCATTGCGTCATGGAGGTCCGGTTCCAATGAGTGATGGCCGTGCGTTGACGCGCCTCGATCTCCCCGCGCTCGTCGAGACGTTGCCGTTCATCGTGGCGATGAACGGAGAGGGGATCATCCGCTGGGTGAGTCCCGCCATTGAGCGCCGGATGCCGGAGGCCGTCGGGCGCCCGGCACACGAGTTGATTGGCTTGCGCAATCTGCCCGCCCCGCTGACGCGCGAACGAGTCGCCGGCATCTTGAGCAGACCCCAGGGGTTCTCCCTTCTGAGCGGCGCCGAGCCCCTGCCGCTACGGGGCCGCTGGGTCGCCGCCGGAGAGGACTTCGTCCTCTTGGCGCTTCCCGATGTGGAAGGCCGCGACCAACTCGCCCAACTCGACTTCACTGACTTCTCGGACGACGGCCATCTCATCGACTTGCTCACCCTGCGCGACGAACTGCGGGCTTCCCTGCGCGATGCCGCCGAGGCGATCGAGACGGGCAAACAACGCAACCGCGAGCTCGAGGCATCGCAGCGCGAGCTGCAGGCCGCCAATGGACGGCTCGAGGCGGTGATCGCCGAGCGCAAGCGCGCCGAAGTGGAATTCCAGGCGGGCGGCGAGCTCCAGCAGCGACTGCTCGCCACCGCGGCGACGGCGATCTTCACCGTTGATGCGCAGCAGACGATCACCAGTGTCAATGAGGAGTTCTGTGCGATCCTCGGCTACAAGCCCAAGGAGGTCATCGGCCGGCACTGCCAGATGCTGGCCGGCGGCGGCTGCCGGGAGAATTGCGTTCTGCTCGACCCCGATCGCGCCAATCCCATCGAGAAGTATCCCTGTCAGATCAAGACCAAGGCGGGGCGCGAGCTGACGGTGCTGAAGAATGCCGATCTGGTCCGCGACGACGAGGGGCGGGTCATCATGGGGATCGAGTCCTTCATCGATGTCACCGAGCTCAATGAGGCCCGCGAGCGAGCCGAGGGGGCCAATCGCTCAAAGAGCGAGTTCTTGGCGAACATGAGTCACGAGATCCGCACGCCGATGAATGCGATCATCGGCATGACCGAACTGGCCCTCAGTACCGATCTCTCGAGCGAGCAGCGCGAGTATCTCGACACCGTCTGCACATCGGCCGTCGGCCTGCTGGATCTGCTCAATGACATTCTCGATTTCTCGAGGATCGATGCGGGGCGGCTGGAAATCGAGTCCACCCCCTTCATGCTGCGCGACGGTCTCGGGAACACGGTCAAGACCCTGGCCCTGCGGGCGCACCAGAAGGGGCTCGAACTGGCCCTGCAGATCAAGCCCGTCGTTCCCGAGGGTCTGGTGGGAGACCCGGGACGCCTGCGGCAGGTGATCGTCAACCTGGTGGGCAATGCGGTCAAGTTCACGGATGAAGGTGAGATCGTTGTCAAGGTCGGCGTTGAATCACAGAGCGGCGATGATCTGGTTCTCCACTTCACGGTCAGCGATTCCGGGATCGGCATCCCGCCCGAGAAGCAGGCAGAGATCTTCGAGGCCTTCTCGCAAGCGGATGCCTCGACATCGCGCAAGTATGGCGGCACCGGTCTCGGGCTGGCGATCTCCTCGAGGCTGGTCGACCTTCTCGGCGGCCGCATTTGGCTCGAGAGCATCGTCGGGCGGGGCAGCACGTTTCACTTTACCCTGCCGTTCACCCGCTGCAAGAACCCGCCCGTTCCCCGCCATGCGCGCGACAGCGAGCGTCTCAGTGGATTGCGCGTCCTAATCGTCGACGACAACGCGACCAACCGCAAGGTCTACGAGGAGATGCTGCGTGGCTGGCGGATGACGCCGACTTCCGTGGCAGGCGGCAAGGAGGCGCTCGCCGCCCTGTGGACCGCCAGCGGCTCGCCGGAGCCGTTCGAACTGGTGATTCTCGACGCCATGATGCCCGGCCTGACCGGCTTCGACCTGGCCGAGCGCGTACACAAAGTGCCTGAGTTCCACGGCATGAAGTTGATCTTGACGACCTCGGCGGGCCAGCGGGGTGACGCCGCCCGCTGTCGGGAATTGGGCATCTCCGCCTATCTGACCAAGCCGGTCAAGCAATCCGATCTCCTCGATACGATTCTGATGGTGATCGAGGGGACGACCCTGCCGGCGGCGCCACTTCCACTGGTGACGCGCCATTCGCTTCGCCAAGGTCGGCGCAGCTGCGAGATCCTGCTTGCCGAGGACAACTTGGTGAATCAGAAGCTCGCCGTCTGCTTGCTCGAGAAGCGTGGTCACCGAGTCGTGGTGGCGTCCAATGGGAAACAGGCCATCGAGGAGCTCGAGAGGCGTCCCTTCGATCTGGTTCTGATGGATGTGCAGATGCCGGAGATGGACGGCCTCGAGGCGACCCGCGAGATTCGCGAGCGAGAGGCGGGCAAGGGGAAACACACGCCGATCGTGGCGATGACCGCCCATGCAATGCGAGGCGATCGAGAGCGCTGCCTCAAGGCGGGGATGGACGAGTACCTCCCGAAGCCGATCCAATCCGAAGACCTTTTCCGGATGATCGAGCGGATTGTCGTCCGAGGAGTGGATGGGGCGGGGGCTACGCCGAAGGCGAGTGCGGCCACGGAGGCCTGCGCGGCGGCGGAAGCCTGCACGGGCACGGAGGTCTGCGCGGCGGCGGAAGCCTGCGCGGCAACGGAGGTCTGCTCGTCGACTGAAGCCTGCGCGGCCACGGAGACCTGCACGTCGACTGAAGCCTGCGCGGCCACGGAGGCCTGCACGTCGACTGAGGCCCGTGTGGCTGCGGAGGCCTGCACGTCGACTGAGCCCCGTGTGACCGCGGAAGCCTCCACGTCGACTGAAGCGCAGGAGGCGCGCGAGGAGGACTCGGCGCCCGGTGATGCGGGTTCTGCTGACCAGCTCACGGTCCCGATCGACTTCGTCGAGTTGAGGGAGAGAATCGACGGAGACGACGAACTGCTGCGCGCCCTAGTCGAGGTCTTCCTGACGGAATCGGCGAACCTCCAGGAGAGAATCATCGTGGCCTTCGAGCAGGGTGATGCCTCCGCCTTGCGAGAGGCGGCCCACGGGCTGAAAGGCGCGCTGGGGAATCTCGCCGCGCACGACGCGGCGGCGGCGGCGGCGCGTCTCGAACGACTCGCCGCCGAAGGCGACCTGGAACCAGCGCGGGAGGCCCGTGATGCGCTGGAGCGGGAGCTCACCCGCCTGCGCGGGGCGCTCCTCGATCTCGAACTCGACCGCGCCGCATGACCACCACTCCCGGTCGCACGATGTCCGATCCCGCATCCCTCGTACGCGGCGACCGGTGCTCGGCGGGTGGCGGCAGTCTCTGAGCCGGCCGCTAGGGGGCCACGAGCAGCAGGGGCCGCGCCACCTGCTGGTCCGCCGCCTGCAGGCGGACGAGATAGACACCCGCCGGTAGCCGGTGCCCATCGCCGTCGCGCCCATTCCAGTCGATCTCGTCGATCCCGCGGCTGCCTGTACGAAGACTCCCGAGTGGCAACCACCGCACGCACCTCCCCGTGGGATCATGGATCGACAGACGCCCCTCGCTGCCCGGCGGCAGCCGGAACCCGATCCGGCCCGGGGCGCGCCAGGGCTGGGGCCGCAGGATCAGTTGCAGGGCCAAGATCCCGGAATGCTCGGCGATGCCCGCGGGCGGCAGCGTGTTGAGGAATACCATCGGCGGCTGGCGTGCGGTGCCGACCGCGAGATCGAGTCGGCCGTCGCCGTTCATATCTCCCCAGGCAATCGCGGTCGCCGATGACGAGCAGTCGTAGAACCAGCAGGGTTCGTCCGTCAAGGTCCCGGCCTCGTTGAGATAGACGCGGGCATGTCCATTGCCGAAGTGGACCGTGGCGAGGTCGAGGTCTCCATCAGCATCGACATCTCCCCAGGCGAGATCCTGGCAGCCGAAATAGGCAGCCTGCGCCTGCCAGACCGGGGTTGCATCCAGGCCGGTGCCCTGGTTGGCGTAGAGCCGGGTCGCATCGCTTGAGGCGCCGATCGCCAGATCGAGATCGCCGTCGTTGTCGACATCCGCCCAGCCGATGCCCTTCTCCGAGCGGCCCTCGTCAGCGACCGTCCAGCCCGGGAGAGACTCCAACGATCCGCCGGTGTTGTGGTAGATGCCGCTGGCGAATCCGGTCCAGCGCGAGACGGCCAGGTCGGGGGTGGTCGAGTTGTAGTAGCCCACGACGACCGCAGCGCCGGGCGGAGGCGCGCTGGGGAGCGAGACCCACCCTGCGATTCGCTCCCAGGCGAACCCGCTCACCGGGATCCCATCAACAGAGACACGGACCGGCTCTTCCAGCGGGAGGAGAGCGACATGGAACACGCGGCGTGCTCCATCTCCCGTGAACAGGGCGCTGCGCGCGGTTCTACCCAGGCCATCCACGTCGCCCCAGGCGACGACGTTGCTGATTGCCGGGTCGGCGGAGGTCCAGGTCGGCGAGGTCTCGAGTGTGCTGCCGGTATTGTAGAAGAGCGAGACCGGACGATAGGGATCGAGCGAGCGCCCCTGGTTGGCGAAGGCGACGTCGAGATCGCCGTCGTCGTCGACATCCGCGGCGGCCGCGCCGAGGGTCCAGGTGGCATCGGCGGCGGTCCATCCCGGGGTCGTGGCGACCCCGCCCGGTCCGTTGAAGTAGATGACACTCGGCGCGAGATTGTCGTACCCGTTGGCGGCGATCAAGTCGGGCCGGCCGTCCCCGTCGAGATCGGCCCACCGGACATCCGCGGTGCTGCGTTCGTCAGCGGAGGTCCAGCTCGGCAGGGACTCGAGCGTTCCGCCGACATTGCTGTAGATGTAGTTCTTCCATTCGGTGATCGGCGGGTAGGCATTGGCGTAGTAGCAGCCGACCGCCAGATCGAGGTCTCCGTCACCATCGGCATCCCCCCAGGCGAGTCCGCCGACAGCGCGCTCGAGCGTCCCCTGCCAGTCGGGTGTTGCCGGGAGGGGAACCTCGTCGGCCATGGGCGCTGTGCCGGAGAAGGCGGGCAGCAGGATGAGCAGCAGGAGCACTTGGCGGACGTCCGGCAGGATGACCCGCAGGAGAGGACTCTGGTGCGCCTGCCGATCGTGCCGGGGGCGGGTCGGCCGGAAGGTCGGTTCGAGGTGGGTTCGCATGGCGCACCTCCGGAGCATGAAACCGCGGTAAGCTTGGGAAGTCTACTGTCGACGATACTATCATAACGAGCAGCCCACAACGAGCAGCGAACACAACGAGCAGCGTATTGCGTGCCTGCGCCAAGGCGGCTAGGATACGATCCCGCATTGATTCCGCGGGGTTGAGGCTCGAAGACGATGTCTGAGACACCGACGATTACCTTCCGCCCCGTCCAGGTCGCCGATCGCGACCGGCTCCTGGCGATCGCCAAGCAGATCTGGGAAGGCGAGGATTACCTGCCGGCGGTCTTCGATCGCTGGGTGCGTGATTCCCGGGCCTACTTCGTCGCCATGCTTCTCGACGGAGAGGTGGTCGGCTGCGGGCGGCTGGTGTCACTCGATGAGCGCCGCGGTTGGCTCGAGACGCTCCGCGTCGATCCCGCCTACCAGGGCCGGGGCCTCGGACATCGAATGGCCCGCCACGTCATCGGCCGCGCGTGCGACGAGGGGTTCGAGGAGTTGCTCTTCTCGACTTACTTCAGCAATCGCAGCTCGATCCGGATCAATGAGGTGCTGGGATTCCGGCGCATTGCGGCCTTTACCAATCTGGAACTGACCGAAGTGGAGCAGGGCGTTGCCTGGGCGAGCGGGATCGACTGCGCGGCGGTCTCGGTGGGGAAGGACCGGCTGCCCGCCCGGGGTTACGCCTGGAACGACTGGCTCTTCCTGCCGGTCGACCTGGCCGATCGCGAGCGCTACCTGCCCGAGGTCGTAAGCCTGCGCTGTGGGCCCTACTCGCTCGGCCTGGCGCGCAATACGAAGCACGAGTGCTCGCGCGAGATCTGTTGGATCGAGACACCCGATGGAGCGGTGCCGCCCGCCTGCGTGGCGGCCGCCATTCTGCGGGCCCACGCGCTGCAGGCCACCCGCCTGCATATCATGGTGCCCCAGGGCGTGGCGCTCGAGTCCTTCACGGCGGCGGGCTTCTTCTTCTACGAGCAGCCCGAGGATGTTTTCCTCTTTGCCGCGCGCGCGAAGGAGATCAGGCTGCCCCGGGCAGTGGGGGATCTCGACTAGGCCGGTGCTGTCTTGCGTGGGCGCCGCGCGGTTCGCCCGCCGCCGCCGCGCGAGCGGCTGCCGCCGCGTGAGCGCC
>JAGMBO010000119.1 GCA_023129715.1 Candidatus Eiseniibacteriota bacterium | reverse complement strand
AATCGGGTAGCCGGGGGCGTCTGACCCCCGGCCCCCACACCACCTCTGCATGCGGGTCCGCACAGGGCGGTTCATGGTGATGGAGCACACGACGATCTCAAGCGTAGCCGTGGGCTTTCAGCCACCGGTCACGAACTGAGATCAACCCCTGGTTCGCAAGCCACGCATTCGTCATCCCGGTCTGCGTCGCCAGGCTCTTTGACAGATGCCAGTAGCTCTTGCGACTGATCGCTGTCAGGATCGCCTCGCGCTTGCGCGTACCCAGAGCCAACAGATTGCGGACCTTCGTGCGAGCCCGGCGCCACTGCTTCCAGTAGCACATCCGGATTCGCCTGCGGATCCACGAGTCGATCTCTGGGATCGGCCGGTAGTAGTCCGAGATGCCGAAGTAGTTCATCCAGCCTCGGAGGTACTTGGCGAGTTGCTTGAGCCGATAGGCCATCGACACGCCCCAGCTCCGGCCCGTCAGTCGGCGGACACGGTGCTTGAAGTCGGCGAAGGCCCGGTCGGACCAGCGGAGCTTGGTTCCCCGGAAAGTGAATCCGAGGAAGACGCACTCGTCGGTCCGCGCCACACGGCTCTTCTGCTCGTTGACCACTAGCTTCAGCTTCGTGGTCAGGTACCTTGTGATGCTGGTTTTGACGCGTTCACCGGCGCGCACGCTTCCGACGACGATCAGAAGATCGTCCGCGTAGCGGACGAAACGATGCCCGCGTTTCTCCAGCTCCTTGTCGAGGTCGTCCAACAGGATGTTGGCGAGCAACGGCGAGAGCGGAGATCCCTGCGGGGTTCCGACTCCCGTTGCCTGGATGGTGTCCCCGACCAGGACGCCCGCTCGCAGGTAGCGACCAATCAGTGCCAGCAGGTGCTTATCTCGCACCTTGCGGGCGACGCGGGCCATCAGGACATCTGGGTCGACTCGGTCAAAGAACTTCTCCAAGTCCAAATCAACCGCGACGCGACGGCCTTCGCGCAGGTACTGCTGCAGCTGCCTGAGGGCTCCGTGGGCGGAGCGTCCGGGTCGGAAGCCGAAGCTTGACTCCGAGAAGTCGGGATCGAAGATCGGCGTCAGGACTTGCTGGATGGCTTGACAAATCACCCGGTCCACTACGGTGGGAATCCCGAGCAGTCGAACCCCGCGACCCGCGGGTTTCGGGATGCTCACTCGTCTCACCGGGGACGGCTGATAGATGCCCTCCAGCAGGGCTTGGCGGATGGCGGGCCAGTGCGATCGCATAAAGGCCGGGAACTCGTCCAGGGTCGTCCCGTCGATGCCGGGTGCGCCTCGGTTGGCCTTCACCCGTCTCCAGGCTCTCTGTAAGTTCGCACGGTCCATCACCCGCGCCATGAGGTCTTCGTGCAAGGACGGCTGCGTGTCGCTGCGCCGGCAGTCGGCTCCCCCGGTCGGGTTCAGCGTCGATGTCGAGCGGCTCACGGCTCCTCCTTGGCTCACCATGTTCGGCCCTTCGGCGTCGGCTTGCTTCCAAGCCCGGCACCTACTATGGCCTCTGCTGACTCCTGCTCGATCACAGCCCGGATTACTCCGAGATGCGCTGCCAGGACTGCGGTAGGGTCCGGTGGATGGTCCGGGCCTTTCGACCCGGGCCTCAGTCCGGCTCCCGTGGCAGGTGGCTGCTCGTCGAGCAGATCTCCCCGGATAAGGACGTGGGCTGTCACTGCACAACCGCGCCATTTACCGTGTCCCCCGGACCACCGGGCTTTGTCACGTTGTGCTGACTCGCCCTGGGGATGTCGGCCTTCTATGGCGTTCGTGTTCCTCGGCTCGCAGCTTTGCCGCCGGCTTCCTTCAGACCAGCCCTCGCGGGATGGCCCTTGCCTTTGGCTAGCAGTTGGCGTCAACATGGCTGACGGTGGTCCTCCTGCGGGGGACTTTCACCCCGTAAGTCCACGCCCATGCCGGGCGTACACAA
>JAGMBO010000118.1 GCA_023129715.1 Candidatus Eiseniibacteriota bacterium | reverse complement strand
TTTCAGGGTTTTGAGACGGGAACTAGCTAGAACAGTAGCAAGCTCATTCTCTGGGTGGGTCGTGTCGGCGGCTCGTGACCAGAACAGAGCAGCAGGATTCTGATCTGTGCTATGCCGCTCCCTTGAAAGCAAGTCTTCGCTGCTCACGCCACAAGCGCAAAGCAGAATCCACCATAGGAGGCAAGAGCTGTGGAACCCCGGTGGGACCGGATTGCAGGACGTGCAGTGCAGGGCCTCGGTGTTCAGGCCGGAGAGCTAGTCCAGCTCCGGGTGCGTGTGGACCGACCTGAGATGTTTCACGAAACCCAGCTTGCGCTTGAGCGGGTCGGAGCCGTCCCACTTGTCGAGTATATGCCGTACGACTACCAGCTCCGCCTGTTGCGCGAGGTCGACCCAGAGCTCCTCGCTCAATGGGATCGACACCGGCTCGAATGGATGCGACAGGTCGATCGCATTCTCATACTGACCGACGATAGTTTCACCGGCGATGTCCCGCGAGCAGCCAGAGATGCATGGTTGCAAGCTACAAGTCGGTTAACTTCCGTAGAGGAGGCGCGGCAGGTCCCCAACCTCTTGGTGGCCATCCCGTCGGCGCGGCGAGCGGCTCAGCTTGGCCTCACCGCAGGGGACCTGGACCGGCGGTTGCTTCCGTCTCTGGCTGCAGGAGCCGAAGGACTCCGAGTCCAGATCTCCCGTGTACTCGAACACACCGGGAACAGCGGAGGCATCATCACGCTGCGGACCGGTGGCAAATGGGAGCTGCGACTCCAACAAGGGCCCCGGGAGTGGCTGGCTGACGATGGCACCGTCGATGCGGAGGATCTCCGCAGGGGTGCGATCGTGTCCAACCTGCCTGCCGGCTCCATCTACACGACGGTTATGGAGGACTCCGTGGACGGTTCGATCTGCCTCCCAGCCGGCGCGAATGGCACAGAGCTGGTGCTGCACTTCGAGCAAGGCTTGATCATCGCGGCTGAGCCGGCGGAGCAGGCGGGAGACTTCCTTTCGATGCTGGACCGCCATTCGGGCGACTCGCGCCGAGTGAGCCACCTGGGCCTCGGACTGAACCCCTTCCTGGAGGGACGGCCGATGGGCTGGACGTTGGTGGACGAACATATCCTTGGTGCAATGTTTCTCGCCTTGGGAGAGAATCGCTACATGGGTGGGCAGAACAGCTCGTCGTTAAACGTGGACTACGCCGTGGCTGGAGCTACATTGCTCGTCGGCGGGTGCACTCTTCTTGAGGACGGAAAGGTCGTCGTCTGAGCAGGTCACCGGCGGTCGGTGTCAAGGTCATTGTCGGCTCGTGGTGCCCTGGCCGACTGATTCACGCATACAGGAGGAGAGGGTCCCATGCTCACGTTCGGACTAGTGTGAGGAGAGATTCGATGAGGCGACTGCTTGCTCTTCTGTTGGCTGGCGCCGTTCCAATCGCTGCAGGTCCGGCATCCGCTCAGGAATGGTCATTTGAGCGACCCATCACCATCGCTGGCTCGGACATGGACATCCTCGACTATCAGGTCCGGGTCGTCTTGTCCTACGATCCGGACATGAAGACCGATTTTGGTGATCTTCGCTTCTTTGCAGCGACAGGCGAGCCGCTCGACTACTGGCTGGAAAGCTATGATCCTGGCGTGGAAGCTCGACTGCTCGTATGGGTACCGAGCATTCCTACGAGCGGTACTACGATCTACCTGCGCTACGGAAATCCAACGGCGACAAGTTCGTCCGATCCAACACACACACTAGTCTACTGCGAGCATTTCGCAGGAAATCTCTTTCCTCCCTACGAGGTCTTCAAATGTGGCGGCCTTGATGAGGCTATGGGATGGATCACCTGGAGCGCCGCCAGTGAATGCCTCGAGATCAAGAACACCGACAACCGCAAGGTCTGCATGGATCGGGATATCGAGCTTGGTACTGGCGTGTACGCCAAGATTCGGTATAGGAAGGTTCGACACTACGCTGAAGGTGCTGGTTGCGGTGTGTATTTCCTTGGCAGTGACGGGAACAGCTATTCCATTCACTTTTCGGGAAGTTACTACAATGACACCGGGGTGGCGAAGAGGATTAGCGGTCAGACACAGAGCAAACGGTCCGGAAGCTGGTTCAACGACAATGGCTGGTACACATTTGAAACCTACATCACCCCCGAGCGTCTACGCCTCGATATCAACGGCACGACGCGCAAGACGATGAGTGCCGTCGACACGACTGCATTTGATATCAACAGCCTTTCCTTCTACTATCGTCAAGTCGACATTGACTTCGCATCTCTTGAGATCAGACGATATGTCGAACCCGAGCCAGTAGCAGGGGTTGGGGACGAATACGCGAGATGGACGACATGGACGGAGCTTCCGGCCGGTCAGCACAGCCTTCCCGGTGGGCGGTACATCCTGTTCGCGCCACCGGTAACGCAACCCCCGGCGGGTAGGATCTCTGAGCTATTCGAGGGGCTCGGGGCGCCCGGCAGCCATAGCTGGCAAGCCTACATCTATGACGGAACCGGCTACATCGAGAACCCCGTAGCCATAGCTGGCGCAGCCTACTGGTTCTTCGCTGCCCATGAGTCAGCTCTTCAGATGCGGGGCAGAGAGGTCGGCGCGGCAACTGAGATTCTGTTGACGGCGGGCTGGAACATGATGGGGTGGCCGCCGGCCTACGAGGTGCCCTTCCCGTGGGCGAGCTGCACGGTCCAGAGTGAGGAAGGTGAGAAGGCCTTCGGCGATTCCTCGGCTGCCGTCCGGCCCTATGTGCATTGGTTCGCTGATTCAAGTGCAGACTGGACGAACAATGGAGAGTGGATCACGCAGGATCCTAGCTCCTGGAACACGTCCGGGAATCCCTGGAGGGGGTACTTCGTCTTTGCCACAGAGGAATGCGTCTTCCGATTTCCCGGAGATGCGAGGGCGATGCGGACGGAAACACCGGGCCCTCGTTGGCCACTTGGTGAGAACCCGCCCGGCATGGGTTCGGGGGGCTGGACGTTGAGCTTCCAGGCAGGGGGAGCAGCGGCCAGCGACAGCGTGGAGGTCGGAGCGCGCACCGGCGCTCATGCCGGCTACGACATCTGGGATGTCGAGAAGCCTCCCTTGGTCGGTGGGGCTGACGTGCGGCTGGCCATCTACGATGCCGCTCGTCCCTGGCCGGAGTTCCGACGAGACGTCTGCGGACCGGATGACGGCGAATACGCATGGACGCTACGGGTGAGCGGGGATGCCGAGGTGGCTACGCTGAATTGGTCAGGGGGACACGAGATCCCACCGGCCGCTCATGCATACTTGATCGACCGGCGGAACTCCCGGGCAGTAGAGCTACGCACGGCAGGAGAGTACGAGTTCTTGCTGGCAGGCACTCCACGTGAATTCCAGGTGGTGATTTCACCAGAGGCCTGGGAGGGCGAGCTCCACGTTGCCTGTCAGACAGGCTTCGAGCTGGTTGCACCCAATCCTTCCTCTGGTCCACTGGTCGTCTCGTTTTCCATCGCACATCCGGGGCCGGCTCGGATCGATCTTCTCAGCGTGGATGGCCGACATGCCGCGGGGGTGTGGCGGGAGGTGGTGGACCCCGGGCGCTTCAGTATCACCTGCCCGCGTGCCAGAGACCTGGAGACAGGCGTGTACTTCCTGCGACTCCAGGCTGCGGGGGGAGCAGAGACTCGCCGCATCTTGATCATCAGGTAATCTGAGTCCGATGATGATCAGACCACACCTTCTCTCTGCAGGAAGTTCGGGGCATCAGCCCCTCGTGATGCAAATCGGTTGACCCCGGGAGAGGCATCACCTAGTGTGCCTCTGATGGGTTCAGAGTGCGACCTTGCCTTCATGTGGTCACAGGTTAGCGAGACTGTGCGTCTTGCGGGCGGGGCGGTGGGGGGAGCGCCAGCTCTCCTCGTTTGCTACCATGCAGCTCAGCATTCGAGCTGTTGCGGTACTGTTGGCGCAAGTGCGTGCGCGATGGGAGGCTAGGACGGCATATCTAAGGTGTTCGCGCGGTCTCCAGTTCGTCCACCCCGACATCGAGTAGCGATGTGGCATCCCGTTCAACCGATGCCGAAGGAGGTTCTGCAATGCGTCGCTTAGTCACCATGGCCCTGGCACTCCTGCTATCAACTCTTGCTGCATCTTCTCCAAGCATGGCGGCCGAAGCATCCCAGATCATCTTGAAGGATGGCACGATCTTCAGTGACGTCTCTTTCAAGGTCGACAATCAGTACAAGCTCATCACGTTGACCGACGCTGACAGAAAGCGCTCCATCAGTTTCAGCCAGATCGATCAAATCATAGATCCTGTTGGCAACAACGTTACCAAGAAGTACCTTGGCAAGTACTACAATCCAAGCGCGAGATTGTCCGGAGAGGCGGAACAGACGACCACGTCGGGATCCACGCCTCCGTCCCTAACTGGGGAACACGAACAACCCGTGCAGACCCGCTCTGCCTTTGTCTCAGAGGCGGAACAACCCGCCATCGAGCATCCCTTCAAGACCCTCCTACGAGTGGGACCCAACTTCAGTGCCCCAACTGGAACATATTTTGAGGGCATGACTTCCGGCCTGGGCTACGGCCTCGACCTGGTCATACCGGTTGTCAAGAACATTGCCTTCCGCGGCACGATCTCCCGCTGCAACTTTGGCGTCGACCTAGCGTCCATCGAGGACATCCCGAACGTGGTCATAGGTGGCGATGATCTCAATGCAGGTGCCTGGCGCTTCATGATGTCTGCCCAGTACTTCAAGTGGCCGGATTGGGAATCGGGCGGCAAACAGATGTACTACTGCTACGTTGGCATTGGCGTTCTGAACATCACGCTCGATGGATCTTTCACCGTTAAGGATCCATACGGCGATGGCGCCTCGGAACGGATTCCTGTCGATGAATCAGAAACAAAGTTCGCGCAGACAGTTGGCGGTGGGATCATGTTCATGGCATCGGAGAAGATCGGCATTCAACTCGGCGCGGCAGCAGACCTTGTGTTCGTTGGTACGGCGAGTACATCCGAGTATAGCTATTATGGCGCTGCGGAATACGCGCTCGTCTTCGGATTGAAGGCAGGCGTGGCTGCAGTGCTGTAGAGCAGAGGACCTGGCGTTCTGGACGAGGGGGGGGACTCATGCACAGATCGATTTCATGGATGACCGCAGTCGTTTTCGTTCTTGCAGCGCTTTCTGGGTGTGCCCAGTACAGAATAACACAAGATCTAACGCAACCGATTGAGCAGCCCGCGAATTGCAGTATTGGGGAGATCGGTGACGGTCTTCCTGTCGACATGGCTGCCGAGGATAGGCCCAGCCTAGAGAACATTGGCAAGCTCAAGAACTACTTGCGGGAGAAGCTTGGCAAGAAGAAGGTGTTCGCTTCGGTGATGGCCAGCGATCCGAACGCCGGCTATGAGGTTGTTGGGGCAGTTCTGGAATACAAGAAGGGTAGTGGCTGTGTTCGCTACATTGGACTGTTTGGTGCCGGAAATGCGAAGTTGACCGTTGAGTTGCGGCTCATTGACAAGAAGTCGGGAGACGTGCTCTTCGCTGGGAATTTCAAGCAGAAGGTTTCTAGCTGGATGGAATCGGGAGCAAAGACCTTCGAGCGAGTTGCGGATGACTTCGCAAAGGCACTTGAGAAGCAGTGGAAGAAACAACAAAGAGGGAAATAGGTGGAATCCCCACGGGGACGGTGCCTTGCCAGGCACCGCCCCGCTGCTGGATCTCAGGTCGATTGCTATGGTATGGGTTCGCTGATGGCGAGCGCGCCGAGATGCTCGATCGCAGTGAGAGTGCGCTTCTTGTATGCACCGTTCCTGCTCTTCATTCTGTTCTTCCCTTCTTCTGTGACCGCATTCGTGATCGGTACTGGGTCAGGAAGCACCTGGGGTTGGGAGGTTGCTTGTGGTCCCAAGGCCGATCGCGTAGAGGAACTCCTGGAAGCTGATTTGCAGGAGGCTACTCGGAAGTCCTCTCTCGCAAGCGTATACTTGCTCTACAAGAGTCGTGTGTCCCAGATACAGGGGCAGCAGTGTGGCTGCCTACCGAGTTGCTCTGCATACTCCCTCTTGGCTATTCATAAGTATGGCGCCCTGGTGGGCTTGCTGATGACCGTGGAGAGAATGTATCTGCGAGAGAACGAGGATATCAGACGACGTAAGCACTACTTTCCTATAGTCGGTTCCAAGGGTGAGGTGCGTGCGTATGACCCTCCTGAGGCGAACTACGTTCTTGGTACTTGCGATTGGCGGGTCATTGATCCTGCCCTCGATTTCGTTCGTCGCAGATGTCTCCGCGACGCAGACTGATGACGCATCCCTCGCGACGCTGGAGATGCTCAGCAAGGAGTTCGAAGAGACAGAGGAGACCTACGGAGCATATCTGTTTGCCATTGCCCATTATCTGCTTGCTCGAGATCCAGACAAAAGGATCCGATCAGGGCTCAGAGCGCTCGATCTCTCGATAGGTGCAGGACGGTTTGTTGAAGCGGAGCGCATGGTCGAGAGATTCTCCGAGGACTTCCCCCGCGATCGGCGACTACAGGAATTCGTGTCGTACCGCTATGGCCATGGAATCATGTTTGGTGCCGACATCGCGCCATGTGAGGAGCGCTACGCAGCGTTGGTTCAGAACGTCCAGTATCGGGATCGGGTCCTGTTTCTCTGGGCCTATGCGGACGTGCTGCAGGCCAGGCCTGAGGAGGCGAAGCAGCGGCTGGAATGGATAGACGGTTCGCAGTTTGCATATGGAGCAACTGCCAGTGAGATCACCAATCTGTTACGCAAGGGGCCATCCTTTGATCGGAAACACAGGCTGCCGGCACTCATGATGTCGGCAGCGATTCCCGGTCTTGGACAAGCATATGCGGGACACTATTTTGATGCCATTCAGAGTGCAACCTTCAGCTTCTTGTTGGGCGGCGTCTCATACTTGGCTTGGAAGTACGAAGTGGTGGAGCGGGATCGGGGCGACCGCAACTATTCGTTGCCGGTTATTGCTACAGGCGTGTTCTCAGTGTTCTACCTCGGGAATCTCTGGAACGCGGTCAACTCGGTGAATCGTTACAATCGATACCATGAGAACATCTTCTACCATGGAATCCTGAGTAGGTTTGGTGTCGCCCGAACTGATCGTGACTACTTCGTCACTTTTCAATACCGATGAGCCCACTCCTTGATGCTCCTCGCGAGGATCGTATCGTAGTGGTCGAGATGCCGGGCATGGGCGTCACGGCTGCTCTCGGTGCCGAGAGGCGTCTCCTTCCCCACGTATCTCCCCTTCATCTCCCGAGTTCCCGGAGGATCCTGCAGTGCAACTTGTCCTGAATATGTTTCTAGACTCCTTCCCCGATCATGTTGCAGCAACTGGCCTGGACATGACGCCTGTCGAAGGGGGAACGCTGCAGGAAGAGCTCGCCTCCTCCGTTTCATCGGATCAGTGAGACGCGCCGAGTATCAGTTGCTGTCCCACTTCGAAGTCGCGCAAAGTAAATGCCAGGTGCCAGATGCGCTCTGTCTACTTGCCATATCAAACTGTAGTTTCCCCGATCCTTGAGGTCTGTGTCCAGCACCGCCACCTGCCGACCGGTGACATCGAAGACCCGGAGATCCGCTGCCCCAGCCCTTCCCAGCTCATAGTCAATCGTCACTCTGCCGAAGGCCGGATTCGGTGCGATCGAGTGGATGGCAGTCCGGGACACAGAGAGTAGATTACCCGAGTAGGGATACGGGTCGACGAGGACAGAAAGCGTCCGCTCTCCACCTGCCAGGACGAAGTCATGGGTGGACGTCAATCGCATATCAACAGCATGTCCGGCAATCCGGTCGACGAGATAGATGCCCAGATCTTCGGGAAGCCGGGCGATTCCCGACCAACTCAGCGCGGCCACATCATCGTCTCCCGAGACACGGATCGTCCATTCGTGACGCGGCGCATCCGCTGCGTCGTAGGCCTGCATGAACTCCTTCCAGCTACATCCCTCTTGGATGATCGATAGCCTCAGCCCGCCTACGAAGAATGGGGGGTTGAGCACATCGCTTCGATCCCATCCCACGCGGCTGCCGGAACAGGTGCCCAGGGTCACTCTGCGTTCTCTGTCATGGCTGGATGCGGCAGTAAGCTCTATCGTCCATTCCGGGTGGGGGGGGGCTCTTCGCTCGGGCTGGGCATCGGAGAGGGAGCCCTGCACGCGACCCGATCCCGCAGATTTTCCCTGACTCGGGAAGACGAGTGTGCAGGGTTGATATACGTGGGCGAGATAACCCCCCAGGGGATTGTCGGTGGAGTGACCGCAGTTGGCATCCGAGTAAGTGTAGTCTCCATCGGTGTTGACGAGATTGGGGGTCTGGTCGACGAACCAGTAAAACTGGGGCTGGATGTACTCACTGACAAGGGCGTCGCCGAAGGCGAGCGTTGTATCACTAGACACGACGCGTACGGCGGACCAGGGGAAGCCGATATCCGGGTCGGGCACGCCGATCGCGCTCCAGCCCTCAGCCAGGGGAACCGTGACGGTGTGGGCGGGCGTGAAACCGATCACGGTGATTGGGTCATGGGGCAGGGCTGTTGCCAGCCAGTACCCCCCGCCCCGCGATATCAACGGGTTCTCGGTCAGCACCCCGTCAACCAACCCGAAGCCCCGCCAGGTCCATGGCCCCGGTGTTCCAAGTTCCTGTAGGGCATCCGAGAGCCTTGTTCCAGCCGGGAAACCCAGAGGCAGCGAAACAAGAGCATAACGCCCTGCTGGTGCTGCCAGGATGAAGGATTTCTCCTCGGACTGGACGGACAACTCCACCTGAAGGTTGTCAGTCTCAACGGGAATCCCCTCGTTGTCGGGATTGCGGAGTATCGCTGACAGGAACGAGATGGTAGTGGTCGGGTCTTCCGCCGCGGCGGTGATAGTGATCAAGGCAATTGTGTCGCTGCCAGCGACGCCATCAGGGTCATCCAGAACGGCGAGAATGACCCTGAATTCCTCAAGCGAATCGTTGATCGAGCTGAAGTCGGCAACGTTACCACCATCGCGTCCGAGGAATGGGCCCGCCTCGATTCGAGTGACTTGGACCCGGGTGGAATCATACCGGAGCCTGGCATCGAAACCTATCACGGCGTCGGGCGTCTCGACGCGAATCGCAACAGTCACCGAGTCTCCCGAGCCGACAGGCCCAAGCTGACAGGGGTTGGGGTCGAAGAAGAGGCTTGCCACAGAAGAGGCGGCGCCACTTGGCGAATGGCAGACCCCCATGCAAACCAGCACTAGGAGAACAACGCGTGTACAGTACAGAGCCATGGTCAGTAACCCCTGGTATGTCGTGGATGCAATCGGCGTGGGGGGTTCAATCAGAAACAGGAAGGGGGGATGGGCGAG
>JAGMBO010000117.1 GCA_023129715.1 Candidatus Eiseniibacteriota bacterium | reverse complement strand
CTACTGGCTGAAGCACCTGCGGGAGTCCGCGGCCAGTGGTCAACCGCTAGCGACGTATGCAGCTTCCCATGGCCTGAGGCCGCAGCAACTCTACAACTGGAAGTCCCGTCTGCGCGCCGCGGGGGTATGGGAGCCATCGGAGACGGTCCGCAGCAAACGTCCAACGATGAAGCCGGCACAAATGCGTCGGCACAACCGGCCCGGGGGGTTGGGCTTCATCGCTGCCCGTGTCGCCCCCACAGAGTTGGTACCGCCGCCCCCCGGGCTGCGGATCCGATTCCCCAATGGGATCGTGCTCGAGGTCGGATCGGCGGTCCATGCGCCGCCCGATGCCCGGTTGCTCACTCAGCTGGCAGCGTTGCCATGATGCGGCCGAGCCATGAGCTGCCGAAGGTCTACCTCTGTCGCGAGCCGGTTGATATGCGCAAAGCGATAGATGGTCTCGCCGTGCTGGTCGAAGCGGTGCTATCCATGAGCCCGTTTGAGCCGCATCTGTTTGCCTTTTGCAACCGCCGGCGGGACAAGATCAAGATCCTCTACTTTGAAGGCAACGGGTTCGTGCTTTGGTACAAGCGTCTGGAGAAGCAGCGGTTCTATTGGCCCCTCGATTCGGATGTGGACGTGATCACGCTGAGTGGTCAGGAACTGAACTGGTTACTGGACGGATATGATCTGTCGCAGCTGAAGCCCCACAGAAAGTTGTCCTACACAACGGTATTGTAGTAGACAAGCCGTGATGATCTGTTAACGTCCAGATCATGACGATCGAAGAGCGGACACTTCCCGACGATGCCGAAGTCCTCAAGACGATCGTGATGGAGCTCGAGACGGAGATCACCCATCTTCGCGAACAGATCCGACTCCTGACGCACAAGCACTTCGGCCCGAGCAGTGAGAAGCTCTCGCGGGAGCAGCTCAGGCTGTTCCTGAAGTCTGACGAATCGATGGAGACGGAGGAGGCCGAGACGGAGAACGCCGTCACGGTCAAGGAGCACCGCCGCCGCAAGTGCGGCCGCAGGCCCCTTCCCGCCTCGTTGCCTCGTATCGATGTGATCCATGACCTCTCGGATGAAGAGAAGATCTGTCCCAACGACGGCGAGACGCTCAGGAAGATCGGCGAGGAGACGAGCGAGCAGCTCAGCTACATCCCGGCGACGATGCGTGTCCTGCGACACGTGCGGTTCAAGTATGCCTGTCCCAGGTGCGAAGACGGGGTCAAAATCGCCCCGCTGCCGCCGCAGCCGATCCCCAAGAGCATGGCGGCCCCGAGCCTGTTGGCTCATGTGACGGTCTCGAAGTATGTCGATGCCTTGCCGCTCCACCGGCAGTCGAAGATGCTTGAGCGGATCGGGATCGATCTGCCCCGGGCGACGCTGGCGAACTGGATGATCGCCACGGGGAAGCTGGTGCAACCGCTGATCAATCTCATGCGCGATGACCTGTTGTCAGGACCCGTGATCCAGTGCGATGAGACACGCTGCCAAGTGCTCAAGGAGCCGGGGAAACCGGCCCAGAGTCAGTCATACCTGTGGGCCGAGCGTGGGGGGACAGCAGAGAGCCCGGTGATCCTGTTCGACTACGATCCCTCACGCAGCGGAGAAGTACCGAAACGATTACTGGAAGGCTACGTGGGCTACCTGCAGACCGACGGCTATAAGGGCTATGACGCGGTCTGCGCAGAGAATGAGGGGATCCGCAGAGCTGGGTGCATGGCGCACGCGAGACGCAAGTTCGACGAGGCGTTCAAGGTCCAGCTATCGATGAAGGGCAAGAAGGGGAAGTCACGGAGCAAGCGGCTGCGGGACAGCAAGGCGAATCAGGGGCTTGGCTACATCCGAAAGCTCTACGACATCGAACGAACCGCACGGGGTATGAGTCCCGAGGAGCGCAAGGAAATCCGCCTGGCGCGCGCGCAGCCGATCCTGGATGAACTCAAGGAGTGGATGCAGGAGACCAAGGATCTGGTTCCGCCGCGGAGTCGCACCGGCCGGGCACTGATGTATCTTTGGGATCGGTGGAAGTACTTGATGCGGTATCTGGAAGACGGCCGCCTGGAGATCGACAACAA
>JAGMBO010000116.1 GCA_023129715.1 Candidatus Eiseniibacteriota bacterium | reverse complement strand
AAGGTTCCGCGAACAACAACTTCTCTGCAGATCCTATGTTCTGTGGACCACGCGATCCTAGCAATCCCTACACCCTCCACAGCGCATCTCCGTGTGCTCCTGACAATAATCTTGCCTGCGGCCAGGTTGGAGCACGGATGGTCAATTGCATTGAGCAGATCTTTCTGATTCGCCCGGACGGCTTAGGCGACTACGCAACCATCCAGGATGCAATTGATATCGCGTACGATGGCGACACGGTCCTGCTCGCTGATGGCACCTTCACGGGTGAAGGCAACCGGGGTATTGACTTCCTGGGCAAGGCGATCACAGTCCGCTCTGAGAGTGGAGATCCGAGTCTTTGCATCATCGACTGTGACGCCAGTCCGGGGGATCATTCCAGTGGCGTCCGCATGACTTCTGGTGAGGCAGCTTCCTCGGTTCTGGAGGGGGTGACGATCACCAACAGCTACACCGCCGACGGCGGTGCACTAGTAGTAACCAACTTCTCCCATCCGACGATCAGCAACTGCATCATCACCGGGAATCATAGTGAGGGCAGGGGTGGGGGTATCTATTGCTATGCTAGTTTGGCAACGTTCACCAACTGCGTGGTCGCCAGCAACTCGGCCGGGACGATGGGCGGCGGGATGTACTGCGGCTTCTCTTTGGATCCAACGCTGACGAACTGCACGTTTGTCGATAACTCGGCCCCCACAGGTGGCGGGATCTACGCAACCAATGACTGCGATCCGGACATCAGCCACACGATCATTGCCTTTGGCACACAGGGGGAAGCGATTGCATGTGACTCGGGCAACCCATCGCTGGCGTGCTGTGATGTGTACGGCAATGCGGGCGGCGACTGGGTCGGTTGCATTGCCGGGCAAGGTTCCGCGAACAACAACTTCTCCGAAGATCCGCTCTTCTGTGATCCCTCTGGGGGGGACTTCCGCCTGCCTCCCGGATCCCCATGCCTTGAAGGAAGTTGCGGTCAGGTCGGGGCTCTCGGCATTGGCTGCTTGGCCGAAACACCTATGATCACAGGGATCGAGGACGTTGGCAACGATCAAGGTGGACAGGTCCGATTGAGTTGGACCCGGTCGAGGCATGATGACAGCGGGGATCCGATCATCTCTGGATATGAGATCTATCGCCGGGAGGATAACTACTCTCGTGACCGCGCTGAGGGAAGCATGCTGGACACCACAGACGATGGGTACCTTCTGCGCGCTCGGATGGAAGGGTGGGACTACGTGATAGCAGTTCCGGCGCACGGCGACTCCATCTACCAAGGCGTTGTTCCCACGCTCTGCGACTCCACTATCGCTAGTGGGGTGTGCTGGTCAGTCTTCCTAATCCGTGCAACTACTCCTGATCCTTTTGAGTACTTTGACTCTCCCCCGGACAGCGGCTACTCGGTTGACAACCTGGCCCCTGCCGCGCCGGGGGGGTTGGACCTGGACGGCTATCAGCTGACCTGGAACGAGGCCCCCGAGGAGGACTTCGATTACTTCACCGTCTACGGCTCGTCGGTGGAGACACTTGACGAGACAGCGATGGTAGTTGACTGGACGACTACCACGGAGATCGATGTTCAATCGAACCCCTGGCCGTATTATCACGTGACCGTCACGGACTTCGCTGGTAATGAGGGGGTGGCCGCCAGTGTTGCGAACTCGATGGCGGCGCCCGATCCCGGAGTCAGGCCGTCGTCGTACGCGCTGTCTCGCAGCTGGCCCAATCCGTTCCGCGCGTCTACGACGATTCGCTTCGACCTCCCTGAGGCATCCCTCGTACGTCTGAAGGTGCTCGACGTGAACGGGCGACTGGTCGATGTCTTACTCGACACCGCGCTGCCGACCGGCCGGTACTCTGTGCTCTGGTCTGGAGATGACTCTAAGGGTCTGCGCGTTTCACCCGGGATCTACTTCTGTCGCCTGGAGGCGGGAGAGTTCCGGCAGACACGGATGGTAATCGCTGTGCACTAGTCTACGTTGTCGCGTGTCAGACTCAATGGTGTGATATTGCGACCCTGGCGGGACACTTTCAAGCACTAGTGGCCTGTACCAACTGATT
>JAGMBO010000115.1 GCA_023129715.1 Candidatus Eiseniibacteriota bacterium | reverse complement strand
TAAAATATATATAGTTGTTGATGCAATAATAAACGGATTTAATTATTATGCAGTGCAAGAAGTGAGGATTGGCATATGAGAAAGTTAACAATAGCATTAGCATTGGTATTACTTCTTTTAGTATTACCATCTCTGGTTTCTGCAGTAGAGTATCCACTCGTTGATAGTGGTATATATTGGAATGACTATTGTATGTATGGTTCATCAAGGAGAGACATATATCTTTGTCCTATTAATAGATGGAATGTAGAGCAAGGATATTATGAAGAAATAGTTTATCCAATTGATTGTTCAATTGTTTCGAGTACATATTTGTCTCATGAATGGGAGCAAACACAAACTCCTTATTCTGTGTATTTTCCATTTCATGCTGGAGATACATTGTTATATGATGTAGATAAGATGTATGTTAAGTGGGAGATGAAAGGACTCTTTTATACTGATAGTGATGGAAGAAGTCAAATACAATTTAAACCTAATCAAGGAGTTAATGGAAGTGTAGTTGATAATGTAATTACATATGATGATGTATATTTGAACATAGATGTAGAATATGAATGTCTTGAGAATATCGTGAAGGAGTACATATATCTTAATGTTGAACCTGATATACCATCTGATTCAATATCATTTGACATAGAGAATGAAATTCAGTATCATCCTGATTTAGAGGTATGGACAGAAGATGGTGCAGGTGTATATAGAAGGATAGATACAGGAGAGTTCTTTGTAACAGAGTCAAGGATAGATTTTAAGAGAGATGGCAAGACGTTGTTTTACCTTCCAAGTCCATATGCAGAGGATGCAAGTGGGAATAATGTATCATGTGAATATGAAATAAAATATGAAGAAGAGGAGATTAAATTTTATGTGAAAGTGCCTGCTTCCTTTTTGCGTGTTGCTGTGTATCCTGTAATGGTTGACCCATCTACATCTTATGTTGAAGCAACTGTTGATAGGGCAATTGCTAAGTTATATAATCTTGATGGTACATTTGATAGGATTATATCTGGCTATGGTGCAGGTCAACATGGAGAAGATGTTGGTTATTATATTACTCATACAAGACGTTTTCTTAAATTTGATGTATCTTCTTTAAGTCAATACAGTGAAATAAACAGTGTTACATTTGATTTTTACTATGCTTATTCATTTAGTGGAAGTGGTTATACTGGAAAAGAAACAACATTTTGTATATTACATGAGATACAGAATATTGGAGATGATACTGTTGATACAGATTGGAATAAAGGCATAATAACTAATTTTGATACATTGTCTGATTTAAATCAAGGGTCATTACTTGAGCAGTGGTACAAAGAAGATGTAACTACTGCAGTTAAAAATAAAATAACTACTGGTAATATAACATTTAGACTTAAAGGTTCAGTTGAAGATTGGGATACATTAGACCATCAGTGGGGTACAGGTGCTTTTGGAGTAGAAGTAATTCGATTAGCTGTAACTAAGAATGACCCACCTATTCTTACTATGTTTGCTGATAATATATCAGCAGTGTCTGGATATGTCGATACTGAGTTTACTTATAGAGTACAGTATAAAGACGTTGACAATGATGTTCCTACTTATATGTATGTATGTATAGATGGCGTTAATCATTCAATGACAAAGGCTGATGCTGTTGATTATATGTATGGTACTAACTATACATACACAACAACTTTGAATAGAGATACACATAATTATGTATTCTATGCTTCAGATGATGGTTCAATTGTTAATACTACTACAATTGAGAATATTCCAGTTGTTACAAATCGACTTCCTACAGCACCAACTAAGATTATGCCAACATATACAACAAGAGCACTTCCAGTATTAACTTGGATAAAAGGAACTGATGAAGATAATGATATACTCACTACGCATATATTTATGGAAAACAATAGTGTGTATGTTATAAATAATGCAACTACAACAGATTCTAATTACAAGGTTATTACTTTGTTGAGTAGTAATACGATATACAATGTTTCTATGTATTCAAATGATAGTTACGGTGGGGTATCAGGATATACCAATGCTACACTTGAAACAGGTGTTGTTGATATAGCAATACAAGATGTTTACATTGATGATGACACTCCAATTTCTGGACAAACTGTTTATTTTGCTCTTAATGTAACAAATCCAAACAGTGAACCAGAAACAAACTTAACTTATGAGATTGATTGGGATTATGATGGTGTCTATGATATGTCTCAAAGTGAAAGCGTTTTTATGGTTATGGCACCAGCAGAAGGTACATGGATTGTTAAGTTTAAAGTGAGTGATTCCCTTGGTGAAGATGAGATGCCTAAATCATATACAGTGTATAATTCACCGCCATACTTACAAAGTGTTGTTTACTCACCAAGTGCTCCAAAAGGTGGAGATAAAATAGAATTGAAAGTGATAGGCATAGATTATGATAGTGATGGTATATCATATTCATTTTCTACATTAGCTCCAGATGGTGAACAAGTGTATGGTGAAAGAGAAGGAGATGTGTGGGCATTTAGGACTGTATATGGTGGAAGTTATGTTACTACAATTGTGTTATCAGATGGAAAAGAAACGTCAACGTATACATCATATCTCAATACAACTGATGTTTCTCCAAGTATAGATTTAATATATACTGTTCCATCATCTGTTTATTTGGGAGACAGTGTTACTATATATTGCGATGCAAGTGATAATGACTATAATTCAACTTTAGAGTATATGTTCATTGTAAGGGATGATGTAGGTACACTTGTTACTGAGGATTTGGTATATAAAACTGGAAGCAATATATCATTCACTGCTGACAGGAGAATAGATTATGCTGTTACAATCAATGTAAAATCTAATGAGAAAATTACTACTGAATCTTACACACTTAGTGTACTTAATTCATTACCTGTAATTAATAGTATAAGTGTATCACCAGATACGTTGTTTGTAGATATGCCAATGACATTATCTATGAATGTTAGTGATAGTGATAATGATGCAATTACTAAGTCATATGAAGTAGTCTTTGGTGGTGGAGATACTATAAAAGAGCAGGCTGAGACTATGGTATTTATTCCTCAAAGTGATGGAAGAGTTTCAGTTAAATTCACAGCAACAGATTCAGAAGGTGGAGAGGTAACAGAAACTTGGTCATATTATGTATATGATGCACCGTTGTATTTCTCTGGAAGTCCAGTGTTTCAGATAAGACAAGTGAGTGAAACAAATATAACAATGACAATGGTAAATGTATTTCCAAAGACGTTGTATAATATTTCACTTCAGGTAACTGATGCAGATGCAAGAGTGTATGTTCCAATGGATTGGATAGTGCAAAATATTACATCTCTTGCTACAGGTGAGTCTTATAAATTTAATGTAGTAATATCAGAGAATGTAACGGACACTGCTTTGATAAGGGATGCAATTACTATGACTGCTGAGGTACGTGAAGATTCAACTGTAAACATAACTTATGTATATGACTTAATGATAGGAGAGGTGTGGATTAAAAAGATTGCAGCTGCAGTTCCTTTTGCAGTTTTAGCTTTTGCAATTACAATGGTGATAGCAGTGGTATTGTATTTATTATATACAAAAGGATACTTAAATGATGCATATGAATATGTGAGGATTAGATACAGATGATAAAACCAACATTTCGAGTTAGTGTAAAGAGAGTTATTATCTTTGTTGCATTGATATTGCTTTATGTTATAATGTGGAATGCAATTGTAAATCATCCTGTTGATGCATTTGTATTAAATGATGGTAATGGTGGTGGCAATATTGTAATTTCAGATTCTGTCAGTGTAGTAGTAATGAGATATAATTTTATTCCTATATATTGGAGTGAAATTGGGAGATTAACAACGATGCATAATATATTTGGTTTGCTTGTTACAACAGCGTGTTTCATAACATTTGAGAAGAAAAAGAATTTATTGGAGCATGCTGTTGTAATTAATAAATTAAAAGGAGGTGAA
>JAGMBO010000114.1 GCA_023129715.1 Candidatus Eiseniibacteriota bacterium | reverse complement strand
TAGAATGAGTGTCCAGATCGTCTCGCGCTTCCACATATGCGTTGCTGGCAGGTAGCACGAGAGCACCATAGCCCTCCCTGTTCTTCGCGGCACGCTCATCCTCACACCACTGGGGCCACAGGAACGGGCCAGATGGCCTCCAGCGCCGACGGTCGATGGCCTAGAGAACTGTGCAGTAGGATCAGATTGTACTCCCGCTGGGCTTGCGTCGCTAGCTATCCATCCTGGGAAGCGTATCTGCGAGCAGCACCATATCTTGCCCTGTCCTCGCCCCTCGCCCGTCTCGGGAGGGGGGGGGCTCCGCCAGCGACCAACGATCTCGTGCCAGCACCGGCCATCCACCGCCTCCCCGCCCAACCGCTCCAAGTTCTCCCCGCTCTCTGTTCTTAAGGCCCGAGTGGTTGACGCACTTCCTCGTCTCGGGGGGGCGAGAGGAGGCAGTGCAAACTCACGTCGGGGCTTCGCGAGAGACACCGTCAGAGCGACGATTCCGGCGCTTCTCCGGCCGGCGCAAGTCCATCAGTTGAAGGCCATTGGGGTTCTCGGGAGGGACAGGGTGAGATGTCAGCTTGCCGGATCTCCATCCGGATACACGAGCTGTTGTGGGAACTGCGGAATCAGATCGATTGGGAGCTCATCGGGCTTCAGGTATCGGTCCGATTAGGCTATACTATGTGCTAGGGGAAAGCTCGGGTTCGGTTGTGGTGGGCCGCGACGGCAATCACGGGTGGATCCTGCGCTTCTCCGGCAATCTGGCCAGATGTGCCTGCGACGGAACTTCGCATTTCGCACTACTGCCCGAAGGCCTCGCGCGCCGCGGCAAACCTGAAGCACACGGTGCTCGGCTCTTCACCCAGGTTCCCCACGACGGAGTTCCAACACCGAGGCAAGGCGGCCCAGTGACCGGCACACGAGGGTACGGTCGCTTCTCGTGGCCGCCAGAGAGATCTCTGGACCATTGGTCTCCAGCTGTACTGTCAGGCAGGGAGGCAGCCATGGACACTGCGCACGTCATGCACCGTCACTTCTCACTCATTGCCCCGTCGTACCGAAGTCTGCGGACGAGCGACCTTGAACCGATTCTCGCTATTGCGGAGTGCATGGTTCCAGTAAAGCGACTTCGAGCCGCAGACATCGGCTGTGGAGCAGGACGTTATGACCTTCTGCTGCTACGACATCTCGATATCTTCCATCTGACGTGCATCGATAGAGACGAGTCGATGCTGTTCCAGACCCAGCGATATCTTCGTAGCCATGGGATTAGCCGGTTTCGAACGCTCAAGGCGAATTCACAAGAGATCCCGCTGGAACATCAATCCATGGACTGCATCGTGACGTTCAATGCGGCCCATCATATGAACTTCCCGAGATTCATCTCCCAGTGTGCCAACATCATCAGCCGTCGCGGGAAAGTATTCATCTATACCCGCACGAGACGCCAGAACGCCAGGAGCATCTGGGGACGGTATTTCCCCATGTTCGTGGAGAAAGAAACTCGGCTATACAAACTTGATGAAATGGTGGCGTGGGTGCGAGAGGTGGGCTACTTGTCACTGCATGCAGTGAAGCGTTTTCGGTATGAGCGCAGAGCGCCGCTTGAGCAGCTCGTCGAGAAGGCCTGCAGGCATCACTACTCGACATTTGCTCTGTATACGAGGGACGAATTCGAGCAGGCGCTTTCGGAGTTCCAGGATAGGATCAGAAGGGTCTTCAAATGCCCGGACCGAATCACATGGTTCGATGAGAATGTCCTATTGGTCCTGAGCCCGAAACGGACGGCCGGCGGAGCCGCATGCACGTAGCTGGGGGAGAAGGTGGGTCCTCCTGTAATGATCGGTGAGATGACGCGCACAGCTTGTCCGTCCCGAAACTACATCCGCAACGTGGATGGGCAGTTGTGGCCTGCACGCGGTAGCTATTGGACCTCCCAATCTACTGCCCAACCGCCCCAAGCTCTCTGCCGTCTCTGTTCCTGAGCCCGAAGTGGTTGACGCTCCTCACCTTCTCGGGGGGCGAGGCGAGGAAGTACAAACTCACGGCGGAGGCTTTGCCTGAGACGTCGTCAGTCGACGATCCCGGCGCTTCTCTGGCCGGAGCAAGTCCAGCAGTTGAAGGTCATTGGGGTTTTCGGGAGGGACAACTGAAGACACTATCTCAGAAGTACCATCTCCTTGGAATGCACGACTCCGTCGATCTCGAGCCGATAGCAGTACACGCCGGAAGCCACATCGTTGTCAGAACCATCGCGTCCGTCCCAGATGAACTCGTGTCGTTGTGCCCCCATCTGCCCTGATCCGAGGGTCCTGACCAGACGCCCGACCATGTCATAGACGCCCAGGACCACGTTGCTCGGATGATCAAGCGTGAATGCTACAACTGTTTGGGGGTTGAACGGATTGGGATAGTTCTGTTCCAACGCGAGCGGGGACAGAAGTGGTTCCCATTCTTTGGACAGGTTGGCGGCATTCCTAAGGTGGACTCCCTGTACGTGATCATGCCGCC
>JAGMBO010000113.1 GCA_023129715.1 Candidatus Eiseniibacteriota bacterium | reverse complement strand
AGAATCATGAATTATCCGGGCTAGAACGATGCTGGAAGCGAGGGCGTTGGTGCCTTGCCCGATCATGCGGCTTCTGTTCTCCGTGCGTAACGGCCAGGTGCCGCTGACAGTGAAACCGGCCCTGATCACCGCGGCGAGAAAGGTCTCCCAGCCGGTGCTCGCAATACCTTCATCACTCTCGCTTTCAGACTGCTTAAAGGCGTAGTAGATGGTGACAGGGAAGGCCGGGTGCACCTGCTCGGCGAAGCGGTGCATCGCCTGGGTCATTCCCTCGAGGAAGAAGGCCTCCGCTTTGTCTTTGCTGCCATGTCGATAGGGCGTGGCTACTAGCTCTTCGGCCTTCGGAACCGCGAGCGTCGCAAAGAGGTCAGGAAAGCCAGGCCTCAGCGAGCGACGCAGCCAGACATAGAAGAAGTCCGATAGGTCAGCGTAGCCGATGTTGTCGTAGTATGGGGGGTCCGTAGAGACCAGCTTGTCGGAAGACACGCTTTGCGTCCCAGCGTCAGCTTGCTGCGCAGCACCCGGTGCGCTCGATGCAATGAACTCAAACGCTTTCGAAAACGCCCTAACAATGCCCTCCACGAGAACCGCCCACGCTCCTGACCTGTCGCCAAGCGGATTCCCCTCGGCGTAGTCCCAGACCATTGGGATAGCCTGGCGACCAAAAAGCTGTCGCGGGCACTGCGCGATCGGCTCCCAGCGGCAGAGGCTGTTGCCCAGGTCGGCCTGCTTGCTGAGCGCAAAAGCTAAGTACACCACGACCGCCTCCGCGTAGGCAGCGGCACCAGCGCCCCCTTCGCGCAGCGGCTTGCGGTCGTCGGGCGGTCCGACTGCAAGCGCATCACGCTGGATCAGCTCTCGCGCCTCCTGCACAAGATCAGAGAAGGTCGTCAGAGCCACAAGCTGGCGGGGGGTGAAGAGGTCGCCGAAGGTCGTCAGTCCATAGGCGGGCGGCGAAAACCACCGCGGGTTCGCGGGCATTGGCATCTCAGGCTTCCACTCCGGCTTGGCCTTGTCCGCCGCCGCCTCGTGCTCCAACGTCGGCGCGAGATATACCCGTCCCCGCTGCCCTTCAGCCACGATGGCCATCAGCCGCGCACCCATGCGCCCAGCTTTGCCCTCCGAGTAGATGTGGTCGCTCGCCATCGGAGCGCCTGACATCAAACACCTGAAGTTCGCGCCGCGCGCGAGCTTGGTTCCACTCTTCGCCGCCTCAGCATCCGTCGGCTTCCCCACCTTCACCGTGAATCTATAGTTGTCGCCCTCGATCACCGGATCAACGTAAGTCTCCTTGCCCTTCTTGGTGGAAAGCATGAACGTCGAGGCAAGCGGAACATCCACGTGCGCGAAGGCAGGGTTCGGGCTCTTGACCGTCCGGGCCCACAGCCACGCAATCACCGTGAGTCTGCGACCAACGTAGGGCTTGAGATCCGGTCGCTCCTTCGCAATCTCTGGGGTGATCTCGATCTTCGGGTAGAGGTGGCCGATGCGCCTCTCCGCCTCATCCCGCATCCACTTGCCGTAGTAGCGCACGTCCTCGGCCAGCCCCTGAGCCCCTCGCCACACCTTGTCGATGAGAGATCTGTCTCCGCGGGTAGCCGGATTGACCGGCGACCCCCCGGCGAACTTGGGTGGGATCTCGATCATCGCCTTGCAGATCAATACGGCTACTGGATTCAGATCGGAAGCGTATGCCTCCAGCCCCAAGCGCTGCGCCTCCAGCGGGAGCGCCCCGCCGCCGGCGAACGGATCGTGGAAGGCGGGGAGCTTCTTGCGGTCAAACAACTCCGCAGCCCGGGGATGGTCGGCGTTCTCCGCACAAGTCGCGCGCCAGCTCTGCCAGATCTCGGCCCGTGCCCGCGCGAGCACCTCCTCGTTGGTGGTGTTCTCCCACTTCACGAGATCCTCGATGATCTTGAAGAGCCGTTTGCGCTCCTTCTCCTGTGCCTTCTCCGTCGGGAAGAGATCAGTATGAGCTGAGGGGTCATCTACCATCTGGGCAAAGATCACCGCCCTGGCAGCGGCCAGGGGCCGACGCGCCCACCAGAGATGCAGCGTGCTGGGGTGGCCGTGCCGGATCGACTTCTCGCGCGCCGAGGCCTTGTTGATCGCATCGAGCGGCAGCGCCACCTCGATGAGCTTCTTCTTCGCTTTCATGCCTCCCCCACGCACCGGCACGGCTTCAAGGACGATGGCCTCCCCACCCTTGGTCAGACGAGGTTTGTCAGTACCTATGAACCTCAACTACCGTTCTAAGTACTATATTGGTCTATATAACCCACTGCAAATATTAGAGTTACAAACAAAGACGTCCATTCCCAAGCACTTCAGCTGGTTTCTCCGGTCTTAGCCGCATACCACCGGGCCCAGCGACGGAGACCCTTCAGGTTCGCGCGCCCTTCCCTCCGTAGCTCCTGAAGCAGCGCCTGGACTTTTCGTGGGCTAAGGTGCGGAAGCACCTGATGCAAAACAGCGAGGGAGCTTCCCGAGGGATTCGCCTGTAAGTGACGTAGCAGCAGCTCTTTGTTGGTTTCGTCATCCAGGCCGCGCCGTCTGGTGTAGGTTCCTCGCCGCCCGGCCAATGCGTAGAAACGACGCGACAGCAGATAGCGGACCCCCCGCCCCCGTCCCAGTCGCTCGATGGCTCCTAGATCAGTCAGGCGACGCAGGTGTCCTGTAAGCTCCGGCGGAATAGGGAGTTCGCGGTGCACCAGATCCATGACGAGGAAGTCGTACGTTCCAAATGATGCCTGAGTCTCTCGTCCAACCTTCTCCAGAAACTGAACGAAGCGCGGATCCTGCACCTCCCCGTGCAGGGTCAGGCTGACGTGGTAGGCATCGGTGCCGGTGAAGTCAGGGCGGGCTTTCCCATGCCGGATGCTCCGCTCGAACATGAGATTCATGCCCTGCCCGGACCGTTCGACCAGGCCACACTTGGCAAGTGACTCGGCGATTCTCCGATTTCGGGGGGACTGGTGGTCTAGAACATTGTCCACCGTGATGCCAACCGGGAATCCTCCAGGGCTCTCGATGATTACTCGGCGAGCGTATTGGCGAACGAAAACACTCCCCCCCAGCTGATAATCCCGGTGGCTAACCGCATTGAGCAGCGCCTCCCTCACTGACCGCTCATCGAATGTCGGAACATCAAAGACGAAGAGCCCGTCCTGGTAGTGCTGGGTTTCGTTGCGAAGTTCGATCAGCTTCCACAGGTCATCGTAGAAGGAGAAGAAACCTCGGCGGTATTCTCTACGTTGTTGTGCGGGTCCCGACGCCTCTGTCGCTCGGTACTCGAACACGACCTCGGATTGACCAAGGAATCGACCGAGCGCGGCCTGGGTTCCGAAGAGAATCAGAGCTGCGTAGGTGATGCTGCCGTCTACCAGTAGTTCGGCATCTTGCAGAAGCTGACTGTGACTGACTGTTGCCAGTTGATCATTCTTCGACTTCTCAATCCACCGCCGGTGAAATTCATCGATGGCCTGTTCGTCCAGATGCCTGAATTCTGCGGCGGGGCAGATATCGCTTGAGAAGTCATGACCCGACTCAGCAAAGACGGCGCGGAGCCGGTCTTCGCTCATGGGGACAAGGCTATCGGCTTCACGGGACCAATAGATTCCGCCCCACTTGACAGGAACTCCCACTGGACGCGCCGGAACATCGAATGCCAGCACACGACCCTGTGGGTGTTGGATCTCCTGCACTTGGATCCGAAGTGGGATTCGCTGCATCAAGGAACGGCGTGTGTCTTCTGGCTGCAGGAAGGCCCTCGTTCCAACGACGGATCGGGGTCGCCGGTCAGTCACTCCCAAGATGATCTTGCCACCCCCTTCGTTGGCAAGCGCGCAGCAGTACTGGGTGAGCTTGTCGAATGAAAAGGTACGCCTGGCCTCTTTGAACTCGAAGTGCTCACCCTCCTGAGCTTCCAGCCACTCATCGACCTGCTCAACTAGGGAGGGGATCGTCTTCTGATCGCAACCACTCACCGCGGCGCCTCCGCCCGTGCCAGAATCTCCTTGAGATCATAGTTCACACTCGTCACCCCGAAGTCCGGCTCACGCTGGAATGGACGGCGGAGGTAGTGGACTTGGTGGCTCCTATCCGGCAAGAACTCAACGATCGCGAAGATGAAATCGTCCGGTCTGTTGAGCGAATAGAGGATCTCGTTCTTGGTTACTGTGACCGTATCCGCCTCTGAGTCGCGCCCCTTGACCTCTATGAACCGCAGCCTCCCAGACTGCGGGTCGCGGCTCTCGATGTCGTAGCCGAGCTTCTCCAGTTCTCGGTCGATGGGCTCGAAGCCGAGACCGCGCTCGATCTCCATCACGATGGCTCGGGCACGTGCAGCGACGGCCTGCTTGTCCACAGTCTGCGAGGTCTTTGTGGGAGGTCGGCCAGCCATTTGCGCGATCAGGCCAATTGGAACGACGACAACGCCCCCCAGTGCGACGGGCGGAAGCGCTGAGATCTTAGCCTCCAGACTGAGCTGCTCCAGGCGCTTCTGCAGCCGGGATTGCAGCTCGTCGGCTCGACGGCGGGCTTCCTGGGAGTTCAGCCGGCCGGGAGACTTGCCCGCCTCTTCCTGGAGCTTCAGCTGCTCTGCCCGATGGTCCCAGTAGTTGATCTCCTTGCTGAGACGGCTCTTCACTGCCGCTCGAGTCTTCTCGATCCAACCCAACCGCCTCTCCCGGACTTCCTGGAGATGCTCAGGGACGACCGTGCCAATCGCGTGGGCGAGCGCCTGCTGCTCCAGGTCACGAGTGATCCACGCCAGCTCGGGACGCTCCAGCACGGCAGCCATCTCGGGTTCATCGGGCTGGAGTGGACGATAGTCGAGATACGGAGCGTAGTGGAGGTGTCGTGCCCGTCCTTCCCGATCGATCTCGACATAGAGCATCTGCTTCGAAATCGTCCGTCGCTCTCCCCCCTTCGTGCTGCCGGCATCCTGAATCGCATGCTCCAAGTAGAAGAGCGCGCGAGGTTCTGTTGCCTCATCACGGATATCGACCAGGACTGTGCCGCGGCGCAGGAGATCGCGATGCCGTTCCAATGTCAGATCGAGTGTGGCATCGAGCAACGGATGCCCCGGACAGACGAAGGCTGCGAGCGGTTGCCCGGGCGGCGCGACCAGAGGCTTCTCAAAGGTGATTCGCTCGTACCGAGAGAGAACGGGCTCTCGGATACCGATCAACCGATCCCGATTCCGGACCGGCGCGGGTACATGCGTGATCTCATATCTGCGAGGCTCGCGCTGACGCATGCTGCCCCCAAGCTGCTTGAAGGCCTCGTGGAAGAACTCCTCGATGTAGTGTGGCTGCAGGCGACGCGCCTCGGCCCGTTCCATCTCCTCGCGCACCTGGCCGACTTCGCTCGCATCCATCGCATTGGTCGCCAGAGCATGCTCATCGAGAAGTTCTCGGATCTGTTCCTGATCCACAGCGTCGACAACCACTTGTGTCAGACGCGCGCGCACCTCTGGTTGCTCGCCATAGCGAATGGCTTGGATCAACAGCTCCCGCAGGGGACGTCCCTCGAATTGGAGCTTGCCGAGCACATCAAAGACCTGACCGCCGAGCGAATGCCTTGCCTGTTCGAGCTTATCGAGCAGCTTGCGATAGACATCCCCTTCGCGGGTCTCGTCGGCGACGAGATTCCAGAGGTGGCAGACTTCGGTCTGTCCGATGCGGTGGATACGACCGAAGCGCTGCTCGATCCGGTTGGGGTTCCAGGGCAGGTCATAGTTGACCATCAGGTGAGCACGCTGGAGGTTGATCCCCTCTCCGGCAGCATCGGTCGCGGCAAGGACTTGGACCTCCGGGTCGTGCTTGAAGGCTTCTTGAGCCTTGAGACGCTCCTCCCGCCCCATCCCGCCATGGATCACAACCACGGCATCCCGACGACCGAGGAGTGTCGTGATCCGGGTCTCGAGGTAACTCAAGGTGTCGCGGTGCTCGGTGAAGATGACGAGCTTCTGGCGAGGAGAGGGTTTCGGCGGAGGAATCGTCCCCGATCCATGGGGCGCAGAGCCCTCACTTACCCGGCCTTCAATGCCCGCCTGTGTGAAGATCTCACTCAGGAGACTCGCTAGCTCGCGCCACTTCCGGTCTTCTCCACTACGGCGCACAGCAAGCGCCAGATTCTCGAGGCGGCCCAGAGTCGCGATCTCCGCCTTCAGCTCCCCGATCGTGCGGGCCGCCGTGGCCTGATCGAGGATCTCATCCTCGGTGCCCTCGACTTCGTTGTCCGGAGCCTCGTCGAGATCTTCGAAATCCTCATCGTCGAGGATCGGCCCGGTGGGCGCCAGGATCTCGGCCTGGGCGCCCCGGTGGAGTAGTTCCATCTCACGTTGGCGCTTCTCCAATCGCGCACGCCTCCGGCAGAGGGATTGGTAGATGGCCTCCGGCGAGGAGGCCAGGCGACGTTGCAGGATGGTAAGAGCGAAGCCGATCGTGCCGGCCCGCTTGTCGTTCTGCAGCGCGTCGGCACGATTGAACTCCTCGCGGACGTAATCGGTCACCTCCTTGTAGAGTCGTGCCTCCGGGGCAGAGAGCCGATATGGCACCGTGTAGGCTATGCGCTCGGGGAATAGAGGTGTCCCGTCGAAGCGGCGCAGCCCCTCTTTCACCATGCGCCGCATCAGATCAGAGGCGTCCGCCTGATGCACGCCGTCCCGGAACCGGCCCTCGAACCGATCGCCATCGAGCAGGGCCAGGAAGAGCTGGAAGTCCTCTTCCTTGCCGTTGTGCGGGGTGGCGGTCATCAGCAAGAAGTGACGGGTCAGGGTGGCGAGTAGCTGTCCCAGCTTGTGGCGCTTCGTGTACTTGATCTCGCCGCCGAAGAACGTCGCCGAGAGCTTGTGCGCCTCGTCGCAGACGACTAGATCCCAACGACATTCGGGAGCCTTGAGCTTCTCCTGTACGTCCTCGTTGCGCGAGAGCTTATCCAACCGCGCGATAACGAGATCATTCTCCAGGAACCAGTTCCCCGTTCGGGCGGCTTCGAGCTTGTCGTTGGTGAGGATATCAAAGGGAAGCTGGAAGCGGTGGTGGAGCTCATCCTGCCACTGCTCCGCGAGGCTCCCCGGACACACGATCAGACAGCGCTGTAAGTCCCCGCGGACGATCAGCTCCTTGATCAGCAGCCCCGCCATAATGGTCTTCCCCGCCCCGGGGTCGTCGGCCAGCAGGAAGCGCAGGGGCTGGCGAGGGAGCATCGCCTTGTAGACCGCGGTGATCTGGTGAGGCAGTGGGTCGACCAGCGAGGTGTGGACCGCCAGCACGGGGTCGAAGAGGTGAGCTAAGCGGATGCGGTGGGCCTCCGAGACGAGACGGAAGAGATGCCCGTCGCCATCGAAGCTCCACGGGCGCCCTTGCTCGACGACCTCGAGGCGGGGCTCGTCGTGGCGGTAGAGGAGCTCGTTGGCCAGGCGGCCGGATGCGTCCTTATAGGTCAATTCGAGGGCTTGGGACCCGAACCACTGGACGTTGACGACCGTGACGAGGGCGTCGGGCAGGATCCCTCGGACCGTGGTGTTGGGCTGGAGATCTTCTAGTCTGGCCATCGGGGATCGTGTTCTCCCAACAGGAAACCGCCACAACTGAATGCTCTGAGAGCACATGCGGTCGCCCGGGCATCGCCAGTCGCGATGGCGGCATGGCGTCCAGCAAGCCCCATCAGATGTCGGCCAGCCGAAGCTGCTAGCGCTGGGCCCCGAACCCGGAAGTGGCGTCCTACCTGTCACTAGCAGTCACGGGCCGATTGGGACACATTGTAGCGCGGCGGGGGGGGCTTGGGTACTGCTGAGATTGTCAATCGGGGGCAGCGATCCGCTGGGTATCAGGTCTGGGGGAGCCATCGAGTGACGCTCACCCGGAACCTCTGCGGCTCGGTGAGGGGATGCAGTGCGCCGCTGCCGACGTCCTCGCGGGAACCACTGTCACGAGGGGACAAGATTCTCGACCCGAGGCCGCTTAATGATGGCACGGGCTTCCATTCCCCTTCATTGTCGGTGGCGGCCTCTTCGCGCGGGCGGATCAACTCCCCCTCACCCTGGCCTGGGATACGTTTGGGCAGAAGAACGGAGCAGCGTCCATTGCAGACGTTCGGTCCCTCATCCAGGCCCGCCGGAAAGACTCGGCCTTCGACCCGGAGATCGGCTGCATCATCCTGAATGAACCCTTCTTCTTCCCAAAGGACCTGTGGATCCCCGCTCCCGAGAACTGGAAGGCGAACATCGTTTCCGGGAAGACCTACGACACGGCGGACCCCATCGGCCAGCGCCTCTGGGCCCAGGTCGCCGAGCGGCTTCAACTGACGGCGGCCGCCCGAGGCGCGGCGCTCGGCCGGGCAGAGGTCGCGGAGATCCCATCCGGCTATGGGGCGGACTACCTGACCAAGGCGCGCTTAGGCCAGGGCATGTTCCGGCTGATCGTCGAAGACGCCTATCAGCGCCGCTGTTCGGTCACCGGAGAGAAGACCCGGCCCGTTTTGCAGGCCGCACACATCAAGCCCGTCTCCGAGTCAGGTCCGAACCGGGTGAACAATGGATTACTGCTCCGCTCCGACCTCCACATTCTCTTCGACCGCGGCTATCTCACCGTCACGCGTGACCATCGCGTTGAAGTGAGCAAGCGGATCAAGGAGGAGTTCCACAACGGTCGCGAGTACTACCCGCTACACGGCCGGCGGCTGCTGATTCTCCCGGATCGGCCGCAAGATCTGCCGGACCGCGAGTTCATCGATTGGCATAATGAGAAGGTGTTTGTGGCGTAGGGTCCCGGATCAGGCCCCCAGAGACCGCCTCCTGCACGCATTGGCCATCGAGTTGGCTGGGGCCTCGGCTTCAGGGGTGTCCGGAACGGAATGGAGCATGCACCATTCCGGCGACCGTTCTCTCGAAGAAATGGCACAGAGAGCGGCAGAATGCTGGGCAGACGCGGCTCCGCAACGAAGCCGGGGCTGTGTCGCCGCATTTGAACCACCCCGCTTCGTTTACGTTGACTGATCCGGGAATCGCACCCTGCGAACAGCACGTGCTCGCGTGGGTCGCGGCCAATGGGGAGGCCTACTTCTTCTCTGCCTGGCCTTTCCAAGGGTCACCCGGTAGTTGAGCCACCAGGCTTTCGATGACCGTGTCCATGGCGACGTCGAAGTCCCAGGAGAGGCCCCGTCGCAGGAGCGGCCGCACGTCGTCGCGGAAGTCGGGCTGCGCGCGTTTCCAGGCAAGGTTCTCTTCGAACTGTGCCCGGGTGACTGTGCGGCCTTCTTCGATCAAATAGCGCTCAAAGCAGGCGAGGAGTACCGGAGGGTTGGCGCGCCCCGTGTCTACGGCGTGCCAGATGTCAAAGAGGTCTCGTCCCTTCTTCCGCTGATAGAGCGCTCGGAGCTTGGTGGAGAGCAGCTCGTCGAGTACGTAGGTCGCGACGTCCGCGGCCCCGCTGAACCAGGGGTTCTCGACCTCGAAGGGCACGTGCGCAACTCCCAGCTGGGTGAAGTGCTCGCGGGTGTTGATCTCGATCTTGAGTCGTAGCTTGAGCGGTGGTGCGTCCTCAGACTCGAAGCGATATGTCAGGTTGACCCGTCCTTCCTTGAGCTGACGGCGCGGCATGCCGAGCCACGGATCCAGTACCGCACGAGCCCGATCAAGGGTCTCGCCGATGGGCTCCGGCTGGACCTGGACGAGATCGATGTCCTCGGAATACCGGGCCGGCGGCGTGAGGTAGAGTTTGTACAGGGCGGTGCCGCCGCGGAAGGCCAGGCTACTCGCCAGTTCTGGAACCCGAAACAGTTCGACGATGGCGCGGCTGATGACGAGGTCCTGCTCGACGTGCGCGTCGAGCAGCCAGGGGGCCATCGCTCGCCAGGCGGTGATGTTGTCCTTGGGGATCATTGCTCGGGCTCCACTTCGACGTTGACGATGAGCTTCCAGCTCGAAACGCGCTTCGCGCCCGCGATGCTCGCGGCACGACGCAGCGGCGTGTAGCTGCGAGCGTGCTCCCGCACGTATGGTCCAAGCGCTTGAGCGAGCTCTCCTTGCCCGACCAGCTCCAGGAGATGCCCCAGGCGCTGCGACCAGCTCAGGGGAGATAGCCTCGCGGCCTCGAGCAGCTTGTCGGCGGCCATCTCCTCGGCGAGATCGGACAGGACCGTGGCGACGTTGTCCAACCCTCCGGCTTGATTAGGGTAGCCAACAAGCTCAAGCGCGGTCACCTCCGGCGTCGAATACCGAAGCACGCCGCGGGGCGTGTTGAGCATGGTGACCGGCATCTTCTCGAGGTCACCCCGGGCGATGAACTCGACGCGGATCTGTCCGCATTCGAGGATCTGACGACTCTTGCGCACCATCACCTGTGTGGCCTGCGGTCGCTGGTGCGCGGCGCCGTGTCTCTCAGCGGCACTCAGGAGAGCGACGTAGTAGGGTTCTCCCCAGACTTGCATGAGATGGTCGATGAACTGGTCGGCGGGCAGGCAGCCCAGACGCTTGTACTCGGGCGGTACGATGACGTGGAAGCTGCGCGCGGGCTCCGCGATCAGACCCTGCTGCTTCAGCCGGCGCAGCTGTGCGCGCACCGCGGGAGGGTTGCCCGCGACTGCCTCGAAAGCGTCAGCAGTGGTGAAGTAGTGGCAGCCATTCGAGGCCAGATCCTGTATGTACTCGCGAGCACGCATGCTGATACGATTCTCCATGTATGTCACGTATGGCTTTACAGGAACCAGGAATCGTCTCGCATGTTCAGTCGCGGGCGATACGATTCACTGCGAATCTAAATCTAAACGTCGCATTTCGCAAGAACTGTATTGAGCAATACATGGACGAGCACGCTGTCACTCAGAGAATCCCGGATCTTGCTTTCTTGAACGGAGTTACGTTAATGGATTGGCTGACGACATTCTCCGGATGAGATCGCCTACCTCCCTCGGCACCGCCGGTCGGCCAGGCTTCCCTGGGCGGGACAGCCATCTGAGCCGGGCTGGGCAGTTTCGGCCTCGACGCCCCGCCGCGGCGCCGGCCGACACGCCCGTGCGGCCGGTCTCATCACCCAGTCTGCGCTGGCGGGAGGAGTATCGCGTGCTTCAGACCCGACGGCAGGGATTGAAGTGTTTTCTCCTAAATGCCATACTACGTTCACATTCTGTGGACATTGGTGTCTTCTTTCTGGGATCTGGGCATAGCTGAATTCGCACATCTCCGAAGCAAGATCGCCAGGGAGGTCTTCGACTACCAGGTCCTCCAGGACGCGTTGTCGGGATACCGCAAGCCCCGGGACAAGGTCACGCAGCTCCTCGCCTGCGTATTCCAGGCCATTCCGGCCACCGATTCCGTGGCGAATCGGCCACTGATTCCGCGGCAAACCGGCCGCCCATTCCTTGGTGCCGATGGTGCTTAGGACGCGTGCAGAACTGGTGAAGACCGCGTTTCCCCCCGAGATTAGTCACCGGCGGCTTGATCTCAGCGAGAACCTCTGGGAGCTGGCCCCAGGAGCGGATGCTGGGCCAGCCGCGTCGGTGTCAGCGGAATAGGGCGATGCCAGCCTGAATGAGGCCGCCCTATTCTCGCCCTATTCGCCGCCCTATTCCTCATCGGCCCTCTCCAAGGCCCAGGTGGATCCCCGCCCGTGGCCGCTCTCGTTGCCCTGTTCTTGCCTCATTCGCCGCCCCATTCAGCGGATGTCGCCACGACAGACCGCCGAGCGGCTCGACCGTACGCCCCGCGCATTCCAGCTCATTCGCCAGCTCATTCCAGCTCATTCGCCAGCTCATTCCAGCCCCTCCTGCCTGAGGAGCCACATGGCGCCCCTGCCCCGCCCTCTTGAATCGAGCAGGCCAATCCGTTTCAGGTGATAAAGATCGTCCCTGACGGTGGCCGCAGCCGGAGGATTCGCCAGCCGCTTCATGATGTCCCGTAGGGGGATGGGCTGATCGCGCGCGATCAGCTGAAGGATCTCCCGCTGCCGCTGCGTCAGCTCGTGGACGATCCGATGCGGAGCGATGTAGCCGCTGGGCAGGAACCGAACGCCGACCGCGCCCGTCTGCTCCACGAACTCGGGATCCGGGTGGCCCGCTCGGACGCACAGGTCCACGATCATCTGAGTCCCGCGGCCCCATTCCTCCACGAGTCCGCGACGGTAGAAGACCCCCGTGATGAATGGGTTCCGCGGTAGGGATCGATGCGGGCGCTTCAGGTCCTCGACCTTCAAGCCGAACGGCAGCGTGCCATCGCTCCAGATCTCGAGGCGATCGTCGAAGATGGCCGCGCTCACGCACCCGCCGGTGATGGCGTAGTCCCGGTGACAGAGAGCATTGACCAGCGCCTCTCGAAGGGCAGCCACTGGGAACAACGGCTCATCGATCCGCTCGATTCGCCCGGGCTCGAAGCGCCCAGCGATGGGCAGGTGGCGCAAGAGGAAGGCCATCCCCTCCTCGAGGAGATGGAAGGCATGGCCGTGTTCCTGGCGGTTGTCGAGGAACTCCGACTTGTCGATCCCCTTGAAGCGGGCCAGGCGAAGGTGGCACTGGGGGTAGTCGGGCATGGGATCCTTGCCGAAGAGCACGACCGCCGCATCGAGGAGCCGTCCTTCACTCCGGAGCTTCAGCCGATCCAGGATTTCACCGACGTCTGTTCCCGTCGCTTCCGGAAGCCGTCCAGCCTCGATGCCGAGGCGGACCGTGCGCAGGATCTCCTCGTGGTCGAGGTCTTCCAGTTGCACGTCCACCGCAGGCTGGTTTTCCCACCTCCGCCTGGCGTGCGCCCGATCGAGAAGGAGCCTTTCGTAGCGCTCCTGCGGCATGACCGAGGTCGTCGTGCCGATCCGCTGGTAGGGCCGTCCACCGAAAGTGAACGGGCGTGAGTCGGCTATTGCGCGCGCATCGAGCACGATGACCTTCCTGTCACCCTCCAGCAGCTTGACTACCTGCGTCTCGACCGGGGCCGGCGGCTCGAACCGCTGCAGCATGGCGGCGATCTCTTGCTGGGTTTTGTCGGAGACATGCTGGCCTACGATCTTGCCAGCCGGAGTGACGCCGATCAGCACGCGGCCGCCCCGACCGTTCAGGAATCCGCAGAGGGTCTCCCCGGCACGCGAGAGCTGGGCGGTCGACTTCTTGAACTCGACCGTCTCGGACTCGCCGTCCGCGACGATGCGCTGTAGGACTTTCAGGTCCACCGCTTCCTACTCCAACACAATCCGCACCTTGCCTGGGTCCAGCCCCTTGGCTTTCTCGTCGATGTATCCCTCGAAGCGCTTCTTCATCTCCGGAACCGTGGCCGGCGAGCCGCCGGTCAGGAGCGCCGTTCGGAGGTCGTCGGTCTTGACCACCACTGGTCCCGACTTGGTCCCCCGGCTCGCCCCGGCCCGGTGGGGACCGGACAGCATCTCCCCCGTGATCCCGGTCGAGAGGCGAACCCGCGGGCCGAGGTAGCCGCGGGAACCCGGTTCGCCCCTTGCGTCCAGCATCGCGCCGGGTGCAATGACGCGGGGAATGGCGCATCGGCACCGCGCTATTCCTGCGCTATTCATCGCGCGTTCTCCGAAGCCAATATCGCGCTCCCCGGCCTCGACCGGCCGCTTCGACCAAGCCAAGGCGACGCAGGTGAGCGAGGTCTTCCTGGATGGTCCGGTCGGCGGCCTGATGCGCAAGCCTCTCGCGAAGGCCGCGAAGCGGGAGTTCCCAGTGCCCGGCCAGCACGTGCGGGATGCCCCGCTGCCGCTCGGTCAGATCGAGCATCCGGCGGGAGAGCTCCAGGTTCAGGTTCAAGAGCGGTGCCCCCGAGCGCGTGGCGGCGTTCTGCAGCACGGCGGTCTTCCCTGATCCGCTGGGGGCAACGATCAGGACCAGGCGGTGATACAGCTCTGCGGCCTTGCCGATCTGCGCGATCACCTTCTCGGACAGGCTCTCTCGCATCACTGATCTCCGTTGACCTCGACATCACCGTTGGCATGATTGTGGGAAACGACAGTGCGCGGCCGCTCCAGCCACCGATCGATCGCCTGGCGCCGAAACCGCCAATGGCGGCCCACCTTCTGGCCAGGCAGCCTGCCCTCCTGAGCAAGCTTGTAGAGCGTGGACTTGGGTATTTTCAGATACTTCGCGAGTTCGCTGATCGTCAGGATGTCTCTGACATCTGAGTCCACTGAGGATTCCTTCCACACGCGAGATCCATTACCTGATTACCAGTTGTTCCTGATTGCTGTCAATCTCTTTGCGTTGATCAAGAAGGATGCGTGTGATTTCCCATCGTCTAGATCCACCCCGAGGCAGTGCCCGGCCATGCTCGCCTCATGGAGCCATCGTGCGCCCCTTACTATCTCCCGCTTTGGGTTCTTTATACCTGGTATTTTGTCCAAGACACGGTCAAAAGTACCCGCTATAATAGCCAGCAACCTACTGGAGGTGCCACATGAAGAGAGCTGCACTGGAGTACCTGGTCGACTGGAAGGCCAAGCCCTCGCGGAAGCCGCTCGTGGTACGAGGAGCACGGCAAGTCGGCAAGTCATACCTCGTGGAGCAGTTCGGCGATGAGCAGTTCGACGGCGTCGTGAGGATCGATTTCGAGCGCGATCCGGACATCGCCGAGCTGTTCGATCCGATGTCGCCGCGTGAGATCATCCGACTACTTGAAGTTCGACTCGGCACCGACATCGTGCCCGGCCAGACACTCCTTTTTCTTGACGAGATTCAGGCCGCTCCCAAGGCATTCGCTGCCCTGCGCTATTTCCACGAGGAACTACCCCAGCTTCACGTCATAGCGGCAGGCTCCCTGCTGGAGTTCCTTCTTGGGGACGAAGCAACGCCCGTACCGGTGGGGCGGGTAGAGTACCTGCACCTCGGCCCCATGCAGTTCGAGGAGTTCCTGCTGGCAGGGGGGCACACGAAACTCCTCTCCCTCCTGAATGGCCTCGGATCCCGGGAGAGCATCCCCGAATCGATCCACGTCCAGCTGATGAGGCTGGTGCGCCAGTTCTTCGCGGTGGGTGGCATGCCCGAAGTGGTGCGGACATTCATCGAGAGTGGCTCCTTGCGCGCCTGTGATGAAACGAAGCGTGCCCTGCTCACGACCTTCCAGGAGGATTTCGCCAAGTACCGTGGCCGCTTTAATCCGGACCGTCTCCGCGCTGTGTTCGCGAGGGTGCCGGCCCTCGTGGGGATGAAGTTCAAGTACGTCCACGTTGACCCCGAACAACGGTCTCGCGATCTCAAGCCCGCTCTCGACGCACTCTGCCATGCCCGCATCGCCCACCGGGTCCCGCATTCCTCATGTAGCGGCATCCCCCTGGGCGCGACTGCCAGCCAAAGGCACTTCAAGGTGCTCTTCATGGATGTTGGACTCCTGGCGGGGATCTGCGGATTGAACCTGGTGGACTTCGAGCAGGCCGAGGACATCATGCAAGTCAATGCCGGGGCCGTATGTGAGCAGTACGTAGGTCAGCACCTCCTCTACTCTCTCCCACCCTACTGCGAACCGGGACTGCACTTCTGGACCCGCGAAGCCAAGACGTCCTCTGCCGAGGTTGACTACGTGATCTCCGAGGGCCCAAGAATCATCCCGATCGAGGTCAAGGCCGGCAAGACCGGCACGTTGAGATCTCTGCACCGCTTCCTACACGCCAAGAGATGCTCGTTTGCCGTTCGCCTGAATGCAGACCGGCCATCCCTCACCTCAGCAACAGTGGCGCTGCCCGAGGGGGATTCGGTTTCCTTCGAGTTGCTCTCGCTGCCGCTCTACATGGCGGGCCAGGTGCGAAGGCTGTGCGGGGAGTGGTCGCTGGGAGACATCCCGCAGCGCTAACGGGAGCGGCGGGCCCCCGCAGCCAGAACGAGAGGTCACAGCCTTGAGGTCGCGATCTGCGACCTCAGAAGGCAGAGGCATCCATCGGCGCGTCGCGTTACCCGGGACCGGCCGGATCACCACTCGGTACCAGCTCATCCAGGGAATACCAAGTGATGCTTCCGGGAAGTGACTCGCAAATGTCCTCGATAACGTACAGGTGGAGATAGCTGTGGATGCGGTCCTCCTTGGGGAAATCCCCGTGGTTGTACCCCACAGGGATGTCCTCGGGAACGATGCCCAGGAAGTCCTCGCCGCTCAGCATGCGCAGCATCTCCTCCGGGGACTCCAGCATGAAGGGTACGCCGTGCTCGGAAAGAGCGATCGCCATCCTCGCCGTTTCGACCGCCCGGACGGTGCTGAACCCGGCCAGACGGAGTTGCCATCCCTCGCCACGTTCCAGCACGTAGAGGGAGATGTGCGTGCGGTTCCCACCGCGGCAGATTTCGAAGGGGTGGCCACCGCCCCGGCGCGCGCGGTACCAGCGAGTGAAGGCCTCAGCGTCATCGGACGGCAGATCCAGGAGCCCTTCGTCCCGGTTGTCGGCCATGGCTCGGTACATCTCCGCGGGTGTCATGGACGACTCGAGTTGTCCATAGTCGTTGGCCTCGTAACAGATCCGGCAATAGGACAGGAAAGCCGACAGGCTCATCCTGTCGATCGTGGCGTTCTCGTCCAGATCCAGAACCAGCCGCCTGAACCGGCCTAAACCTTCAGCCCCGATCTCGTCGTCAAGGCGGATGACCTCGCTCGAGTCACTCCACAGATCCCGGCGGCGTACGCGGCCGAAACGCTTGCACAGTGGCAGGTTCCGTTCTACATCGCGGTTGTACGCGGCCGGATCCAGCACGAACTTGCGCACCTCGTCGCGCATCGCTTGAAGAAGCCAGATGACGAGCCTGCGGGCATCGTCCTGAGCTGGATCCAGTTGGTAGAACATTCCGGAAGCGAGATCCACGTTGAAGTCGAGCGTGCGATCGAACTGAAAGAAGAGACGGCTGTCGTAGTGCACGACTCGTAGCCGCCGCCACTGGACTTCATCGGGGTATTCCATCCGCCACAGCGACTCGAAATCCTCGCGCGATTCCACCTCGCCCGCGTCCCGATACTCCTCATAGTCGCCGAAGTCATGCAACTGACCTCGCTCGGTCCTGATCCAGAGCGACCAGATGGAGTCGCGCCCATCGATGACCGGTTTGATCTTCTCCAGCAACGCGCGACACTCGCGCACGCTCTCGAACAGATCGGGAGCGCTGCTTCCGGCCTCACGGACGTTCCGGACACTCCGAATCAACAGATCAATCTCCGGGGAGAGGATCTTCATGACCCAGCCTGCTTTCCACGGCGTCCTCCGGACCGAGGGGTCCCGGCGTCGGCGGCCAGGAGTTCGCCGAGGGTGGCCTGGGTGCCCTCGATGCGGCTGGAGAGCACCGCCTCGCGCTTCACGAATGGTCTGATGAGTAGATGTGCATTGGGCAGGCTGCGCCCCTCTCCGGCAAGCTGTCCGATCAACCTGTCGGCGTCGGAGAGCCCTCGCAGCAGGGCGGGGCTGAAGTCGATCGCGGGTGCCAGTGGGTCGGGCACGAAGGCTTGGACGCCCCCAGCACCGCTAACCAGTCGGCCGGACCCATGTCTTGTGGTACTCATGACAGCGAGTCTATTTGCGGAGCCGCAAACAGGTAAGTCACTTGTTTGCGAATTCGAGAGAAATCGAAAACAATGGAATGTCCCGAGTCCGAGACGAGCACCGTGTCTCTATCTCTAGACCCATGAGCCAATTACGGTTTAGTAGCCCGCCTTCAGGGTGCCATGGTCCGATAGCGGTGCAGGGAGCTGGTCGGCTTGTCGGGGACCGTCATCCCGAGCAGGCCCGCTTCATCGAAGTACCGCCGTGAGCCGGGGCACATCCAGAAGACTCCCCGGCGAGACCAGGTCCACGCATTCTATTTCCCCCAACTCGCTTGACACGCGAGTTGGGGGAAATAGAATACTGCCATGGCAAACAACCTCGGGAAGTACGAATCGGCCCTCCTGGCCTACGCACAGATGCGGGGCTTGAGCCTCTTGCGGAGCGGGGCCCTGCGCGATCCGCTGGGGATTACCCCGAAGCAGGAGCAGGATCTGCTGAGCCGCATGGTTCGCCGTGGTCTGATTGCCCAAGTGCGGCGGGGGCTTTACCTCGTCCCGCCCAGGCTGCCGGTAGGTGGCGTATGGACGCCGGACGAAGCCACCGCCCTCAACGCACTGATGGACGACAAGCAGGCTCGCTACCAGATCACCGGCCCCAACGCATTCCAGCGATACGGCTACGACGAGCAGATTCCCTCGCGCGTTTATGCCTACAACGACCAGATCTCCGGCGAACGGACGGTTGGCCAAGTTGCGCTCGCGCTGATCAAGGTCGCCCCGACGCGCCTCGGTGACACCGAGACCGTGCGCCCACCTGCCGGTCGGACGCTCGTTTATTCCTGCCGCGCTCGGACACTCATGGACGCCGTCTATGACTGGTCGCGGTTCGACACCTTGCCGCGCGCCTACGACTGGATTCGTGGCGACCTGAGAGGCGCCCGCGTCCAAGGCGCCGAACTGGTCACCAGCACCCTCCGGTACGGCAATCAGGGCACCACTCGCCGCATTGGTGTGATCCTGGAGGAACTCGGCGTGGGAAGAGCGTTGCTTCGAAAGCTCGAACGGGCGCTCAGATCCTCCACCAGCCAGATCCCTCTGGTGCCCGGCCGCCCCAAACGGGGCCGCCTTATCACGCGGTGGGGAGTGGTCCGCAATGACTGACCCAACATCACTCCGGCTGCATGACGACCTTGCCCTCTTCCGCGAGGCGACGAGATTTACCGCCGCGCAGACCGGCTTCTCGGCACGGTTGATCGAGAAAGACTACTTCTGCACGGTCCTGCTGGAGTATCTGGCCCGCAGCGCCGGCGAAGATCTTGTCTTCAAGGGCGGTACGTGCCTCGCCAAGGTGCATGGCGGTTTCTATCGTCTGAGCGAGGATCTGGACTTCACCATCCCGCTGGCTGTCACCGCTGGCCGGGCTCAGCGCCGCCAGTCGGTCGCAGTCGTCAAGGACGCCATCGCTTCCGTTGCCGACCACCTGCCGGAGTTCGGAGTCGCGCGGCGGCTGACGGGTTCGAGCAACTCAACGCAGTACATCGGTTCCTTGCGCTACACATCACCGGCCACAGACGAGCCGGAGAGCATTCTGATTGAAGTGAGTCTGCGCGAACCACTCCTGACTCCGGCAAGCCAGGGGCTGGCCAAAACGATCCTTCTCGATCCATTCCGTGGCCAGCCGATGCTGCCTGATATCCCTTTCACCTGCATCTCGCTGGCGGAGGCGATGGCCGAGAAGCTCCGCGCTGCCCTGTCCCGCCGGGATGTGGCCATCCGCGACTTCTACGACCTGCACTACGCCGTCGTGCATCTTGGCCTCGACCCGAGCGATGGGGCCCTCATCCAAATGGTGCGCCAGAAACTCGCCATCCCGGGCAACCCGCCTGTGGATCTCAGTCACGGACGCCTCGCAGCCCTTCACAAGCAGCTCGACACTCGACTGCGGCCGGTCATTCGTGATCGCGACCTTCGCGAGTTCGATCTCGATTGCGCCATCGGCCTGGTGGCTGGAGTGGCCAGGCATCTGGTGTAGGCATCCTGGCCGTGCCGGGATCTTCGGAGGACTGAGGCTGTCACGACCGCCGCCTGGGTGCCGGGGACGTGCCGGGGCTCGGCATCTGGCGGATGCCCCTGGTTCGCCGGTGCAGTCGGGTAACTACTTGCTCAAGGCAGCGGCAACGGCCTTCGGGTTCTTGGCCGCGACCTTCAGCAGGGCCATTGCCGGGCCCTCTGGGGTCCGGCGACCCTGCTCCCAGTTGCGCAGCGTCGCCACGCTCACGCCGATCATCAGAGCAAACTCGGGCTGCGACTTGCCCAGCTTCAATCGAATGCCCCTGATATCGGCAGGCCTAAAGACAAAGGCCCGAGAGGGCTTCGCCTCGCCACGGCGGATTCTGCCGGCTTGCTTCACACTCGCCGCGAGCTTGTTGAAATCGCGCTGCTTCACTGAAGCTCCTTGCGGACCAAGCGGCTCAGGATGCCGGACTGCAGCGCTCGGCAGTCCTCGTCGCTGATCAGCGCCCGGACAGCTCGGGTGAACGTGGTGGTCTCTACGAATCTCATGGGTAGCATACGCCAGTGGCGCAGTGTCGTCAATCGCGTTCTGGGGCTCGCTTCGCGTCCGCAGATCAGCCACCTTCGTGGATAGCCCTCGTGCACGAGCCGATCGGAACCAGCAAGCACCTGCTGGTCCTCTCTCGCGTTCCTCTAGCGGGGTAGCGAATCCGGTGCCAATCACAGCTTCTGCTGCAAGGCGCTGATGATCTCCACCATGCGCTCGAGCAAGAGTGTCTGTTGAACACCCGAGAAGTTGTGTAGCACAAGCTCCTTCGCCACCAGGAGGGAGACGTAGCGCACGACGCCCTTGTGCGTGCGCCTCTTCGCCGTCAGGTAGTTGGGATGCCCGGTGTTGACTTCGATCACACTCCTGGATGCAACCCATCGAGAACGCCAGGTCTCCGCGGGGCGGTGTGTGTATTCCAGAAACGGGAGCTCACGCCCCCGGGCAACCTTCTTGATCCGAAGAATGAGAAAGCGGGCGCTTGCCGTTGCCGACGCCGATCCATGTCGCGCCGTCACCGAGAGCCCGCCCTCGCCCTCTTCGCTACCGGCGTTGATCGCGGCCACGGGACCATCAGTGGTTAGCGCCGCCAGGGGGCTCGCCAGCCTCCACTCGAACGATACCTTGGTTGGGATGAGGGCCCCCGTGGGATCGAGCGGACGCGCCGTGAAGCGCTTCGCCTCGCCCGGGGCGAGCTGGGCCAGCTTGGGCACAATCTCAACGGATGCCAGCGGCCCTCGAGACAGACGCACTTCTCGCCGCCTGGTGGGCCCCCCACCCCGACTTCCAGGCAGCGGTCCTCCCTTCGCGCCATCGAACCAGCTATACTCCTCGGTGAGTTCATCCAGAACCGAAGCGAACGCCTCCTGGATCTGCCGCCGCATTCTGCGTCCGAGGTCTTCCTCCGTGTCCTTCTCGATCTGCTTCAGACGAGCGCTCACCGACCCCTCAATGTAGCGCACTGCGTTCATGAACTCTCGGAGTCTCGCATCCGGGATGATCCCCTTGCGCGATGCCGGCGCCGTTGCCAGCAAGTCGAAATGGATCAGGCCCTGAATCTGGCCCGTATCCCAGGGCTCGTGGTTCAGTTCCTCGAGCTGACAAACATCATCGACCAGTCGCGTCCCTCTACGGGCGACACCCACACGGCCATCACGACGCTCAGCGGTCACGTAGAGCTCGAATCTCACCTTGCTGCCTGCTGCCTGAACGGGACCGATTCCCGTAAGTTTTTCTCCCTCGAACTCCCGCGGCGATACGTCGACTGTCTTTCCCTTCGCCAGCTTGTCCTCGATACGCACGTGGACTTTGGTTGCCCGGATGCGATCCCGGAGCTCTGTCCCGAGATACCGGGACAGCTTCTCTGCGGTCAGACGATTGCGAATCTCCTTATGCACCTTCTTCACGACCGCCCGCGTGCCATGGGCGGTCAGCTCTCTCCGGGGCGTGAAGGTCTCATACTGGACGGAGCCCGACCAGAGTCGCATGCCGCGCGTCTGCGAGGCACTCGTCCGCGAGACGAGTTCGAGTTCGCTGCCGATGGCCGCAAAGCCGAGCATCCCGATCGCATACTCACCCTGGATGTTCTGTCGCTCGGATGCGTCCAGCTGCCGCTTGAAGGAATCACAAATCCCGCATGCGATCCTCTCGAAGTCAGGGGTTCCGTCAGGACCCGGCTTCACTCCCTCGCCGTCATCCTCGATGATGAGCTCGACGGTGCCCCCGCGCTTGCGCCGGATGATGCGGATGCGCCTCGCCCCCGCATCGATGCTGTTCTCCACCAGCTCTGCGAGAGCCTTCTGCGGATCTGCTTGCGACTGCTGGATGATCAAGATGGCGTTCTTGGCATCTCCGATCGCAAGTTCCTTCATTGCTCATCCTCGTTCATCGTGTATTCACTGAACAAGATCCACGCCTCGAACTGGTCCTCGTCATAGAGCGCGCGCAGCAGACTTGTCAGATAGCCCATGTCGCGCCCCGGTATGGCTCGTCGCAAGGCCTCCCTGTCGCTCGCGGCCCCCCGCTTGAAGAAGTCCAGAAGGTTGGATAGGTGCTGGATCTGCTGGCGAATCTCAAGAGCGCGAGCAAAGGGCTCATTGGTTGATTTGCGGGTGCTCGCAGCAGACGGCTGGGCCTGTTGGCCTCCCGCTGGTCTCCCCCGGCGCTCGGCGCGAGCTGGGGAGGCAGCTTGATCGGCAGACGGCCGCCGAGCCGAACTCGCTGTTCCCAAGGCCATTCTGAGCAGGCGCCAAGTCTCGTCACTGGGGAGCTGGCGCCCCTGGAAATAGCCGCGGAGCGTTGAGTAGTTGACTCCCGTAGCGGTCGCCACCTCACGGATCGTGGCGTAGCGGCCTGTAGCGGCGAGCGCCTTGCGCAAGGCAATCGCGCAGCGCTCCTTGCCCAACTCCAGAGGGCTGCGGCTCATGTCGCTTCGTTCCTCGCGCGTCATGCGTACAATCCCCCCTCGGAATGGGTCATGATGCCACCGTACTTCCGGGAATCAGACGGCCCCTGGATCTGCCAGGGAAGTCGCACGCGTCTCCGATTCCGCCATTGTACCGCACCCACGCCGTGGCGCCATAGAGCGGAGCACGGACTGTTGTCAGGCGGGGCCGACCAGCCCTTGCACGTGGCCGGAGAAGGGGCACAATCTCCGCTCAAGCCTGCTCGTGGAACATGCATTGGATTGGCGGGGGAGACATGAGAAGTCACAAGAGCACGGCATCGGGAGCGAAGAGGACCACGAAGGTTCGCAAGAAAACGACATCAGGAACGAAGAAGGCCACGCCGCCTGCGCGCGCGGGGGATCTTGAGTCCCTCGTCGGGAAGCCAACCTACCGGGTCTGGGTCGATATGCTCGGGCGCCTGGCTCCCGACGGCCGAACCCATCGGGTTGCCGTCGTTGTGGCCGCGATGCTTCAGTATGCAGCGGGGGTCGCCTACGAGAAGTACGGCGGCGAACCGGAGGAAGGTACCCTCGCCGCTTCACTCTTCAACGCCGCCGAATGGGGAGACCCCGAGGAGATTGCCGCTGAACTGTCTGGCGTGCTGGCACGGCTCTTCGATGATGCCGGGGTACCCTACGAACGAACGGATCATCGGGGCTCTGACTATTCCATGGTCGACTCCGCAATCAGCGAGTATGTGCATTGGCACAGCATGCCGTGGGAATGACCATGTGCCGAGATCCTCCGCTTAGCATGCGCACTTGGCCCTCGGTAAGCTATGGGATCTCCAGGGGTGTGTCAGGCCAGGTGTCAGCGCCGCGGGGCCGGGCATCCGGTATCGAACCGCTATTCCTTCAAATGCCAATCCAGATTGCGGCACTCGGGCTGCCGTTGGAGCTACATCTACTTATCATGCAATATCTTGGGATCCTGAACCGCTATCCTCTCTGATTACAGTTTACGCTTGACATTTAGAATGCAAAGTTCTAATTTTCAATCAATGATCCGTCGACAAACCACCCAACTCGTCCATGATTTGGCGAGTCAGTTTCCCGCGGTCCTCATCCTGGGACCCCGCCAATGCGGCAAGACGACGCTGGCTAAGGAGATGCTGACGGGCGAGTACTTCGACCTGGAAAAGCCCTCCGATCGGCAGGTCTTCGATGGTGACCCGGAGCTGGCTCTGCGGCGATTCCCGGCCCCGTTGATCATCGATGAGGCGCAGACGCTTCCCGATCTGTTCCCTGTACTGCGAGCGCTGATCGACGAAGACCGTCGGCACGTGGGGCGTTTCTTCCTCCTCGGATCGGTCAATCCTTTTCTGCTCGAGAAGGTGTCCGAGAGCCTCGCCGGCCGAGTGGGCATTGTCGAGTTGACGCCCTTTCTCTTCTCCGAGGTCGCCGCCCACGACATCGCCCTGAATACACTCTGGCTGCGCGGGGGGATGCCCGATGCCTGCCTGGCGGCGGGCACGGCTCAGTGGCGCCGGTGGCAGGAGAACTACCTGCGTACGTTCGTCGAGCGCGATATCCCGCGCCAAAGGGCCGGAATCTCCCCCGTCCAGATGCGGCGGCTGATCGGCCTCGTGGCTCACCGCCATGGCGGCCTGTTGAACCTCTCGGAGCTCGCCCGGGCGCTGGGGGTTTCCTATCACACGGTGCGCGAACATCTGGACGTGCTCGAGGCGCATTTCATAATCCGGCGCCTGCCGCCCTACTTCCCCAACGTGGGCAAGCGATTGGTCAAGTCCCCCAAGCTCTACCTACGCGACTGCGGAGTGCTGCACCACCTGTTGGGCATCGACTCCGAACGCGCCCTCCTCGGGTCGCCCTACTGCGGACGGAGCTGGGAGGGGCTGATGACCGAGCAGCTCATTACCCGCGAGCAGCTTGCCGATCCCGCAGTGGAGTGCTACCACTACCGCACCCACGCGGGCGCAGAGATCGACCTCGTGCTGAAGCGTGGTCCGGAGCGCGTGGGCTACGAGTTCAAGTCGTCGCTCTCGGTGAGCAAACGCGCCTGGTCGACACTCGCCCAGGCGGTAGTCGAGCAGGTGATCGACAGGGGCGTCGTCGTCTATGCGGGTACGAGACGTTTCCAGCCAGCCCAATCCGTGGAGGTCCTACCCGCCGCCGATCTCCTCGGCTGACGCCTGCTCCGCCGGGGATTCCCCCCGGAAGCGCGGCAAGCAACTCGTGAACCAGATCCGAACCCCGCGTGATCGGCTGCTCTTTGGCCAACCGCTGTCTCCCCTTGTCCAGTTGCTTCTCCTTGTTCAGATGCGTCTCCTTGCTCAGCGCGGGGCTACCGAGAGTGATCTCCCCGCCTGGCGAAGCCGGCGGTCCAGGGTCCAGAAACCACAATGGGAGATCAAGGCGGAAGCTAGCAGGTTGACATCGATCCAGCCGAGCCCGCGGCCGTAGAGCTTCTCGCTCTCGAGGAAATGAAGCACTTCCGAGAACTCCGACTCCTCCGCCTGCGGAAGAGTCCGCAGGAGGGTGAGGATCTCCTCACGCTGTCGGATCCTCCCGCAGGCCAACTCGCCGATCACCATCGGATGACAGAGAACTTCGTCGGCCTCCAGAAGCTCTTGAAGTCTTGGGCTCCCCTTGCGCAGGTGCTCGACCCAGACGGAGGTGTCGACCAGGATTATCACGACTCACTCGGCCGGCGGCGCCGGATGGGACGCAGGCGTTTCTCGGTGCCTCCGAGCTCGGCGAGCCGCCGGGCACTCTCCCGGGCGATGAGGGCGAGCAATCCCATCCGGACCAGGGAGGTCTTCTCCTTGACCCCGGTCAGACGGGCAGCCTTCTCGAGGAGGGCATCGTCGATATTGAGTGTGGTTCTCATATGCATTAATATGCATGAACTATGCATACATGTCAACCCCTGCCCCGGAGTGGCCAGCCAGCAATGACCCTGTGCACGCCCGTGTGATAGGCTTCGTGCTCGACCGGGTCGACACTCCGGGAACGCCCAGCGGTCGCTTCTCGCGTTGCTCCGACAGGGTAGCGAATCCAGTGCCAATTGCCTGACTGGCCGCGATCTGAGCGTCTCGAACATGGAGCGCAGTCGCATGAAAGCCCTCGTCCTCGCCGGCGGCAGCATCAAAGGCGCCTTCCAGGCCGGTGCGGTTGCTGAGCTGCTGCGCCGCGGCTGGGTTCCCGATTCCATCTATGGCGTCTCGGTCGGGGCACTGAACGGCGCCTTCGTTGCCAGCCGGGCCGGTGGATCCGCTTCGGCGATCGGGCTCGGCTCCGACCCCAACGACACCGCCGCCACCTGGACCTCGATCGCCGACGACCTCGAATCCTTCTGGCGCGAGAAGATCACTTCGTTCCGGGTTCTGGGGAAGAAACGCTCGCTCCCCTGCCTGATCTGGGACATCGCGCGCTGCCGGTTCAAGGGCCTGCTGAAGATGGACGGCCTCGATCGGCTGATCACACGCGAGATCTCGCCTGAGAACCTGCGCCGCAGTCCGGTGCGCTTTTACGCGGTCTCGGTCAACATCGCCGACGGCAGGCTGGTGATGGTGGGTTCGGGTGGTTCTAGTGCTTCCGGCGACCCGGGCCCAGTGGGTCGATCGGATCGCACGTCCGCCTCAGACGTCCCAGACACTGCGGACCCCCCAGACATCCGCCCCTTCATCCTCGCCAGCACGCGCATCCCGATTCTGATGCCGATCGAGTGGATCGATTCGCAACCGCTGCTCGATGGCGGTATCCGCGATGTCGCCCCCTTGAAGCATGCGGTCGATGCCGGAGCGGACGAGATCATCGCCGTTCTCTGTCACCCCCGCAGCGTCTCGCGCACTCCCTTCGATCCCGGCAACCTGATGCAGCTCGCCGGGCGGGTGATGGAGCTGGTGATCCACGAGATCCTGAGCAACGACCTCGATCTCGCCCACCGGATCAACGACGCGGTGCAGGCAGGGACCGACACGAAGCATCGCATCCTCAGGCTAACCGAGATCCGGCCCGCCGCGCCGCTCGAGATCGAGATCGAACGGTTCTCGAAGGGCCAGATCCGTGACGTCGTCGACTTGGGGAAATCGACCGTGCGGGAGGCACTGGCGTAAGGGAAGGCTACCGGGGAGAGATCGCGGAGAGTACCCAGCGCACGCTCTTACAGATCCAGCGAGCCTTGAAGCGGATCCAGGATGCCGGGCTTGTCGAGAAGAACCGCAGCGGAAACCGAGCCTACTACCGTGCCAGACGGCAGCATCCCGCATTCGATGAACGCCTGGAAGGCGATCATCACGCTGACGCTCTTGACGACTGAGAGCCGCGCGTTTTTCTCATCCTGCACATAGAGCGAGAGGAGCCCCTCGATGTTTCCCGCGATGCCGAGACACGATTCCTCATCGAGCAGCGCGATGAGTCCCAGGATGACCCAGCCCCTGGCCCATGTGTGGAGCCGGGTTGAGCAATCAAACAGCATGTTGCTCCACGTCGAGCATCGTGCGCCAGACGGCCAGCCACGCCGCACCATCTTTCTGAAACACCCATAGATCGCGACCGGTTGCATGGTAGCGCCCCCCGGAGCGCTCGTAGCTCATCTCATACCGGAAACCGACCACGACCGTATCGCCGGCGAGATCGACCTGGTGATCCTCCTCGCGATATTCATGGACAACGGCGTTCTGCGAGAAATCGCGAAACCCCGCGAGGAAATTCTCGCGCCCATGAATGCGGCCGCTGAAGCCGGGTAGGACCATGATCACCTCCGGGTGAATCATGGGCGCCAGATCATCGATCCGCCCCTCGAGCCAGGCGCGACTCATCCGTCCCATGATCTTGGTGATCTCTTCGCGCTCCGACTCGCCCGCCATCCGCTGCCCCTTATCGTTTGCTACCCTTGCTCCCGTGGCGGATCCAGATCCCGTCGGCCCTCCCCTGCCTCCAATCCGCTCAGCGAACGCCCTCCATTTCCGCCAACAACCGCGCCGCTTCCTCGGCAAACGCTCCGCCCGAGACCGTCAGCTCCCGCAGATGCCGCTCGGCATCATCCGGGCGCTCCGCCTCCAACTCCGCCTGCGCCAGGTGCCAGAGGTAGAGCTTCGAGGAGGGCACGAGCCGGCGCGCCCGCTCCAGATCACCGACTGCCGTCTCCGGCTCCTCGCTCAGCAGCCGCGAGACTCCGAGGTAGAAGAGTGCTTCATGATCTTCCGACTCCGTCTCGACGTGCCGCGCCAGCAGCGCCGCCGCCTCGCCATACCGGCCCGCCTGGTAGTGCTCCATCCCCTGCTCGAACGCCGTCAGATCCGCACCGCCCCGCAACTCCGCGGCGACATAGGGATACGCAACCGGGGTCCAGAGATCACGCAACCGCTCCGCCTGATCAGGCCCGCGCCCGTTCAGAACGACAACCACCAGAAGCGCGACTGCGGCGGCGGCCGCCAGTCCCCACGCCGGCCGGGGCGAGGTCAGCCAATCGGGCAGCGAGAACCAGCCGCGCCGGGCTCGATCGCTCGCGACACCTCCACTCCGAGCCTCCGCCGCGCGCTCCTGTACAATCTCGCCCGCGAACAGCTCCTCCCCATGCTCCCGCAGCTCCGCCGCCAGAGCCTTGCGGAACTGCAGCTCCTCGAGGCAGCGGTCGCAGCCGAAGTAATGTTCCTCGTAGGCCTCCGCCTCTTCGGGCGGGAGCCGTCCGGCGAGGTACTCATCGGCGATCCCTCGCTCGCGGATCGTGTCGCAGTCCATGGCTTCGCCTCTGCCCGTCATGGGGCCCCTATCCTTCATGCAGACCCATCCGTGGGGCCACGCGCAGGCCGAGCGCCCCGCTGATCGACGTCATGCGATTCTCCACCCCATTGGTTGCACCCACCGCCCCCTTACCGAACCGAAATCAGCGCCTTCCCGCACTTCGCCCGCAGCACCTTCAGCCCATAATCCTTCCACTCGCTCACCCGTCGCGGGGGCGCCTCGAGTCTCACCGCGATCTCGGCAACCGCAAGGCCCTTATAGTAATAGAGATAGAGGACCTGCCGGTACTTCGGCGCCAGCCCCGAAAGAGCTTCGCGGACGGCTGCAGTCGTCTCCCGGCGGGCGACGCGTGCATCCGGTGACGGGCCCGCGGCCGGCAGATCCTCGCTGACCTCGGTCGTCTCGGGCCTACGACGGCGCAGGTACTCGGCAATCTTGTTCTTCGAAACCGCGTAGACGAACGTGGACAGCGCCGACTCACCCCGGAAGCGGCCGGCGCGGACGCTCAGGAAGGCCGCCTGCAGGATCTCGCTCGCCAGATCCTCGCAGTCGGGCCGCCCGGCAAGGGTGTACTCGACCTTGCGGCGGATCCGGTCACGGAAGCGCAGGCAGAAGGCCTCCTCGCCCCGGCGATCCCCCTGGGCGATGGCAGTGATGAGATCGGCGTCGGACAGGGCCACGGGAATGGTCCTCGAAACGCTGGGCGCTGCCAGCCGGGCCATCGTAGACGGCACAACCCTGCCAGGATAGCAGTCGACTCGAGACCCGGCCACAAGCAGGACGATCCTGGTCGCCGAAACCACCGAGGAGGATCCTAATCCCTAAACGTGATGTGACTTAGCCGAGCCTCGATGAGCCGTCGGTCACCTTGCCCGGATATCATGGGCATTGCCAGCCGAGAGTCCCATCTCCATGCCGCCGAACCTGGACCTCAAGAACCAGTGGCCTTACCATTGTTGCCAGGCAACGTGTATGGGGGCTGACCACACGGATGACTCTCCCCGGTGATCGCGATCACGACGACGCTAGGCGCTTTCTCGCCGGCGACCGTCTTGCAGGGGAACAGATGTTCCGTCGGCATGCCGCGCCACTCTATCACTATCTCCTTGGGCTCTGCCGCGACCGGGACCTGGCCGAGGATCTGGGACAGGAAGCTGTCATGCGGCTCCTCAGGAACAACGCTGCCGCCCTGCGCACCTGGCACGACAACCCGCATGGATCCTTCCGGGGTTACCTTCGGACCATTGCCCGGCACCTCTGGATCGATCACTGCAAGAGCGCTCACCGAACTCGGGTGGTGACACTTGCTGAGCCACCGGATCTCCCGGATGCCCGGGACGCCCGGGAGCGCGAGGCTTCTGAGGCAACCAGGATGCTCCAATGTCTTGGGATAGAGAAGCTCCCTGAGAGAGACCGCCACCTGCTCACATTGATGCTTTTGGGTCTCACGGGGAGGCAGATTGGAGCAGCACTTGACGTTAGAGAAGGTCATGCTTGGGTGCTCGTCCACAGGGTCACCGCGAAGCTGCGCGGATGGGCCAGGGAGATGGATGCAAGAAACGGCCTCCAGTGATCCCTGTGCCTGTAAGGCCAAGAGCACCTGGCTCGTTAGAAGATGTGGGAAGCAGCACCTGTCTGCTCTCGGTGAAGCCTATGCAAACGGATTGCCCTGATAAGAAGACCTGGGATCGATTGGCTGACGCCAAGCTCAGCCAGGCAGAGCTGGATGCGCTTTGGCACCACCTGCATGAGTGTCCCGCCTGCGCGGAGATCGCCATTGGGTTCCTCCACGCCGCTGCCTGGGAGATTGCCCCAGATGCCGTCTCTTCTGAAGACCTGGACCGCTTTCGAGCGAATTTCCTGGCTCCCGTGCAAAAACACGTACCCAAGCCTGGCCCTGTCGAGACGCTGCGGTCTGTGATTCTGCATCTCACCCGCACGGTGGATGCCGGGATGGGTGCCGAACCGGTGCTAGTGGGAGATGGAGCATCCGACGCGCGCAGCCTCCAGGCTGAGCTACCCAGTTTCGCCTCCTCTGACACCTCGGTCCTGGTCCGCCTGCGGCGCGACCCTGCCACGGGACGTATACTAGCCTATGTCATCGCCGATTCTCCGGATCTCGCCCGCTGGTGCTCACTGATCATGGAGCCCGGCGACCGGGAGTTCGTCGCGAACGAGGATGGGATCTGCGTGCTTGAGAATGTGACCGAAAACGATCTACGCACTTCTTCCCTTCGGGTGCGATCGCCTGTCGCCCGGTTCATCCCCCAGGATGACTGCGTGACCATTGACTCCGAATGGGCTCCGCAGGAGACACTCGTCCTACAATCGCCCGCCGAAATCTCCACAGATTCGCCTGAGGATGCGCGTGTCACAGCGACCTTGAGCTTCACGCCATCCCCCTCGGGGCAGTCGAGCGATGTCTCGGTAGTGCTCTCTGATACTGCTCTCGCGCTTCTGGCTGCTACAGGCCGACGAACGCTGGTCCTCGTCACTTCGGACGGCCCTATAGCCGCCGAGATCCCGCATCCCGCTCCGGCATCGTTCTCTCTCCGTGCCGTCTCCCTACCGTTCTCCCTACTTGAAGCAAGACTATTCGGGGACTAGACTTAAGCTGCTCCCTCGGCTCCGACTGTATGGCGGTGTGTCGGGACGTCTTTCTCTACAATGAGCGAGCCAGAACGGATTCCCATGACGGAGTGGAACGCCAGCAGGATCCGACGCGAACACGAGCTCTGTCTTGATCTCATGGCGGGCAGGGCTCGGGCGACCTCCCGAGTTCTGATCGCGTGTGACTTCCTGAACCGCCTACCTGCGGGAATCCCCGGATGGCGCTACTGCGCCGATGACCTGTTGGACAAGATACGCTCGCCCCTAGAGGAGGTGGCTTCGCCCTTCTCGGGCACTGATCTGCCGCCGGTTCTTGATCCGCTCTGGTACAGCACGGTCATCCCGGCGCTGGAGAGGCTCGGAGAACTGCAGAGTCCGCATGGGGCGGAGCTGAACCGACTGCTCGAAGGATCCCGCGCGGCACGCTGCATGCTCGCCGTCCTGGCCCGGGACTATCAAGCGATGTGTGGTCTACTGCCACCGGATTCTCGACCGGCCGCAGAATCGGCCCTGGCAGCGGATGGGCGGCGGGAGCGAGACAGCGCCCTTGCAGAAGTCCTGCGGGACCACGACCTTCCCGACCTTGCCGACCTGATCGAACGAGCCGAAGCCGTTGTCGCTGATTGGTCGCGACCGCGGCTGGGACTTGTGACCTGTCCCTTGATCGAGATCGTCCCGCTGACGAGCGGCCGCACGGCTACTCTGGGCACCGTTGCCTCGCTCCACATAGCCACGGTGACGAATGGGCAATCGCCCAACCGGGTTGTGTGGCACAACGCCATTGCGGCGGAACCCCATGGTGACAGGGTGCTCATCGGTGTTGCGAATGATGCAGTCACGGCTGCAGAGCAGTGGTTCCATCAGGCCCATCCCGCTCGCAGACTGCCGAGCGGGATCACCTACGTGCTTTCATTCCCCGACAAGATGCCCTTCTATGCGGGCAGTTCTGTGGGGCTCTCCATCGGTGTGGGTGTAGCCGGGCGAATCGCCGAGTCTGCGGGGGTCGCGACCTGTCCTGTTGCGCCCCGTGCCTGGGCGTTCACCGGAGGGCTGTCGCTGAATGGAGATGTTCTTCCACCGGCGGCGCGATCCTTCGAAGCCAAGTTCAGAGCCCTGCGACACTCACCCTGCCAGCGGCTATTCACGGGTTCGCGGGGCATGCCGGATCTGGAGGGCACTCCCTCTTCTGTGGTAGGAGAAGTATCTCCGCACGACCCCGGGCTGACTGTGACACAGGCAACGGATCTGCACGCTGTAGTCCGGGAGCTTCCTAGCATTCGAGCCCCCAAGCCCCGCCGGCGGCGCTCTGCGCTGGCTGGGGCGGTGGCCGGTGTTGGCGTCCTCGTCCTGCTTCTGCTCCTCGGTAACGCTCTGATTCACCCGCCGCCCCCTGTGCAGGAACTGCGGTGCGAGCTCGTCGACGACAACTATGTCCTTCAGGTGCGTGACAAGGAAGAAGAGATCGTCTTCCAGCGGCGTTTCCGAACGACAGTCGGCCAGCCGTTCATAGATTCCCTGCCACCGGTCGCCGACGTGGGTTTGCTCGTCAGCAGTTTCGGCGATGACGCTGAGCCGGGCGTCCTCTGGCTCTTTGACCTTGCCCCGCCGCGATTCCGGATACCTTTCATCGCCCCGTCCTCAAGTCCTGTGTGGCAGATCTCGGTCAACCCTTGCACCGAGTACTTCCCACCGGAGGTTTGGCGGCCGGGGGACTTCGATGTCCGAGCATTGGCTGTCGCCGATTTGGACGGAGATGGGCAGCAGGAAATCCTCGCTGGCTCCAATCAAGTCTCCCAGAGCCCCTCTGTGCTCTATGTCGTCTCGGCAACGGGTGAACTCGGACTACGATACGCCAACTATGGCAACATGGGCCCCAAGAGGGTTGGTGATTTCGACGGGGATGGAAACACTGATGTTCTCATTGAGGCCTTATCGAATCTCCCCTATCCCGAGGGGCTGCTGCTTTGCGTGCTTGACCTCGATCACTGGACGAACAAGTTCGAAGCTTCGGCACAGACCGCCAAGTGGACGCTTTTCATCCCGCTCATCCCCGAACTCCGTGAAGTGTTCGGCTATCCATACCTGCATGCCGGACCAGTGTTATTCATGGACATGGAGGACGGGCGAACCGGATTCCGGTTCCTGCTGGAACTGGGAGGGAAATACCGAGGTCTTTATGTGCTCACCACGACCTGCGACCTCGAGACCATCTCGCTCGGACCCAGCGATCAGTCACGCATCGACTTATCACGGCTCGCCCGGGAGGGACGGACCAGCATTGACTACAGCAGCCGGGAGTTTCTCGACGAGTGGACCTCACGCTTCCAGCGGGTACCCGCCGACGGGCCGCTGATACAGCGGTAGTCTTCTCCCCACTTCAACGGAATCTGCCTGTAAGGCGCAGGCCCTCTCTGCCGTTCTACAGATGGCAGCTGGCTGCAATGTGGCCGCGGATATCAGTCGCTCTGCATGTTGCAGCTGTTTGGATCTGCGGAATTCCCACGACAGCAGGAGGCTTGCCGTGACAGTTAGCGGAAGACGATACTTGTGCACGCTAGCCGTGCTACTTCTGGCTGTGTCGTGTGATAGCGATCATGTCAGCGCACCACAGATTGAGCCCTGTTCGTTAGCGCTAGTTGCTCCCAACGGCGGGGAGAGCTGGACCGAAGACACGGCGCACCTCATTACATGGAGTTCCTCGAATTGCGGATCTAACGTCAGGATCGATCTGCTCTGCAACAACGCGGTTTGCGATACTATTGCCAGCTCTACCGCCAA
>JAGMBO010000112.1 GCA_023129715.1 Candidatus Eiseniibacteriota bacterium | reverse complement strand
GGTTCGATTCTCGTGGTCTTGGTCAAAGCACCTCCCGGCTGGCGGCGACGATGTCCTCGAGTTCGACGATGTCCTTCGCCTGGGCCGCGGCGGTGAACATGGCGCTCAAGGCCAGGTTGCCGATCACCCGCGGGATCCCGCCCGACTGGACGAAGAGCTGGAGCGCGGCCTCGTCGGTGAAGAGGCGCTGTTTGCGACCCGCCAGCCGCAGGTGGTGATCGAGGTAACCGCGGGTGTGGGTCTCATCCATGACGGGCATGCGATAGCGCATGGCCACCCGCTGGCGGAAGGGCAGGTGGATACGCAGGGCGAGCTTGGCCAGGAGCTGCGGCTGACCGGCCAAGATAAGCAGCGGGGGGTCACAGGAGTCCATCTCGAAGTTGAGCAGGATGCGCAGCTCATCAAAGAGGGCTGAGCGCAAGAGGTCGGCTTCATCGAAGATCACCACGGGCTGCTTGCCCTGTGCGGTGAGCTGAGCGATGCCCTGCTGGATCTCGTGGAACAAGAGGCTCTTTGAGCGCACCTCCTGGCCTCCCAAGGCGCGGTTGAGCTGCCCATAGGCGTCCAGGACAGTGACCGTGGCCAAGGGCAGGTAGACGCAGCGATAGTGCTCGGTGTTGAGACTGTCGGCGAAGCGTCGCAAGGCGACGGTCTTGCCGGTGCCGGGCTCGCCGGTCAAGAGCAGGATGCCGCGGGCAGCCTTGGCCATCTCGAGGCGGGCGGAGAGTTCCTCGAGCCCGGGCCAGGGATAGAGATCCCGCGTAGCGATGTGCTTGTCGAAGGGCCTGCACTTGAGGCCAAAGCGGGCTTCGATCATGACTGCTTCTCCTCCTCTCGCCGGGCGAGTAACTCGGCATAGGAAAGTTCGACCTTCTGAGCATGGAAGCGGGCATTCTCGACCAGATCGACCGGGGCGATCGGACCGATGGGCGCATCGTCGCGATAGAGGATGAGCTCACCGGGACGTCCGACCGGGAAGCGCACGTCCACGCGGGCGCCGATGAACTCAGGCGGCACTTCGTAAAAGATGCCGCCGACCTTGATGGTGGCATCATTGCGCACGCAGCGCGTCAGACGCCCCATGAAGGCATGATCGATCTCCTGGGGCGCGAGGCGTGTGATCCGGGTCTGCTCGGCCCCGGCCAGGTAACGATCGAGAGGCTTCATGTCGATCCCGCCGTGGCGGCGCAGGTGGTAGTCCTCGCGCAGCCAGTGCTCGAAGCCCTCGTTCAAAGCATCCAGGGAGGCCAGATCATCCTCGGTCAGCCGTGGCAAGCAGCGCATGCGCACGGTTCTGAAGAAGCGTTCTACTTTGCCGCGTGAAGGTGAGTCAAAGGGTTCGGAGTGGAGCAAGGCACAGCCGATGCGGCCGCAGGCTTCGGTCAAGTGGTGCGAGGAGAACGCGGGCCCGTTGTCGCAGTAGAAGCGCTTCGGCACGGCGTAGGTGGCGATCGCATCGCGTAGGGTGTGCAAGAGATCAGCAGTCTCCTCGTGGAACGAGAAGCGTCCGCCCACGATAACGCGACTATGATCGTCAATGATGGCACACAGGATCGCCTTGCGCTTCCCCTCGAGCGTCTTGACCCGAGGGCCATGCATGAAGTCACCGACCCACAGGTCATTCGGGTGCGGCATCTCGTACTTCGCCCGCGCCTTGCCGGGGCCCCGCACAGCCTGATCCAACCCGCGGACTTTCAAGAAGCGGCGCAGAGTGGCTTCACAGACCCGGGCCCCCTTGGGCAGAACGTGATCCTCATGCAGGATCTGATGGAAGAGTTTCACCGACAGGGCGCGGTGTTGGACACGATAGCGCGCGATGGCCTCGGCCGTGTCGTCATCGATGCTACGGAAGGAGCCCTTGTCGGCGCGCGCCTTCGGCAGGAGGGCATCCAGTCCGCCGCGCTGGTAGGCCCTGAGCCAG
>JAGMBO010000111.1 GCA_023129715.1 Candidatus Eiseniibacteriota bacterium | reverse complement strand
TTATCCCGTTCCGGGCAACGATGACGCCATCCGGGCGATCAAGCTCTACACGCGCTTCGTCAGCGATGCGGTGCTCGCGGCCCGCGCGAGTGCGCCGCCGCCCGACGCCCGCCCGGCGACCGCGAAGGCGTCCGCCTCCGGCGGCCCTCGCGGTGCCTGGTCGTCCGACTACGCCGGCCGGCGCGCTCGCCCGTAGCGGCGCGACCATCCCGGAAACCGGCGATCCTGATCGCTTTCTACCGGCCCGGTGCTGTGGGGCCGCACAGGTTAGGAGGAGAACTCGATGGAGATCACTGCGGCCACGGTCAAGGCGCTGCGCGAGCGTACGGGTGCAGGCATGATGGACTGCAAGAAGGCCCTCGGCGAGACCAGCGGGGATTTGGACAAGGCGGTCGCGTGCTTGCGCAAGATGGGTGTTGCCGCGGCCGGGAAACGCTCCCACCGGGAAGCGGCGCAGGGACGCGTCGAGAGCTACATCCACCCGGGCAATCAGATCGGCGTGATGCTCGAGGTCAACTGCGAAACCGATTTCGTCGCCAAGACTGATGACTTCATTGAGTTCTGCCACGAGGTCGCGATGCACGTTGCCGCCAGCCGCCCGCTGGCGGTCTCCACCGAGGATCTCGATCCCGCCTTGATCGAGAAGGAGCGCGAGATCCTCCTCGATCAGGCCAAGAACTCGGGCAAACCGGAGAACGTCTGGGAACGGATGACCGAGGGCCGACTGCGCAAGTACTACGAAGATGTCTGCCTGCTCGAACAGCCCTGGGTCAAGGATGGCAAGTGCACGATCGAGACGCTGCGCAAGCAGCTCTCCGGGAAACTGGGGGAGAACGTCATCATCCGCCGCTTTGCCTACTTCCAGGTCGGTCAGCACTGAGCTACGGGAGAACCGCGGACGCCGGCGGGCGTGAGACTTCGAGCGGTCATCGCCGCCGGTCCCGAGAGGAGCGATGGTGAACGCGCGAGATGCAGCCGCCGAACCTCAGCGCGTGCTGCTCAAGCTGAGCGGTGAACTCCTTGGTGGCGAGCGCGGTGTGGGACTCGATCCCGGCGGGCTGGCGCTGATCGCCGGCCAGATCGCCGATGCCCACGCGACCGGCGCCCAAGTCGCCGTCGTACTCGGGGGCGGCAATCTCCTACGCGGCGCCGATGCCCGGCGCAGTGGCTGGGCGCGCACCGACGCCGACGCGATCGGCATGCTGGGGACGCTGGTCAATGCGCTCGCCGTCGCGCATACCCTGGTGGGACGCGGTATCCCCGCACGCGTGCTGAGCGCCTTCGACGTCCCCCGCTTCGCCGACCTCTACCGCCCCGATCGGGGCCGCGCCGCACTCGCCGCGGGGGAGGTCCTGCTCTGCGCCGGGGGGACCGGCAATCCCTACTTCAGCACGGATACGGCCGCCGCGCTGCGGGCCCTGGAGCTGGACTGCACGTTGCTGATCAAGGGCACCAAGGTGGATGGTGTTTACGCAGAAGACCCGCGGAAGAATGCGGCCAGCGAGCGGTTCCGTCATGTCAGCTATCGCACGGTGCTCGAACGCCGCCTGGGCGTCATGGATTTGACCGCGGTGACCCTTTGTCTGGAAAACGGTCTGCCGGTTGTGGTATTGAATGCAACCGAGGCGGGTAGTATCGGTCGCTTGCTGGCCGGAGAGACGGTCGGAACCCGCATTGATGCGTACGAGACGAGCAGTCGGGAAGTGCACGAGGCGGATGTCCGGCGCTCCGAGAGCCGGGAATAGCGCGAGGGGTGAGCCATGTTGGAAAAGATCCACCAGGATGCACGTGAGCGAATGGAAAAGTGTATCGAGAAGCTGAGCGCCGACCTGCGCACCGTGCGCACCGGCAAGGCGACCCCGGCGCTCCTTGATGCGGTTCGCGTGGACTACTATGGTTCGTCCGTGCCGCTCTCGCAGATCGCCTCGATCTCCGCGCCGCAGCCGCGCCTGCTGGTGATCCAGCCTTGGGACAAGGCGGCGACCGACCCGATCGTCAAGGGCATCCAGGTGGCCAACTTGGGACTCAATCCAGCGCCCGAAGGGGACCTGATCCGTGTTCCGATCCCCACCCTGACTGAAGAGCGCCGCCATGAACTGGTCAAGCGCTGCCGGCAGATGGGGGAAGAGACGCGCGTCGCCATGCGCAATGTGCGTCGCGATGCGAACGAGGAACTGGCCAAGGCGGAGAAGGCCAAGGAGATCGCCGAGGACGACCTCCACCGCGGGCATAAGGAGACGCAGAAGATCATCGATGAGCTGAGCGAAAAGGTCGATCAGCTCCTGGCCGCGAAGGAGAAGGAAATCCTCGAGGGCTAGGCCGTGGATCACAGCCTGCTGCGGAGAGTGCTGACCGGGGTGGTCTTCCTCCCGGTCCTTTTCTATCTGATCCACTTGGGCGGGTGGTTTTTCACTGCCTTCCTCCTGCTGGTCATCCTTGCCGGCGCCTGGGAGTGGCGGCGGCTGGTGGGGGACGATCGCGTCGGCGGGCTGCTGCGGGCGCTCGGTGCACTCGCGCTCTGCCTGGCGGTCTCGCGATCCGGCGAGGGGAACCTCACCATCGGGCTGACCGGGTTCCTGCTGCTCGTCATGCTGGTCGCGCTCTGGCACCGCAGCGGGGATTCGCGTTCCTGGAGCGGTGATCTCCTGCTGGGGGCGCTCTACCTGGGGTTGCTCCCGGCGTTTCTGATCCTCATGCGCGCGTTGCCCGGCGGCCGCGAGCTCGTCCTGCTCACCTATGCGACCGTCTTCTGCTGCGACACGGCGGCCTACCTGATTGGCCGGGCCTGGGGACGCCATCCGCTCTGGCCGCGGGTCAGCCCGCGCAAGACCTGGGAGGGCGCTGCCGCCGGGTTAGTTGCCGCGCTGCTCCTTCCCCTCGCCCTGAGATCCTGGGCGGCTACCTCGGTGAGTCCCCTCGAGGCGGCTGGCTTCGGGCTGATTGTGGGGACCCTGGGCCAAGCGGGCGACCTGATTGAATCCCGGTGGAAGCGGGAGCGGGGGATCAAGGATTCATCCGCGCTTCTCCCAGGACATGGGGGCGTGCTCGATCGCTTCGACAACCTTCACTTCGTCGCTCCCGTTCTCTACACTTACCTCGTTGTGATCGGTTGAGGACCCTCAGCGGAGGGGCAATTGCAGATCAGGGCATCCCGGCCCCGCCGCCTGGTCGTGCTCGGTTCCACCGGGACGATCGGGGAACAGACGCTCGAGCTCGCGCGGCGGAATCCAGATCGCGTTGCGGTCGTGGGGCTTGCAGCAGGTAGCAACGCCTCGCGCCTGGCGCGGCAAGCCGCCGAGTTCACCCCCGAGGCGGTCGCCGTGGGCAATGCGGGGGCGCTGCCGGAGCTGGAGCGGCAACGGGGCGCGACAGGCGGCGCCGAGCTCCTCGCCGGTGAGGAGGGGCTCTGCCGTCTGGCCGCCTGGCCCGGGGCGGAAATCGTCGTCAATGCGGTTGTCGGCGCCGCCGGTCTGCGCCCTACGCTGGCGGCCCTCGAGGCGGGCGGCCGCCTCGGGCTGGCCAACAAGGAATCGCTGGTCATGGCGGGCCCCCTGGTGCGAGCGGCGGCAGCGCGTGGCGGCAGCGAGATCATCCCGATCGACAGTGAGCACAGTGCGCTCTGGCAGCTCTTGCAGGGGCGTGATCCAGGGGAGGTCCACCGGCTCCTGCTCACCGCCTCGGGCGGTCCCTTCCGGACCTTCACATCCGAACAGCTTGCGCGCGTGACCCCGGAGCAGGCGTTGCGCCATCCGACCTGGACGATGGGTCGCCGCATCACGATCGACTCGGCGACGCTTTTCAACAAGGGCATGGAGCTGATCGAGGCGCGCTGGCTCTTCGATCTGCCGCTGGAACGCATCGAGGCGGTCGTGCATCCGCAGGCCGTCGTACATGGCTTGGTGGAACTAATCGATGGATCGACGCTGGCGCAGCTCTCGCGTCCCGACATGCGCCTGCCGATCCAACTCGCCCTCTCCCTGCCCATCCGGTGGCCCGCTGCCGATGTCCGTTGGCACTGGGGAAGCGGAACGGCGCTCTGCTTCGAGCCGGTTGACGAAGAGCGCTTCCCCTGTCTCGGCATCGCCCGTGCGGCGGGCGAGGCGGAGGGGATCGCGCCGGCGGTGGTCAACGCGGCCGATGAGATCCTAGTCGAGGCCTTTCTGGACGGGCGGATCTCCTTCCCTGCGATCGCCGAGGGGCTGGCGGCGGTGCTCCAGCAGCACGACCCGGTTCCCGATCCCAGCCTGGTCGACATTCTGGCGGCCGATGCCTGGGCCCGCCGGGCGGTGGGAGAATGGTTGCCGTGAGGAAGCGAGCGCCATGGGGGAGGCACGTTCGGGCGGTCGTAGATGGGGACGCCGCGGGGACCGCAGGCCCGGCGGCGGGTCTGGCGGCGGCTTTGCCTGCGCGCCTGGCGGCGGGCTTGATGGCGGCCTTCCCGGCGCTCCTGCCGGCGCGTCTGTCGAGGGCTTTTCCGGCGCTCCTGACGGCGGGTCTGGCGGCGCGTCTGTCGGCGGCTCTTCTGGCGTTCCTGCTGGCCGTCCCGCTCGGGGTGGGCGCCGGGCGCGCGGGCGCGCAAGAACTCGACCCCAGGGAGGAGCCCCCCAAGATCGAGGAGATCCGCTTCGTGGGCAACGAGCGGATCGAGGCTGGCGATCTGCGGGGCGTGATGCGGCTGCGCCAGAAGTCGGCGTGGAAGCCATTCCAGAAGATCTACTTCTACGGCAGCGATCATCTCGAGCGCGATCTCGAGCGCATCCTGGCGCTCTATCGCAGCGAGGGGTACATCTTCGCCCGCATTGCCGGCGCGCAGGTCGAGTACCGCACGCCCGAGTGGGTCACCCTACAGATCGAGATCGTCGAGGGACCCCGGATCCATCTTGCCGGGGCGCGCGTGGCGGGAGTGGACGAGCCGCTGGCGGGCGAGCTGGCGCGCGGTCTGGAGCTCGTTGCGGGGAGCCCCTTGCGCGAGGCGCGCGCGCAGGAGGCGGAAGAGCGCCTGGTGCGCATCTGCCAGGATCGCGGCTATGCGCTGGCGGAGGTCCTGCGCGAGATGCGGTTCCAGGGCGACTCGGTGTCGGTAACGATGTGGGTCGATCCCGGTCCCCGCATACGGGTCGGGGCGATTCGCATCACGGGGGGCGAGCGCACCAAGGCGCAGGTGATCCGCCGGGAGCTTCGGCTGCGGCGGGGTGAGGTCCTGCGCCGATCCAAGGTGGTCGCCGCCCAGGAGCGGCTTTTCGACCTCGGCCTCTTCCGCTCGGTGCGCATCGCCCCCACCTATGGCGACAGCACCGTGGGCGGTCGGGATGCCGCCGAGGTGACCCTCGATCTGATCGTCTCGGTCGCCGAGAAGCCCCCTGGTTGGTTCGGGTTCGGTGTCGGGATCTCCTCGGCCGACGAGGCGCGCCTGGTCGGCGAGTGGGGCTACCGCAACCTGCGGGGCCAGGCGCGCGGGGTGCTCGTGCGGACGTTGCTCTCCTATCCGATCGACACGCGGCAGCAGGGGTGGATCGCGCGCAATCGCGAGCGGCAGCTCGAGCTCAGCTACACGCAGCCATGGCTGTTCGTGACGCCCTTGCGCTGGCAGGTGGGGCCCTACTACCGCTTCCATCGCGAGCCGACCTTCGAGGAGGACATCTACGGGCTCTTGCTCGGGGCGCACCGGCAACTGGGGCGCTTCGTGCGCCTGATCGGCTCGCTGGAGAACAAGTGGATCTCGACGACCGACACGACGGCGGCGCGTGCCGACTACCAGATCCGCTTCTTCTCCCTCGCCTTGGTCGGCGACCGGCGCGACTTCGTCCTCGACCCCCGGCGGGGTCATTTGACCCAGGTTCGCGCGGAATACGCCGGCGGTTTCCTCGGGGGCGAGGCCTCGTTTGCGCGGTGGTTGGCGAGCCGGTCGGCCTATCTGACGCTGGGCGGGCGATTCACCTGGGCCCACCGCATCCAGGTAGGCTACATCGACCCGATCGGCGAGGGTATCGGCGCCGAGGGTGAAGAGCGGCAGCTCCTGGGCGTGCCTTTCGACGAGCGCTTTCGTGCCGGCGGTGGGACGAGCGTGCGGGGCCTCGCGGAGAAGTCGCTTGGTCCCTACTCGGCCGATGGGCAGCCGCTCGGCGGTCTGGCCCTGCTGTTGCTGAACACCGAGCTGCGCTTTGATCTCTTCTGGCAGTTGGGTGGGGCGATCTTCCTCGATGCCGGCAATGTCTGGGAGGATTATCGCCAGATCACCTGGTCGCGCTGGACCCGCGCGTGGACGGGCGATTCCTACTCCGAACTCGACGCGGCCTACTCGATCGGGGGGGGGGTGCGGCTGCGCACCCCGGTTGGGCCGCTGCGCCTCGACTATGGGGTGCAGGTCAGCACCCACCGCCGCCCGGGAACACGGCGCGGCGAGTGGCATTTCAGTCTTGGACAGGCGTTCTAGCAATGGCGGATTCGTTGGGGGGAGAGCGCGGAGTCGTGTCGGAGCAGCAGACATCACAGACGCCCACCCGCCCCGTGCGGGGAAGACGCCGGCGGCGCCTCGGGTGGGGGGTTCTGCTGCTCGCCCTGGCGGTGCTGCTGGCGAGCCCCTTCCTGATCGTGCGTATCGCCAGTGTGCGCGAGTCCCTGCTGCGCGCGGGGGCGGGTCGGTTGGGCCTGGGGCCGGATGAGCGCCTGCGGATCGGCCGGGTGGAACGCTTCGACCCGCTGCACCTCTCCTTGGCCGACGTTGCCTTCGAGACACGCGATTCCCTGGACTGGCAGCCGGTGACGTCGGTGGACCGCGTGCGCCTGAAGTGGTCGGCACGTAGCTTGCTAGCAGGAGCTTTGGGACTGAGTTCGCTGGAGGTCGATTCGCTGCGCGTCTGGCTGCCGCGGGCCGCCGCGATGCGCGCGGCGCGCGCGGATCCCAGTCCCCCGGTGCGTCGGCGGACGGGCGGCTTCGATCTGCCGCGCTTCTCGATCGATCGGCTGCGCCTGTCGGGCCTGGAGCTGATCGACCAAGAGGGGTCCCGGGTGCGGGGTGATCTGCTGCTGGCCGAGATCGTCTCGTCGCCCGCGGCGGCGACCGGGGAGGTCGTCTCGGGTGCGCTGATCGAGCCGCGGAGCGATCTCGAGGCGCGTTTCCGCGACGGCCGGCTCTTCGTGCGGCGCGGCGAGCTGATCGAGCTGCGTGGCCTGCAGGTTTCGACCCACGCTAGCCGTCTCGAGCTGCGCGCGCGAAAGGACCTCACCGATCCGGAGATCCCGTTGCGCCTTGATCTGACCGCGGTCGACTTGCGCCCCCCACTCCTGGATCGGGTGCTGCCGGCGTTCATCGAGCCCGCCGCGGGCGATTCCCTCACCGGGTCGGTGGAGCTCTGGTTCGGCCGGGGACATTGGCTGGGCGACCTCTCGCTCGCCGGGCATCTCGCCGGCGAGGAACTCGCGGGGCTGAATGCCCTGGTCGAGTTCAGCTCCGACACGATGCAGGTCAGCAATCTCTGGCTCGAGGGGGGGATGGGGGAGATCTCGGGACGCGTGATCTGGGACCGCGTTGGAGGGAGTCTCGCCGTGACCGTCGGCCCGAGCCGCATCGACCCGCTCAGCCCATGGCTGCCCTGGTTGCACGACCTGCCCCACGATGGACGCGCCTTCGGTCTGTCGGGGGAAGTCACGGTGCGTCCGAGAGAAGGGCGACCGACGCTGATTGCCGGTCGCTGCGCCCTGACCGAGGCGGCCCCCTGGGGCATCGAGACCCGGGTGCTGCGCCTGCGGGGCAGTCTGGAGACGGGCCGCGTGCTCTGGATCGACGCCATCGACGCCGAGCTTCTCGCGGGGAGACTGCACGCCGAGGGGGCCTGGACCTTCGATGAGCGCGATCTGGATGTGAGGGTCGTCTTCGACAGCGTCGCTCTAGGGGGATTGCCGGAGGCTTGGAACCGGGGACTCTCGGGGAGCCTCTCGGGCCGCTTGGATCTCGGCGGCCCGCACGGCGACCCGGAACTCACCGGTCTGGTCACGGGGCGACGGCTGAAATGGAGCGAATGGCACGCCGATTCGTTGTGGATCCCGCAGCTGCGCCTGCGTCCGGGGACACTGCGGGGAACGGGGACGATCGAGCTGGCCGGGGTACGCCGGGGCGCGCAGGGGCCGGCGGGGCGCCTGAGCCTCCTGTTGGCGCGCGAGCAGGGAAGCCTCGCCGCCGTGGGCAGGCTGCGCCATCCGCTCCTCGACGCCGAGGTTTCCGCGTCGATCGATCCACAGGGGAGCGCCAGCCTGCGTCGGCTGGTCGCCACCTCTCCGCAGCTGGGCGCCTGGTCGCTGGAGCACCCGGTTCATCTGCGCTGGTCGCCCGATTCGCTGATCAGCGACACCCTGCGGCTTGCCTCGCAGGGCTCACGCGTCGATGCGGCCCTGTGCTGGGCGCGTACGGCAGGGCACATCGACGGCGCCCTCCGCGTCGACTGCTTCGATCTCGCCCGTCTCAACGGCTGGCTGGCGGGTGCCGATTCGCTGCGCGGACGGTGTGATCTGCAGCTGAGTTTGGAAGGAGGGTTGGGGGCCCCGTTGCTCACGCTCGACGTAGCCGGCGACGAAGTGGAGTGGGGCGCCATCGACCTGGGCCGCTGTCGGCTGCAACTCGCCTGGTTGGACAGCACGCTGGTGCTCGGTCCGATCGAGATGCACAGCGCGGCCCACCACCTGCGGGTCCCGCAGATCCTGATGGCTCCCGGGGCGACGGTCACCGATTGGTTGCAGGCCGCTCCCGACACCAGCCGTTCACCCGCGGCGTTCGGCAGGGGGAGAGTGGCGCACTTGCTCGAGTCCCCTTGGGTCGGTCTGATCGAGGTTCTCGAGATCGACTTGGCGGCCTACTCGGGGCCGCTCGGCTTTCTCCCGGCAGTCGGGGAAGCCGGCGATGGGACGATCACCTATCTGAACGTGGCCGGCCGCCGGGTTCCTCTGCGGATGGTGGCGGCCTGGGATCTAGGACCGGGGGTTGCACAGCGCCGGCTGAGCGGAACTCTACGCGGCCGGCTGACGTTCGAGGGCACCCCGCACAGACCCGCCCTGCGTGCGGTGCTGCGTGTGCCCGAGTTGCGCTTCGCCCAGGTTCCGCTCGGAGCACTCGTGTTGAACGTTGCCTACCATGACTCGCTGGCCCGCATCGAGGAGTTCCGGTTGGTTCGTGACGATCATACGACCTGGGCGCGCGGGTTCTATCCGGTGCACTTCTCGCTCGGGCCCCCGGCGGTGGATCCCGTGGCGGCCCCGGTGCGCGTGTCGGCCGAGATCGATCAGCTCGACCTCGCGCTGCTCTCGGGGCTGACCCGCTGGCTGCCGGATGCCTCGGGCACGCTGAGCGGGCAAGTCACGCTGGAAGGCACCGGCGACGATCCGCAGCTGCGCGGAACGCTCTCGCTAAGCGGCGGAGGACTGCGCATCCCGGGGCGCAGCGAGCGAATCTATGAGGTCGAGGCGCTCTTGGCGATCGGGCCCGAAGGGCTGCGCATCCGCTCTCTCGATGCGCGCAGTGGGCGGCGGGGCACGATTGCCGCGGTGGGGGTGTTTCGCAGCTCCGAGGATTTCGACTTCAGCGCTGTCGCCGAGCACGTGCACATCTTCGAGCAGGGCCGCTATGATATTCTCGCGACCGGCGACCTGAGTGCCTACACCGCCCCGGATCCCGCGGGGGAGATCCGCCCCCATCTGGACGGAACGATCGAGGTCGAGGTGGGCACGATTACCCAGGATTTCAGCTCGCGCGATCCGGCCAGCAGCTTCGGCCAGAGCAATCGCTGGATCATCGATCTCGACGTCGAAACGGCCGGCAACATCCGCGTCAGCCAGGTCAACACGCGCGCCGAACTCGGCGCGGGGGAACTGCAACTCGTCTACCAGTGGCCCTATTGGAATGCGAGCGGAAGCCTCGACATCGTCGGCGGCACCTACCGTCTGCTCAACAACGTTTTTGTGATCCAGAGCGGCACGGTCGAGTTCCGCGACACGGGCCGGGGGCCCGATCTGACCATCGCCATCGATGCCGAAACCGCGGTGACGGTCGCCGGCGTTGAGGATGCTCCCAGCGCGGTGGTAACCGTCGAGGTCCAGGTCTACGGCAAGCCCGAGGCACTCGAGATCTCGCTCTCCTCGGCGCCCCCCTTGAGCGAAGAGGAGATCGTCGAGCTGCTCAGTATCGGGCGTTTTAGCGGCACCGGAACGCGCTTCAAGGCGGCAGCCGAGGAGACCCAGTGGATCCTGCTCAATACGATGGTCGATCGCATCGAGGCAAGTCTGATCGAGCAATCACCTTTCTTCTCGCGGGTCGGGATCGCCGCCGGGACCTCGGGGGAGGATCCGCTGCGAGTGACCGTGCGCCCCGTGATGACCTCGGCGGTGATGGTCAACTACTCCCAGGATCTGACCTTCGATCCGGCACGGGAGCTCTCGATGCACTATCGCCTGCAGCGCGGGTTCTACCTGCGCGCCGGAATCGCGCGGGATCGGGAAGGGCCGGACGCCTTCAGCGAGGAGTACAGCCTTGATCTGCGCTACCGCTTCGAGTACGAGTAGCATGACGTAGGGCTCCTGCCGGCGGCCCCGGTACGCCGGGGGCGCCGGGCCCGCACCCAGGAGCGATGCTCGAGAACCCCAAACATGGATTCCAGGATGACCGGAAAGCCGACAGCTCTGGAGACGGCCTTGCTCGCTGATCTGAATCCCATCCAGCTTGAGGCGGCGACCCGCCCCGGCGGGCCCTTGCTGATTCTGGCGGGCGCCGGCAGCGGCAAGACGCGCGTCCTGACCCGGCGCATCGCATGGTTGATCCAACAGCGGGGCGTCGCGCCCGATCGCATTCTGGCCGTCACCTTCACCAACAAGGCGGCCGGGGAGATGCGCGAGCGAGTGGCTACCCTGCTCGGAACCTCGGTGCGCGGCCTCTGGATCGGGACCTTTCACTCGATTTGCTTGCGTTGGTTGCGCCGCCACCCGACCGAGGCGGGCTACCGCCCGGGCCTCAGCGTCCACGATGCCGACGACCAACTCACCCTCTTGCGCCGGCTTCTGAAGGAGGAAGGCTTCGATCACACGCCGCGGCGCGCCCGCGAGCTGCAGGCGATCATCAGCCGGTCGAAGAACCGCGCCGAGGGGCCCGCCGAGCTGGCGGCGCGCGCCCGCGGCCCGGCCGAACGGCTCGCCGCGCGGTTTTACGAGCGCTACCAGGATTCGCTTCAGCGCCAGAACGCCGCCGACTTCGATGATCTGCTCTTCGGCGCCCATCGGCTGCTGCGCGACCATCCCGAGATCGCCGAGCACTACAGCGGGCAGTTCGAACACATCCTGGTCGATGAGTATCAGGATACCAATCACGTCCAATTCCTGCTCGTCGAGCGGCTGGCCCATACCCACGGCAACATCTTCGTCGTCGGCGATGATGATCAGTCGATCTACGGTTGGCGGGGCGCGGAGATCCGCAACATCCTCGACTACCAGCGCAGCTTTCCCGAGGCGGAGGTCTTCACGCTCGAACAGAACTACCGGTCGACGACCGCGATTCTCGCGTTTGCCAACGCGGCGATTGCGCGCAACAAGGGGCGCTATGCGAAGACGCTCTGGACCGAGCGCGCCGCCGGCGAGGCGCCGGAGTTCGTGCTCGCCGGGGACGAGGACGAAGAGGCCGCCGAGGTCGCCCAGCGGCTGCTGGCCGCCGTCGCGGGCGGGCGCCGCCGCCGAGAGATCGCGATCTTCTACCGCACCCATGCGCAGTCGCGTCCGCTGGAAGACGCCCTGCTGCGGCAGGCGATTCCCTATGTGATCGTCGGTGGCATCTACTTCTACGCCCGGCGCGAGGTAAAGGATCTCCTGAGCTACCTACGCGTCTTGGTCAATCCGCGCGACGAGACCAGCCTGCGCCGCGCGCTCAGTGTGCCGCGCCGCGGGATCGGTGAGCGCAGCTTTGCCGAGCTGCTCGCTGCGGCGCGCGAGGCGGGCGCCGATCCGGTCGAGCTGGCCGCGCGAGGGGGGCCGGAGAGCCTGCGCGGGCGGGCGCGCAAGGCACTGCGTGAATTCGGTGAATTGATCCTTTCCCTGCGCGGCCGGATCGACGAGCCGCCCGAGCGGATCCTGAGCGAGCTCGTCGCCGAGGTCGCGTACGGCGACTACTTGCGCGAGCAGGGGGGCGACTGGGAAGAGCGCTTCGCCAACGTGCAGGAGCTGATCGAGGGTGCGCGGCTCTTCAGCAGCCAGGAGGCAACCGGCGGGGTGCCCGAGTACCTCGATCAGGTGAGCCTGATGACCAGTGTCGATACCGCCAAGGCGGGCGCCGATGCCGTGACCCTGATGACCGCTCATAACGCGAAGGGACTCGAATTCCCGCAGGTCTTCCTGGTCGGACTCGAGGAGGGGCTCTTTCCCCACGTCTCGGCGCTCGAAGATCAGGCGGAGATGGAGGAGGAGCGCCGGCTCTTCTACGTCGCCTGCACGCGGGCGATGGACGAACTCGTGCTCTCGGCGAGCCAGGTGCGCCGCCGGTTCAGCTCCGGGGCGGGGGGCGTCTCGCGCTTCCTGCTCGAGGTCCCGCGGCATCTCTACCGCGAGGCGTTCGCCGCATCACTGGGGGGAGGCGCCGGTTCCTGGCCGACGCGCGCTGCGGGAGCGCGCTGGGGCCGCGCCTCGGGCGGCCGCGGGCGCCGGGCTGGAGGAAACGCCAGCGAGCGAGAGTGGGGCGATACCGCCCAGGTTGAGGATCACTGTCTGGCGGAGGAGCATCCGCTGGTCGGCCGGCGCGTCTATCACGCGACCTTCGGCGATGGGCTCGTCACCGGCGTCGAGGGGCGCGGCGATCAGGCTCGGATCACGGTGCGTTTCAGCGGCGGCCGCACGCGCAAGGTGCTCAAGAACTACCTCGAGTGGGAAGCCTGAGGCGGTCGGGCGCGGCGGGCTTCAGGTTCGTCGCGGCGATGAACCCCTGTCCGTGCGAGTTACAATCCGATCTTGGGGCGCATCGAACTTATAGCCGACGTGTACAAGCGCCTCTTTGCGCCCATCTCGCTCGATTGTCTCGACGACTATACCCTCAACGAGCGTCTCTACAAGCTCTCTCTTCAACTCGAACGTCAGCGGACCGTTCAGGCGGCCGTTCAACTCAGCCAGTAGGGTTTCGACCGAGTCGAGGTCCGTTGTCGCCTGTGTGAGCCCCCGCAGCCTCTGTCGCGCCCCTTCTAGGGCCTCGGCGAGGTCGGTACGCTCCTTCTCGATGGCAGCCATCTGCTGTTCGAGCAATGCCTCCTCGATCGTGCCCTTGCGGAACAGCGTCAAGATGCGAGTCCGCTCCTGGTCCTTGTCCGCCAGTTGGCCCTCGATCAGCTCGACCTCCTGGTTCGCCTCCGACCGGCGGCTATCCATGTCCTCGCATTGCTCGGAGAGTGTCCTGAGCACCTCGCCGGGGTCACGAAGGAACTCCTCGACGTCGCTCCAGACCACAGCCTCGATCTCGGCGGGGATGCCCATCGAGGAACATGATTGGCCGATCTTCCCGAAGGTGCCCCGCCTCTGACGCTTCCCATTGCAAACGTACCGAGCCTTACCTCCCCGGGCACAGGAGCCCCCGTAGGTCAAGCCGCAGACACCGCACTTGATCAAGCACCTGAGCAGGTAAGGACGTGTGGAGTTGCGCGTGGCATTGATCCGGTTCTTCTTCAGGGTCACCTGGGCAAGGTTCCAGATCTGCTCGGTCACGACCGGTGGGACCTGGCGCTCGATCACATCTCGTTGCTTCTTCGTGCGGCGACCATAGTAATGAGTGCCCCTGTACGTGGTGTTGGTGATGATGTTCCGGATTCGACCAGGCCACCAGACTCCCGCCGTGGCCTGTTTGCGCTTCGCTCTCTTGACCTTGCGGCCATTCAGCGTGTAGGAAGGCGGGATGCCGAGCTTCGTCAGGTGCTTCGCGATCTGGATGCAGCTCCAGCCTTCCTTGGCTGAGAGGTTGAAGATCTTGCGGATCACGTCGGCCTCGGACAACGGAAGGCCGGGGAGCGGATCATCAGAGATGACAAGACGCGCGTGTTCCCTTCTTCCCTCCACTCTGTAACCGTAGGCAACAATCCCGCCAAGCCATGCTCCCTCACGAGCCAGGCGCTCGGTTCCTGCCCGAGAACGTTCCATGAAGGTGTCGCGCTCCAATCCACCGACACCGGAGAGGACAGTCAACATGAACCGGCCGCTCGGGTCACTGCTATCGAAGTGCTCGGTCATCGACTTGGCTTTGGCGCCGCAAGCTTCGAGGTCACGAACGGCGCTGAGTGTCACGAGCGCATCGCGACCGAGGCGATCGAGCTTGTAAAGGAGCACGGTATCGAACAGGCCCTGGCGGGCGTCAGCGAGCAGCTTCGCACCTGCAGGCCGCTGGCCGAGCGGCAAGGTTCCCGTGATCCCGTCATCCTCATACGTCCTCGCGATCCGGATCTTGTGCAGAGCGCAGTACTGCTCGGCGAATTGCCTCTGCGTCTTGATCGTTTGCTTCTCGCGCTGCTCTTCGGTCGAGACGCGCATGTAGACGGCTGCTCTCACGTGTCGCTCTTGCTTCTCTTTCTGACAGGGTATAGTGGACCCAGGACTGGCCTGATCATCTCCGCATGCGTTGTCTTGAATGCGTTCTTGACCTCGCTGGTACAGCGGAATTTCGACTTTGGGTGATCCCTCTTCCACAGTTGAGCCACTTCTCTCCAGGGGAAGTCAACTTCTTCTTTGACGAGATCCTCCCAGCTCTTTCCGTAGGTCTTCTCACAGTACTCGGCCACGAAATCAAAGAGCCGAAGCCTGGATTCCGGGATCAGGCGAGATTGCTTCGACATCATCTTGCGCCGTGCTTCACGATAGGCGCGGAGAACGGTGTCGTCCGTGACCCATGGCTCGAACTCCAGCGTCGCCACCATGCGGAGGTGGTCAGGAGGTGTCTCGAGACCTGGGGAAACGCGGATCGGCAGGACGTAGGGTATCCGACCTTCCACCAGGAAGGCCGTAGCGTCCCCACCGTCCCAGTGGTAACTGCGCGCGAGGAAGGACGCCACCTCTTGGATCTCGCCGAAGAGCGATTCGCGCTTCACCGGAAGATTCTTGCGGCGAAGATGCAAGGTCGTCCAACGTTGAACTGTTGCGACGGAGAGTCTGTCGGTGATCTTGATGTCTCGCGTCTTGCCTTTCCACGCGAGCCGTATCCCGGCGGCTTGTCGGAAGGAGGTGGGGTCACCCTTGTAATTGGTGTAGTGCGAGCTGTGGTGGACAGGCGAGATCCCGCTCTCGACGAACCAGGCGTGCGTGACATATCGAGGGCCTATCTGGCTGAAGAAGCGGATGGCCTCGGGGCCCCGCAGAGTAGTCCCGCGGAAGAGGCGACTTCGTAGCTCCCGTACTTCGGGACGGTGAGAAGCGAGGCGTGCGAGGTACCGTGAGTACACCACAGAACGCAGCCACTCTAGCTCCTTGAGTGCAGGTTCGGTCTTGGCTCCGGTCTTTTGACCGAGTTTGCGCCCAGGTCTTTCACCGATGGGCTTGGCCGCCCGTTTGAGAAGGATTGCGTACTGCTCCCTGTCGAGTTTGTGGTGGAGGTAGTCATCCACATAATCCTCTTCCACCAGCCAGCTCCAGGTCTTTTCGGGGAGTTCCTCCAGCCTTAGATCCCCTGCCAGCCGTGCCCGCAGAGACTTCTTTGTTAGGGGAAGATCGCCGTCCATGTCTGGCTCCTTCCTGCTTGAGGCCGCTTGCCCCGGAGTCACCTTCCTTAACCACCCTCGACCCAACTCTAACCTACCAAGAAAGAATCGTTTCTTCTTCGTCGGCCATACTGGTGTCGAGGGTGACGGAAGCGTCCACTGCACGGGGGATCGAGAATGAGTGAAGACCTGGAACTTCTAAGACCGTCGGATCTTGCGCCAATGATGGGAGTCACGACGAGCAGGGTCTACCAGATGATCAAGGCCGGTGTGCTCCCGGCGATTCGCGTGGCTGGCTCAATCCGAGTTCCACGCGAGGCATGGCAGCGCTGGCTCGACAGCCAGCGGGACAAGGCTCTCGAAGCAGTCCGGAAGCCGTAGTCGATGGACTCCGTATGGATCAATCGGCGGTATCGCGGTCACGAAGCCAGCCAGCGCCTGGCGCTGATGCGGTTGCTAAGGAGTCGCTCTGCGGGCCTGGGCCAAGGCCCGAGAGAGGCGGAGACCTCAGGTACTCAAGTGGCTGGCGTGATCGCTGAGAACAATGAAAGCCGAGATGCCGGAGAGCATCCGAAGAAGGACGAGACTCGCGATGCATGAAGCATACGACCGATTGGTTGCCAAGCTCGAAGCTAGAGGACTTCGGAAGGGTCAGAGGTTCTGCTGCCCCGCGCATGACGATCACAATCCCTCGCTCAGCCTGTCGGTGGGCAAGGACGGCTGCGTTCTGATCCATTGCCATGCCGGGTGTGCACCGGAAGCGATTCTAGCCGAGCTAGGACTTCAAATGTCAGATCTGTTTCCTGGGGATGGAGGTGTGCCCATGAGCGAGCCTATGCACATCTACAACTACGACGACGCTGCGGGTCGCCTTCTTTACCAGGCTTGTCGCTTCGATCCGAAGCGTTTCAAGCTCCGACGGCCGGACGGGAATGGCGAGTGGATATGGAACCTAGAGGGCGTGCGCCCAGTGCTCTACGGCCTGCCAGCTCTTCTCGCCAGGAGCGAAGAACCAGTCTTCATTCCGGAGGGCGAGAAGGACGCAGATCGGCTCGGTGAACTGGGTCTTCTCGCAACCACCAATCCGATGGGTGCTGGAAACTGGCGACCCGAATACAGTGAATTCCTCCGAGAGAGAGATGTGCGAATCCTTCCGGACAACGACGAACCAGGGCGACGACACGCGGAGAGTGTGGGGCAGTTGCTTGTGGGCGTTGCCGCGAGCATCAAGTTCGTTGAACTGCCTGGCCTTGGGAAGGGGGGAGACATCTCGGACTGGTTGGTGACTCACTCGAAGCAGGATCTGGAATCGCTCGTGGATGCAGCCGAGGAATTCGAGCCAACCTCAAAGGAGGCACAGCACGATGAAGATGGCAAACCGGCACAGCAGACAGCCGGGGGCACGGGCTCCGGGAAGCAATCGCTCGCGAACCTACTGATTGCGGTTGTCTTGGACCAGGGCATCGAATTCTTCCATGATCAGCGCGACAAGAGCTTCGCTGCGATTCCTCTCGAAGGTGGGCGCAAGATCGCGTCACTCCAATCGCAGGCGTTTGGTCAATGGCTTGCCCGACTGGCATGGACGCGATTCACCCGCGCACTGAACGGTGAACAGCTATCGTCCGTGCGAGGCGTCCTCTCGGGCATAGCACTCTTCGATGGGCCGAGGCGCGAGCTGCATGTGCGCAGCGCGGCACACGACGGTGCGTTCTGGCTGGATCTCGACGGGCGACGAGCTGTGCGCGTCATTCCCGGGATGTGGGAAGTTGTCGATCAGCCGCCGATCCTCTTCCGCCCCCTTGCGCATCTGCGCCCCCTCCCGGATCCCGTGCCAGGTGGAGATGCGAGGCTCGTCCTCCCGTTTGTAAACCTGCGAGATCCGGGCGACCAAACGCTCCTCCTGTGCTACCTGGTGGCGGGATTGATCCCAGATATCCCAATTGTTGCCCTCATCATCTGCGGCGTTCAGGGGTCCGCCAAGACATCGCTGATGAAGATCGTGAAGGCGCTTCTCGATCCCTCGGCCGTCGCAGTGCGAGGAGGCGTCCGAGATCAAACTGAATTCGCGCTGGCGGCTTCTCAGAACCGAGTTTTGTTCTTCGACAATCTCTCGAGCATTCCCGGGTGGCTGTCAGACGCGCTGTGCCGTGCGGTAACAGGAGAGGGGTGGAGCAAGCGGACATTGTACACTGACGAAGATGCAACCGTCCTCGAGTACCGGGGCCTCGTCGGCCTTTCCGGCATCAATCTTGTAGCTGATCGCGCCGATCTTCTCGATCGCTCACTGATCGTGGAGCTCGATGCGCTAGCTCCGGACCGGCGCATGGAAGAGCGACAGCTGTGGGCAGACTTTGAGGTGGCGCGGCCTCAGATTTTCGGCGGGCTCTTGGATGCTCTGTCCCGAGCGATGCAAGTGGAGCCTGGAATACGACTGCACTCGCATCCTCGGATGGCGGATTTCGCCCGATGGGGAACGGCTGCGGCCGTGGGGCTACGTCAGAGCCCCAGAGCCTTCATGAACGCCTACGAACGAAACGTCGGGAGGCAGAACCAGGCAGCCATCGACGCGAGTCCGGTCGGGCAGGCACTGCTCGCGTTGATGGCCGGGAGAGGCGCCTGGGTCGGGACGCCCGCTCAACTTCACAGCGAGCTCGAGCAGGCTGCCTTGAGTGCCGGCGTAGATATCCGCTCGAAGGGGTGGCCGAAGAGCTCGAGCTGGCTTTCTCGCATGCTCAACGTGGTCCGCCCGAACCTCCTGGCGATGGGTTTGAGGGTCGAGACTGGGGTGGGGAGACACGCTACATCGCGCGAGATCGCGGTGACGTCAATGGCGTCCCAAGCCTCGGATGCCGTCACAACGCAACCTGTTGCCCAGCAATCAGTTGTGGGGCAGTGACGGCAGTGACGGCATTCATGCATACGTTAAGTCTCCCGACCAGAGCAACGAAGACGTCGGGTGGGAACAAGGGATCGTCAGGAACCTCCGAGGTAGCAGAAATGCCGTCATTGGTGTCATCGGCACCTAACTGTCTGCGATCCCGTGACTTAAGAATGACAGCAAGTGACGGCAGTGACGGCATGGCTTGCGACTCAGTGCCGGGCAGTGGGCCTCGCGGTCCCTGGTGGATCGACGTGGACCCGATGACTGCCGCGGTCAGGCAACATCCTTAACAAGGAGGAGAGCAATGACCAAGACTTCAGGCGGGACGAAGAGATCACGCAGGGCTGAGATCGCCGGGGAGCCAGCGAAGCCCAAGAAGATGATCTTCCCCGTTGTGGATGCGTCTGACCCGCCCCGCACCATCTACCTAGAAGTCCAGAAGTGCCCCCAGGAGCCAAGGGAGATACTGGTTCACATCGAGAGGGCGTCTCCGGAACCACGAATCATCCGCGTGAAGGTCGAGCGCGTCCCGGTGAAGTCCAGGATAATCCGCGTCCCAGTGATGCAGGTTGATCCGAGTGACATGCGCATGATCGGACGGAGGAGACCGGGATGGCCGAATGCGGGAAGAGGGCAATCCGAGGTGTGAAACCCACGCTGTCGGGCGGCGCGCTGCATCTGGACCTTGGTGACGATCGTCTAGACGGCATCCCTGCGGAACCTCTGGAAAGGGCACACCACGAAAAGGAGTAGGAGATGAGCCAGGTCCTGGTTCGCGTTCGCTCGAATGGCGGCGCCAGCCCTGCCACCGAATTGGAGATCACCCGCCTCGGCGAGGTCGCCCGTCTCCTGGACGGTATCGTCCCGTTCCTACAGCTCGCCGACCACGAAATGCTCGCGTGCACGCTGCATCTAACGCGAGGAACCGTTACAGGAGTGGAGTGGGTGTTCACGGAGCCAATGTTGGACGAAGCACGGAGACTGGATGCTAGCCTTGGGTCAAACTCGGGCCGGCCGATGACATATTGATTCCCAGGAACGGGGAACCCAGTGCGACCCGGGGCTGAAAAGCGTGATCGCCTGCTGGAGGCGATCAGCCAGGGCAAGTGGTCGGAGAGGAATCGATCATCGTGATGATGAGTTCGCCGGAAGAGACAACCCGCAGCGATGAGCTGGGGTTGTCCGTCGATGGGTTAGTTGCGGGCGTCTGCGACGATCGCCTCGATGGTCTTCATGTCACCGGTGGCCGCCGCGAGGGCGAGACCGCGCACGAAGGTCGATGCCTTGCCGGGTCCCGCGGCGCGGTGCACGAGATCTCTCTCGAACCTACACAACCGGATTGCAAACACCACCGTCTCGGTCGAATCGTCTCGCTGCTGCGGCACGTCGCTGGTTGTGGTTGCAGGGGGTTGCGCGGGCTTCTTGTCGGCGGCCCTCGCCTTCGGCACTGCAGCTTTCTTCTGGGCTGCTTGCTTCTTGGCGGTGGCCTTCGGGGGGTTCCTCTTAGCCATGGCTTGCTCCTCCATCTGGCGTCGAGCCCCATGCCCGGCGCATCACCATGACTGCTTCCGGCGGGGCAAACATCAAGGGAAAGAAGTGAGAAAAGCGATGCGCGCAAGATCTAGGAAGTTGGCCCTTTGGCAAGCTTTGCCAGCCTATCTCGGCGGCAAGAGGCGATTGTGCCCGATTATCTTTCGCGAAATCGACAGGATCGTGCCAAGGCGACATTGGCCTGGCCTCGTCTTCTTAGATGGCTTCCTGGGCGGCGGTGCGGTGTCGCTCTATGCGAAGGCGCAAGGTCTCGCCGTCATCGCCGCCGACATCGCGGAGCGTTCGGTGATCGTGGGGCAGGCGCTGATCCAGAACTCGCGCGTCACGCTTACGAGAGAGGACGTGTTGAAGATCGCTGCGCCATCGGAGGCACCACCCGGCAGAGTCGAGCAGAACTACGCACCTGCGACGTTCACGGCCGCACAGGCGCGCGTTTTCGACCACGCCCTAGCCATGGCCGGGGAGACCCGCGATGTGGCCCGCAGTGCGCTCCTACGGCTGCTGGCGATCCGTGTGATGCTGCTTGCACATCCGATGTCGCAGGTGAGAGCCGGAAACATGGTGAAGGTGGTGAATGGCAAGTTCGACGCGATTACACAGAGCTGCTTGCCGAGCTACGTGGATGGTTTGCGGCTGACGAGGGTTGACCGACTCTGGCAGCTTGCCCAGCACATCAATGGCGGCGTGTTCGCAGGAACGGCGAGAGTCATGAAGGCAAACATCCTCGATGTCTTGCCGGTGGCGAAGGCTGACGTGCTCTATGCAGATCCCCCATATCCTTCGACCAGTTCATACGAGAGGGAGTACCGGATCATCGATGAGATCTTGGAGGGCAGGAGCCTTCCAGTCAGTCCGTTCAGCCGGAAGGATGGAGCCTCAGTGCTCGACCGGGTCTTCGAGAAGGCGACACACATTCCTCTGTGGGTCTTGAGCCTCGGCAACGCGACCGTCAGCATCGCGGAGCTTGAGGCGATGATGCGCAAGCACGGTCGGGAGGTCAGATCCACGGAGATCAAGTACGCCCACAAGGCGTCACTGGCGGCGAAGGAGTCCCGGGAGCG
>JAGMBO010000110.1 GCA_023129715.1 Candidatus Eiseniibacteriota bacterium | reverse complement strand
CAACTACTATCGGCGGCCGCGTGATATCGGCTGGGTTCTGGTACACTACGGGGTCGTTCCATATCATCGCACCAGCATCACACGGCTGACCACGCGCTGGCCGCCGCACGAGAGGCGGCAAAAGTAGAGCCCGCAGGGCAGACGTTGCCCATCGTCCCCCTCGGTGGTCCACTGGAGCACGTGCGTTCCCGCCGATTGCGGGCCGTTGACCAGGGTGCGCACCGCACGTCCGGTGACGTCGAGAACCTGCAGCCGAACCGCAGATGGCCCGATCCCCGCCGGAAGCTCATAGGCGATTCGCACGGGGCCGCTCGCCGGGCTCGGGCGGATTGCCGCAGGCAGGAGACGCGGCGACGGACGCTCGTCCGAGCGATCCGGACGGACCCCGGCAGGATCCTCACACCCCAGGGACCAGGCGCCGATCAACCCGCATGCCGTCTGATTGCATGGGGAGTAGTTCCACAGATGGAAGTCACCGAGACCTGGGTTGCAGAATTCGGGATCCATCGAGATGTTGCTGTTGGCCCCCAGTTGGGAAGCGATCGCCCCGGTCCAGTCACCGCCCGCGTTGCCGTAGAGGTCGCAGCAGGAGAGCGAGATGCTGCCGCCGCCAGCGACGGCCGCGCCGTGCGTGCTGAACGCGATGATCACGTTCTCCAGAATGGGCAAGCCTCCACTGGCGCTGATCCCTCCGCCCGCTGGCGCATCGTTCAGTGCCAGCGTGCAGTGCCTGAGTGTTGGTGCCGCGTCGGGCTCGCAATAGATCGCGCCACCCGCGAGTGCGGAGTCTTCGACGAAGGTGCAGTACTCGAAGACCGGCTGCGACTCGTAGGCGCAATAGGCCCCTCCGCCGACATTCCCTGCTCGATTGGCGATGAACTCGCAGTGCGTCACCTGTGCCGCGGCTTCATCGTCGCAGCAGAGGCCGGCCCCGTACGGAGCCCGATTGGAGCGGAACACGCAGTTGGTGATCGTCGGGCTGGCATCACCCCAACAGGCGATCGCCCCGCCTTCGAAGCCCGCGCTGTCGGCCTCGAAGGTGCAGTTCATAAGGGTGGGGGAGGTCCCTGTCGAGCAGAACACGGCGCCGCCATACGGCGCGACGCCGTTGATCACCGTGATGCCGTCGATCACGCTGCCGGGCCCCTCTCCGGTGTTGAAGGTGAACCCCCGCCGCAGGCCCTGACAATCGATCACGACCGATGAGCGCCCTCTGGTCTGTGTGCGCAGGATGATCGCGCGACCCCTGAAGTTGACGTCCGTATTGCCCTCCCCGACGTAGGTCCCGTTGCCCAGGAAGACGACCGCCCCGTCTCCCGCCGCATCGACGGCCTCCTGAATCGTCGCGTAATCTCCCGAGCCGTCCGGATTGACGAAGATCACCTCGCAGCCGATCGGCCAGGCGCCGATCTGCCCGCCGTCGGGGCTGTTCTCGGCGGCGCAGGGCGACTCTGCCTCGAGGTAGTAGCCTTCGACCTCCAGCAGCGAGCGGCAGAAGATCGGGTCGGCGGAGATGTTGAAGTTGACCCCCTCCTGCCCCGCGAGCGGGCCGACATAGTCGCCATAGAGGTTGCCGTAGACATCGCAGCAGGAGAGCGCAGGCGCCCCCCCGACAACGGGCTCGCCGAGCTGGAAGGCGAAGATCGTGTGATCGATTTGTGGATCGCTGTAACAGGACATTGCCGCGCCAGGCGCCTCAAAGGCGCAGTAGTTTGCGTAGAATGTGCAGTAACTCAAGACGGCATCCCCGGAGCACGTCATCCCGCCGCCCTCGTAGGCGTAGTTATCCGCGAAGGTCACGTATTCCAGGAGCGTGGCCGTCGGGTTGCCCTCGTAGAACCCCCCGCCGGCACCAGAAGGGAAGCCGGCAGTGTTGCTGACGAGCTGGCTGTGCCCGACCCGCAGGTCGCAGCTCGTTACATACATGCCGCCGCCGGCATCGCGCGCGAAGTTGCCCTCGAACCGGGCCTGATCCACCTCCACCGTCGATGTGGAGGCATAGAGGCCTCCGCCAGCACCGGAGACGTAGTCGCTGCCGCCGGCGGTGTTGTCCGAGAACTCGGCGCCGATGATCGTGACGCTGCTGGATGCGGCATACAGGCCGCCTCCATAGCCGGATCCGTAGTAGCCTCCGGTGACGTTGTTCAGGAAGCTGACCTGCTCGAGAGTAAGCGTGGAGTTGAAGCAGTAGAGCCCGCCGCCAGACCCCGTGGCGCTGTATCCGCCAGCGGTGTTCGATTGGAAGACGATCTCGGTCAAAGTCGATGTACATCCCGTGCAGTACATCCCGCCGCCGGAGCCGCCGCCGTCCTCGCCCGAGGCGTTGTTCTCCAGGATGAGATTGTGAAGCGTGGGGGAGGCTTCGAGACACCGGATGCCCCCGCCGGAGGTCGCCGGTTCGTCGCCGGCGACCCAGCCGTTGCGAATGGTGATGCCCTCGACCCTGGTGAGCGCTCCCTCGCTGGTTCCACAGGTGATCCCGCGATGCGGTGTCGCCGCACTCCCATCACAATCAATGATGCATGCCTCGGGGTCTCCGGATTGGGAGCGGACCGTGATCTGCTTGCCCAGCAGGTCGAGATCACGATTTCCGGGACCCGTGAAGGTCCCATCGGTGAGTTCGATGATGTCGTCTGCCGTGGCGAAGGCGATCGCCTCCTGGATCGTGGCGAAGTCGCCGCTTCCATCCGGTGCGATCACATAGATGGTCGCCTGGGCCATGGGAAACGTTGCCAGGCAGAGGGCGAGCAGGACGAGGGACGAAGATCTGGGATCCATGGGCACCCTCCAATCAGTCGTGATCGCGGTTCCCTGAGCGGGCGACGTTCAAACCGCCCGATGGCAGATCGGGGCAAAGCATGGAAACTTCGACTCACAGACGCGAAACGGAACTGATTTCCTAACCAGATTTTACACCGCGTTGACGCCGGGCGCCAGGAGCAATCGGCTTGATGGCGTCTATCCCGAAGACCCATCCGACGCCGCAGCCAGCTGGATAGAGAGCGCGAACCGGCCCCGATCAACCAAGGGGAAGCAGACCCGAGCACGGAGTCGCGGGGCCAGTGGCGTCGACAGAAAGTGGCTGGATGCACGGGGGCATTGAGGGGTGTGCAGAGCGCGACCTTACCCGTCAAGCCGTCGTGTGATCGTAGTGGAGATGCAGGTCGCCCATCACGGGCAGCGCGGATGCGGCGCCATGGTCGATTGGGTGGACATCCCGCGTCTTCGCTCAGTTGATCCCACGCGGCCGCTGGGGGTGCCACCGATGACAGACACAGACGTGACATCGCGAGAGTGGAGAACAGTTGTACCCACCTCGTCTCGGGGAGGCGAGAGGAGGTGCTCCGGCTGGGGGCGGCGTGGGTGTTTGACGGAGGGACTGGTGGAGGTCGCTGCCTGCCCCGCGCAGATCCCGCACGGGGGTAGACAGTTGCGAGGTCGGGAGGAAGGTCGGGTTCTCTGGTCTCGACCTTCAATGGCCTGCCAACATCGCTGTCGAGCCGCTCTCCTGCCAAGACCGCCGAAGTTCTCCCCGCTCTCTGTTCTTAAGGCCAGAGTGGTTCAACGCACTTCACCATCTCGGGGGGCGAGGCGAGGGGAGGGCGAAACGGCTGCTGTCGGCGTGCGTCACTCAGCCCGGTCCCCCTAGGGTCCAGACCTCGCGTCCGTTCTTGAGGTGCTTCTTGTGGATTTTCGCGTCGTCGGCACCCTCGGCCTCAGCAATGGAGATGAGCTCGGCGACGTCCTCGGGGCTGCCGTCGCAGAATCCTATGGGCCGTGGATTGTCCGGCAGGTTGAGCTGGACCTTGAACTCGCCTCGGTTCCAGCGGGTCTGCGTGGCGTTGTCGTACGGGTGGATCATGGGTGGTTCCTTCTCGAGACCCTGTTGCCCCTGAGGCTGTAGGTGGGGCTGTGGGGTTGATCCGAATCACGCCCCGCCCCGGCCTGTCGTCACCGCGCCAGTCCTCGACCCGACCGGGTTCAGTCACGGGGTCTTTTTCGGCTGTCTCTCCAGCTTCCTTTTCTCTTTCTTGTCCTGTTTGCTTGCCTTCTGTTTCTTACCCTTGTCTTTGTCCTTCTTGCCGCCTTTGTCTCCCATCTCGCACCTCCCTTTGAGAGTTCTTCCGCATTGGTCTTGACACGTCCATTGCAACAATAGCAGCGACCGGGATTCGCCACACTGGGGTGTCTATTTCCTGACGTAGGCGTTCGCGCCCACGATGACATCCTGGCCATTCAGCTTGACCCCCGCCGGGACATTGCCATGCGTAGAGGCGACGACGAGAGTCTTCCCGCTCGCACTTGGCGTCGGTTCCTGAAGCCTCAAGACGAGAGTCAGCGTTCCGGCTTCTTCATCGAGCTTCGCGTCGAGAATCATCTTGTGTCCTTTCTGACCAGAGCGTGTCGAGGTTGCTCCCGCGGCCTACGGTGCTGGTCACCGACGATTGGCACCGCGCGTTTGCGTGCACTGACGCCGATAGGGGTGTCAAGCATCGAGGACCAGAGGCACTGCGCCTATGGCACCACTGCCAGGGGCTGACGTCAAGTAGCTGTCTGTTCCGGGACCCGCATCTGCCGAGCGATCCATGTCTTGCCTGGTCCCTCGTGGCTCTTCGGGCCTGAAAGCGGCCGAGTTCCTGGAATTGACCTCGCTCATGGTCCATACTGCTGGAGAAGGCGTGCCACGCCGCATCCTACAAGCTTCCTTCGAGTCCGGCGCGGGGAGGGTGGTGGTGGTGAAGTGATACGACACCTGGCCATACCCGCCTGTCCCAGCTAGCCGGATGGGCGGGCCTCAGCTACTCTGGATGCTGGTATCCTGGTGTTGATCGACTATTGACTGTGATCATCACGTGAAGTTCGCGGAACGGCTGCGCTGGACGAGCACTGGGGTCTCAGACAGGCCATTCCGGGCGGTCGCGCCCACCAGACAACTCCTGGGATTGCCGGGCGATGGAGTTTTCCGAAGAGACAGTCGCGAGTGCGAGTTCATCTGGGAAACCCGAATGGAAGGAGAATAGGATGAAGGAGTATCGAATCTGGTTCCTGATACTGCTCTCCTCACTAATCGTAAACTGCGTTCTGGCTCAACAAGAGAGTGAACTCCCAGCTTCTCAGGAAGCCCGCGAGGGTTTCATAGCGGTGGATGGTGGCCGGGTGTGGTATCAGATCATTGGATCCGGGAATGCTGTCCCTCTGCTCGTGCTCCACGGGGGGCCAGGGGTTCCGCATGACTATCTTGAACCACTGGCCGGGTTGGCCGATGAGAGACCGGTCGTTTTCTACGATCAACTCGGCTGCGGCAAGTCGGATCGCACTCAGGATTCGACACTCTGGACGGTCGAACGTTTTGTGACAGAAGTTGCCAAAGTCCGCGCGGCCCTGGAACTAGACCGCGTGCACATCCTTGGGCACTCATGGGGCGGCACGTTGGCCGTCGATTACTTGCTGACGGAGCCGGAGGGCGTGGAGAGTGTGATCCTTGCCGGACCGTATTTGAGTAATCGCCGATGGACCGAGGATCAGACAAGGCTTCTTGCTGCTTTCCCCGACAGTCTGAGGCAGGTGGTCGCGCGAAACGAGGAAGCAGGGACCACTGATTCCGAAGAGTATCAGGCAGCGGTAATGGCGTTTTGGAATCGTCATATCTGTCGCTTGGATCCGTGGCCGGAATACGGACTCAGAGCACTCGCCGGGAGCGGTGACGACGTCTATGCCTTCATGTGGGGGGCAAGTGAGTTCTGTTGTACGGGAACTCTCAGGAGTTACGAGCGGACCGACCGCCTGGGAGAAATAGCTGTTCCGACCCTTCTTACGTGCGGCCGATATGATGAGACTCCGCCGGAGACGGTGAAATGGTATCAGAGTCTCTTGCCCGGTTCGGAGATGGTCGTCTTCGAGCAGAGTTCGCATACGCCGCATATGGAGGAGCCGGATGCATATCTGAAGACGGTGCGAGACTTCATCAATCGCGTGGAGAGCCGGTGACGGGAGGATTGTCGCCTGTCAGACTGATTGAGACACAGTCGGCCCCGAGAATCCCATCGGTGGCTCTCAGCGTGCGTCTGATCCGGCCAGTACCGCGAGGTTGGAGAGCCAGGTCCAAGTGGAATACATGCGTGGGGTGATAAGACGCGCCCGGCTCTCGCCCCTCGCCCGTTTCGGCGGGGAGGGGGCGGGCCCACAGCCATTGACCCTCGATTGCCCGCCTGAGCGCCCCACGCAACGCTCCATCGCCCAACCGCCCCAAGTTCTCCGCGCTCTCTGTTCTTATGGCCAGAGTGGTTCAAGGGGTCGACGCAACGAAGCCATGGACCAATTGAATGTGCTCTTTGAATGCCTCAGCCGGGGTCCTCCAGCCAAGGGCTTTGCGAGGTCGGTGGTTCAAGGTTTGTGCAACGGCAAAGAGGTCGTCAGCACTGTGCTCGCTCAGGTCAGTGCCTTTGGGAGAATACTGCCGCAGCAAGCCGTTTGTATTCTCGTTTGTGCCCCGCTGCCACGCACTGTGTGGATCGCAGAAGTAGATTGGCAGGTCGGCGGGGCGGACTGCCGAGCCGTCGGGGAACGTCGTCTTGAACTTCTTGCCCCCGAGAACGCCCTGCAGGCCCATCTCCCGCATCAGACGCTCCACCGTGCAGCGGGCTACCTCGAGGCCTTCGCGCACGAGCTGGCGCCAGACCTTGCGGACACCATAGACCTGGAAGTTCTCCTCCCACACCTCACGGATCGGTCCACGCAAGATGGCGTCCCGCGTCGCCCGGGCCGGCAGACGATCCGGATCCGCTTGGCGAGCCTTCTGTTCGTAGTAGGTCGACGGGGCGATCGGCAAGTCCTTGCAGATCGGCACGACCCCGTAACTGGCTCGGTGTTCGTCGATAAACGACACCATTACTTCGGCCGGCGGTCGAGCTCCGCCTGGGCGAAATAGGCCGACGCTTTACGCAGGATCTCATTGGCCCGCCGCAGCTCTCGGTTCTCGCGCTGGAGATCCTTCAGCTGCCGCTTCTCATCGGTCGTCAGCCCTGGACGGCGCCCCTGGTCGCGCTCGACCTGCCGGACCCAGTTCCGTAGCGTCTCAGCGGAACACCCGATCTTCTCGGCGATCGAGCAGATCGCCGCCCACTGGGAGTCATGTCTCTCCCGATGGTCGAAGACCATCCGCACCGCCCGCTCACGTACCTCTGGTGAATACCTCTGTGCTGTTCCCATAACCCCATCCTCTCAAGAAATGGAGTCTCCGGCAATCCCGGGGCGATTCACAGCCGGCAGCGCACGAGGAGACCATCGAAATCTGGAGTATGGGGGTGGCCCCATCAAGCGGGCCCCCCCCACCTCTCATGCAGGGACATTACCGGACTTGAGTTCCTACTTGAGAACCACAATCCGCTTCGCATCCTTGAGTCCGTCTGTCTCAAGACTCAAGAAGTAGGTGCCTGACTTAGCCCCGATATCCAGGCCATCCCATGCAATCGCGTTCTCTCCCTTGTGACCCTGGCCGTCGAACGTCTTCACCAGCCGCCCCGCGATGTCATGGATCATGAGGCGATAGGGACTAGCGTTCGCCAGCGAGAACCTGATCGGCGTGCCGGGAATGAAGGGATTCGCCTGGCTCTCGAAGAGCTGAGCCGCAGGCGGCTCGATCGCATGCCGGTAGGCGATATTGTCCGTGTCCTCCGGGATGACCCCGGCAGGGACCGGCAGCCCGTTGTTCACCAGGTCGGCGATGTCTTTGGCGGTCTCGTGGTCACCAACGGGATCATCGATCAGGTTGTCGCAGTAGGTAATTGCCTGCGATACCGTCGCCCCATCCTCGCTGATCACCTCCATCAGGTGAATATTGCCAGCTGCCACATTGAGCAGCAGCGCCACCAGCTGCTGCCGGGCACGAGCGATCATCTCCTGCCGGCCATGCAGATTGAGCAGCATCGTTGCCACGGCCAGTTTGTCCACGCAGAGCTCAGAGCCAGGCGGCTCGTAGACGAGGACCTGATTGACCATGTTGCCGTTGAAGTGATCGGCGATCAGATCGAGATAGTCACACACCGGAGAGGTGACGTCCCCGGCCTCCTCCTCGGGGTCTCCCTTGCGCGGCTTGATGCGATGGCCCTGACCCTTGCCTCCACCACCGGTAGCCACGCTCACCTGGTGCTTCCAGTAGCCGATGGACCGCGGACTGCTTGCGATGTCCAGGCACGTCAGGGAGAAGTCCTGTACGGTAGTGCCGCCGACAGCTACATCGACCAGGTACTCGGCGGGCACGGCGCTGTACCCCAGGGGCGTGATCAGGGACAGAGTGTACGCTCCGGCAAGCACTTCCATCTCAAACGCGCCGCCGGCGTCGGTCACCATTGTTCCAACCTCGGCGCCGTTCGTATCGTACAGCGCCAGCTTCACGCCGAAGAGAGGCGTATCCGGAGTCGGACAGTCGGCGTACACAGTTCCTGCCAGGATGCCCGGGCCCCCCGGAACCAGAAAGCGTACGTTGTCGAAGAAGGGTCCAGGCGGATGCCAGCCGATGAAGGGAATGCCCAAGGGATAGGGATACTCGTGACAATGCAGTCGGATCTTCATGGAGGTCGCCCCCGGCTCGATGAGGCTTCCGTAGACTGGATTACCCGCGTCGGAGTAGAGGTAGACGTTCGTCAGATCGATGCGGAACGTATCCCATACGGGAGGATCGTCCGGAGCGTAGTAGACGTAGCCGTCGGACCTCCAGCTCCCCCCGTCCTCGGGAGCAGGGGTCGCGATCTGGAAATCGTAGAAGATCCATTCATCGAGGGGGAGGTCGCGGTAGACGTCGAACTCGAGGATGTACGCTTCTTGATCAGCAGGAATGGAGATCACCGGAGATTCGATGCCGATCCGTACTCGGCGTCCGATCTCCGCGTCCTCCTCGGGGGTCCACGGGAACTGGCCGGCGTGAGGGCCATCGAGATCGTAGGCGGCCCATGCGTGACTGGGATTGCCCCCCAGGTCGGTCTCGAGTCTGTAAGGCCCGCCACCCACGCCCCCGCCCGAGGCCACCCAGCCATCCAGACTACCGTTGAAGTCGTCTAGGGGGCCGGCGCCCAGCCTGACCCAGTCGAGTCGACAGGCGCCATCGGTGTCAAAGATACCGTCCTCGTCACTCCAGGCACCGTCTGAGAAGAACCGGAATCGAAGCAGAACCTCCTGGCCGGCATCGAGCCGTAGATCCACCGTGTGTTCCTGAAAGCCCTGGGAGTCCCCGTGCAGCCAACCGGCGCGATCGGGACAACAATCGTCATACCACCCATTGCACCAGGTCTCTCCAGTCCACCACCACCCTTGGAAGGACGGACCGTCCAGGTGCAGATCCTCGAAGGTGACTCCGCCATCGTTGGAGAGCTGAAGTCGGATGAAATCATACGCCACCTCTGTGTCGAACTGGATACTGAAGCGGAGATTCGGATCCAAGAAGGGAACGGTGAAGGCCTTGGTGAGATCCTGCACCCAGAAGTTTCCATACCCTGGCGGGGTGGCAAAGCTGGGGTCATCGGTACCGCACCAGGCAACCGAAGAACCCTGCCACATGTCGTGATGCCAGTAAGCCGACTGCTCGGTCAGATCGACAGGCACCCAGCCTCCGGGGCCGTTCTCGAAGTCCTCGCTGTAGATCGCTACCTCCCCCTGCGCCCAGGCGGATGGAGATAGTGTCGCCGCGAATCCCGAGAGAAGCGCAGCAGCCATAAGCACCGCAACAAGTGTGGGGAACCTCATTGGATCCTCCTTTTCCGGGGAGAAGTGAGAGACGGAACGACCAGGCACGGTGCCTGGTCGCACTGGAAGGCGATGGCTGGGAGTAGCGGCGGGGTGATCGCCATCCACATCGAACGCGCAAGCCTGTCTATCCGCGCTCGGGGGTAATGAAAATCCCGGCAACTGCGGATCGCCCGTACCCGGAGCATGTCACCCTCCCGGCGGTGGACTGCGAAGTCCAACGACCAGAAGGCCCCTGGGTTCGCGAATCGTGAGATCGGTGTGAGTCAATCACGCGGCGATCGGGCGCTCGCGCTAGCGTCCGGTTCGCACGGTGTTGGTCCGGCGACCCACATGTCACGAGAGCTACAGGGACACTTGCCTTTCGGGGATCCTTCAACAGACTACCGCGCGGCTCCGTGAAACGCAAGAGAATCTGAAGCTCAGATGAAGCCAACAAGTTCTCTGTCCCGTAAGCTCCACCTTTGTGCCGTTGCTATAGTTGCTCATGACAGAGGGTTGGCCGGTCCGACAGGGGAACCTGTGCGTCCCGAAAACCATGATGCCGCACATGCTGCGGGAGGAGCCCATGTCATCAATCTGTGCCGTCAATGACAGGACATGCTCGGACGAGATGCTGTCCGTCCGGAACACTACATCCGTGGCTCTCGGCGCCGATGTGATCCGGCCATTGGGGTGAGGTTGACGGGCTAAGCGTGGACGGATTGTATGGGGGGATGGGAAGCGCCGACGGCCGCGCTTTGCCGGTCTGAAGTGCGTTACCGGCGCATCACGGCCAGCTGATGTCTAAGCGCCAGGTTCTCGATCTGGAGGGATGCTCGGGACTGGAAGACCCCGCTGATCGCACAGAGCAGAGTGGCGAACCATGCCATATGCTCGGGCCTACTCCGGATGCTGCATTCCTAGCCGCGAATCGCCCAGCGCACGAGGTTGGCGAGTTTCGGGGGCGTGCCCTGCATCAGGATGGCGATCCGGAAGATCCGCCCGCCCGCCCAGATGGTGAAAACCGTACTGAGGAGAAGGAGCCCAAGAGCAACCCATGGCTGCCATGCGGGAATCCCGACCGGGCTGGCGATGCGCAAGACCATGACCATGGGAGTGCACGGGGGGATCAGCGAGAGAGCCGTCGCCAAAGGAGAGAGGGGATGTTGGAGGATGGGCATCAGCAGGAACATGGGGATCATCATTGGGAACATCGCCGGGAAGGTTACGGACTGGGCTTCCTTCGCGTCGTTGCAGGCGGACCCCAAGGCGGCGAACATCGCGCCGAACATGAGAATCGCGAAGGCGAGGAAGGCGATGAACCAGGGCAGGGCCGCATAGGGGATGAACTCCTCATTTCCCGTCCAACGCAAGGTGAGGATCCCGCCGATCACATAGACCGCCACCCCGGTCAACGAGACGCCGACCCCGCCGAGGACCTTGCCCATCATGAACTGGAAGGGCCCGACCGAGCCGAGCAGAACCTCCGCGATGCGCTGGGTTTTCTCCTCCATGACCGCGCTGATCTGGGGCAGCGCCGCCATCATGAACATCATGAACATCAGCATCGGCAGGACGATCGGTACGATGAGCGTCTCGGCCTTGCCCGCATGACGGGCGTCCTTGACCTCACCCGTCTCGGTATCGAGGGTGACGAGTCCCAGCGCGTCGACGGAGATCCAGTGAAAGAGGTCCCCGACGGCCTCCTCCGCCACGCCAAGATCACGCAGCCGGCTGCTGCGCAGGTGGTTGTTGATCGGCCCGCCGAGCCAGCGGCGGATGTCGTCGAGCACCGCGTTGGGCGCGTGGTAGGCGATGCGCCAGTGTTCCTGCTCCTCGCCGGGATGGAGAACCTCGGGGCCGATCTCGAGGAAGGCATGCAACTCGCCTTCGCGAACCCGGTCGGAGAGCTCCAGCCGCATGGCGGGGATGTCGTCGCCGGTCGAGTCGACCGCCTCGAGGATGTAGCGGGACTTGACCTGCTTGCCTGTCTCCTGGTCGTAGGCAACCTCGGCATTGCGCAGTTCGGCGGCTTGGATAAGCGCCTGGGCGACGATCCCGGAGCGATCGAGAATCGCGATCCGCTTGTCATCGGTATCCATGCGGTCCTTGAGCAGGGCCATCGCGAGCCCGCTGCCGCTCATCATGATCGGCACGACGACCAGGGCGATGATGAACCCCTTGGTGCGCACTGCAGCCAAGTACTCACGTTGCGCGAGTTTGAAGACCTTACGCATTCTCCTGCTCCCCTGCGGCGGTCGCCGGTCGTGCCTGCGGCCCGGCGATGCGCACGAAAATGTCTTCCAGCGAGGGTTTGACGATATCGAAGCCATACACCTTGGTGCGCGCCAGGATCTCACGCAGCACGACTTGTGGGTCGCAGCCCGGTGCCACGCGCAACTCCTGTAGATTGCCGAAGTCGTTGATCTTTTCGATCTTGGAGAGGCCGGTGAGCGCAGCCGCCCCCTCCTCCGTGCGCACCCTGAGGATATCGCTGCCGTAGCGATCCTGGATGGCGCTCAAGGTGCCATCGAGCACCTTGCGGCCTTCGTGGATCATGAAGATGAAGTCGCACAGCTTCTCGGCCATGTGCATGTCGTGGGTGCTGAAGAGGACCGTCGTTCCCCGACGCTGGATCTCAAGGACCGCGTCTTTCAAGGCCTCGGTGTTCACGGGGTCGAGGCCGCTGAAGGGCTCGTCGAGAATCAGGAGCTCGGGGCGGGCGACAATCGTGGCCAGGAATTGGACCTTCTGGCTCATGCCCTTGCTGAGTTCATTGACCTTCATCTTGGCCCAGCCGGCCATCTCGAGTCGCGCGAACCAGTAGTCGATCTCGGCATCGATGTCCTTGCCGTTCTTCAAGTCGGCATAGAACTTGAGCAGATCGCGGACACGCATGTTCTTGTAGAGACCGCGCTCCTCGGGCAGATAGCCGAGGCGATCCTTGGTCGCGGACGAGAGGGGAGCCCCCAGAAGGCGGATCTCACCGCGGTCGGGAAAGATGATGTTCATGATCATGCGCAGCGTGGTCGTCTTCCCCGAGCCATTGGGGCCGATGAAGCCGTAGACCGCACCGTGAGGGATCGCCAGGTCGAGGGCGTCGACGGCGACGGTCCGGCCGAAGGTCTTGGTGATGCCGCGCAGTTCAATCGCATTCATCGCTGGGGATCTCCTGACGAGCCAGGGTCTTCTGCTAGGCCTCTGGCCCAATCCGGGACAGAGATGGGAAAGGGAGAGTATAGCGGCAGCGCCTGGGTTCGGCTAGCGTGGGAATCGTTCGTCCCCCCCGGCCCAACGATGCGGAGGGCACTGTGCACTGGATGTCTCGTCCGCCCGCGGAGCAATCAGCGCTGCCTGTAGGTCCATCACATTTGTGCCGGTCGGGCCGGTCTTGATGTGATCGCCGAGCGCGGCAAAGAAGTGATAGCTGTCGTTCTCGTTGAGCAGGACCGCGGCATCCAGCCCGACGGCCCGGGCGCGTGAGAGACTGGTTCCCGTGGCAACCGCGCCGGCGGCGTCGGTGGGGCCATCGATGCCGTCGGTGCCCAGCGATCCGATGGCGATCCCCTCGCGCCCGTCGATCTCGAAGGCGGCCGCCAAGACGAGTTCTTGGTTGCGCCCCCCTCGGCCCGCTCCGCGAACGGTGACCGTCGTCTCTCCGGCCGTGAAGAGCGCGGCGGCCCCCGCGACGCTGCTTTCAGCGGCTTGCGCCTCGCAGGCCCGCCGGGCAAGCCAACGGCCCGCGGTGCGGGCCTCACCGGTCAGCGCGAGATCGAGGACGCGCGCTGAATAGCCGAGCTCCGCAGCCTGCCGGGCGGCGGCAGTGACTGCCTCCCTGACGCTGCCGACGATCAGCGTGCGGACATGACGGAAGCAGGGCGCGCCGGGGCGGGGCGTCTCTGCCGCCTCGCCGTGGAGTCCCTGCTCGAGCCGGCGGCGGATAGCGGAGGGGGCATCGGCCCAGCACCGATGGCGCTTCAAGACGTCGACGGCGTCTTGGAAGGCCGTGTGATCGGGAACGACCGGGCCGGAGGCGATCACCTCCAGGGAATCTCCGACGACATCCGAGAGGACCAGGGCGAGCATGGGGGCCGGCTGGGCGCGGAATGCCAAACCTCCCCCTTTGAGCTGCTCGAGGTGCTTGCGCACCGCATTGAGCTCCGCGATGGTGGCGCCATGCTGCAGGAGCTTCCACGTCACGGCGCGGAGGTCCGTGACAGTCACGCCGCGGGCGGGGAGGGTCAGCAGTGCGGAACCGCCCCCGGAGATCAAGCAGAGGATCGCTCCCCCGCGCGCGGCGGTTTTCTGTGCGAGGGCGGCTGCGGCGGTTGCTCCGGTGACGCTGCCCTCATCGGGCAGGGGATGCCCGCCGGCGACGATGCGCATGCCCGGGGGCGAAGAGCACGCCTGACCGGCGGGGACGATCAGCAGCCCCTCGGCGAGCCGGGTTCCGAGGACCTCATGGGCGGCGGCCGCCATGCCGGCGGCTGCCTTGCCGAAGGCGATCAGGGTGATCGGAGTGTCGGCGGGGAGGGAATCACTCTCGCGACGCAGCGCCGCAGTCACCAACCGTGCGGGATCCACGGCCGCCAGCCCCCGGTGCAGACAGGCCAGGAGATCGGTGCGCAGTGCCTGTTCGGATCTCATGCCCCGCTCCACTCCCGCGGGTCTAGCCGTCTGCCCCTTGCCAGGCCTTGCGACGCGACCGCCACGCGGTTCCGGCATAGACTTCCGCATTGACGACTTCCGGGGCAGGTTCCCCGTGCAGGTGGGCGATGGCGTTACGGGCCACGATTCTGGCCATTGCCGCCCGTGTCTCTCGGGCCGCACTGCCGATGTGCGGCGCCAGAACGACATTGGGCAACTCGGCGAGGCCCGGAGCCAATTGTGGCTCATTCTCGTACACGTCGAGGGCCGCGCCGGCGATCCAATCCTCACGCAGCGCGCGCACGAGGGCTTTCTCATCGACGATCGGGCCGCGGGCGGCGTTGATCAGGTAGGCGCTTGGCTTCATCGCCTGCAACTCTGGCGTGCCGATGAGGTGACGGGTCTTCTCGGTCAGTGGCGCATGGAGCGAGACGAAGTCGCTGCGCTCGAGCAGCTCGTCGATCTCCGCCCAGGCGACATCGGGGTTGGCAGTGATCTCCTCGCGCTTGCTCGGATCGTGGGCGAGGATCTCCATCTCGAACCCCTGACCCCGGCGGGCAACTGCTTGTCCGATACGTCCGAAGCCGATGATGCCTAGCACCTTTCTGCGGCCGCTGCCGCCCGGGCCGACGTCGGCGCCGAGAAAGAGAACGGGATTCCAGATGGCGAAGTGCCCCTCGACGGTGAATCGATGTGCGGCGGGAATGTGGCGTGCGACGGCAAGCAGCAGGGCCCAGGTGAGATCAGCGGTTGCGTCGGTGAGCACGTCGGGAGTGTTGCTCACAGGAATTCCCAGTTCGTTGGCGGCCTTGATGTCGATGTTGTTGTAGCCGACGGCGTAGGTTGCCACGCCGCGCAGCGCGGGATTCGCCCCGAGGACTTCCCTGTCGATTGTCTCTGAGAGGTGGCTGACGAGCACGTCTGCCTGACGGACCCCGTCGAGCAACGCTGCGCGTTCGATCGGGGCGTTGCCGTCGGCTTGGCCCACGCGCAGCGTGGCGCCGCTGCCGCACAGCAGCTCGATGCCCTCCTCCAGAATAGGCCTGGTGACGAAGATACTTCCTGCCGGCATCGGATTCCTCCTTGGTGACAGACGCATTGAACCACGATCTCCTGGACGTTTCCAGCCTGAGGCCGGCCCGGGCAGGAGGGGAGGTCGGAGAGAGAGCGGAATCACAGGATGGAACAGGAATCGCATGGTGGGTCGAGATGCTGGGGTGTCGGCGTTTCCTGAACGACGGCGCGGCGCTCCGAGTGGACGCCGGGGTTTCGATTGCGCCGGGAACTCACAGGCCGCATAATCACGCCGATCTACAGATTGATGGCAGGCAGTGCGAGGGGACACATCAACGCCGAGGTCGTGCATGCCGAGTGATTCGCATACCCGGACACCGATGGCCCTCCTTCAGCCTGCCCGCCGCCGAACGACCAGACCGGGGTAGACCGGTTCCCACCAATCGCCCGGAATTCCTAACGTACGATTCCTGAGTGCGCCCCCCTCCGAGGTGATCTGCACCGCGAGCCGTGCGCCGGCTGGAGGCGCCGCGGTGTCCGTGTCGGAGTGCGCATCTGCAAGGGTGCGTCGATAGGGCGCGCGCACATGGCGCCGTCAGTTCGGGGACAGGGAAGGAGTTTCCATGGGCACACTCACTCGACGTTCGTTTATGCAGGGCTCGGCTCTGGCGGCGGCGGCGGCTTGGCGCGCCGCTCACGCACTCCCGTTTCAATCTGCTCGCCCCGGATCCAAGGAGGCGGACTACTTTCGAGCAATCAACATGGTCGGGCGCGTGACAGGCGAGAGGGCGATCGTCAGTCTGGTGACCGCCGAGAACCTCACGACCTGCCTCCGCTGCCGCGTCCGCTGGAGCACGAGCGAGGCCGGGGTGCCCGGGAGCCAGTCGGTCTCGCCGGTGGCCACCACGGAGTCGCCCAACGAGCGCATCGAGCTTGTGCTCACCGGTCTGGAGCCGAGCACCCGCTATGTGTATCGGGTGGAGTTCACCACGGCGGACGCACCGGATCATTGGCAGACCTTCGACGAACTCGGCGAGTTCCGTTCGCAACGCCCAGGGGGAGAGACGTTCGATTTCTGTCTCGTGGCCGATGCCCACTGGGGCCATCGGGACTTCGATTTCGAGATGAGTTCGGCCTGGGGGTACAACGCGGCTGAGTGTCTGCGGCAGGTCCTGAAGGATGGCGAGACGGACTTCTGCGTCGATCTCGGAGATTCGACTTACCTGGTGGGCACCGACTCCCAGGAGGATGCGCTGCGCCGCTACGCGGAGTATCGGCGGGTGATGGCCCCTCTGATGCGCAAGATGCCGGTCTTCTATGTGCTCGGCAACCACGAGCAGGAGTGCGGCTTCAATCAACGCGGCGACGACGGCACGATTTCGACGATGCCGCTGGGTAACCACCTGGCCCCCGATCAATACCAGCAGAAGTGGGCGACCCACGCTCGCCTGACGTTCATTCCCAATCCCCGGGGTGACACCTACCCCGAGGGCGGCGAGGGGGCTCCGGGCGTGGACACCTCCGCGGAGTGGGCGGCCGGGACCGATCCGTGGAATGACGGCGAGCGCGAGAATCTGCAGAACTTCTATGCTTGGACATGGGGGGATGCGCTGTGCGTGGTGCTCGACCCGTATCGCTACACGCTGCCCGGCAAGTTCAGGGCCACGACCTCGCCCAGCGACTGGACGCTGGGACCGACCCAGCTCGCCTGGCTCGCCGAGACGCTTGCCAATTCGTCGTGCCGCTGGAAGTTCATCTTTGCACACCACCAGGTGGGGGGCGGCCTGATCGGCATCGACGGGCAGCCGACCGTCGATGGGCAGGGCCGGGCATACGGGCGAGGCAGTGGGGTCGAGGCTGCCCGGGGTGATACGGAGCAGGCGGTGATTCATGGGCTGATGAAGCGGCATGACGTGCAGTTCTTCGTCTATGGGCACGACCACTGTTTCTGTCACAGCGTTTGGGACGGGGTCCACTACGTCTGTTGCGGTCGCCCGACCTACCTCAACCCCTGGTTCAACAAGAAGGGGACGCTCAGTTCGTATGGCAATGTGATTCGCCAGGGCCACGATCAGAGCTGGATCCAACAGCTCCACACGGTGCTTGGGTATGTTCGCTTCCGGGTCAGTCCCCATGAGGTGCGCATGGAGTGGATCCGGACAGGATTCTCGTTCCGTCCCAATGGCCCGTGCGAGTTCAATCTCGACCATCCGCAGCGCGACTGGCTGGAATGCTGGGCGGGGCGAAGCTACTCCAATGTATCCAGCGACCGCGTGGTGGTCGCGCGTGTGCCCCGCGATGTGGATGGGGTGCGCAGTGTTCGTGAGGCAGCGATTCACAACTTCTTCCAGGCGCCCGCGGGAAGCGACTACTACCGGCAACCGATTCCCACGAGGCCCGAGGCGTACTCGACGAACGTCATCCCGGTGCAGCAGTTCCCTGCAGGCGGGGGCGGTCCGGCGATCGTCGACTATGTTCCGGAGACGATCTACTCCTGGAGCCTTACCGAAGAGGCGGCTGCGGCGACCGCTGAAGCGGGCCGGGGAGCAGACCTCGATGCGCAGGTGATGCTCGGGGCGCTGCGCGGAGAGCCGAACCCATTCCGTGGCGGGACGCGCATCACCTTCACGTCGGCCGCAGCGCTCGCCCAAGTCGAGGCGCGCATTCATGACGCCCAGGGACGGCTGGTCCGATCCTTGGCGATAGGACACTTGCCGCCCGGCCATCACGAGATCTTCTGGGATGGCCGCGGCCACAGCGGAACCCCTCTCGGCAAGGGCGTCTATTTCGCCCGGGTGACCGCCGGGGGAGAAGTCAGCGCGCCGTTGCGGCTGGTGCTGATCGGTTAGCCTCTCTCAGGGCGGTGCGGTTTCGACCCGTGGGCCACTTGGTCGGCTTGTCTCCAGGTAACCCAACATGAGACAATTGATGCGTGCATCTCCGCCCGCCCGGAACTCCGGGGGGAGAGATCGGCCGACCTCTTGTATTCAGCATCCCCATGGTCCTGGTCGGCGACGCGGCCGGTGTGCGCGGGACTTCCAGAGGAAGGTATCCAAGGAGGACTCCATGAAGGCCATCAGATGGCAAGCGATGAGAAGGGACAGCGCGGCGGCACTGCTGATCGGAGTGACGCTGCTGTGGGTATCGGCCGTCCCGGCGCTTTCCCAGATGCTTGCCGGGGAGCCTGCGGACTTCGACGCCGCGGTGGATGAGGCGGCGCGCAAGATCGCCTTCTACGAGAAGCTGACCCGCGCGGGTGAGGAGCCGACCGCCAACCAGTTGGCGCTGGACGCGTGTTACTACGATCTCGCGCTGACGATCGATCCGGTCGCGGAGACGGTCGCCGGCACGCTCACCGCGCGCCTGCAGGTGACCGCGGCGCAGGTGCAGCAGGTCGATCTCGATCTGGCCGATGAACTCAGCGTCGATGCGGTGACCCTTGGGGGGTTCCCAGCCTCTTACACCCACAGCGGGGATGTCGTCGCGATCACCCTCGATCGCATCTACACCCAGGGCGAGGAGGTCGAGGTTGCGGTAACCTACAGTGGGACACCGCCCAGCTCCTACGGCGCTTTCGGTTTCGATACCTACGGGGGCGAGCCGATGATCTGGACGCTCAGCGAGCCGTTCGGTGCGCGCTCCTGGTGGCCGTGTGACGACTGGTCGGACGACAAGGCCGACTCGCTCGATCTGCACATCACGGTGCCCGCCGGACTCGTCGTGGCCTCGAACGGCTCCCTGCGTGCGATCACCGACCATGGCGGCACCGAGACCTACTGGTGGCACGAGCAGTATCCGATTGCAACCTACCTGGTCTCGCTGGCCATCCACCCCTATACGGTCTATTCGGACTATTATGTGGCTGCGCCGGATGACTCCCTCGAGATACAATTCTACATCTTCCCCGACCACGTTGATGACTTCTACGACGTCAATGCGATGACCAAGGACATGATCGGTTACTTCTCGGATGTCTATGGCGACTATCCGTTCAAGGAAGAGAAGTATGGACACGCCGAGTTCCTCTGGGGCGGTGGGATGGAGCATCAGACCTGCACCAGCCTGGGGGCGTTCTACGAGTCGATTGTCGCCCACGAGCTCGCCCATCAGTGGTGGGGCGACATGGTGACCTGCGCCGACTTCCACCACATCTGGCTCAACGAGGGCTTTGCGCGTTATTCCGAGGCGCTGTGGCTGGAGCACAACTACGGTCCGACGGGGTACTGGGATAAGATGAACTCCACTCGCTACTATGGTGAGGGCACGATCTATGTCCCCGACTTGGGCGATTGGGGTCGGATTTTCCACACCGGCCTGAGCTACAACAAGGCCTCCTGGGTCGTACATATGTTGCGTGGGGTTCTGGGGGAGGAGGATTTCTTCGCGTTTCTAACGGCCTACCGGACGGCGTTCGCGTACGGGGCAGCGACGACCGCGGGTCTCCAGGCGGTCGCCGAGAGCGTCTCGGGTCTCGATCTCGACGACTTCTTCCAGCAGTGGATCTACGGCGAGTACTACCCGCTCTACGAATTCGCCTGGGAAGACGTCATTGTGCGTGACGGCCACGAGCTGCACCTGGCGATCGACCAGACTCAGACCAACACGGGGCCCTTTCATATGCCGATCGAGATCCGGGTCGGGCTCGTCGGTGGGGGCAGTGAGGAATTCGTGATCGACAACGCCCTTGCGCACGAGGAGTACGTCCTATCGCTCTCGGGTCCCGCCGAGCAGGTCGAGCTCGATCCGGACGACTGGATTCTGAGGCGGGTGCAGGAGGCGGTGGTCGATCCGAGTTTCCGGGAGGGAATTCTGCTGGTCAACGGCGTCCACTGGGATACCTACGGCAGCGAGATCGTGCAGGCTTACGAGAACCGGGCCTTCTGGGGCGATCTCGAGATCGACTTCTGGGACTACTTCGACAACACGGGAGATTATCCGGCGACCTTGCCCGAGCCGCTGGGACATGGACGGGTGCCCTCCGACGTGCTCGGGAACTACCTGGCGGTGATCTGGATCGGGAACAACTACAACGGTGACATCGACGGGTGGGTGAACACCTCGGTGCTGCCTTACCTCGAGGCGGGCGGCAACGTGTTGCTGATGACACGCAGGGGAGACGATTTCCTCGACGCTGACCTGGGCGACTACCTGGGGATCGACGTGCTCGGCACCGGCTATCTTTATGATTGCGTTTCAGTGCACCCCGACCTCTCGACGATTTCCCGCATCGGGACGCAGAGCTATTGCATGACCTTCGATCGTAGCCTGGGCCAGGCGACCAGCACGCTGCTCTATGAGGCGCGCAGCGGTTACACGCCCGATCGCGGCATCGGTGTGCTGCGGGTCCCCGCGGAAGGAGGGAGCCATAATCCGAAGGGTGGGCAATTCGCCTTCCTGAGCGGCCGGCCGTATCGTTGGGATCACGCTGATCTGGCGGCGAATGTCGAGACGATCATCGGCTGGTTCCAAGATGCCTGGGCCGACGCTCCCGAGGCGTCGAACGCGGTACGCCCGCGGCTCGACTTGCGTCTGGCCTCACCGGTGCATGGCGAGACGCCGATGCGCTTCTCACTCCCGCGGGCAGGGGTGATCCGCTTGGTGATCCTCGACAGCCAGGGACGCATCATCCGGGACCTGGCTGATGGAGATTGGCCGGCGGGTGAGCATCACCTGACCTGGGACGGGCGGGGCACATGCGGCCTGTCGGTCCCCTCAGGTCGCTACTACGTCTTGCTGCGAGAGGGCGCAGCCCAAATCAGTCGGCCGCTTGTCCTGGTACACTGATATGGAACGGCGGGGCCATCAGCACGGATGGTCCCCTCGCTCCCCACGGAACCATGGCCGAGTGTTCCCTTGCCTGTGTTTGTAGGGCTGGGTGTCGCCTTGCCTCTAGTTGCTTGCCTTCATGCGGTTGCTTGCCTTCATGTGGTTGCTTGCCTTCATGTGGTTGCTTGCCTTCGTGTGGTTGCTTGCCTTCGTGTCCCATCGCCGGCGATTGCACGGACGGAGTGCATTGTGCCCGCGCCTGATGGCGGCAAGGAACATCGGGTAACACAGTAACTGACGTTCAGAGAATCCGTTAGAGCCGCGACCCGCATGGACCGGCATGCTTCGTGCACCGCTTGTTCCGGGGGGGGGAGCGTCTGCTGCCGGGCGCGGCCCCGCAGGGCCATGCGCCGATCAGGCAGCCACCGGCGGCTGGTGGATGGCGACCCCAGAACTTCCGCCTGTCGCCATCGTCTCTCCCAGTTGCCGGGCTGACGCGACCCTGACTCCCCACGATGCCCCTACGGGGGTCCGGGGAATCCCGGACCTTCACTGGGGAGGGTTGGGAGGGTTGCAACGAAGGGGGTCGACATGCGGCTACACGTCGTAACGATCATGGTGTTCCTGATCCTGGGGCCATGGATCCAGGGCTGCTCCGAGTCGCCCGTGCCGACCGGGCCGCAAGCGCCGGACGGCACGGTGCTCCCGGACGGGATCACGGCGGCGCCGGGTTTCACCTCGGAGATCGCCATCTGCGGCGAGGCGCGCACGGTCACGCTGATCGCGGGGCGCGACACACCGGTCGGAGAAGTGACGGTCGCCAACGATGGGGCGACCCTGTGGATCGAGATCCGTACGACCGATGGCTGGGTCATGCACAGGACGCAGGCCAAGATCGTCTCCGCGGGAGGCGCACCGGTGGGGGTGCCGCCCGGGTTGACCCGGGCCGGCGGGCTGCGCCTGATGGCGCTGCACAAGCCGCCCGTCGAGCAACATGTTCATGAATTTGATTTGGCGGCGGCCCGGCTCGCACCTGGTGAGACGCTCATAGTGAGTGTCCAGGCGCTGGTGAGCAATGTTCTGGCGGTGCGGCCGGGACCCGCGCGTCTCTCTGCCTGGGCGCGTGATCTGCTTGCACTGAGTCGGCCGGGGAAGAGGAGTTTCGAATACGTCGTGCAGGCATGCGAGTCGCAGCCGGGCTGCGAACTGGTTTTCCTCTGGCCGCTGGGAGGGGAAACGCTGTGCATCGGGAATACCTACCTGGTGTTCTGGGAGCCGGTGGAGGTCTGCGGGGATTCCGTGTCCATCGAACTGCTCTTCGCCGGTGAACCCTGCCAGACGCTCAGCGCCGCTGCGCCCAACGACGGGGAATTCGAATGGGAAGCGGTCGCGCCCTGCGCCGGCGAACCGGAGGGCTACGGCCTCCGGATCACCGACTTGGAGTGCGGCTGCCAGGCGGAGACCGCCCAGCCCTTCACGATCGATGACTGCGGCACGGGTGAGTGAGCATCCCGGCTCAGTCGACGACCACCAGGCGGCCGGTGACCTGTGCATCACCGGCCGCCAGTCGGTATAGGTAGACCTCATCGATCCACCCAGCAACTACTCGAGCGATCTCGTCCTCGTTGAGGACTTCCGCTGATCGCCCGGGCCGCGCGGACGCCTCAATTGCCACTCCCCCTGATCAAACGCGGCGATCTGCTCGCCGAAGTGCCGCGCGGCGGTGGTCTGGAACTCGAGCAACGCCTCGGGCGAGGGGGGATAGGCGAGCCGCTCGATCTCGATGCGCCACTCATGGGGCAGGTCGCGATCGAGGTAGCGGGGGCCGAAGTCGAAGCGTTCCGGGCAGTGGCGTAAGCGCAGCAGGTCGATCAGCGGCTTCAGGGTGAGCACCTGATAGGCATAGGCCGACTCGGCGAGATGCCGGTGATGAATGCCGCGGGTGACCAGCGGTTGGAGAAGCGGGAAGCGGCTGCGCATCTCGGCAAAGCGATGCTCCATCTTCTTCAGATGGGCAGGCCAATCGAGGGGCGGCGCCTGCAGGAGATTGGCGCGGTCGATCAGCACCAGTGGCTTGCCGTGCCGCTCCCGTTCCAGCAGGCGATCGGGGATACTGCGCCTCATGATCACCAGATCGAGGAAGTGATTGGGGTCTGCGTCCCGGAGTTGCAGTAGCTCCTGGGAGTGTCCATGCCAGGTCGGTTCGGGGAAGCGGTGGCAATGGGCGATCGGCGAGAGGCGCTCGAGGGTTTCATGGAGTCGCTCGAAGGTCGCCTCGACCTTCTCGTCATCGACGATGATCTGCAGATCAATGTCGGAGTACTCATCCGTCCGCCCGGTGGCATCGCTGCCGCCAAGCCATGCTGCCAAAACATCGGGATCGTTCTCCAGGGCTGTGCGCAGGGCGGCAATGATCTCTTCGCGCGAGAGGCAATTCCGAGGCATGGTCTCCTCCTCGCCGCACGGTAAGGGTCTATCTGGCCGACGGAGGCGAATCCTAGAGGATCAGCAGGAGTCGCGCAGCAGTGGAATAACCCTGCTGCGTAACCTCTGGCGGCCTCGGGTGTCTAAACATGCGGATGCCCCCCCCCTTTCTCGTCCAGACGGCCTCAGCGCAGACCCGGCCGTGCCGGTTGATGGTCTGCATCGGCAGTCGTGGAGGCGGGCGGTTGGGGCCGCAGTAGGCCTCAGGACCGTCGCATCCAGATGTCGTCGATCGACTGTGAGGAGCGGACCATGCCACCAGAGTCTAGAGACATAGTCTGCACCGGCAATCGTGGAGGTCGGCGGTTGCGGCCACGGATGGCCGAATCCCGGGGCATGCCGAGAAGGGAGCACTGGCAACTTCTCCTGGCGTTGGTGGCCGCCTGCGCTGCGGCAGGCGCCGCCATGGGAGATGAGGGCGCCATCTCCGGCGACGACGCTTCTGATCGCGTCGGGGCCGGGGGAGTGGAAAGCGAGCGGGTGGTGCCGGAGCTGAGAGCCGTCCGCACCAATCCCCATGCCCCCCGCATCGACGGGCTACTAACCGATGAAATCTGGTGTCGAGCGGGATTGCCGCGGGCGCGAGACTTCCGCCAGCGCGACCCCGATGAAGGCGCCGCGGCCAGTGAATCGACGCAGGTCGCCGTCGGGTACGATGATGATGCGATCTATGTCGCTCTCTGGTGCTTCGACGCCGAGCCGGAAAAGATCAGTCGCCTCTTGGTCCGTCGCGACCGCTACTCGGAAGCCGATTACATCGCGGTGCGTCTCGATCCCTATCATGACCACCAGGCGGGCTATGGCTTCGAAGTCAATGCGGCGAACGTCCAACGGGACTACCGGATCTATAACGATGACTGGATCGACACCTCATGGGACGCAGTCTGGGAGAGCGCGGCGGCGATTCACTCCTGGGGCTACGCGGTCGAGATGCGCATTCCCTACCAGTGCCTACGCTTCGCGGAGAAAGAGGTCCATACGTGGGGCGCCGATTTTGCCAGGCTGATCAGCCGCAAGTCGGAGGCGTCGCGCTGGTCCTACACCCCGATCGGCGACGGGGGGATGGCCTCGAACTTCGGCCACCTGACCGGCCTGACCGGCATCAAGCCGGGGCGCCATGTGGAACTGATGCCGTATGCGGTCGCCAGCCTGGAAACCGAGTCGTCGACCGCCGGCAATCCCGATGGTCTTCGCGATCGAGAGAACATCGGCCTGGATGTCAAGATCGGCCTGGCCTCGAATCTCATCCTGGACGCAACGATCAATCCCGACTTCGGCCAAGTCGAACTCGACCGCCCGGTTCTGAACCTCTCGACCTACGAGACCTACTTTCCCGAGAAGCGACCCTTCTTCCTCGAAGGCAACGATCTCTTCCAGTCCGAGTACAATCTCTTCTACAGCCGGCGCATCGGGCGCGCGCCGAGTGGCCATGTCGACGACGACCAGTTCGAGGAGTATCTCGACTACCCTTCGGCAACCACGATCCTCGGTGCGGCCAAGCTCACCGGCAAGATCGGCAGGGGGACCAACATCGCCTGGCTGACGGCGGTGACCGATGAGGAGCAGGCGACCTATCGTACCGCCTCGGGGGAGAAGCGCGCAGGGGTTGTCGCGCCGATGGCCAACTACTCGGTATTCCGCTTGAAGCAGGATGTGCTCCGCAATTCGAATGTCGGCACGCTGGTGACCGTGGCGAGCCAGGACGGCCGCCACCCGGCCGTGACCGGGGCGGGCGACTGGCGATTGCTCACGAACAACGGCGTCTGGTGCTTCCATGGGCAATCGGTCTTCAGTCGTGTCGACGACGAGCAGGTCGGCTTCGCGACGGATGCCACATTTCGCAAGGAGGCCGGCCGGCATCTCCGGGGGGCGATCGGGACGGTGATCAAGGATCGGCAGCTGCAGATCAACAACCTCGGCTACACAAGCCGCAATGACTGGCGCAGCGGTTGGTTCTGGCTACAGTATCGCACCTCGGACGATTGGTGGATCGTGCGCAACAGCTGGAACAACCTGAATGCCAATGCCGGGTGGAACTATGCGGGGGAGAACATCAGCAAGAACTGGAACGTCAACAACGCTATCGAGTTCACCAACAACTGGACCGGCGGAATGGGATTCGGTCAGAGCTTGGCGGAGTACAGCGACCGGGAAACCCGTGGTCACGGCGCGTGGCGGCAGCCCGAGTCCTGGAATGCCTGGATCTGGCTGGATACCGATGAGCGCCGGCCCCTGTCGCTCGAGTTCGACTTCAACTCCGGTGATAGCCGAACGAGTCCTTGGTGGGGCGGGGAATTCCTGGTGCGCTATCGTCCCCTCTCATACATGGAGTTCTCCGCCCAGGCCAGTTACACGCATGATTTCGGGCAGTTGATGTGGGTGGAAAACCCGGACGACTCGACGACCATCTTTGCCCGCAAAGATCAAGATATCGTCAGCCTGGACGCCACGGCGAGCGTCATGCTCAACCGGGATCTCTCCTGCCAGCTCTCAGCGCGGGGGCTGATGAGCGGGCTCGACTACCGGGACTACCGTCCGTACCTGGGCGGCGATCGCTACGGCGCGCCGGAGCCGGGATACGATCATGACTACAGCTACACGGCGTTGAATTCGACCTTCTTGGTGCGCTGGGAATACCGTCCCGGCAGCACGCTCTACCTCGTTTGGACCAGGGCGCACGCGGATGTCGACGAGACTGCCAATGTCTTGGTTCCGGGACGCGATGCAGGGCGCTGGTTCTCCGATGGGGGCGAGAATCTGTTCCTGGTCAAGGCGAGTTATCGTCTCGGTCTCTAGCACCCCGTGGCAGGAGTTCCGCCACGGTCTGCCAGAGGAATCAGCCGAATGACCTTGCACGATCTCGAGCGTGCAGGGGGCAGCGCGCGAAGTGATCTGATCGGGCTCGGCGGGCGCGCGCCGCGATCCTCGCCGGCCCGGCTCGGGAAACCCGAGTCAGGCCCTTGTTGTGCCCACGCAGGCAGCAGATGCGAGCGGCGACCTAGCCCGGGACGATCGAGTAGCCGATCACCTGGAGCGGCGCGGCATCCATCTGTGAGTCCTCCTCGCCCGAGCCGGTCATCGAGCGTGCGGCATTGAGGAATCCGGTCACCACGACGGCCCGGTTGTCTCCGAGGAGGAAGAGGCGGTCTCGCTCGGGATCACCCGCGACGGCAAAGGAGACCTGGCGGACGAAGTGTCCCTCGGGATCAAAGACATCATAGGTCTGCAGGATACCTTCGGGTTGCTCGCGGCGGCTGCGACTGTGGAGGACCCAGAGCTCCCCGCCATCGGTGACATGCAGGCCGGCGATGCAGGGATCGCGGTCCTCCGCCTGGGCTTCGATTTGGACTCGTTCTCCGTTGACGACGATGAGGATGCCCTCTCCAACGCGGCCTTTCTCCTCCGCGGTGCGCTTCCAGGACTCGAACTCACGCTCGATCACCCGCAGGAGCGCGCCGTCGGCGGCGTAGACATGGACCGCATAGCGATCGCGCTCGGCCGCCGCGTAGACTTCCCCGGTGGGGCCCAGCGTCCAGCGCCCCTGGTCGACGAAGTACTCCTCGCTTTCGACGAATTCCCCGCGGGCGAGGTTGTCGGGGGCATTTCGCTCGAGGAAGCAGATGCGCTCGGTCCCATCCGGATCGAGACTCGATAGATAGAGCCGCCGCTCGAAGCCGTTCTCACCGGGCGTCATTCTGCGCCCCACCGCCACCAGGTGTTCCCCGCGGCTCGAGACCTCCTGGGCCATGTTGAAGCCCCCGCTGGTGGGGTTCTCGCCACCGATCGTAATCGTGCCCGCCGGATCGCCGGTTTCGGGATTGAGGAGGATGATTTTGCCCGGCATCGCCTGGAGAACGCCGACGCGGCCGTCGGGCAGGACGATCAGGTCGGTCGGATACTGGAACTCCCCGGGCCCTCCGCCCTCGCGGCCGAGCGAATGGAGAAACCGGCCGTCGGGTGCAAGGGCCAGGACTTGCGTCAGCTGGCGGTCGAGTAGGTAGATGTTTCCGGCCCGGTCGCTGCCGACCGCGGTGATCAGACCGAGCAGGATATCTTCCTCGTCGGCGCCGATCCGCCACTGCTCTTCGAGCGTCCATACCACCCGGCCATCCGCGGGAGTGGTGCCGTTCTGAATGTGGGGAACGCCGGCACTCTTGAGGGGCTCTGGGGACTCTGCTCGAGCAGAAACCACGATCAGCCCCAAGAGTGACAAGCTGAGCGTCATCGCCGCCGCCAAGTGGCGCCGCGGGCGAGGTTGCTGGGGGGTTGCGTGCATCGTCATCTCCCTCCTGTTCCGTGCCGTTTAGTGTCTCTTGCGGATCGTCCCACCGGACCGCTCGTCATATAGGACGAATGGAGTGGGGGAGATGTTCAGCCGTGTGGGGCCTAACTGCAAGTCGGTGCCAATCCGGCGCGAGGGGCGCGGCCGTACTGCGGCGGGAAACAGCGGCCTGCTAAGGGAGGGAGGTCGTGCTGCGGTGGGAAGCGGCGGCCTGCTAAGGGAGGCGGCCCTCCCGGGTGCTCGGGAGGGCCGCGCAATGGGCTTTGCGCCGGAGGTCGGTTGCGCGCGTTTACCGCATCAGAATCAAACGTTGGTGAGAGAGCCGCCGGCCGACTTGCAGGCGGGCGAAGTAGAGGCCCGCGGGTAGCTCGCCCGGCTTCCAGACGGCGGTGATCTGAGTGGCTCCCAGCGCGCCGGCCGGGCCGGCCTGCAAGTTCTTGATCAGGCGCCCGTTGGCATCATGGATCGAGAGCGCGACACGCTCGTCTCCGCCCAGCCCGTCGGGCAAGGCGAAGCGCATGGGCACGGCTCCCGCGAAGGGATTGCTGCCGAGCAGCTCGAGACCGCGCCATGCGCCCTGCGGGGGTGCACCCTCGGCGATGCCGGAGGGACCGCTGACCTCGACGCTTCGGGGAGGGCCCCAGACGGCCGCGTCATCCTCGACATCGACTGCCTGAACCAGGAAGGAGAAGGTCCCCTCCGGGTGGTCATTGAAGGTGTGCTCGGCATTGCCAAGAGCGGTGGCGACGACCGTCTCGGTGGCGAAGAGGTCGGCGGGTTCGATGTCGTCGACATACCAGCCCTCTTCGGTCAGGTAGCCGTCGGTGTTGTAGCGGAAGCGCACCCAGATGACCTCACCCTCGTAGGCGGAGAGGTCGAAGATCGCCTGTTGCCAACTCCCCGAACCGCCGGTGACACCGTTGCCGAGGTTGCGGTCGTTGGGATCATAGTCGGTGGTGATCGTGCCGGGCAGGGTGACGAAATCCCGCCCGTCGGTGGTCAGTTCGACGTAGCCGTAGTCCCAGTCCTCCTCGATGTTGAACCAGGTCCAGAAGCGCAGATCCTCGCCGGGCGCGACCAGATGTCCGCGGCGCGATGTCAGCGTACGATTGAGCTTGTCGTCCTCGCCGGTATAGAAACTGTGGCTGGCGGAATGGGATCGCGTGCTGCTGTAAATCCAGCCGAAGGACTCCCAGCGTTCCTGGTTGTCCCCCTCGAGGTCATCGGCGCCGACGTAGTGGCCGGTGCCTTCCCTCAGGTTCCAGGTGACGGCCGGGTTGTCGGGGTCGGGAGCGGGGACGCTCCAGGTGAGGGTGAAGTCGGGCCCGACCGCCCGCTCGGTATCATCGACGAAGGCGACACCCGGGGCGAGTACGCGATAGGGATTGTCGGCGAGCTCGATCATCCGCAGGTTGCCCTCGCGGTTATCGAGAACGAGAGCGGGGATGCGGGACTCGGGCGGCCAGAAGCCATCGTCGCTTGATCCGACCTCGGTGACGAAGGCAAGGATCTTAGGCTTCGAGACCTGATCGCCGTACATCCAGTCGACCGCATCGCCGTTGACCGAGTAGAGAAACTCCCAGCCGCAGCCGGGGGAGTAGTTGCTGGTGGCCGCATGCTCCAAGGCCAGGATGAACATCTCGTCGTAGTCGTCGCAGTGGATCGTCTCGTAGCCGAAGACCATCAGGTTGATGTTGGAATAGGAGTGGTAGTTCATCGCGATTGAGAAACCGCGATCGATGACGAAGTCGCGCATCGCGGCCGTCTCGGGTTCGCTGAAGGCAGCGGTGCCGCGGTAGACCTCACTGGAGGGACTCGGGCTGGAACCGTAGTCGTCATAGCCCCACTGGTAGCCGAAGTTGCGATTGAGATCGACGCCGTGGGTGCCGTCGCCGTTGTTGCGCCGGTTCTTGCGCCACATGCCGCCGCCTTCCGGATCGGTCAGGTGATTGTATTCGACCCCATCGGGGTTAACGACCGGCTGAATCCAGATCTCGCGGTCCTGGACCATGGCGGTCACCCGCGGGTCGCTGCCATAGTTGGTCACCAGGTGCTCGGCCAGATCGATCATCACCTCGACGGTGATCGGCTCGCGGGCGTGAATGTACGAGTTGAAGAAGACCTCGGGCTCGTCTTCGTCGATGCCCGGATTGTCCGAGATCTTGTAGACCCATAGATCCCGGCCTTCGATCGACTGTCCGATGCTCTGCTTCGGCGTCATGATCGTGGGGTGCGCCGCCGCCAGGGCATCCATGGCCGCGATCGCCTCGTCCAGCGTGTGGTAGGCGCCGTAGTCCTGATCGCGAGTGCCGAGCCGGGCGGCATAGTGCTGGGCCAGGTCGGGAATCACAACCGCGACGGAGAATCCCAGCGCACGGATCTCCTCGGTGCGGCTCGCCTCGACGGGAAAACGCACCGCCTCACCCGACGTGCTCAATCCCTCGGCGCGGGTTTCCGGAACCGAGCGCAACAGATGCTGATAGTCCGCCTTGTCGACCGGGGTTACCTCGATGAGCTGGACGGTCGCCGTGACGGCCTGAGCCGTCAGGAAGAGGAGCGCCGCGGCGAAGAAGAACGCCGCCACGGGCGCAGAGGTATTGGAAAGCGCAAGCCGATTGTTCCAAGACACGTCTGACCTCCCTGGATGCATGGAAAGGCCCGGCCCTGGACGCCCCTCACCCCGGAGTGGTGCCCGCCGGACGCTGGTGGAACCCGAACCTTACCCTAATGATAGCACTTTTTCGCCGATCCCCAAGGAGATCGCTGGAATGGATGTCACCGCTTGTGAACTGACTTCAAGTGGGCGGCCTAAACGGCTTCTGCACAGAATGATGGGCTGGGGGCTGTTGTGTCTTCTGGTGGGCGGCATTCGACCCCGGCGGCGAGTGGGGTGCTCCTCTCCTATTGAAGCCCACGTTGCCGGGGGTCGATTTGACTCCGAGCCCGGGTGCGGAGTACCCTGGATTGCGAGACACTTGGTGAGGAATCCTGCCGAGCGTCGGGATTCCCCGAAGCGTGCGTCTTTGAAAGGAGGATCACGATGCGTGTCAGCCTCCTTGCGGCGACTCCCCGACTGCTCTGGTTCCTGCTGATCGGCATGCTGGCTTGCGGCCTGCCGGGTATCGCAGCCGCCGAGGGGGGGCCGCCACCGCCCGGCTGGGAGCTGGGTGAGAATCAACCCGAGCCCTTCTGTCCCGGGCTCGAGACCACGATGATCCTTTTCAGCGTTGCCGAGGCGGCCCATGTCGAGCTGCAGGTCTGGAACGCGCCGATGACGGCCGTGCTCAAGACGCTGGTCGACGAGGTGCTCGTGGCCGGCCATCACCAGGCCGGGTGGGCTGGTCTCCCGGAGGGCTCTGAGGAACCCGTGCCGGTGGGAATCTATCCCTATCGCATGGTTGCCTACTATGAGGACGAGCCGGGCAATCCGTTCTTCGATGATACCAAGACGATGACCGCCTACTGCCAGCCGACACCAGCGCCGCCTTCGACCTGGGCGTGGATCAAGGCGCTGTTCCGCTGATATGCAGCGACCGGCGCGCGGTCGTTCCATGCTGTTCCAGCGGAGCGCTCGCGTGCATGGGACCTACCAGGTGAACCAGCGGCTGACCTTGATCAGAAAGACATTGTGCGGGTGGATGTCGAAGAGGTCTTGCGTATCCCCGCGTAGCATGAAGTCACCGGCCCCGGTCACGCCCACTCGTCCCTGGCTCCAGACCACGTAGAGCAGCGATCCGGGCCAGTACTCCCAGCGGACGACGAGATTCGAGTTGAACTCCTTGTAGTTGAAGTCAGGGTTGTCGAACGAGTAGTCCTCCACACCGTCACGATCCTCATCGACGCCGTAGGCGTCTTCATCCGGCTCGTAGGAAACCTCGGCCTCGGGTCCGTCGCCGGCAGCGAAGATGTGGAAGCGATCGGTGTACCGCGCGGCACGTGGATCGGTGATCCGCCGGAAGGCGTCGTAGGTGCTCGCTGTGATGTAGGGCTGGCCATAATACTGCACAGTCAGGTTGGGGGTGATGCAATAGTCGATACGCAGGGTCAGCGCGGCGGTCTCACGGACCATGTGGGCGAAGATGTAGCGTGCCTCGTCGCCGTAGGATTCCTCGGTGACGTATTGCACGTCCGTGTCCGTCTTGGTGTAGGAAGGATTAAGACTCAGACGCACCGCGTTGGCCGGCCGATAGGTCACTTCCGCCCAACCCTCGTGGGTCGCGTACGCGTTCTCGTCGGCGATTCCGGCGTAGGTTCCCAGTCCGATAGAGATCTTCTTGCGGCGGTCGGAGTTGAGCTGGATGTTGAGGTCGATGTCACCCGGCCATCTGGACGAGGGGCCGCCCCGCAGGGAGGTATTGGAAACGTAGTCGGGTGTGCGCGTGATCCCCGCGTGGACCGACCAGCGGTTCTTGAAGGTCATGTTGGTGTTTGCATTGAAGCTGTTCGAGGTGTGTCCGCCGCCGAAGTCCCAGTTGACCCACTGATTGGTGTTGAATGCGAAGCTGTGGAAAAGCCACAAGGGATCGTCGACGTAGTAGCCCGCCCAGGTGAACTGATTGATCTCATCGGCGCCGCGCATGTAGCCAAGGTCGTTGATCTCGAATTCCGGGGAGCGCCAGGCGAGACCGGTCTCGAAGCGGATGCGCCCATTGCCCCGCCGTCCAAGACGCAGCGAACCGGCATGGCCCGTTAGCGAAGTACGCGTCGTATCGAGGGAGACATGATCGGCGTCGGGGCGCTGGAAGCAGTGGGCCGAGGAGCTCTGGGTCTGCTCAATCGCGCTTGGCTCGCCGCGAACGTGGCTGAAGAACCCCTTGGCCAGGACGTAGTGGGTCCGGTCGTGCCACTGGTGATGGAGGTCGAGGCCGCCGGCATAGGCGGCCCGATGGAGGAAGGTGATGGTTTTCCCGTCCGCATTGCGATTGACGGCGGTCAGCATTGCACCGATCTGCGTGGCTCCGCGACGGTAATCCTGCTGGACCCGTCCGACGAAGTAGTTGGTCAGTGGTTCGACCGTTTCCTCACGACGGGAGCCGGCGCCGTCGATCCGGGCGCGTTCCTCGGCGGTGACGCTCTCGAGGATTCCCAGGGAGAGGCCGTGGGAGGTCTTGCCGGAGAGCTTGGCCGCGCCGAGGATTGTCGTGCTGTGGGGCAGGTCGACCGCCTCGCCCGCACCTGTGTCGGGGTATCCCTGCGGGGGGCGGCCGATGCGGCGGGAGTAGAAGAGATTGTCGAGGCGGAAGCGGCCGCCGGTGATTGCGTCGGCGAGCCGGTTGCGGAAGATGTTGCTGCCCTCGATGAAGAAGGGGCGCCTCTCGCTGAAGTAGGTCTCGAAGGCGCTCAGATTGATTTCGGCCGGGTCGGCCTCGACCTGACCGAAGTCGGGGTTGACCGTGAAGTCGAGAACCAGATTCCCGGTCAGGCCGAGCTTGCCGTCGAGGCCGGCGTCTACATCCTCGGCACGGCCGTCGAGGAAGGGGTTGCCTTGCTCGGCGGCGAAGCGCTCGGCGCGGGCGACGACATAGGGGAGCAGCTCGATAGGCCGCTGGCTGCGCAATCCTCGCAGGCCGCGTAACTCGCCGAACCGACTGACCCAACCAGGGGCGTCCTGGGCGATGAACTGCCAAACCGAGCGTTCTTCGTGACGGAAGAGGCGGCGCGTGACCTGGATGCCCCAGACTTGCTCTTCGGCCCCGCTGTAACGCAATTGGCTCAGCGGGATGCGCACCTCCGCGGTCCATCCCTGATCATCGAACGCGGTGTGGGATTCCCAGATCGGATCCCAATTGGTGTCCCAGCTGCGTCCGTCGAGGGAGATGAACTCATCGCCCCGCACGCCTGAGACGCTGGACGTGAATGAGAAGGCGGTGCAGTAATCCCCGCGGCTTTCGATGTTGATCTCGACCCAGTCGCCGGGGAAGTAGTCGCGGCGGGCCAATTGGTTCTCGATGCGATCGGGCTTCTGGTCCCAGGCGCGGTAGGCGATGTAGAGCGCCTCGTCGTCGTAGAGAACCTTGAACTCCGTCGCCTGCGAGGGGGGCTCTCCCTCATAGGGCGAGCGCTGGACGAAATCCCCCGACCAGGGGACGCGCTCCCATGCTGGTTCATCGGGGCGCCCGTCGAGGATCAGCGACTCGGCATCGATGTGCTGGGTCGTATAGACGCGTTGTGGGTGTTCCGCCGGCGTCGAAGCCCAGCCCGCAATGGGCGAGAGCGCCAACGTCGATCCCAAGCCCACGATCAAGCCGAGGACCGCGGCGAGTCCTGGTAGGGTTCGAGCCGACTTCATCGCGAGGGTCCCTCTCCTGTTCCTGCCCGCGACACCACGAGCATCATTGGTTCTTCGATCCGCAGGATCGGGCGTTTCAGCACTTCTGCCGCCCCTGGGGGATGGGCGAGCGCATGGAGAGCTGATCGGACCTACGCGGCCACCGCCGGGAGGGTTGCCGCGACGGCGACCGCTGTCTGGGCGGCGGCTTCGGAGATCCCGGTCCAGGGCGCCTTGAGGATTCGACGGCTTCGGGATGCAGATCACGATAGCACCTCCGTCGGCGGGATCGCTCGGGGCGCGGGGTGCACTCCCGCCGCCTCTGGGTTGTCTCCGACCACCGGGTTGCTGATCTGCGCCTCCGCCCTGGGGGGATTCCTCCTCGGGGTTCAACTGCGAGGGTCGCTGGCAGCGCGTCTGTTCGTTCTCCTCGCCTGCGGTCGAGCGTTCTAGGTGACTATGACATGGCCACTTAGCTGACTTCCTCTCGAGTGACCTGTCAGGCGTGGCGGTTGCCGGCCCTTCCCGAACCTCGACTCCGCCCAATCCAAGCCCCTCTGCCGAGCGCCTAAGGATGTGCCTCCTCTCGACCGACCTATCTGCTAGAGAAGCAAGTGGTTTGGGTTCATCGACCCGTTCTGGGGACGGGGACGAATACGCCGATATGGTTCCGCGGTTGCGAGCAGGAACATGACCGGCGCCAGAAGGCTTGGGGCGTGATTGCTCGTCCGGGGTTCTGGCCGTCGCTCGTTTCCAATTCCCAAGATGGGGAAGCCGTCGGAGAGGCAGGACTAGAGCTGAGCGCGAATTCACTCAGTCTGGCCCGCGCAGTGGGACATTGGCCCGCCGGAGAGCGCGCCCGATGAGAGCCTTCGTCGACATTAGCATCCGGCGCAAGCTGACGCTGCTCATGATGCTGACCAGCGGGGTCGCCCTGCTGCTCACGGCCGCCGCTTTCATCTCCTATGAGCGGATCACCCTGCGGCAAGAGATGGTCGCCAACCTCACGATCCAAGCCGACATCATCGGGAACAACAGTACGGCGGCGTTGGTCTTCGACGATCGAATCTCAGCAGAGGAGATGCTTGCCGCGCTGGAGGTCGACCAACATATCGTCGGGGCTTGCATCTACCGAGTCGATGGCGAACCGTTCGCGCTCTACCGTCGCGTGGGAGAGAAAGCAGCCTTCATTCCGCCGCACCCGCAACCGAGCAGCCACCAATTCGAGGGCGGTTCCCTCCACCTCTATCGTACGATCGGACTCGGCAGTGAGGCGGTGGGTACGCTCTACTTACGTTCGGACCTGGGCGTGATCAGCGCCCGCATGATCCAGTCCGCCAGCATCGTTGCAATCGTCTTGCTGGCCTCGATGCTGATCGTGTTCCTGATTGCCTCCTGGTCGCAGCGGTTCATCTCGCGTCCGATCCTGCACCTTACCGAAACTGCCAACAAGGTGGCAGTCGAGCAGGACTACTCGCTGCGGGCGACCCCGCACGGGCGGGATGAGAGCGGCCGGCTGATCGACCACTTCAATGCGATGCTGAGCCAGATCCAGAAGCGCGACCGGGAACTGGCGCAGCATCGGGACCATCTGGAGGAAGAGGTCGCCGCCCGCACCAGGGAATTGACCCGCATCAACGCGGAACTCAGCGAGGCGATGGAACGGGCCGAGGCGGCCGCCGAGGCGAAGAGCCAGTTCCTCGCCAACATGAGCCACGAGATCCGCACCCCGATGAATGGCATCATGGGCATGACCGACCTGACTCTGGAAACCGAGCTCACCGCCGAGCAGCGCGAGTACCTGTCGCTGGTACGGACGTCGGCCGATTCACTACTCAACATCATCAATGACATCCTCGACCTCAGCAAGATCGAGGCTGGGCGTCTGATGCTGGAGGAAACCCCCTTCGATCCGCGTGAGATTCTCGAGGATACGATTCAGGCGCTCGGGATCCGCGCCCGACAGAGAGGCCTCGAACTCGTCGCTCACATCCGCCCGCGCGTTCCGGGCCGGGTCGTGGGAGATCCGGGCCGGCTGCAGCAGGTGGTCATCAATCTCGTCGGCAACGCGATCAAGTTCACCGAGCAAGGGGAAGTCGTCCTGCGCGTCGACCTTGTCAGGGTCGACGGAGACGAGGTGCGGCTCTCCTTTGCCGTCAGCGACACCGGAATCGGTATCCCGCTGGAGAAGCAGGCTCAAATCTTCGAGGCCTTCACTCAAGCCGATGGCTCGACGACCCGGCGTTTTGGTGGAACGGGCCTCGGTCTCGGGATTTCCCAGCAACTCGTGGGAATGATGGGTGGGGAGATCGCCGTCGAGAGCAAAGCGGGCGAGGGGAGCACCTTCTCGTTCAACGCGATCTTTGGGCGAGTGGAGGGGTGCGCCGCAGGGGTCGAGCCGATTGCGGAGGCTGCGCACTGCCGGGCAATCGTGGCGGACGACTCGCCCGCCTGCCGTGCGGCGCTCGGCGACTACCTGGCGGCTTGGGGCTTCGAGGTCTCGGTGACGAGCACCGTGGCCCAAGTGGGGGCGGCGCTCGATGCGGATGCCGTCGGAGAGCCGCCGGTCACTCTGCTTGTGCTGGATGCCGACCTGCCCCCTGGAGATGGGTTTGCCGTTCTGGACCAGCTGGCGCATCTAGGCCGCTCGCCCGAGGTGATCCTAGTGGCCCTGCCGATGGGAGAGCCCTCCTCACTTGCGGCGCGCTATCGTGAGCGGGGGGTCGCCGGTTGTGTGCGCAAACCGATTCGCGAAGGCGATCTGCGTGACGCCGTGCTCGGGGCTCTGGGATTGGCGTCGCCGGGTGGGGAGGCAGCCGCCGGCCCGGCCGGCGACGCACGGGACGCCGCGGATGGCCCCCGGCGGGGGCGGATGCGCCCGCTGCGGGTGCTGCTGGCCGAGGATAACCCGGTCAATCAGCGCCTGACCGTCCGTCTCCTGGAGCGAGAGGGCCACGCAGTCGTTCTCGTGGAAAACGGCCGTGAGGCGGTTGCCGCCGTGCAGCGGGAGTCGTTCGATCTCGCCCTGATGGATCTGCACATGCCCGAGATGGGCGGCCTTGAGGCGACGGCGGCCATCCGTGTCTATGAGGAAGGCGCCGGCGGGCGTCTTCCCATCCTTGCCTTGACGGCGGATGTGATTCCCGGGGTTCGCGAGCGTTGCCTCGAGGGCGGCATGGACGGCTACATGGAGAAGCCGATCAAGGCGGATGATCTCTTCACTGCCATTCTCGGGGCTGTGCCTGAAGCGGCGAGTTCCTCTCAGACGCCGGGTCCCGATGAGGCGGAGAGACCGACGTCGCTGCCCGCGCCGGTCGACTTGCCCGTGCTCGAGTGGAGCGAGTTGCTGGCCTGCGTCGGTGGGGACCAGAGCTTGGCCCGGGAGCTGATCGAGCTCTTCGGCCAGTGTTTGCCCGAGATGCAGGCTAGGATTTGCGAAGCCGCGGAGAGGCGCGACTGGTCGGAGCTCGTTGCCGCCGTACACCGCCTGCGCGGCTCGTTGGCCAATATCAGCGCACTCGAGGCTGCCGCCGTCGCTCACTGCCTCGAGGCTGCCGCCCTCGAGCCGGAGGAGGCAGCGATTGCGGCGCTGCAATCCGATCTCGCAGCCGCCCTTGAGCGTCTGCAAGCGGCCCTGGCGGCCGAGTCCGGGAGCCAGGCTGCCTAGTTGCTCCTCTGCGGTCGCCGCCGTCGATGGCCCGCGGCGTCCCGCCGCGTTCTTGCCACGCATCTTCGATCTCGGTAGAGTATCCGCGCGATCGCTGGAGGCGAGACATGAAGATCTACACACGGGGCGGAGATCGGGGAAGAACGAGCCTTTTGAGCGGGGAGCGGGTGGCGAAGTCGCACGATCGCATCGAAGCCTACGGGGATCTCGACGAACTGAACTCCCTGTTGGGGGTGCTGACGGCGGAGATCGCGCGCCTCGTGCCCCAGGGTTTTTCGGCCTCGCACGGCCGGGATGCGGATGCGGGCCCTCCCGTCACACCCGCGGGACTCGGTGCGGAGATCGCCGCCATTCAGGGGAATTTGCTGAAGATCGGTGCGCTGCTGGCCACGACTCCGCAGGCTGAGGCGCGGGAGGCCCTGCCGCCGTTGTCTGACGGGGAGGTTGCGTCCCTCGAGGCGGCGATCGACCGACTGGAGGGAGACCTCGCGCCGCTGCGCGACTTCATCCTTCCGGGAGGAGCTCCGGCGGCGGCCTGGAGCCATGTGGCGCGCTGCGTGTGCCGGCGTGTGGAACGCTGCGTGGTGCGGCTGTTCGCGTTGGAGGTCTCAGCGTCGCACGATCGCAAGACATCCGGCGCCGGCTCTCCCGAGGCGGTGGCGCTGGCCTATCTCAATCGTCTCTCCGACTATCTCTTCTGCCTGGCGCGCACCTGCAATCGGCTGGCGGGGATCGAAGAGACTGTCTGGAAGCCCTGATGGCCCCTCTCCGCCTCGGCTCCGGTCCCGCGGAGGAGGAGCTGCCCTACTTGCTCCAGGGCTGGCAGTGGATGATCGTCTGTTCCTCGTCGTACCAGCTGTCGACACAAGGGCCGACGGGATCCTCGGTCAACTCCCAGCCTCCGATCTGATTGCCGGGGGCGATGACGTAGAGATACCGATGCACGGAATCGTAGAACTGCCCCGTGGCGGCGGTGATGCGCACCTCGGCTTGGTCACCATCCTCAAGGTTCACGAGGATGAACTCGACGTAGGCGTCCCGGTCGGTATGGTCACGGGCATCGGGGAGTTTCCGCGCCGGATCGCCGGGGCGCACGATGGTGACGCTGACCGGCACGTTGGGCAGCCAAGGTCCCTTGCATTCCTGAACCTTGAGCTTCAGGGGCGTGGGGCACTCTGCGCGGGTGAAGCCGAGGGCCGGCTGCGGGGCGAGTACGACGATGCCCAGGCAAAGCAGTAGGGCGATTGGGATCAGGATCGATTTCTTGGCCTTCATGGTTTCCCCCCTCGATCGAAGCATGCTGCGATCGGGTGATCGGTTCATTGGTCATCGGTTCATTGGTCATCGGTTCATTGGTCATCGGTTCATTGGTCATCGGTTCATTGGTCATCGGTTCATTGGTCATCGGTTCATCGGTTCATCGGTTCATCGGTTCCGCGGTGGTTTCCTTCCAGCGCGTCCCCTCCTTGCCGGGTGAGCTCGGGTCATGGATTCGCCGGGGTCCTTTGTACGGGGCGCTTGTCCATCGTCGCTGAGACCGAACTTGCGCAGGCGCCGCATGAGGGTGTTGCGATGCAATCCGAGGATCCTGGCGGCCTTTGACTTGTTGCCCCGCGCGCGGGTCAGTGCCTGACGCAGGGCCTCGCGTTCGAGCTCCACGAAGGGCCGCACCGGTTGAGTGGGCGGGGCTGCAGCGCGTCGCGGCTCCTCGGGCGGCCCGGCGCTGCCGGCGATCAGGGTGCGCAGGGCGGCCGCGTCGATCCGGCGATGCGGCAGAAGCAAGGCGCGCGCCACGACGCCGGCGAGCTGACGGACATTGCCCGGCCAGGGCTCCGCGCTCAGCAGGGCGATGGCATCGGCGGTGAAGCGTCCCGGAGCCTGTCCGGGCGACTCGAGGCTTTGGCTGCGGCGGAGGTAGTCGACCCACAGAGCGACATCCTCGGGTCGCTCGCGCAGGGGTGGGATGTGCAGCTCGCAGCCCCCGGCCTTTCCGATCAAGGCATTGAGCAGCGGGCTGTCGGGCTCGTCCGATGTGCCGCGGCGAGAGCTCGTCGCGATGAACAACGTATCGATTTGGTATCCCTTGCGCCCTCCCTCGGGAACCGCGCGGCCGTAGCCAAGCACTTCGGTGAGCTTGGCCTGAATCTCGAGGTCGAGCGCATCGAGCTCGTCGAGGAAGAGGATTCCGTGATTCGCTTGGCGCAGCAGGCCGATTATCGATGGGGGGGGTGCGCCCCCCGGACGGTCATCATGAGGTTGGGGCCGGCGTCGTCCGAAGAGCATTGCCTCGATCATCTCCGGGGGCGGCACGCTGCAGGCGAGGGGGACGAAGGGGTGGAGTGCGCGCGGCCCAGCCTGGTGGATAACGCGTGCGAGCGCCTCCTTCTCGGTCCCGGGTTCACCGACGATCAGGACGGGAAGATCGGCTTGGGCCACGAGGCGGGCGCGCTGGAGCACGCGGTGCATCGTCTCGCTAGCCACCGGCAGGGTGCCCAAGGCCTCGAGCGCTTGCAGGCGCCCGCGGAGCCGGGCGTTTTCTCGGATGACGTCGTTGGCCTGGCGCGCCTGGTCGACAGCTGCGGCGGCAAGGCGCGCAAAGGCGATCAGGAAGTGGGCCGCATCCTCCGGCAGCCGGACCGATTGGGCAGGTGCGTCCAGGTAGAGTACGCCGACTGGCTCAGCCTGGACGATCAGTGGGGCGCAGAGCACCGTGCGCATGCCCTTGACCCGCAGGCTGGGCGCATTGCGGAAGCGGGGATCGGCGGCCGCATCGGCACTGACGATCACCTCGCCTCGATGGCCGCGTCGCAGGATGGTCGTGCTGACGCGCTCGATCTCGCCCAGCTCGTTGCCATGGATATCCGTGCTGACCATGGCAACCAGCCCGCCCTCGTCTCCGCGTCCGAGGAAGAGGATTCCCCGCTCAAGACCCAGCGACCGAATCGCGGTATCGAGAATGCTGCGGCCCAGACTGTGAAGGCCGGTGGCTGTGCCCATCGCCCCCGCTAGCTCGGAGAAGGCATCGAGCGCCCGCTGGGTGCTCCAGCGGGCGACCTGCCTGCGCAGGTGCTGCTGGTGTTTGCGTTTTTGGGCGGTAGAGGGCTTCCGGCGCACGCGTTCCAAGTCCTGGAGCAGACCCTCGGCCTCCTCCAAGTCGGCCCGCGGCGAGGGCCGGGGCGCACGGCGCCGGGGATCTTCGTCAGCGACGTTCTTGGACACTCAGGGCACTCCCTTCGTCGTCTATCCGCGGGGGGGCGACGCAGGCGATCCTGCGCGCAGCGGTTCATCCCCCGCACCCCTGTCGGACGAAACCTGCAGCTCCACGCGCGCCTGCAAGCACTCGGTCAGTAAGCCGAGACTCTCGCTGCGGCGAGCGATCTCAACTGCCTCATTGACCGCCGTGGCCGCCCCCGCGGGGTCGGCAAGCAGCGCCCGGGCGCGGGCGAAGCCAAGCAAGGCGCGGGCCCGGTAGTAGCCATGCCCGCGGGTAACGAGGCGGCCGGTTTCCTCGCCGAAGAACTCGCCGGCGATGCGGGCATGTCGTTGGCGCCGGCTCCCGGCGGCTTGCCGGGCCAGTTCCAGATGTACAACCCCCAGATGATGGAGGAAACGCGCGGCCGCCAGGTGTTGAACCAGCGCGCGCGCCTCCGCGAGGCGGGCGGTTAGAAGCGCGGCAGCCCGGGGCAGGTCTCCGGTTGCCTGGGCGTGCAACGCTCCGGCCCGCGCCTTCACGGTTGGGTCCTCGTTGTCCCGCGAGACGCCCTCGAGCCGCAGCCGATCCGCGTAGGTCGCGGCGAAGGACCAGTCCTCCCGGTCGAGGATCGCCTCGATCAGGCAGCGTAAGGCGTCGCTGCGCAGCCCGGGATTGCAGCCGGCGGCGGTTTCTTCCCAGGCCGAGGCGATTTCGCGCAGCGCGGCGCGGGAGGCGTGGCGCACCATGAGACAGGTGCCCAGGAGCAGCCGCACGGTGATGCGATGGTCGCGGTGCCGGCGCACGCCGGCGAGGCGCTGCAGCTGCAGGGCTTCGTCGAGCGCGCGCATCGTGTAATCGAGATCCGCCCACGCGAGCGCACGCTGAATGCGCAATCCGGTCAGCCGCTTCGGGGAAACTCGGCCCCAGAGACGATGGATGCCCTGCTCGGCACACTCCGCCGCCGCCGCAGGATCGCCGTGGCGGGCATGCATCAGAGAGAGGTTGCGGCGGAGCAGGGCCTCGAGTTCCGCATCGGGCGCCTGGGCGACGGCGTGGTGCAGCTGGGCGATCGACTGCTCCGGATTGCGCGCGTAGCCGAGGATCGCAAGCATCTGCAGACTGAGAGTTTCCTGGCGGCGGCCGCTGCCACGCAGGCGCTCGGCGGCGCGCCGGGCCAGGCGGCCGGCGGCTGCCGTCTCACCGGCGCCGAGCGCGCGCTGGGCGCGATAGAAGTCGAGGACGCCGGCCAGGGCATCTTCATCTTGCGGCCGGGCGGCTTCGAGACGCTGAGCATAGGTTTCGAAGCGTGACGTTGCCCGACGGTCGTTGACCGTGTGATCGAGGAGCAGGATCAATGCTTCCTGTGACTCGGCGACCTCGTGCGCGTCGGCCAGGTGGACGAGGAGCCGATCGCCGATGGCGCGGGCCACGGGGCGAATCCCCCGGGCTGCGGCGAGGAGTAGGCCTGCCCGGCTCCAGCGACCCCGCAGGCGTTCGTGCAACCGGCGTACGCGGACCAGGGTGGGGTCAAGGGCCCAGGTGGTGGGGGGATCATCGGGGTAGGCGAGCAGGATGCGGATCTGACCCCAGCGTTGTTCGACGTAGGCGCGCTGCAGGGCGGCGGCGAGATAGGCGGCCTCGCGATCCACATCATCCAAGGATGCCGCGCGGCGGGCGGCGCGCGCCGATTCTTGTGTTCTAGCCGGGTCGGGAGGCCAGTGCTCGTGCAACCAGGCATCGACCATCCGGTCGGTATCGCGCTGGTGAGGTAAGTCGGGGGAACCGGCGAGTTCGCTTTCGCGCCACAGCCGCTCGGTTGCGAAGGCGACCCGGTCTGCTCGCCTGGCGGCGAGCAGACCGTGGGCGCAGAGCAGGTGGAAATCCTCAGGCGGCAGGCAGTGCTCGATGAGTCCCTGCGCCACGACGCGCGGCATCTCGGGGCCCGCGCGGGCGCAGAGCTGCAACCCAGCCCGCAGGCGGGTGGGCAGGTTGTGGAGACTCGGGGGATAAGCCGGAACATCCCAATCAGCGATCGCTGCGGCGGCCTTGGCCGGATCGAGGTTCCAGGCGAGACCATCCGCCTCTCCGGCGCGCGCGATGGCCCTGGCGAAGCCTTGGGCGCAGAGGTGCAAGTCGCCCGCGGTGCGCTCGGCGAGCTGGGCCGCGAGTTGCTCAACGCCCTCGCCCGCGCCTCCCAGGCTATCGACGAGCAATTCCTCGATGTCGGAGGCTTCGAGCGGCAGGACGGCGATGCGTTTCCAGGAGTCGGCACGCAGCTCGTCGCACAAGTCAGCGGCGAACGGCGTGGGCCAACCACGGAGATCGGGGGACGGATCGGCCACACCGCAGAGCAGGGTCTCCTCGCGTTCCGTGGCCGCGCGCATCAGGGCGAGCGCCGCGCGCGGCTGCGGAGCTCGACGCGGAGTCGCCAGATCGATGATGCGCGCGGGGCGGGCACCCGCCGCGGCCAACGCGCCGACCGCCTCTAGAAGAAGCCGGGTGAGACCCACGCCGGGTCGCGCCTGGAGCAGAAGACGGGTTCCGGGTGCCGCCGTGGCACGCCGGCACAGCTCCTCGATCAGGGCCCGGCGGCCGCGCAACGCACCCGCAGGGAAACGCGGCGGGGAAGGTGCGCCGCAAGGCAGCGCGAACCGTGAAGCGAGTGCCCGGCAGACCGCGGCCATTTCAGGGAAGCGGCGGGCGGGCACGGGATCGGAGAGTTGCTCGATGAGCGGCGCCCACTGGGAGTCTCGCTCCAGTTCGGGCCAGCACGCGCGCAGGGTTGCCGCCAGGGAGAACTGATCGACCCGTTCGTCGATGATCCACCCTTGCAGGAGCTCAGGGGCGACGAGGCCCGGGGTTGCGCCGCGCTCTTGCTCCTGCAGCGGCGCGTCCGTCGTGGGCCCGAAGGCGGAGCCGAAGTCGAGTAGGCGCACGGCAGTTCCTTGGGGTGTCTCGAGCAGGAAGATGTTTTCCGGAGAGAGATCGGCGTGAATGACACCGCCGCGGTGCATCTGGGCGAGCGCATCGGCGATGGCAAAGACGAGGGCAGGACGCTCACGGGGGGGGACGCGGCCGGCGGCAGCGCCCAGGGTCTCCCCGGAGAGGTGCTCTAGGGCGAGCACCAGGCGCTGATCCGGGGTCCACGACGCGTCGCAGATCGTCGGGGCAATCCCCGGCGGGAGGGCGAGGTGGACGCCCAACTCTCGGCCGAGCGAGTTGGGGGAGCCGGTTTTCAAGACGATCGAGGCCCCGGTCAAGTGATCGCGCGCGGCGGTCGTGGCGCGCTCGGGGGAACGGCCGAGTTCGCGCAGCGGTTCATACCTCAGGTCGGCAAGGGGCATGGTGATGCTGCCTTCAGCGGAGCGGACGGACATCACGTCCGAGCGCTGGTGCGCCGGAGAGCACTCTCTCGGCGGCGGTTCGGTCTCTCCACGACTGGTGCGAGACAGCAAGTCTAGATTGCACCAATATAGCACACTTGTCCGAATGGGGCAATTTGCTCTACCGGAGGGCGCTCTGCTGGAAGGTGTGCTCTGCCGGAGGGCGCTCTGCCGGAAGGTGTGCTCAGCCGGAGGGCGCTCAGCCGGAGGGCGAGCCGGTCACACAACTGAGATCGGGGGGAACTGATCGAGAGCGGATGGGATGGTCAACGCGAATGAGACGGAATCAGAGTCATTGAGACCGAATGAGACTCAATGAGATGGAATGAGACAATCCCATCCGAGTGCGGGCGCGTGGTAGAGCACACCATCGCGACCACCAGAGCCGCCGCTGCCGTCATTTGCGGCGTTGGCGTGACCGACGGTCCGCGGGACGGTGCGGCTGGCACGGCTCCTGCACCAGCCTGCCCGCGGACGGGCGTCAGGCCGGTTCAGAGACGATCAAGTAAACACGACATGAGGAGGTGTGAACGATGTCATCAGAGCTGCGCACAATGCCGGATCCGGGGGGCGATCATGGAGCGGGCGGCTCGGATGAGGCCTTGCTCGGAAAGATCGTCGCGCTTCTGCGGACCCTGCCGTTTGCAGGAAGCGGCGAGTCGGACGAGCGGGAAGAAGATCGGTCTACGGAGAGGGTGGAGGAGCGCTTCTGCGACCGGACCGTGCATCCCCTCCGTCCTTCCGAAGATGACGAGGCGATCTGCATCTGTCGCAACCTGACGACGATTGCGCGCGCCTTCGCGCGCCTCTCCGATGAGGATCTCTATACCGTGCCGGCCGAGGTGCGGGAGCGAGCGCGTGGGGAACTGATCGGCGTCTGGAAGACCCTCGATCTGGCTCGTCGCGTGGAAGTCAGCCAATCGCTCTTTGCCTCGGGGGTCTGAATGGTTTTGCACGAATCTCCAACGTGCCGGGGGCGAGCGGACCCAAGGCACGCGCTGCGGCAAAGGGTCTGCTCCGGTGCGCGCCGGTCCCGCCGGTCTGATCCGGTCCGCTCGTCCCATTGGACTGTGCCGAATCAGGCGAAGTGATTCTGCCCCTCATTTGGTGAGCCGGTGGCCGGCGCCGTAGCTGACCGTCGATCATCGCTCCCCTCCACGCCCCCCGCATACGCGCACAGATGCAGTAATGCTGCATCTGTGCGGCTTTCTTGATTGTCCTTCGCTCTTCTCCGACGCTCCCGAAGGCCTGATTCCGCCCCTTCCGCACCGGCGCCAGCGCTCCGTCGCTCCACCATGGTTGACGGATCGCGTGCCCACGTGCCCAGAATCCACTAAGCAGTTGCCCGATAATCATCTAGGCTGGTATCCGGCAATTCGGCCGGGCCGCCCGCCGGCCTCTTCCGTCCTGCCTGGTTGAGAATAACCAGTTGACAATTCCCAGTGGCTGAACCTAGCCTTTTCATGCAGCCATGAAGAGGGGCTCGCGGCCCGGAGCGGTCTGCGAGCCGGAAAACAGGATACGCACGGAGGCGTACGATGAAGAAACGGCACCAGCCCTGGATCTTGGCTGTCCTGCTCGCTTTTCTCACGATCGGGAGCATCCCGGCGAGTGCAGAAGCAACCGACGGTTGCCGAAGCAGTAAGGGTGGATCCTCCACCGATGCGCTGGGAGAGGAATTCCCCGAAGTTGTCCTGGGGCCGGTTCTGGCCGCCGTCGGGCTGAAGATTTCAGTTCTAGTACTCTGGATCTTCGACGACGGACTGGGTGAGGAGTTTCCGGAGAAGTCGACCTCGAAGGACACCGGTGACGCCCTCGGCGAGGAATTCCCCGAGTAGTCCCCCCTGACGCATCCCCGTAGCGGATTCACAACAGACGCTCTCAGACTGTCCTCCGTGGCGGCGGACGGGCTGCCTTTTGCTCCCAGCGCATCGGGATACGGCAGCGCGCACACTTGCCACGGTCAATGGCGGAGCCCTATGCATGCCGGCCAGCGGTTCTGACAAGGCACGCGTGCGCTCGGCGACGGAGTGGAAACCACTCTGCGCCGGGGCGCGCCAGTATCTCTCCGCCGGGGCCTGGCAGTCGGTGCATGATCTGCTCTGGCCGGCGATCTCATCCCATTGGATCGCCGCGGAGATCCCGCCCCACGCGGTCGAAGGACTCTGTTTGCTGCTGAGTGCCTGTGCGCGACTCAACCATCGTGACCACCTGAGGACCGGCGTGCCATGGGTTCGGGATGCGATCGACGCCGGCCAGGTGCGCGACCCCGAGGCGCTCGCCCTGGCGACCCTCACGCTGGCCCAGGAGGAAACGCGCGGGGGCCGGTATGCGAGAGCGGCGTTCCTGCTCGACGCGTTGGAAACCGAGATCCTTCCGCGCACGGCGCCGGCCACTCGTGCGCGGCTGGCGCTCCTGCAGGCGCGGATCGCCGCGGTGCGCGGCGATGAAGATGCCGCCGAGCGTTGGGGGCTTGCTGCCGCACGGCACGCGAGCGACGCGGGCAGCGAGATTTTCAAGGGGGATGCCTACGCCCTGCTGGCGATCGTCGCCCGGCGCAAGGGAGCTCTCGCAGAGGCGAATCGTCTCTATGCCCAGGCGGCCCAGCACTACTGGCAAGCGGGTGACGTCGCCGGGCACACGACGGTGCTGCTCAACCGCGGATGGGCCGTCGGGTTGATCGGCCTCTTGCCCCACGCCCGGCGCCTGTTCGAAGAGGCGCAGATCCAGGCGGATGCCCTGCAGCGGACGACGACCGCCCTGCTCGCCAAACTCGGGCTCGGATGGGTCGCCGTTCGCGGCGGCGAGCTTCAGGAGGGACGGCGGCGTCTGCTCGCGGCTTGGCGCGCCGCGCGCCGCATGGCCCTGCCGCGCGAGGAGGGACTCGCGTGCGAGTATCTTGCCGAGTGCTACCTGCTCGCGGGGGAGGCCCAGAAGGCTGCCCGGGCGATTCGCTGCGGCGGGCGCATCGCGGCGCGGCTGGCGCCGGATGGGGATCTGGCCATCGAACTCGAACTGCGGAAGGCGACCCTGGCGCTTGTGCTGGGGCAGCCGCGGGAGGCTGTGGCCGTCGCCTGGAGGGCGCGCCGCAGGGCGGCCAGCGCCGGAGCCCGTTGGGAAGCGGCGCAGGCGTGGCGTCTGATCGGCACCGCCCTGGCGCGTGCCGGACGCGCCCGCGGGGCGGCGCGGGCGTTTGGTCGTGCCCAGACCGGGCTGGCGGAGA
>JAGMBO010000011.1 GCA_023129715.1 Candidatus Eiseniibacteriota bacterium | reverse complement strand
CTTCAGAATAATGTGGCAGGCTACACGGGGTTGAGTCACATTGTTCAGCCTGAGATCGGCTCGGTTGCGTCGCAGCAACCCAAAGCGAGAAAGGAACGCCCTCATCTTCGCCGAGCTTTTCGCCCTCACCATCGTGCTCCTGATGGGCACGCCGGCCTTCCGACTGTCGGTCGGGTTCACGCCGGTCCGGCAACTCCCCGGAGAGCCCTGGGCGCACGCACGCACATCAGGGACCCGTCGGAGGCACACCGTGAAGCGAGAGAGACAGGACGGTCCACGCAGCCGGGTCACCCAACTAGATGCCCCGGCAGGCTGTTGGCGCGCACTGAATGAGTGAATCTCCTCGGGGCTCACTTCCTCTCCAAGGCGTGAATTCATAATCGGTTGCGACTCGGCGCCCCCGATCCGCCCATCATGATGATATGCTGCATTATGGTGCTTGTTGTGCATTGTTACATGCACTATAATAGCGCACGCCACACAGGAGGAAGAGCTGCGATGCGGGGCGGTTCCCAAGGGCCCTCGAGTCCCGTGTCGCGGGCAGGAACCCAGAAAGGAGGCGTCACCATGTCACCCGGATTCCGAAGAACGGTCTTGGCCTTTGCGCTGGGCATGATCGTGATCCTGCTGCCCTCAGGGGTCAGCGCCGATTGCCCGGACGGCTGTTTCCAGTACCGGCTCACCAACTGTACCGATTGCTTTGTGGAGGTCGATCTCTACTTCGATGACTGGGGCTACGTCGACACCGTGCACCTGCACCCCAACGACGAATTGACGACCGAGTGGTGCGAGATGGGCTGGCCCTACGGCTTCCACTGGATGGACGTGAAGTGGGAGTGCAACGGCCGGGAACACGAGCGGCACAGGACTTTCGAGTGCGGCCCCGGAGGGTGCTGGAACGGCGTCTCGCTGCCCTTCGACATCACCGAGTGCACTTGCGGCCCCTGTGTCCTCCCCGGGACGCAGATCACGATGGCCGACGGCACGCACAAGCTGATTGAGCGGATCCATCCCGGCGAGATGGTCCGGGCCTACGATGAACGCAGCGGCTGCCTCCTACCAGCCCGGGTGACCCAGGTGTTCACCCACACACCCGCCGAGATGACGGAATACTACCTCGTCGTCAACGGCACCCTGCGGATCACACCCAATCACCCGCTCTATCTCAACGGCTCCTGGGTGCAGGCCGGAGCTGCGCAGGTCGGTGGTATCCTGCGCGCCGGGGTGACAACCACCTCGGCGATCGAGACCATCGAGAGAGTCTACCGGCGCTCCGCGACCTACAACCTGGAGGTGGAGCCCTGCCACACCTATTTCGCCGATGGGATCCTCGTGCATAACAACAAGCAGCATTATGACTTGTTCAGAGAGCTCCCCGGCGAGGGACCCGGCGACTGATTCGGGTGGTCTCGAGCGGGGCTGGAGACCGCGCAGCCCGCGGTGCGGAGCCGGCCGCCCTGCGGGCTGCGGACGGCTCGCCCGGCCTGTTCCTCGACGCGCCCCCCCCCAAGACGTCCTTGCCGGAACCGTCTCGCAAGGCGCTTGCCAAGACCTGCCCGGGATGCTATCATTACTTGTTGTAATGGTAGGTGTTGCGGAGTCCGCTGATCATACGCGCTCGCTCGAGCGCTGGTCGCGACCTTCGCACAATGCAGCATAGCGAGAAGCAACATATGATCGACGCCCAGCCAGCTTGCTGTCCGAACGTGGCAGTCCCCGTCATCACGACCCATGCGTTTCGGTCGCTGGCACTTGTTCTCTCTCCGTATGTGCGCTGGTCCTGTTCGTGCCGATACGGACAGGCCAGTTGCTCACTCCACCGCATCCGAGCTCTGGCGCGCTGATCTGAGTCCTGGATTCTCGACTGCTGGCCACGCCACTGGAGACAGTGGCCAGCGGAGAGTCCATGTCTTGCCGCACCCATTGGGTGTGGTGGACAGGGTCATCCAACGCGCCGGAGGTAGCATCATGAGGACCATCGTATTCTGGTCACTGGTCGTGGGAGTTGCGAGCATCCTCTGCCCGGTCAGTGCAGAGGTTCTCGAGGTCAGTCGTCCTCAACAGATCACCGACGATATCTACTACGAGCGCGGGAACAGCGTGCTCCAAGACAGTGGCGGAGACTACTGGCTCTTCTATGGCAGATCAGAGGACTTTACGGGGCACTACGGGAGCGGGAATCCGGACAATAGCCACTACGTGATCTACTACAAGACGGCATCCGCGCTCGAGGATCTCGCCGCCGCCACGCCGCAGCCGGTCGGGAACATGCCGACGACGCTGGAAAAGATTTATCAGGGACAGACCTCCTGCGTCGAGTATGGCGACTCCCTCTGGGTCTTCGCCGTTGATACGGGCGACGCTGGGCAGGTAAAGGCCTGGACGACACCCGATGACGGGGCGACGTGGTCTGCATCCGCTGTGCTCCCCGCGGGGGCCGATCCCTTTGCAGGAACTCACCTGTGGGCGACCGTCTACGACTCCCAGATCTGGCTGGTCGTCAGCCGCGGTGCTGTTCTGGACGTGACTACCTTCGACGGCACCTCCTGGAGTGCGCTGCATACCGCGGTAGCTCACGAAGGCATGCCACGCCTCTTCGTCGACGGAACCGATCTCTATCTCTACTACACGAGCTGGAGCCTGCCCGCCTACTACATCTACCAATACAGCCCCGGCCCGACTTGGACGCCGGTGGCGACGATCACCGGCACTCCCGACGACGACTGCGACCCGATGCTGACCCAGGTCGGCAGCGATTACGTCTTCATCTTCGCACCCTGGAACCCCGCCGAGTCGAAACAGATGCTCAAGTACTGGTCAGCGCCGTCGATCGCAGCCCTCGACGGCCTCGATCAGACGACGGCCCACTCCATCACGGCAGGTGGATACCAGAGCACCGCATGGGTCGATATGTGGCCCGCGGCTCTCGATGACGGCGCGGGGGTCCATCTCTTCTATGGTTCCGAGGCCGACAGTACGAGCCGCGGTACGGGCAACATCCAGATGTTGCCCATCGACTGGTCCTTGGGCAGCGATCATCTGGGCTACATCCAGAACGCTATCGACGCCGCGGTCGCGGGCGATTCGATCGACGTCCACGCCGGCATCTATGAGGAAAACCTGGTGGTCGATAAGTCATTGACGATCACAGGCGCCGGCCAGGAGCAGACGATTCTCTATCCCGGCTTCTCTGACCCGGGCACTTCCGACCCGCCCAGCTTCGGGAACTCCCAGCTGATGGTGATCGAAGCCACGGGCGTGACGGTAGCAGAGATGACCCTCGACGGGGACGATCCAGAGCTGACCCCGCTCGGTGTGCTCGATGCCCGCAACGGGATCATCACCAACTACAACACCGGCGACTGGAACGACCTGGTCGTCCGGAATTGCACTGTCAGAAACGTCTTCATGCGGGGCATCTACGCCAGCGCACAAAGCGCTCTGACCGGAGTCCTCTTCGAGGGCAACACCGTCGAGCATGTCACCGGAGTTTCCTATCAGTCGGCCGGGATCATGTTCTACAAGACCGATGGAAGCATCGAGCACAATGTGATTCAGGATTGCTCGATCGGGATCATGCATCATACCTATTCGGCCGGTTACATCTATGAGAATACGGTCAGCGATTGCGAGGCGGGCATCGCCGTCAACAGCAATACCGAGACGGCCTATGTCCTGAGTAATCGGATCTACGACTTCCTCGACACAGGGATCCAAACGGTGGAGCCACGCGCCCGCATCAGCATCGTCGCGAATGAGATCTACTCGACGGTCCCGCCGGGCGCCTACGATCAATTCTGCATCTACTTCTTCGGACACAACCCGGTATTCACCGGGCGTCAGCGGATCATCGACAACCGCTTGGGGCTGGCCGCCGCGGCCAAGGGATCTCCCTCCCCGCGCGAGACGACCGGCATCATCCGACCGCCCATCCCATTGCACACGGATGTCTCGAAGGAAGCGACCAAGGATCGCGAGACTCTACGCTATGGAATCGGCATCGACACCTACGGCTGGGCCTCCTCGATGGATGTCCACGCCGATGTTCGCGGCAATCACTTCGAGGGACTCGACTACGCGATCCTGCTGACGGATGCGGCCGCGGATCCTGCTCCCGTGATGGATGTGGTCATCGGCGGGTCACCGGAATACACGAATGTGTTCTGCGGCAGCACCTTCGAGGAGCTGGTGCTCGCGACCATCGACGAGGATGTCGACGCCAGATTCAACGACTGGGGATCCGGAGACCCGATCGAGATCGAGGAGGAGATCTGGCATCAGGTCGACGATCCGGCCCTGGGGTTGGTTGACTTCCAGGGATACATCGATGTCCAGGGGGCGCCCGAGTCCGCGGCGCGGATTCGACTGCTCGACGCGGTCCGGCCGAATCCATCCGCGACAGTCAGCCACGTGCGATTCTCTCTCCCGCAAGGCACACACGCAGACCTCGGCATCTACTCGGTGACGGGGCGGCTGATCACTTCCCATCACTGGGGCGCGGGAGAGGCCCGCACCGTTGCGCTGAGTTGGGACGGGGCCGATCACCACGGCCGCCGCATGCCGGCGGGCGTCTACTTCCTGCGCGGGCGCATCGGAGATGCGCGTGTCGGGGCGCGGGTCGTGCGCTTGCCCTGATCCCTGTGAATCAGAGGGAAAAGCAGAACGCTCCCGCCCGGAGAAAAATCCTCGGGCGGGAGCGTTTATCAAACGTCGAACCTCGGGCTACTTCTTGAACGGCATCGCCATTTTCTTGATCTGCTCTTCCGTCAGGGGCGTCCCGTACGCCACGTACTGCACCGTGGCCGGATCATCGTTGGCGACCGGCTCCCAGGCATCCCCCTTCTTGTTGAGGTAGACCCAATCGAGCTGGCCATCGACGACCGGGACAACTCCCTTCCAACTGACGACTGCCCCATCCTCGTACTCCATCATCGGGACCGATTCACCGGCTTTGATCATCTTGACCGCCTCGGTCCCGTGGCAGTCGGCGCACTGCTTGCCCTCGCCCTGCACGGCGTGCGTGAAGTAGGGGGCGTAGCAGACGAACTTCTTATCTTCATAGACGATCGTCATCGCCGTCGCCGAGGTGATCTTCCCATCGTAGTTGATCAGCAACAGCCAATCCTGCATCGGGAAGAAGGTCCCCTTGCGGCTGCCGGTCTCGAGGAAGGTGTCCATGTGGCAATTCATGCAGGCCGTCGTCGCCGAAACATGGCATGCGGCGCAGTCCAACTTCTCCTTGTGCACAGTGTGAGCGCGGGATTCCCCCATCGTCTCGGCATGGCAATCGGTACAGGCCACCCGGGGGGCGGCGGGATCGCGCATCGAACTGTAGGACTGCCCGTCCCCATGCATCTCGGCCGCGCTGTGGCAATCGGAGCAGGAGCGGCCATGAACGTCCAATGTGCCGGTAGTCTCACACATCTTGTAGGTCAGCTTCTCGCGGCCGTGACAAACCAGGCAGGTCTCGGTGTTCCGAGCCTTCTCGTTGGTCAGGGCGCAGGTCCCGGTGCCCTCATCCTGCTCGAGGTGGCACTGATCGCAGCTCTTGATGTGACACTTGGAGCAGTCGAGATCGGCATAGGGAATGCCGGTGATGGTCATCAGACCGCCCTCTTCCTCGTACCAATAGCGCATGCCCTCACCGGTGGCATGCAGACTCTTCGAGAAGCACTCATCTTGGCCACCGACCGATTCGATCCAGACAAAGGACGCTACGAACAACACACAGCAGAGGAGCGCGATCAACCTGCTCATCCCTTCCTCCTCAAATGGTGGGACCCGGAACCTCGGTGCCACCCCATGGGGTGGTTGCAGGACAGGATACGGGGCAGCCGCGGAGAACGCAACGTACTATCAGGTTCGCGCACGGGGGAGGGTAGAATCCTGGTCGACAACTGAGTCACTGCAATTTGCCCGCACACAACCAGTTGGCAGCGCGTGCCACCCCGCCGGAACCGGGAAGCTCATGGCGCGAGGGCTCTGCCGGGAGACCGAGACGTGCCCTGTTTCGACAACGCCGCGCGGTGCGTGGTCTGCCAGGAGCAGCCCGCGGCATCCAGCATACCCCCCCCTACGACGACCGCCCTACGACGGCCGCGGCCGCCAGACCCCCCGGGTGGTGAACCGCCAGGCACCGGCGATCCCCCGCCCAGCGGCGCCGAGCAGGTCCTCCGAGAGGGCCGCCGTCGTGGGTAGCAGCACAGCCGTGAGGAAGGTCGAGACGAAGAGACCGCCCATCAGAACGAGCGCGAAGGAGTAGTAGTAGACCCCGGCGAGCGCCGGCTTCTGGACAACGATCGGCAGCAGACCGACCAGGGTCGTGATCGCGGTCATCAGGATCGGCCGCAGTCGCTCGCGACCGCCCTGCAGCATCGCCATATGCCGCGACATCCCCTGTCGGCGATACTGATTGATGTGCTCGAGCATGACGATGCCGTTGTTGACCACGACGCCGATCAGGAGCAGGAGACCGATTCCGGCGGGCTGATCGAAGTCGACCCCGGTGGCATAGAGCGTCCAGACCGCGCCGGCCAGGGCGAAGGGCAGGGCAACCATCAGGCCGATTGCCTGGCGGACCGACTCGAAGAGCCCCGCCATCACGGCGAAGACCAGCAACAGGGCCAGCAGCAGGTTCTCGAGAAACTCGCGGGACTGTTCCTGGCGCCGGGCCTCCCAATCGCTGAAGGTCCACCGATACCCATAGGGGAACTCGATCTCCCCCATCGCGGCCTCCACCTGGGGAATGTGATCACTGGCAGTGCCTTTTTCGTAGCGCGCCCCCACCCAGACGCTCGTCATCCGGTTGTCGCGCCGGATGCGTTCGGGCCCCGGCGCGGTGCGGAATTCGGCCAATGAGGCCAAGGGGATCTTCTCACCGGCCTCGGTCCGCAGCGGCAGATTGCGAAGCTGAGCGAGTGTCTCAGTCTCCCGCTCATCCAGCGTCAGGCGCATCTCACGCTCGCCGTCAGGCGTCCGGAATCGTGGCAAGCGGCGCCCGCGGTAAGTCAGGGAGATCACCTCCGCCGGCTGGGTCAGGGGAACTCCATAGCGGGCGGCCAGCTCGCGGTCGAGATCGACATAGAGATCCATCCCCCCAGATTCGGCACTGGTGAAGGGATCGGTCAGGCCGGGAATAGTCTCGAGCTTGCGGCGCGCCTCCTCGGCCAGCTCGGCGAGCACGCCGGAGTCCTCGCCGACGATCTGAAAGGCGATCCGTCTACCCCCGCCACGATGCCACCCCTGCCCCTGGCCCTGAATCCGGAGACTGAGCCCAGGGATCTCGGGTAGGATCTCGGGCAGCGCGCGCCGCACCGCGGCCAGCGCCTTCTCCTTGGCGTAGTCATCCTCCATGTAGAGGCGCGTCAGGCTCCAGTGATCGCTCCAGAAGCTGTAGATCGACTTGACGTGCAGCCGCTCCTGGTGGGGTTCCAGAAGCTTCTCCACCTCGGTGATGATCTGCTCCTTCTGTTCGAGACCGATCGGCTCGCTGAACTCGTAGCGAACCTGCACGAAGATCTCACTCTCGCTGGTATCGAAGTTCTTCTCGACGCGCTGGAATGGATAGACCGCCGAGCCGATCACGAGCAGGCCGATCAGCGGCGCCAGCCAGCGGTGATGGAGGGTGAAGTCGAGCAGACGCACATGCGTGCGCTCGAGGCGCGCCATCAGCCGACCCGGAGGCCGCGGGGCGGCTTTTAAGAAGTGCGCCGTCGCCAAGGGGATCATTGTCTGACTGACGAAGAGTGAGGCGAGCAGTGTCAGGCAGACGGTGATGCCCATCTCCTTGAGATAGATGTTCATCTGACTCGGCCTATTGAATATCAGCGGAATGAAGACGATCACCGAGGTCAATGTCGCCGTGACGACCGCGTTGGAGACCTCGCGGGCGCCGAGCCGCGTCGCCGCAATGCGATCCCCACCCCGTTGCTGATGGCGGGAGATGTTCTCCATCACCACGACGGCATTGTCCACCAGCATACCGATGCCGACGATCAGCCCGAGCAGAGTCAACGTGTTGAGCGATTTCCCCGCCGCCCAGATCACGCCGCAGGCGACGATCAACGAGAAGGGAATGCAGAAAACGGCGATCGCAGTCATGCTCACCCGTCGCAAGAAGACGAAGAGCACGATCGCGGCGAGGATTGCGCCGAAGGTGCCTGTCGAGGCGAGATCACCCAGCGTCTTTCTGATCTCTGAGCCCTGGTTGAACCAGATCAGGAAGTTGACCCCCTCGAGTTCGGGGTCGTGGCTCATCTCGGCGACGCGCTGCTCGACGGCGTCACAGATCGTGACCGCATTGCCGCCGGCTTCCTTCGTCACCGTCACGCCCACGGCGAACTTCCCGTCGAGATGCCGCCCGTATTCCAACGGCGGCTCTTCGAAGACGACATCGGCGACGTCACGCAGGCGGATCCCGTCGGGGCGCAGGACCAGATTGCGGATTTGGGTGAGACTGGTGAGAGTCGCCACCGTGCGGGCGGTGTAGCGCACATCGGCCTCGACGATCGTCCCCAAGGTTTGATCGAAGTTGTTCTCCCGCAGTATGCGCGTGACCTCGCGAACGTCGATGCCGTGGGCCTCGAGGTCGGCAACGCGCAGGTTGATGCGCACCTCGCGGGGATTGACGCCGTCGAGGCGTACCTGGGCAACGCCCGGAATCCGCTCCAAGGGGCGGATGATCTTGCGTTCGAGCAGATCGTAGCTCTCGCTCAAGTCCCGGTTCGAGGAAAGCCGCCCCTCGAGGATCGGATCATCGGTGTCGCGCGAGCCCCAGTGGCCGCCGATGGTCACATCGCCGACGTCATCCGGCAGCTCGCGGCGCACACGATCGAGCTTCTCACGGATCTCCACGCGGGCGAGATCGAGGGGGTGCCCCCAGTCGAATTCCAGGCGCACCCGCCCACCGTCACGGTCGCAGGAGGACTCCATGTTGCGCACGCCCTTGACCGACCCCAGCGCCTCCTCGAGCGGGCGCACCACCATGCGCTCGACCTGCTCGGGCGTGGCATTCGAATAGGGCACGCGCACGAAGAGCATCGGCCGCTCGACATCGGGCAGGAACGCAAGGGGCAGGCGGGTCAGCGCGACCGCGCCGAGCACGATCACGCTGATCAGGAGCATCAGCGTCGTGATCGGACGCCGAATGGCGATCTCGGGCAGAGTCACGGCCGGACTCCTTCCGCTCCCTCCAGGTCGGCCACTTCGCTCGCCCGCGTCCGGACCCGCGAGGGCACGAGCAAGTAGAGCACCGGGATGACCGCCAAGGTAAGCAGCGTGCTGATCGCCAGGCCGAAGGAGACGGTAATCGCCAATGGCGTGCGCAGCTCGGCCCCCTCTCCAACTGCCAGCGCCATCGGCAGCAGGCCGAGGACGGTGGTCAGTGTCGTCATCAGGATCGGCCGCAGGCGCACGTGGCAGGCGCGGATCACCGCCAGCCGCTTCTCCAGCCCCGCGCGGCGGAGCTGATTGATCTTGGCGATCAGGACGATCGCGTTGTTGACGACGATCCCCACCAGCATGACCACGCCGATGAGCACGATCACGCTGATCGGCGTGCCGGTCAGCAGCAATCCGCCGACTACCCCGACGACTGCCAGCGGGATTGAGAAGAGCACGATGAACGGATGGATCAGCGATTCGAAGGTCGCTGCCATCACTAGATAGACGAGAAAGACCGCCAGAGCCAAGGCAAACCGCAGGCTGGCAAAGGAGACCTGCATCTCCTGGTTCTGGCCGCCCAGCTCGACCGAAACCCCGCGGGGCGCCGGAATCTCACCGAGGACCCGCTCGATGTCGCCGACCACCGCTCCCAGGCTGCGTCCCTGCAAGTTGCCGCTGACCACCGCCCCGCGTTGCTGCTGGATGCGATGGATTTCCGCCGGGCCCCGATCGATATGGATCTCGGCCAGGGTGAGCAGGCGCAACGGCCGGCCCTCGGGACCGGGCACGACCATGTTGCGCAGATCGGCGAGTGTGGCGCGATCCTGCTCGCGGTTGCGCACGCGCACATCAATCTGACGATCCCCTTCCTTGAAGCGGGTCGGAACCACACCTTGGAGGCGATCGCGCAGCGTCTCGGAAAGCGAGCGCATATCCAGCCCAAGGGCTGCGAGACGCGCGCGGTCGAAGATCACGCGCAGCTCGGGGCTACCTTCCTCGAGCGAGGAGCGCAGATCAACCAGGCCCGGGACATTCCGCAGGCGGCGCTCGAGACGCCCCGCGTAGGCGTCGAGTGCGGCGAGATCCTCGCCATAGAGAATCACCTCGACCGGGGTCTTCAGACTGAAGTAGGTCGGCTTGCCGAGCTTGGCGGTCAGATCGGGAATCGCCGCGAAGCGCTCGCGCAGCCGTTCGGAAAGCAGTGCCTCGGCCGCCTCATCGGCACGATCGCCGATGACGACATTGAGCTGGCCGAGATGCTCGGCACGCGTGTTGAGCGAAACCCCGCCCGAGACCAACCGGCTGCCGACCGTCGAGTACTGGTGCGCCACCGCCGGCTCGGCGGCGACGATCGCCTCCATACGCTGCATCACCTGATCGGTTGCGGCCAGCGGCGTGCCCCCGGGAAGGTCTACTTCGAAGAAGAACTCCCCTTCGCTGATCGCCGGGATGAGCTCGGTGTCGATCGCCGGAATCGCCAGGACCGCGGCGGCGAAGATGGCCGCCGCCAAGCCGAGCGTCAGCGCCCGCCGCGAGAGCGCGCCACGCAGGAAGCGGTCGTATCCGGCCGAGAAGCGCCCCAGGGTCATCGGCGTTGGTGCGCTGGGGTCAGCGGCGGCATCCTCGTCGTCGCCGACGCCGACAACCGCGCTTGCCTCGGGGGCGCCGGCGGTCTCCGCCCGTCTCCGTCCGACCGAGCCGAGCATCGGAATGATGGTGACGGCGACGAGCAGGGAGGCAAGCAAGCTCAGGGTTACGGTCATCGCCATGTCGCCGAAGATCTGCCCCGCAATGCCCTCGACGAAAACGATCGGCAAGAAGACCGCCACCGTCGTCAGGGTGGCGGCAACCACTGCACCCCCGACCTCCGCGGTCCCCGCCACCGCCGCGGCGACCAACGAGAGTCCTCCCTGGCGGCGGCGGAAGATCGATTCGAGCACGACGATCGAGTTATCGACCAGCATGCCGATCCCCAGCGTCAGCCCCCCGAGCGACATGATGTTTAGTGAGATGTTGAGCCGGTACATCGCGAGAAACGCCGCGAGCACCGAGAGGGGAATCGAGGTCGCGATGATCAGCGTGCTGCGTCCATCGCGCAAGAAGGCGAAGAGCACCAGGATCGCCAGAACCCCGCCCAGCACCGCCGCCAGGCGGACTTCCTTGATCGCCTGCTCGATGAAGCGCGATTGATCGAAGAGTACGGTGAGCTTCCCGCCGGGCGGCAGATTCTCTTCCAATTCGGCGACCCGCTCGCGCACGCCGCGGGCGGCGGTGACGATATTGGCGTCGCCTTCCTTGTAGATGTTGATCTCGACACTCTCGACCCCGTCGACCCGTGAGATCTCTTCGCGCTCCTTTGTTCCCCGATAGACCTCGGCCACGTCTTTCAGCCGCACAACCGCGTTGCCCCGCTGACGCAGAACCATCGCGCCGATCTCCGCAACCTCGGCGAACTCGCCCACCGTACGGATCAGGTACTGACTGTCCTCGTCGCGCAGCGAACCGCCGGGAATGTTGATGTTCGCCGCCGCCACCGCCGCGCGGACATGATCGAGCGTGATCCCGAGGGCCGCGAGACGCTCTTGGTCGATGTCGATGCGGATCTCTTCCTCGAACCCGCCCCTGACCTGCGCGGCAGCAACCCCCCGGACCGTCTCCAGCTCCTGTTTCAGGCGCAAGTCGGCGATCCGGCGCGTGGCGGTCAGATCGCCCGCCCCGTGTAGGGCGATGCGCATGATCGGATCGAGCGACGGATCGTACCGCAAGACGATCGGATCCTCGGTGCCCTCGGGCAACACGAGCCGGTCGAGTTTCTCGCGCACGTCCATCGAGAGCATGTTCATGTCCGCGTCCCAGTCGAATTCCAAGGTCACCTCGGATACACCGGGGCGCGAGACCGAGTGGATCGTGCGCAGCCCCTGGAGCACCCCGATCGTCTCTTCGATCGGGCGGGTGATCAGGTTCTCGACTTCGGCGGGCGCGGTGTCGGGAAAGTCGGTCTGGATGGTGAGCGACGGATAGCTGATGTCGGGCAGCAGATCGAGCGCGAGCCGCTGGTAGCCGACGACACCGAAGGCAGCGACGGCGATCGCCGTCATCATCACCGCCACCGGGCGGCGGACGGCCAGCGCGACGAGCCCCCGCATCAGGAGCCTTCCCCGGCCGAGGAGATGCCGGCCGATCCCAACGCCGGCGCGATGCGGATGGGCTGGCCATCCTCGAGAGAGCGCTGGCCCTGGACAACGACCGAGTCGCCCGGAGCGAGTCCGGCGAGGATCTCGATGCGCCCCTCGCCCTGGAAGCCGGTCTCCACCAGGCAGCGCACGGCACGCGCGCCGGAAACGACGTAGGCGATCTGTTCACCCCCGTCACTGAAAACGGCGATCTTCGGCACCAACAGCGCCTCGTCGTGGCGGGCGGTGACAATGCGCACCGTGGCGAAGTCTCCGGCACGGATTCCGGCCGGGTAGTCGGTGATCTCGACAGTAACCTTGATCGTGCCGCTGGTCGGATCGATAACCGGGCTGATCAAGGTGATCGTTCCCTGAAGCACGTCGTCGGTTGAATCGAGGGTCAACTCGACCGGCTGTGAAGTGTGGATCTGGCGGAATTCCTTGGCCGGTACATGCACGCGGGCGAGCAGCGGACGCGTATCGGCGAGCGTGAAGAGCTCGGTGCCCACATTGACCATCTGCCCCGGATCGACCAGGCGGGCGACCACCGTGCCGGCGAAGGGTGCGGCGACCCGGGCATAGGAAAGCTCCAGGGCGGCGAGATCGCGGGTCGCCTCGGCAGCCTGAAGGTCGGTGCGGGCGGTCTCATACTCCTCGGCGGAGGCGAGGTCGTTGGCGAACATCTGCTTCAGGCGCTCGGAACGGGCCTGCTGCAAGTCCGCCTCGGCTGCCGTCTGCTTCAGGCGATGACGATACTCGGCATCTTCGATCGTCAGCAGCGTCGCTCCTACTTCCACCCAGTCGCCCTCTTCGGCCTCCAGGGTCACCACCAGGCCTGCGACGCGGGCAAGCACACCCGCCTGCTTCTGCGGTTCGAGGGTCGCCGTGCTGCTGTAATAGCTGGCGATGTTCCCCTGGCGGGCGACTTCGACGGCGACCGGGACGGCCGGGAGCTGCTGAGGATGGCCCGCGCCGGGCTGGGCGCCGGGACCGCCCGGCTGGACACCGGGCGCGCCACCCCTGCCTCCTGGGCGCCGCCCACCGTGACGCGGCGCCTGGCCTGCCTGGACACTGCCGGGTCGGGCGGGAACGCCCTGGGGGGCAGAAGCGACTTGCTGGGTGCCAGTCGCCTGAGCCTGGGAACCGTGCGCGTGCGCGCCCGCGCCCGCGCCCGCGGGCCCGGAACGCTCGGCCTGGTCATCCCCGCCGCCACAGCCCTGGAGACATGGCAGTGTGATCATTGCCGCCACGAGCGCAGCGATCCAGAGGGCCGATCCCCCAAGGCAGGCGGGGATTCGCGATCGTGCCTGGACAGCCATCGTCATCAATCCCATCGGGCCTCCTGTCGCCAAGGTCGCTGATCAAGAGGCTGATGATACATGACGCGCGCCGTGGTTGGCGAGCCGGCAGGTTCCCCGCGCCCCCCCCAGCTTGAGAGCGGCTCCGGCCGCCGCCCGCGCGATGGAACTGAGTTGCACGAAACAGCATCCGCTCCGGCCGCCGCCTGCGCGATGGAACTGAGTTGCACGAAATGGTACAATAGTGGGGTATCAGTGTGCCCAAGGTTGCCTGCCGTGCGGGCAACCCCATCCCGGGTTTCGTCTCACCATGGGAGGACCGCACCATGAGATCGCTGGTCCATCTTCTCGGAATCATCGCGGCGAGCGGGATCCTCTGCCTGGGTGTCGCCTGGGCCGAGCCCTGTATCGCCCCTGACAATGGAACCGGCACGATCGACTTCCCCCCCAACTGCCCCTACGACCACCCCGCCGATCCGATGATGCTCATCGATGGGCTGCCACCAGGAACGACGATCGAGCTCCATGGTCCGCTGACCAACTTCCACAACGTTGTCAATGTACCCGGGGGGAGCCTGGGAGGAGAGATCTGCACCTTCAACGCCTTCTTCGAGTGGGAAGCCATCGGCACCGGCGACCTCACGGGCTTTCACCGCTACCTCATCGTGCCGGTCGAGGGAGAGATGCACATCGGGCCGCGCAATCCGGGCGACCCGATTCAGAGCTTCCCGGCCGATCTCTACCGCCTCACCGGAGAGCTCTTCGGCGATCCCGATTTCTGTGTCTTGCGCATCGTCGCCGGAAGCGACTACGGCCTGCCAGGTCCCGGCGAGACAACCCTGACCCAGCTTCCCAGCGGAGACTTCGCCGTCGACAGTTTCTTCGACATCACCTACCAGATCGAGTTCCTGGGTTGCCCCGGATCTCCGCTCGAGGGGTTCGCCGGTATCACAGTCGGTACGGCCCTCAAGTTCACTCAGGCAACCTACACCATCGACTGGTGCCGCCTGCAGTGGCCGCACACGATCGAGGAATACCCGGGCACCCCGGTGACCGTCTATGGACGGCTCTACATCGCGGGGCTCACCGATCAGACCTCGGGCAACGACCCGATCCCCGGCACGGTGCTGGGGCAGGTCGGGTATGGCGCTGACGGCACGGATCCGTCGAGCGACCCGAGCTGGACCTGGGTGGGTGCCATCCCCAATCCCGGATGGATCGACACCTTCGAGCCGGGCAATGACGAGTACATGGGTGATCTCACCACTCCCGCCACCCCCGGCGCCTACGACTACGCCTTCCGCTTCTCGGGCGACGGAGGCATGACCTGGACCTATGCCGACAAGGACACCGGGATCCCGGGCGAGGATGGCAGCGAGAACGGCTATCAGGTCGAGAACGCGGGACAGATGACGGTCACCGAGGAACCCTGCTGCATCGCGCCCGACAACGGCGCCGGAACGATCGATTACCCACCCGACTGTCCCTTCGAAGACCCGGACGATCCGATGATGATCATCGATGGACTACCGCCCGGCACCTGGATCGAACTGCGGGGACCACTGACCGAATTCATCAATGTCGTCAATACCCCCGGGGGCACGCTCGGCGGCGAGGTCTGCACCTTCCAGGCCGCTTTCGGCTGGGCGGTCGTCGGACAGGGTGATCTGACGGGCTTCAATCGTCACATCTGGATACCGGTCACCGGCGAGATCCACATCGGGCCGCGCAATCCGGGCGATCCGGTCCAGCTCTTCCAGACGCGCCTCTACTCGCTGCAGGGCGAGCTGTTCGGCGACCCCGATTTCTGCGAGCTGCGGATCCAGGCCGGCGAAGCCAACGGTCTCCCCTGCCCGTTCGGCACAACGACCCTGACCGAGCTGCCGAGCGGCGACTTCGCCGTCGACAGCTTCTTCGACATCACCTATGAGATCGAGTTCGAGGGCTGCCCGGGCAGCGTGCTCGACAGCTACATGGGAACGACGCAGGACCATGTACGCCCCTACACGTGCGAGCCGCCGACAACGTACACGGTCGACTGGTGCCGCCTGCAGTGGCCCCTCGTGATCGAGGAAGATCCCGAGACCGCCGTGACCATCTATGGCCACCTCTTCATCGATGGCCTCACCAATCAGTCCTCGGGCAATGATCCGGTCCCCGGAACGGTCCTACCCCAGATCGGCTACGGTCCGCCCGACAGCGATCCCAACATGAGCACTGGCTGGGTCTGGTTCGATGCCACACCCAATCCGGGCTGGAACGATGCCGGAGAACCGGGCAATGACGAGTATATGGCGACGATTCTGACGCCGAGCACGCCGGGCGACTACGACTACGCCTACCGGTTCAGTGGCGGCGGAGCCTGGACCTACGCCGACAAAGACACCGGCCTGCCGGGCGAGGATGGCAGTGAGAACGGCTATCAGGTGGAGAACGCCGGCAAGATGACGGTGATCGCTCCGCCCTGCTGCGTGGGCGCCGACAACGGCAGCGGCACGATCGACTACCCGCCCGACTGCCCGCACGCCAACCCGGCCGAGCCGATGATGATCATCAACGGGCTGCCGCCGGGCACGACGATCGAACTCTCCGGGCCGATCACCGACATCTTCAATGTGGTCAACACCCCGGGAGGCAGTCTCGGCGGCGAGATCTGCACCTTCGATGCCTCCCTCGACCTCACCGTCACCGGCACGGGCTCTCTGACGGGCTTCAATCGCCACCTCTCCGTGTCCATCGAGTGTGAGGTGCACATCGCCCCGCGCACGCCCGGCGATCCCGTCCAGAGCTTCGCGACGAAGTTGGTCGACATGACGGGAGAGCTATTCGGCGATCCCGACTTCTGTACCTTCCGGGTCACCGCCGGCAGTGACCACGGGCTGCCGAGCCCCGGCTACACGACCCTGACCCAACTGCCCAGCGGCGACTTCGCCGTCGACAGCTTCTTCGACATCACCTACGAGATCGAGTTCGAGGGGTGCCCGGGCAGCCAGCTCGACGCCTACGCGGGGACGACGGAAGACTCGGTCACCCGGTTCACCTGCGAGCGCTACGACGTCGACTGGTGCCGCCTGCAGTGGCCGCTGACGATCGAGAACTTCCCCAGCCAGCCGGTCACCGTTTACGGACACCTCTACATCGCCGGGGTGACCGACCGCAGCTCGGTGACAGACCCAGTCCCGGGTGTGGTGCTTGGCCAGGTGGGCTATGGCGCCGACGGCACCGACCCCTCAGTCGATCCGGCCGCCTGGACCTGGTTCGACGCGGCTCCCAACCCGGCCTGGAATGACGCCTCCGAGCCGAACAACGATGAGTACATGGCGACGATGTTCACGCCCGCAACCCCGGGCGAGTATGACTACGCCTACCGCTTCTCAGGGGATGCCGGAGTGAGCTGGACCTATGCCGATAAGGCCACCGGCGCCCTCGGCGAGGATGGCAGCGAGAACGGCTATCAGGTCGAGAACGCGGGACAGATGACGGTCTGGGGCGAGCCCTGCTGTCTGGCGCCCGACAACGGCACCGGAACCGTCGACTTCCCCGCCGATTGCCCCTATGAGGATCGGAATGATCCGATGATGATCATCGACGGCTTACCGCCCGGCACCTGGATCGAGCTCAGCGGTCCCTGGACCAGCTTCACCAATGTCGTCAACGTTCCGGGAGGCACATTGGGCGGAGAGATCTGCACGTTCGACGCGGTCTTCGATTGGACGGTCACCGGCCAGGGGGACCTCACCGGATTCAACCGGCACATCTATATGGCGGTCGACGGCGAGATCCACATCGGCCCGCGCACGCCGGGGGATCCTGCGCAAATGTTCGATCAGGTGGTCTACCGTCTGGACGGTGAGCTCTTCGGCGACCCCGACTTCTGCACGCTGCGCATTCGGGCGGGATCGGACTTCGGACTCCCCTGCCCGGGCCAGACGCTTCTTGTCGAAGCGCCCAGCGGCGACTTCAATGTCGACAGCTTCTTCGATATCACCTACCAGATCGAATTCGAGGGTTGCCCCGGCAGCGTGCTCGACAGTTACGCGGGAACGACCACGCACACGGTCAACCGGGCCACGTGCGATCCGGGTCAGTCGGGCGTCGACGCGGAGGAGCTCTCCGCCGCGGCGCTGCCCACCCAGCTCTACCTGAGGACCAACGTGCCCAATCCGTTCGCCCATGCCACACGGATCGCCTATGGGATCCCCGAGCATGCATCCGGATCGCGTGTTGTGCTGAAGGTTTACGATGCAGCCGGCCGCGTTGTGCGCACACTGATCAATGAAGACCAGTCCGCGGGCGTCTACGACGCACTCTGGAGTGGACGCGATCAGCACAGGCAGCCGGTGGCGACCGGCATCTACTTCTATCGCCTGAGCGTGGGCGGGGAAGATGTCTCGAAGCGCATGACGGTGGTCAAGTGATCACGAGTCCCGGGGCCGATTCGCCGCGTAGATGCGCGCGGCGGATCGGCCGCCACCGGCCGGAAGACAAACACATACAGCAAGAGAGAGGGTTGCCCGGGCCATGTTGGTCGTAGGAACAAGGCCCCTGAGAAGGTCGTTCCATATCAGCGAACCACGATCACCGGCCTCGTCGTCACCCGATCATGCACGCGCAGGCGGCAGAGATAGACACCCACCCCAACCTGCCGCCCCTGCGCGTCGGTGCCGTCCCACGTGAGCCGATGGTCCCCGGCCGGCCGGTAGGTCTCCGCGACCTCGGCGACCATGCGGCCGGCGATGTCGTAGACACTCAGATGTGCGTGCCCCGGTTGCGGTAGAGACAGGTGGATCTGCACGGCGCCGCGGGCCGGGTTGGGGTGGATGGCGCGAATGACCGGCGTCCTGCACATCCAGTGATCGGCGGCGACGATCCCCGCGCTGGTTCCCCACAGGATCTCACTGAGCAACCAGTCCGCATTCTCTGGCGTTACCAGGACATGCTCCTGATTCTCGGCCGGGAAGTAGACGGCATCAAAGTAGGTGTGGGAGAGCAGATCGGGATCGCCGGCAATGTCGTAGAAGAGATCATCGGTATCGAGGGCCAGCGAACTGATCGTCGGCATGTAGCAGTGGTTCGGATAGAGAGCGATGATGTCGCCGTAGGGCGCCTCGGTCGAATCCATCTGAGCCATGCTCGCCCGCCAGCCCCCCGGGGCGGTGTCGTAGGGCCCGGTTCCGCTCACCGTGACCATCAGTTCATCGGCGGGAAGCAGGATCGGGTCCATCAACCCGTGGAAGATGAGCTGCTCGCCGGCATCGGGCAGCGCCCAGACGTTGCCGATCACGTCGACCAGGAAGCCCTCATACTCCCATTGGATGATCTGATCTCCCGGCGAGAACCCCTGCCCTTGTCCCATGCCACTCCCATTGGCAACGGCGACCTTGCGGCAGTCGAGCGGATACTCCCCCACCGCGGCCAGGTCGGCCAACAGCTCCGCGCGCAGGGGATCCGTGGTCGGCATCGCCGTGGGCGGATCGGTGTGGTGGTAGACGAGCATCTGGCGCCCGGCGGGGGAATCGAGCCCCGCCAGTAGCACGGCGGCATCGTCGGAGTAGGGGGCGAAGAAGGCGACCCAATACTGGATGCCGAGCGGGATGTTGGCCCCCTTCTGCGGGCCGTCGAATGAAATGAAGGTGCGTGTGTTGTGCTCGAGGCCCTGGGTCTCCATGTAGGCCAGCGCGTAGCGTCCCGCCAGCCCGCCCATGCTCGCTCCCATGAGGGCGATATCGGTGCCGGGAAAAATCAGCGCATTGACCTGCTCGATCAACTCGACGATCACGAAGGCGTTGCGCTGGATGTAGTCGACGCCGTCGGTGAAGTTGAGCACCACCGCATCGAAGCCGTAGGCACGGATCGTCTCGATCAGTCCCTCGCGGTTGAGCAGCGTGTAGAGCTCCTCCCAGCCCATGCTGTTGTCGATGTCGAATCCTTCGATCACCAGAACCGGGTTGGTCAAGGCGGCGTGGGAATCAGCGAGATAGACATAAGCCTCCCCGGTCCCCGCCGTGCCCTGATAGAGGATCGAGGCGGTAATGGCGAGGGTGTCGTGCGGCGCCGGCGCCTGGCGGGGGGCGAGATGCGTCGCTCCGGACGCGGCGGAAATCGAGGTCGAGGTAAGTCCCATGGCGAGTACGACGCCGAATGCGATCGCCGCGATCCCCTGCCTTCGGTCCCAAACACCCATGACCGCCTCCGCTGGTGTCGTGCCGGTGCTGCGTAGATGCCGTGCCACGATCATGCCCGTTGCGTGCCGGCGGAGCGAGCTCCCCACACTGAGGGCATCCTGCGCCGGGAATCGCGGAAGCGAGTATATCAGACCCTGCCGCCCGCGGCATTGACTTCGCTGCCGGTCGCCGGCGGATGCCTCAGTCGTTCGTCGCCGGCTTCCGGCTGGTAACGCTCATCTGCGGGGGATCAGGGCGTATGAGTGGAGCGGAATCAACCACTGAATCGGGCTCAAGAGCATCAGCCTTCTTACCGGCCAGGTACCGCGTAGCAGATGATCGAGACCGGCTCCTCGGGATCGCGTCCGAGAGCGCGCCCCGATGATCCATCGGATGACACGGCGGATGACTCATCCGACCCCGTGAACGACCAGCGGTCTCCCCCGATTCCCCCAAGCTGGCCGGCCAGCGCCGCCTTCGCATTGCGGATGACGATGACGCGGTCCCCCAGCACCCAGATGTCGTCGAGCATCGGATCGGCATCTCCCAACAACGTGACGCGCTCGCGAAAGACGCCATCGGGCGCGTAGACGTCGTATCTTCCGACCGTCCCCACGGGCAGCCGCCACAGGCCCCGACTGGGGAGCACCCAGAGAACACCGCCGGGGCCGATGGAGAGCTGCTCGATGGCCCGGTGCAAGTCATCGATTTCACCCTGGTCTGCGCTGACGGCATGCAGGAACATGATCCGTGCCTTTTCGGCCGCAGTGCGCCCGAACGCCTCGTACGCACGCGTGATGACCATCACCTCATGCCCGTCGGCGTCGAAGACGCGGATCAGGTAGTCGTGAAAGGCGGGCGCGGCGTAGATGGCATTCTCGGGCGAGACGATCCAGCGTTTGGGCAGCAATCCCGTGGTCGCCTCATCGAAGAAGTAGCGCCGGTCGAGATCGATCTCATTCTCGATTTCGACCAGGCGCGAGACGATCGTACCGTCTAGAGCGATAAGCGCCAAGGTCTCGCGCGCGAAGGTCCGGTATTCCCGGAAGGCCTGGCTCAGGCAGTAGATGACAAGCCGCTCGCCGCATGGGGCCGCCTGGTGTGTGACGAAGAAGCTGCTCGCGGTCATCAGGCTGTCGGGCCGGGGCGTCGATGAGCCGGACGGCAACCCCTGCGCATCGAAGCGCAGGATCTTCCCGGGAATCGGCTGAACCACGCCGTAGCCACCTCCGGGAAGTGTGCAGATCCCACTGGCACGCTCGAACTCGCCCGGTCCCTGGCCCCGCCGGCCGATCCTGCGCAGCAGCCCGCCCTCTTGGTCGAAGATCAGGAATGCATGCTGCTGGACATCGAGTACACCGACGTTCCCATCCCCATCGCGCAGAACACTGGTGATGATGCCGAAGATCGGGTCGTCGGGCCGCTCGCCGACCTGCCAGAGCTGCTCGAGTCGAACCTCCCGCTCACCGATGGCGGGCTCTGCGGGATTGGACTGAGCGACCGGAGCAACACCGCGTCTCGCGGTACTCTCACCGCGGGCATGGGCAGGCGCGCTGAGCGCGCAGGGAAGGATCAGACCGTTGAGGCCCAGGCAGAGGAATCCCAGGCAGAAGAATCCTAGGCAGAGGAACCTCAGGCAGAGTGGTCCCATGTCACGCTGCGCAAGGCAGGGTCGATCGCTGGTCGCGCGTTTCCCCATGAGGCCATCTCGGGGTCCGGTGCTCTCAGGGCTGATCGTCTTGCACGACCCCGGTCAGCTCTTTGCCGTTGCGCCGCAACGTCACCCGCTCCACGCTGCCCCACGTGTCGGCCGGGAAGGCGATCAGGATCGTGTTGGATCTGCCGGAAGGATAGGTCGCCTCGAAGTCGCTGAACAGGAGTCTTATTCCCTCGGGATAGATCGGCAGTAGATTCGCTCTCGGGGCCCGGCCCCAGGTGGCGCTGGTGTGGGTGATGACCTCGACGGCCGCCAGCGACCTTCCGTCCTTGAAGACGGCGATGAACTCCTGATCCGCGGGCCAGGTGAATTCCTCGACACCCTCATGCGGCGAGGCCCCGCACAGGAACCAGGCGTACCCCTTCTCGATCTGCGTCTCCTGGATCCGCGCATACGCCTGGTTGCCGCCCAAGACCCAGGCGGCGAAGACGTTCTCGACCGCCCTCAGGTTGTCACGATCCATCGCGAGGGGGATGCGTGGGATCTGGCGATCGTTGAACTTCAGTTCATAGCCGGGTCCCTGGGCGAAGAAATGCCTCCCCGCGTACGTGCTCACTGGAAGGAGAAGCAGCAGGATGGCAAGGACGAGCGGTGGCATGACTCCCGCCGACCCGCTCGACGGCCTGCTCGGTGGTCGCATCCAGTGTTCTCCCGCGGTGCGTACCGCGAACGTGCAGAGATGTCCTATGCGTTCACGCGATCCCGTCTGGCAATGGCTCGCGAATCAGAAGCAATCCGGATCCCCCGGAAAGCATCCCCCTTCGTTCCACCACAGATCGACCAGACACTGCATGCACCAGTGAGGGATGTACGCGCAGAGGTCGCAGGGATCCTTCGGTTGGTCCGGCGGAACGTAGGCTTTGGTCGCCGGCGCGAACGACAACAGCAAGATCACGACAAGGCAGAGGAGTACGACTCGCTTCATGGGAACCTCCATCCTTGGTGTTCCAGGACCATGGGTTCTCGAGCGCGAGCGCTGGAGCAGAGTGTGAAACCGAGGGGTAGATGCGAAGGATGTAGGGACAGACTCGACCGAGCTCCTGCCCGGAGGCAGCCGACCCCCAAGGAGGCGGGGTTTCTGCCACCAGCGTCCGCGGCGGACATGCGGGACTCCTCCCTATTAAGGAAGGATCGTCACCGAGCTGCGTCAGCACAGTCAGCAATGAGCAGTTTGGGACCTTCCGGTGGTCGATACCAGCCATAAGTTGGCTTTTCCGGCCGCCGAGCCGATGTCGAGAGAACACCGGATTACCCGGCAACTTCTCGTCTGACAGACATTTAGATGTTCGACCAACGGGTGGGCCGAGAGGGTGCGGTCGGCGCCTCTCAAAGTTCGGGCCCCCGCGGCGCTGGCTGTGCCGACGGGGGCCCGGATCACCCACTACCTGAGCAGGCTGATCACCTGAGCAGGGTGACTACCTGAGCAGGATAATCGGACGACTCTCGCGAACCTTGCCGGCCTGGAGCCTCAGGAAGTAGACCCCTGCCGCCACCGGACGGCCGGCGTCGGTTTTCCCGTACCAGGTCGCATCATAGCGGCCCGCATCGACGCCGCCCGCCACCAGCGTGCGCACGTGGCGGCCGTTGACGTCGCAGATGCTCACCGTGATCTCCTGCGGCCGGTCGACCTGGAAGAAGACCGTCGTTGTCCGGCTGAAGGGACTCGGGCGACAGGCAAGGATCCGGGTAGCACGAATCGGTGTCCCCGCATCCCCGACATCGGAAGGCTCGGATTCTGCAACATAGAGCAGATAGTCCTCGGTCTCCCCGATCTCGAAGGTGGCTTCACCGTTCCAGTCGATGCCGACCGCGTGCTCACCGATCGTGAAGCGCGTCCAGACGTAACTGGTGTCGGGACCGATGACGAACGACGGGGGCGCGAGGCCGCTGAGCGGACCGCTGAAGCCTGCCGGCACGACGAAGTCGACCAGCACGTGTTCGGGAGCGGGGCCATCTTCGCAGTCGGATGATCCCGACCACTGGCCGTCGCGATTCCAGTCCATGAGCACGTTCACAAAGACATCGACGGAGGAGGTGTTCTCGACGTGGATGTCGACGTTGCCACCCCACACCGCTGTCGAGCAGGCGTAGCCCAGGGGCTCGATCTCGCCTCCCGGTTGACAGGGCACGTAGTTGAGCGCGGCATCGATGGTGCCGGTCTCCGGAATCAGCAGTCCGGCATCGGGGTCAGCGAAACACTCGTCCGCATCGTAGGGCGGGAAGTTCGGGCAGTTGCCGGCGTTTCCTTCGGTCTCGAAGTCGACCGTCGGTCCGAAGAACACGCCCCCGAACACCGTGTGCTCCACATATCCGGCCGGACCACTGCCGACGCAGGTCGGGAACGCTCCGAAAATCCCCAGCTCGGGATAGGCCAGCGCGCCCTCTCCTTCGGGCGCATCGCCGTACTCGGCCTCCCGCTCGGTGATACAGACCAGGTAGTCCTCACTCTCGCCATTGTCGAAGGCGCCCGCGCCGTCCCAATCCGTACCCACCGGACGCTGACTCACCGTGAAGCGCGTCCAGATGTAGCCCCTGTAGGGCCCGGTCAGGAACGACGGCGGACCCAACGCCGAGAGCGGTCCGGAGAATCCGGCCGGGATCACGAAGTCGACCAGCACATGCTCGGCCGCCGACCCACTGGGGCACACGGATGAACCCTGCCACCAACCGCTCTGATCCCAGTCCATCAGCACGTTGACATAGGCATCGGCGTTGGTCGTGTTGGTGACCGAGAGGTCCAGGTACGTCCCCCACACCGCATTGTCGCAAATGTAGGAGAAGCAGCCCGGGGGCACACCGGGGCACGGCACGACATTCATCGCTGCATCGATCGTAAACGTACTCGCAATCATGAGCCCGGCATCGGGGCTGAAGGCGCCACCGCACTCGTCAGAATCATACGGCGGGAAGAGGCAGCTGCCAGCATTGCCGTCGGTCTCGAAGTCGACGAATGAGCCGAGGTACATGCTCCCCACCGGTGCGTGTTGGACATATCCGGCCGGCCCCGTGGTCCGGCAGGTCGGGAACTGCCCGGCAATGCCAAGGTACGGATAGGCTGTGGCACCTTCGGGAGCATCTCCGTAGTCACCATTAGTGTCCTGGACGACGTCGAGGAGGTAGTCGCAGGTCTCCCCGTCCTCGAACCACCTCGATCCGTCCCAGTCGTTGACGACCGCCGACTCGCTGACCGTGAACCGCGTCCAGACGTAGCCCGCGTTGGGTCCGATCAGGAACGAGGGGGGATTGAGTCCCGAGAGCGGACCGGAGAAGCCCATCGGCACCGGGAAGTTGACCAGCACATGCTCGGGCGCCGCAGCCGCAGGACACTGCGATGAGCCCTGCCACTTACCATCCTGGTTCCAGTCCATGAGCACATTGACAAAGCCGTCGACCGGCATGTTGTTGGTCACGTGGATATCTACATTGCCGCCCCATAGCGCTGTCGTGCAAACGTTGCCCAGCGGTCCAGTGAGGGTCGGATCGCAGGGCACGACATTGAGAGCAGTATCGATCGTATAGGCAGGCGGGAAGAGCAGCCCCGCATCGGGATCGTTGAAACACTCATCGGCGTCATAGGGCGGGAAGTTCGGGCAGTTGCCTGCATTGCCCTCGAGCTCGAAGTCGATCATCTGCCCGAAGTAGGCCCAGCCGATCGGCTGGTGATAGACGAACCCGGCCGGCCCCGAGGCGGCGCAGGTCGGGAAACTCCCCAAAACGCCCAGCGACGGGTAGGCCAGCGAGTTCTCCGGCGCATCGCCGTACTCGCCGTACTCCTCCCCATCTCCCTCGACGTGAAGCAGGTAGTCCTCAGTCTCTCCGGAATGGAACACCCAGTGACCGTCCCAATCGAAGGGTATCTGCATGTAGGCGATCGTGAAGCGAGCCCAGACATAGCCGCCCTGCGGGCCGATCAGGAAGGCAGGCGGGTTGAGTCCGGAAAGTGGACCGGCATAGCCCCTCGGCACCTGGAAGTTCCAGAGCACGTGTTCCGGCGCCGCACCGGCCGGACACTGCTGGCGCCCCTGCCACTGGCCGTCATGGTTCCAGTCGAAGAGGACATTGACGTAGGCATCGGCGAGCGCACCCGCGCTGTTGTCGACCCAGATGTCGATGTTGCCGCCCCAGACACCCGCCTGGCAGGTGTTGCCCAGGGAGCCGGTCTGTGCGGTGCAGGGGACGACCGAACCGGCCTGGATCGTGTAGGCCGGCGGCATCATCAAGCCGGCATCGCCGTCGGAGAAACACTCATCGGCGTCATAGGGCGGGAAGTTGGGGCAGTTGCCCGCATTGCCCTCAGGTTCCCAGTCGAGCGAGGGGCCAAACATCGCCGGGTACCCGTCAGCCAAGGCGTGGATCACGTAGCCGGCGGGCCCCGATCCGTAGCAGGTCGGGAAGGCACCGTTGATCCCGGAAGCGGGATAGGCAAGCGCGCCCTCAGGCGCATCGCCATACTCGCCGTCGAAGGTCACGTCCTCGACAAGCAGGAGTAAGTAATCCTCGGTCTCCCCAAGCTCGAACACCCCCGAGCCGTCCCAATCCTGCATCACCGGAACGTCGGTCACACTGAACCGAGTCCAGAAGTAGCCGACATTCGGTCCGCTCAGGAAGGAGGGCGGGCCGAGAGCCGAGAGCGGCCCGGCGTAGCCTGCGGGGACCTGGAAGTCGACGAGCACATGCTCGTCGGTTGGACCGCCGGGGCAGATGGATGAGCCGCCCCACTTGCCATCGCCGTCCCAGTCCATCAGCACATTGACATACACATCCGCGCCCGAGGCATTGGTCACGTCGATGTCGACGTTCCCGCCCCAGGTCATATTCGTGCAGACGTAACCCATCGGCATAACGAATGGTCCACAGGGCACCTCGACACCGCCCTGGATCGTGTAGGCCCCGGGCAGGATCAGCCCTGCATCGCCATCCATGAAACATTCGTCGGCATCGTAGGGCGGGAAGTTGGGGCAGTTGCCCGCATTCCCGTCGGGCTCGTACTCCTCGGAGGGGCCGAAATAGGCCTGGAAGGAGGGCATATACCAATGCAGCACATAGGACCCCGGGGCTCCGCCCGCGGTACAGGTCGGGAAGAACCCCATCCCGCCGGCCGACGGGTAGGCGATGGCATCCTCTGGCGCATCGCCGAAGTCGCCGTCGTAGGTCGGACCGCCCATCCATTGGAACGCCTGCAGAAGATTCGGGCGGGGACCGATGTTGCCCGCGGGACCGAAGACCTGCGGCGTACCGCTGTTGACCACCAGCGTGCGCATCGCAGCAGGCGTGAGCGGGGTCATCGAGACGACGGCCCGCTGGTAGCCGGCGCAGCAGGCGACCGCTCCGGCGACGATCGGCGAGGCACTCGAGGTGCCCGAGAAGGTGTTCGTGTAGTAGCGATTGACGCCCTCGGTGTTGTAGAGATCGCCGTAGCCGGTGGTGACGACATCCTCCCCCCAACCCTGCGCGTTGAAGCGCGAACCGTAGCTGGAGAAGGAGAGGCGCTCGAGATCCCCTTCGGGATAAGTGCCGCCCGGATAGGCGCCGCCCGCGCCGACGATGATCGCGCCCGAATCCCCGACCCAGGTCATCAGATCGGTGTTGATGCCGCCGTTGCCGCCGGCCTCGACGACGTAGACGCCATTCGCGATCGCCGTCTGGATGGCGACATAGACGGCGTTGGCGAACTGCGCGGCGGGGGCCGTCGACATCCACCACTCAACCGGCACATAGCCGCCCCCGCCGGTGTAGTCCCACTGCTGCTCGAGCAGGACGATGTCGCCGGCGTTCAGGTAGGCCAGCGCGACCGCGATCGCGCCGGCGGGGTTCCAGCTCGGACCCGGGTAGCCGAAGTAGCTGCCGCTGAAGTAGACCGAGGCGCCGGGGCAGACACCCTTGGTGCCCCAGTTGGGACTGTTGTCATCGGAGATCAGCTCCCCGAGGACGGCGGTTCCGTGATTGTTGTCCCCGAAGGGATCCTGCACGAACGAGTTGATGTGGGCCCCTTGGGCCTTGGTGAGATCGTTGTGATTCTCGTTCATGCTGTATTCGATGTCGCAGATCGTGATGCCAGTCCCATCGCCCCCCGTCATCGTCCAGGCGTATTGAGCATCGATGCCGGTCGGCGTACTGCTGGCGGGATACAGGTAGCCCTGGGAGGGCTCGTAGTCGGGCGGTGTCGGCAACGCCATCGGCAGCGGCACGGGGCGCGCCGTCCGGATCCCCGGAAGCGCCTCGAGCCGCTCGCTCAGAGCCCAGACATCGGGGGCTCCTGCGCCAGTCGCATACCGCAGGCGGTAGATGTTGTTGAGATTGTAGAGTGGTTCGCCCGACTTGCTCTCACCCTCGGTTTGCAGCCGGTCGAGGACCTCTTCTTCGACATCACAGATCCGCGACCAGCTGTACTCGCCCGCATCGGCGAGGGCGGCATCAAGCCCGGCGAGAGCGTCCGTGCTGAGATCGACGAGGCCTGCGTCACGCAGACGGACGCGCGACTCAGCCGCGAACATGACCTCGATCAGGTCCTTCTCGCTGGCGTAGGGCGCTCCTCGTTCGGACTGCTGCGCCAAGATCTCCCCGCCGGGAACGAGCAGGACCAACGCCAACAATAAGAGGCCGACGCGAAGTGTGCCGGTCCCCGGGTTCCCGATCCGTGGGTGCTTCGAGATGGACATGGTGGTCCCCCTTTCCGAGGAGATGCCGGTTGGACGGAGCGCTTTGCGTCTGAAGCGCAAGCAACGGAGGCGTGAGGGCAACGAGTGCGACCGAGTTGCATGCAGGCCGAACGCGATCATCGTCCCGCTACCTCCCGGGTGAGTCGTTTGGGCAGGGTTGCCACTCTTACACGGAAGCCTGCGGAAATCCCGAGACAGAACGCGAAACCATCCATTTCGGGACTCAGGTGCGGGCCGGCCGTTGCCGGCATTCACGCAGATGCGGTCGACGTGTCGAACGCATTCGCCCAATGGCCGCACTCTGCAAGCGCCCGTATTCTAATACATTCCGGGGCGTGTGTCGAGGCCTAGCCTCGCGCGTCAGGGGCAACACCCCGTCCTAGTGCGGGCCGAGCCTCAGGATGGGCACCTTCCGATCGCCCCAGTTCCCGTGTAGCCGAAGCAGATACCAGCCTCGGGGCACTTCTTGCCCCAGCATGTCGCAACCGTCCCAGCCGATCGGATGGGTCCCGGCATCCCAAATACCTCTGAAGAGCCTGCGGACGAGCCGCCCATCCACTGCATAGACCGCCAGCGAGGACTCGCCAGTCTGTGGAAGCCGGCACTCGATGCGTACCCACCCCCCAGTGGGATTGGGCCAGGCGTGGAGCCGGCAGCTCGCGGTGAGATCGCGGCAGGCAGGCTCGCAGGCACTCGGCGCTCTCGTGTAGACCGCATGGACCGCATAGTGGTCCGAGCCGATGTGCCCAAGACTGTCCGCCAACGTCTCCGCCATGATCAAGTCCCACGGGCTATCCGGCGAACAGAGCAGAAAATCGACGCGCTGGATCGGTCCCCCAAAGGGCCAGAAGCTCTCCGTCGACTGTGTGTACCCCAATTCCCCCGGGTGGAGTGTGCGGAAGGCATCACTGAAGCCACGGTCAAGCAGGTATCCAACCGGCTCCCAGCCCTTGGTCTCCGCGGGAGGTGCCCCCGCGCCATAGTCGGGAGGCGTCGGGCTGCCCGGTTCGCAATCCACCGGCGAGTAGCTGTTGAAGTCGCCGCCGATCCAGACGGTCTCACCTTGAGGAAGGCCATCCAGGATGCTCAGGAGCGCCTGTGCCTCCCGCTCCCGCTCCCAGCGATAGGCCCCCGGCTTGAAGTGCACCCCAATCACATGGACACTCTCGCTTCCTTGTTTCAGCGTCGCATGGATGAATGCATGCGCAATCGCAACCGTTTCCCTCCCGATGTCAACGGATGTGAAGGTTTCGAAATCGACGATCGGGATCCGACTGATCAAGGCAAGATCGAACCGGGAGCGTGCATCGCCCACCAGACCCTCGTAGGGTGGATCCTCAGGGAAGGCGTTGTTCAGGGAGTCGACGTAAGCTGCAATCAGGTTCAGGTCATCTCCCAGCCAGCCATTAGCCTCCTGGATCAGGATGACGTCGGGATTGCGGCTCTTGATCACCGCAAGCCACTCGTCGCCGCGCTCGAAGATGGGATCGTGAGGTTGCCCACCCCAGTAGATATTGTAGGTCAGAATATCGAGAGTGTCGCTTTCCGCATGTGCGGCAGGGGACCCGACCAGCATACAAACTGACCCAAACAAGCCCAAGATGGCTCTGACACTCATCGCAAGTCCTTGATACAGGGTGGCGGCCTGGCGGGCCACCCCCTTGCCTGTACGCGCGGACCTCTCACGGACACGCTCCGGCCGGGACACCAATTCCGGGGATCCTGGCATCCTCTTGCGCGGGTCGCTGACAGTCGTCTGCTGATCTCGCAGGAAGTGTAGTTGAAAAGCTGTACCTGTACCAGGACGATCCCATCTGCCGCTGCAATCACCAGTTCTGGCATCTCTACGACCCGGCCCCAATGTTCTCTGGACACATCCCGAAGATTGCCTTATGCTCGATTGGCTCTTACAAGAGCATGCGAATGTGTTGCTTCCCCAGACTGATTAGGGAGCGCAAGTGATGGTTCTGGAAGGAGTATGTTCATGTACTGCCCGCCCATGTTACGCCATTGGCTACACCATGAGAATGTCCGTCCCGTCTGGCTGCCCCTGTTTCTTGTGCTTCTCTCCACATCGCTACTGGCGACAGCCGCCAAGGCGATTGAGGTTGAAGTCCAGGTTGTCGACATTCTTGGAGTTCCCATTCCGGCCCGGATCCATGTCTGGGACGCGGAACACAGGCGCTTTCCGGGCTATCCCGATTCCGCACTGATGAGTCATGGGAGGCTGAGGGGCTACTTCTACACCGCGGGATCGTTCGTGATGAACGTGCCTGCGGGTGTCACCAACATCGTGGTCGGGCGGGGGTTCGAATGGCGTCCCGTTGCGCTCACGCCCAACATCCAGAATGATACACTGCTCACGATCACTCTTGAACACGCCTTCGACCTGCGCAGCGAGGGGTGGTACTCGGGGGACAGTCATGTCCACACGCAACACGAGCCGGTGGACTACCCGGTGTCCCCTGCCGGATTGCAGCTCATCGCCCGCTGCGAGGATCTTGCCCAGATCTGGGCGATGGACCAAGGCCACGAGTTCACCGGCGGCCCCCACGAGGTCAGCACACCGGAGGCTACGATCTACTTCTCGACCGAGTATCGCAATGACGCGTTGGGGCACGTCTCCCTGCTGGGCTTGAAGGAGCTGATCGGCTTCGGCTGCTGCTGGTACCCTGAGGCTGCCTCCCCGATGCTGAGCGACCTGCGGGAAAGCTGGGATCCTCAGTGGGACGAGGCAATGATCTTGACGCATCCCCGGACGGGCGCGGATTTCTTCGACGACGGCGGGTGGCCCGCCAGCGGCCTCGGGCGGGAGCTGCCCGTCCTCGGGGCCTTGGATTATCTGGATGGAATCGATATCGCCATCTATTCCAACGATCCCGACGTCTATCTCGACGACTGGTACCGGCTGCTCAGCTGCGGGTTCGATGTCCCGCCTGGTGGTTCCACCGATGCGTGCGTGGCTGCGTATTGGAATCTGCCGGCGGGAGGCTACCGCGCATACGTGAAGGAAGAACCGGGCACGGACCATGATCATGCCCGCTGGGTGGAGGGGTTCAAAGCCGGACACAGCTTCGTCACCAACTACCCCCTGATCCCTTCCTTCTCGGTCAATGGTGTCGTGAGTGGAGATACGCTTGCGATCGAGAGTCCGACGGCAATCGTCGACATCGGTTTCTGCGTCAAATCGGTGCTCCCGCTGCAGACGGCGACGATTATCTGCAATGGCAACGACGCCCTGAAGGTAGGCTTGCCTGGGGACACGGAGGGAACCGTCCTGGACACTACCGTCCAGTTGGCTCTGGAGAGGAGTTCCTGGATTGCCCTGCGGGTGACCGGCGAGACGGATCTGTGGCATGCGGCTGACCCAGCGCTCTTCGCGCACACGGCTGCCGTCTCCGTCCATCTCGATGGCTCACCGGTTCGCGAGACGGGTGCGGCAGGATACTTCCTAGATTGGATCGATTCGCTCGAGGACTTCGTGGAGATCCGCGATCACTGGAATAGCGAGGAACAGCACCAGCAGGTTCTGCAGAGGCTGGATGCGGCCCGCGGCGTCTATCGAGCATTCTTCGTTCTCCCCCCCGACGCGTTCACTCTGCACTGCCCGGCAGCGCACGAGACGCTTGATGTGGCTGACCCGATCCAGTTCGACTGGAAGGATGCAGTGGACCCGGAGGATGGTGATCGGATCCAGTATACGTTCGAGTTTGCGGCCGACAGCCTGCTCAACGAGATCGTTCAGTCAGTGGTCACGCAGCAAAGTGAGTATGTGATCCTCTCGCCTCTGGACCCCGACCAATCCTACTGGTGGCGGGTGACGGCAACGGACCGTGGGGGAAACACATCTTGCTGTTGCCCGGAGTGTTCCTGCTTCTTCGTGATCGCGGGCCCCTCAGGCCTCGATGAGAACACGCCGGGACGGCGATCGGATGACGGGCGGGATCTCGGCCTCGCTCTGCAGCTCGAGATGTGGCCGAACCCGGCGAGGAGCCCAGTGACCTTCAGGTTGAACCCACCGGGGATCACTCCGGTCGCCCTTGAGGTCCTCGATCTCACCGGTCGGCGCGTTTTCCGCACCGAGTTCACCTCCTCCAGGGGTTCGGGAGCCCCACACCCGGGGCTCACCGGCATCACCTGGGATGGCCGGGATCCCTTGGGTCGGCCGGTTCCCAGCGGATGCTACTGGGTCCGCCTGCTGTCACGAGATCCATCGGGGACATGGCGGACGACGGGGGATGCACCACTGCGGACACGCCTTGTGGTTCTGCGATAGTATCGTCCCGCGAAGGCCACGGATTCTGCGTGTTGAGCGCTGCCCGAATCCGGCGTTCCTGTTCTGTCTAGTGCTTCCCGCCGTGTCCCGTCAGAATCCGTGGCAGAACTCCAGCAGCAGACCTCCTCCGAACGAGCGTCGCGAGGAGCTACCCGGAGCGTTCGCATCCCGCGCGCCGGGCGCTCTGCGGAGCCCGAGAGCGAGCTTCGGGAGCCACAGACAAACTCTCCAGGGAATCCGGGCGGACCCGTGTGCCCGAGCTGATCTTGCCACTGATCCAGTCCCAGAGGGGGAGGTCACAATGTGGCTCCCGAGGCAAGTGGAGTGAGTCAACTCCTTAGAATGAATGGTGATAGCTCTCGGCAGCCCCACGCTCGAGTCAGAGATGCTTTTCGCTTGCCCGAACGAGCGTTCGATAACTATACTGAGTGATCGTTCGACAAGCAGCCAGGGGGCAGTTGGTGAAGAAAGCAGAGGTCCCAGGCATAGGTTTTCCGGTTCCGGGCGATGGCGGACGAACCCCTCAGTACGACGAACGTTTTGCAGCGGTCCTTACCACCGCCGCTCAGGTAATCGCAGACGAAGGATATGATCGGGCTTCCATGCGGAAGATCGCGTCCCGGGCGGGCATGAGCATTGCGGGGCTTTACTACTACTTCAAATCCAAAGAAGAGGTTCTTTACCTCATACAGTTCTACACCTTTGATTCACTGGTGAAGAATCTCAAGGACCGCCTTGATGCTGGCAGTCAGGAATCCGCTGAAGCACGCATTCGTCTTGTTGTGGAAAACCATCTCGGTCATTTTCTCAGACACCTGCCAGAACTCAAGGTATGTGCCCGGGAGCTGGAATCCCTCAAGGGCGACGCCTATGAGAAGGTGCTGGAGAGACGACGGGAGTATTACCTGATCACGAGAGAGATAATTGATGAGCTTTGCGAAGGATCCCAGCAGCAGTTGGACAGCAACCTGGCTGCCCTGGCACTGTTCGGCATGCTCAATTGGGTATACATGTGGTTCAATCCGCGCCGTCACGGCGACCTGAAGAGACTGGAGGAGCAGCTCAGCGGCATCTTCATCGACGGCATAAGACCGAGGTAACGCTTAGACCGGAATCGCTTTCTGGTCTCCTTTCTTGCTGAGACCGTCCCGCAAGGCGGATTCAGGCAATAAAGGAGGGGGAACAATGAGGTACGCGGAGACAGGGTTCAATCTGGAAGTCGATCTTACCAGAGGAAACATCGAGAGGGTGGCAACGGACCCAAGGCTCACCGAATTGTATCTGGGGGGGCTGGGCACGAACGCCAAGATTCTGTGGGACAGGGTCCCTCCTGACGTTGAGCCCTTTTCTCCCGACAATCTCCTCATCTTCAGCACCGGTCTCCTGGTCGGCACACCCGCCGTCGGCTGCAATCGCACCATCGTCTCTACCATCTCTCCTCAGACACAGTTGATGGCCTTTTCCATGATGGGCGGGTTTTGGGCGCCGGAATTGAAGTATGCCGGTTACGACAAAGTGATCATTCGCGGCAAGTCCTCCGATCTGGTCTATCTTTGGATCAACGACGACAAAGTAGAAATACGGGATGCCTCTCACTTGCAGGGCAAGGGCACTACTGAAACCGCAGAACTCATAAGAGCGGAGTTGAAGGAGCCGAACGCCCAGGTGTCTGCGATTGGCACAGCCGGCGAGAACCGGGTCTATTTCGCTTCCATCGAGCAGGGCAAATCCAGCGCCAGCCGCGGCGGAATCGGCGCCGTGATGGGAGACAAAGGCCTAAAGGCAATCGCTGTCCGCGGAAGCAAGGACATCTTCATCGCCCGGCCGGAAGAGTTCATGGCGCTCTGCAACGAAGTGCTGGAGTACATCAAAGTCCGAAGAGAGAACCCCATCCCGGGAGTCATGCCCATTCTGGCGGGGCTCGGCTCGCCCCAAGAGATGGTAATCCATGATGAGAAGTGGCACACCGAGAACTTCGCCTGGGGGAATTCCCGCGTCCGCAGAAAGGGCTTCTGGACCAAGGAAGTCGCGGAGCAGTGGACCGGGACCATGGAGAGCATGCGGACCCGGCTCATCAGTTGCCACAACTGCCCGATGAAATGCGCGGCAACCATTTCCGTCCCAGGGCTTCCAACCTACATGATGAAATGCTTCTCCAAGCTCACGTATACCATGGCGGCCATGTCGGATCTGGAATTCGGTTTGAGTATCGCTCAACGCGCCACCGAGTATGGCGTGGATGCATTCTCGGCCCCGCAAGTCATGGCCTTCGCCCTCGAGCTGTACGAAGCCGGCATCTTGACGGACCAGCATTTCCCGGGAATGCCTTCCGACAACGAGGGGAGATTCTACTGGTTGCTGGACCGAATCGTCCGGCGAGAAGGGATCGGCGATATCCTCGCCAATGGCACCCATTGGGCCGCCGAGCAAATCGGCAACGGCGCGGAAGAATATGCTCACAACAACATCAAGAAACACGAGCAGCTTCCGCTCAAACTCAGCATGCTGAATCCCATCTACTTCCTCATGTATTCCACCGGCGAGAAGATCAACATCACCCAGATTGAGGGGAATTTCCCCCAGGCACCCTTTGTGACGAGAGAGGAAAGAGAGGAATTCGCAAAGGACTGGATTCAGGTTCCCAACGAGAAGATCAAACAGCACTTCCTGGACTGGGAGCCGCGCGGAGAACACTCCATTCCCCATTACCCGGGCGTTGACGCAACCTGCGAAATTGTCGACTGGCAAGAAATGATGCACTACATCGATGACGCCACCGGGATGTGCGCAGGCCTGTCGTCCTTTCCTCTGAAGCCTCCGTATCACATACACAACTTGCCGACCCTGATTTCCGCAGCGACCGGGATCGATCTGGATGAAGAAGGCCTCAAGCAAATCGCCAGGAGAAACCGCAATCTGGTTCGAGCCGTGAACATCAGGAGAGGTATGAGGAGAAAGGACGAGAAGCCGCCTGCGGACCATTGGAAGAAAAGATTTCCCGAACTCGAAACCGAGCTCATCGATACGTACTACAGATTCAAGGGGTGGAACGAGCAAGGTATTCCGACTCGAGAGTCCTTGCGCGAACTGTCCCTGGGTTACGTAGCCGCGGACTTCCTGAAGAGGGGAATCTTGGCGGATGGTGAAGACGCTCCTTCCAGAGAGACTTCCGGGCAAGAAGAGGAAACTTAGAGCGGAGGAAGCCAACCTTGAAGGGTGAGCAGAGGAAGAAGATCGTCAAGACCATCAAGATTGACGTTGACAAATGCAATGGATGCCGCGCATGCGAGCTCATCTGCTCCGCTTTTCACGCTGCACCCCAATATAGCAGCAACAATCCGCGGAGGGCGCGTATTCGAGTGGTTCATGATCCCCTACGAGACATCTACGTCCCCGTTTACGCGGGCGAGTATGCTGCTGCCGAGTGTGCGGGCAGGGACAAGTACACGATTGACGGGAAGGAATACGACGAGTGTTCCTTCTGCAGGGCTTCCTGTCCATCCAGGGACGTGTTCAAAGAACCCGATTCCGGCCTCCCCCTGAAGTGCGACATGTGCGAATCCGAGCCGCCCCTATCAGAACCGATGTGTGTTCAGTGGTGCCTGGCTGATGCCCTGATATACGAAGAGCGGGAAGAGGAAGTAGAGGAGGAAGAGGCACAGGAGGAGATTGAGATCGGGCTGGAAGCCATGGCGAGCAAACATGGCTGGCAGAAGCTATTGGATACAGCTGCCCGAATGTCGAGGAAGGGCTAGCAGCACCGAGGCGAGGCAAGGGATTGATCAGAGCAGTGGAAGCAGTAACCCCGTTCAAGGAAGTCATTGCTGAGGTCAAAGCGGCCGGTGGCGATGTCTTCAAACTATGCTATCAGTGCGGCAAGTGCGATGTCGTCTGTCCCTGGAATCGGGTCAGGAGCTTCAGCATCCGCAAGATCATCCGCGAGGCTGCCTTCGGTCTGACGGAGATCGAGAGCGAAGACATTTGGCGTTGCACGACCTGCGGCACCTGCCTTCGGGAATGCCCCCGCGGAGTGGAACAGATTGAGCTCGGGGTATCTTTGCGCAGGATCGCCTCCCAATATGGCGTCTTCCCTGCTTCCGCTCGTCCGGCTCACACCGCCGCGGGAAGCCTTCGTTCTCATGGTAACCCCTTGAGTGAAGAACGCAACGCCCGGGCTGATTGGGCGCGCGGCCTGCCGGTGAAACCCTTTGCTGAAGGCATGGACGTTCTGTATTTCGTCGGCTGTTACTTCAGCTACGACCCAAGGCTGAGGAAGGCGGCTGTCGCCACCGCCAACATCCTCAACAAGGCCGGAGTAGAGTTCGGGATCCTGGGAACCCAGGAGAATTGCTGCGGCGAAAGCATCCGCAAAACCGGCGCTGAGGATGTATTCAAGACCCTGGCCAGGGAAAACATCAAAACCTTCGTCGATCGTGGGGTCAGAAAGATACTGGTATCTTCCCCTCATTGCTACCACACCTTTGTGAACGAGTATCCCGAGTTCATGGTGCACTTGGAGGTCGTTCATGTCTCCCAGTATCTGCTCGAGCTTATCAACGAAGGAAGGCTCGAACTCACCGGGGCATATGAGAAGAAAGTGACGTATCACGACCCGTGCTACCTGGGGCGGCACAACGGCATCTATGACGAACCCAGAGAGCTCTTGAGGAAGGTACCTGGCTTGGAACTGATCGAGATGCCGGATTGTCGTGACAACAGCCTCTGTTGCGGCGGAGGCGGCGGCAGGATTTGGATGGAAACGCCAAAGAGTGAACGATTCTCCAATCTCAGAGTGGAACAGGCGCATGCGGTGCACGCCGAGGTGCTTGTCACTTCCTGCCCATATTGCATCAGCAATTTCGAGGAGAGCAGGTTGATCCTGGAATATGACAGAGTCATGGAGGTCAAGGAGATCACGGAGATCGTCCAGGAGGCGCTGTAGGGCAGCGAAGACACCCGCCAGGGTCGGAGTGAATCGGAAAGAGAGACAGGTGCACGACAGATGGTAGACAGCCTCGCCAACAGGACGATCGGAGACGTCATGGTCGTCGGCGCGGGGATCAGCGGCATTCAAGCCGCTCTTGATCTCGCTACCTCGGGGTACAGGGTCTTTCTGGTCGAGAAGGCACCGGCCATCGGCGGAAAAATGGCTCAGCTCGACAAGACCTTTCCCACCAATGACTGCTCCATGTGCATTGAGTCTCCCAAGTTCATCGAATGCGACAGGCATCCCAACATCGAGATTCTGACCTATACCGAAGTGGACAGCGTGGAAGGCAAGGCAGGAAACTTCAAGGTCACACTGACAAGGAAGCCCAGATACATCATCGAGGACAGATGCACGGGTTGTACGACCTGCGCGGAGTACTGCCCGGTCCTGGTCCCGGATCCATTCAATCAAGACTTGGCCAAGAGCAAGGCCACCCACATCTACTTTTCTCAAGCTGTCCCCCTTGTCCCCTATGTGGCTGATGAGTGTCTGTACTTGAAAGACAAGAAATGCTTTATCTGCGTTGGCGTCTGCAAGAACAACGCCATAGATCTTCATCAGGAGGCAGAGAGGGAGGAAATCGTAGTAGGGGCGATCGTTCTGTCGCCGGGCTATGAAGTGTTCGACCCCAGGCCGCGGAATGACTACGGCTACGGGCTGATCGAGAACGTGGTCACCAGCCTGGACTTCGAGCGGCTCCTATGTGCCACCGGGCCGCACGAAGGAGAGATCCTGCGCCCCTCGGATCACGAACATCCGCACAAAATCGCCTGGATTCACTGCGTCGGTTCCAGAGAGGTAATCGAAGGCGGCAACAGCTACTGCTCCGCGGTGTGTTGCACCTATATCCAGAAGCAGGTAATCCTGACGAAAGACCATGACGCTGAGGCCGAATGTGCGATATTCCACAACGACATCCGGTCCTACGGCAAGGATTTCGAGCGGTTTTACCAGAGAGCAGAGAATCTTCCCGGAGTTCGATTCGTAAGAAGCTACGTATCGATAGGCAAAGAGAATCCGGAAACAAAGAATGTCACGATTCGATACTCCACGCCCCATGACGGGGTGCAGGAGGAAGAGTTCGATCTGGTTGTGTTGGGCGTTGGACTGAACCCTCCTCACGATGTACAGTCCCTTGCAGACACGTTCGGCATCGAGCTCAACTCTCACGGGTTCTGCAAGACCAATCCCACGAATCCCATCGAGACCTCTCGCCCCGGGATCTTCGTCAGTGGAGCCTTCCTGGGTCCCATGGATATTCCCGAGGCGGTTGTGGCGGCCAGTGGGGCGAATGCCCTCACGGGTGAGCTCCTGAGATCCCGGCGAGGCAAGCTGTCCAGAGAACGCGTCTATCCGCCGGAGCGGGATGTCTCGAAGGAGGATGTCAGGGTCGGTGTCTTTGCGTGTCACTGTGGCGCCAATATCGGACGCGTGGTCGATGTTCGTTCCCTGGTCGATTATTCCTTGAGCTTGGACAATGTGGTCCACGCCGAAGAAGGCCTCTTCATCTGCTCCACGGATGCGGCCGAGCAAATCGCCAGCACGATCCGCGAGAAAGGACTCAATCGCGTGGTCGTTGCGGCCTGCACCCCGAGGACACACGAACCGCTATTCCGGGACACCCTGCGGGAAGGTGGAATCAATCAGTATCTCTTCGACATGGCCAACATCAGAGAACACTGCTCCTGGGTCCACTCCAAGCAGAAGGAAGAGGCCACCGAAAAGGCGAAGGACATCGTCCGGATGTCGGTGGCCCGGACGACTCATCTGGAGCCTTTGCAGGAATTCGATCTGCCCATGAACAAGAGGGCGCTCGTGGTCGGGGGCGGCCTGGCCGGCATGACCAGTGCCCTGGCTTTGGCCAACCAGGGATTCGAGGCTCACCTGGTGGAGAAGGATTCTGACCTGGGAGGGATGGCTCGAAGAATTCACTACAGCCTGGAAGGACTGGATGTTCAGGAGTACTTGCGCGATCTAATCCGCAAGGTGTACCAGCACCCCCTCGTCCACGTCTCGCATGGAGCGACGATTACGGACGTTTCCGGTTATGTGGGCAATTTCGCGACCACGGTGGAAGCCGAAGGCCAGGTCAAAACGATACACCATGGCGCGGCCATCCTGGCCACCGGCGCCGACGAATACAAACCCACCGAATACCTCTACGGGGAAGATGACCGGGTCCTCACCCAGCTCGAGCTGGAGGAGCGACTCACCAAGGGAGACGAATCCCTGCAGGATGCCGAGAGCCTGGTGATGATCCAATGCGTCGGTTGCCGGCAGGAAGACCGCAATTACTGCTCGCGGGTATGCTGCGGCGAAGCCCTGAAGAATGCGTTGAAGCTCAGAGAGAGGAATCCCGAGCTGGATATCTACATTCTCTTTCGAGATATGAGATCCTATGGATTCAAGGAGGATTTCTACCGCGAGGCGGCGGACAAGGATGTCATATTCGTCCGCTGGGAACCGCAGGATCCGCCCCAGGTGGAAACTGCCACAAACGAGCATGGCAAACCCGTTGTGCGGGTCACCGTAGCGGATCCCATCTTGGGACAGAAACTCGAATTGGACGCCGATTTGCTCGTTCTGTCCGCCGCCGTGATTCCCTCGGCAGGAAGTCGGGAAGCAGCCCGTCTCTTTAAGGTTCCCATGAGCCCGGATGGTTTCTTCCAGGAAGCCCACGTGAAACTACGGCCCGTCGACTTTGCTGCAGACGGCGTTTTCCTGTGTGGGACGGCTCACTATCCCAAGCATATGCTTGAAGCGATTAGCCAGGCCTATGGCGCCGCAGGCCGCGCTGTAACGCTTCTCTCCCAGGATACCGTCACAGCTTCCGGCTCTGTTTGCGAGGTAAGAGAGGACGACTGTGTGTCCTGCGGCGCCTGCATCACGGTCTGCACGTACGGTGCCATCGAATTCCGTGACACACCCAAGGGCAAGAAGGCCTGGGTCAATCCGGTTCTCTGCAAGGGCGACGGTCTCTGCAACGCGAAGTGTCCGACCAACGCGATCATTCTGAAGCACTACACCGACGAAGAGCTCTTCTGTCAGATCGACGCGGCGTTTTCAGACCTCGCGGAAGTCAGCACGTGAGCAGGCAGAGGCAGAGGAGCTCAAGGGAAGGAGTGAGATGACAATGGGCATGGGATTTGAGTTCAAGCCGAGAGTCATCGGCTTCTTGTGCAACTGGTGAGCCTACTCCGCCGCCGATCTGGCTGGAGTTTCCAGGCAGCAGTACACGCACGAGATCAGGATCATCCGCGTCATGTGCAGCGGCCGGGTCGATCTGGCATTCATCCTGCGGGCCTTCTCGCAGGGTGCCGACGGAGTATTCATCGGTGGTTGCTGGCCCGGCGAGTGCCACTACGTCACCGAAGGGAACTATGATGCCCTGAGCACCATGCATCTCTGCCGCAAGCTGATGGAGCAGATCGGGGTACACCCCGAGAGGTTGAGGCTCGAATGGATGTCCGCCGCCGAAGGGAGCCGTTTCACCGAGGTTGTGGATGACTTCGTCAAGAAGCTGAAGGAGTTGGGACCGCTTCGCAATGGCGAGGGAGTCGGCGGAAACGGATTGAAGCTCAAGCTCGAGGCCGTCACTCGACTCATCCCCTACATCAAGTTGGTGGAGCGGGAGAGGCTGAGAGTACCTTTGAAGTCAGAAGAGGCCTACAACGCGTTCTATGCCAGTGACCAAATGGACCGGCTGTTCCAGGAGCTCATCGCAGACAAGCTGGCCGTCAGCCAGATTCTGCTGCTCCTCGAGGAGGGACCCCGATCAACCGCGGACGTCTCTGAGATGCTGGGGCTGAACCCGGCTGTGGTCTCAAGACACATGAATATCTCATCCAGGCAGGGATTGGTCCGGTACGACGTAGACCGGAAGCGCTACGCGCTCGCCTGAGGCGGAAGAGAGAAGCGGCCATGGACAACGCCAGGATTGACCGGATCATCGAGAGCCATGGGGGTGAAGCCAGTTCCCTCATTCAGGTACTCCTCGAGATCCAGGGCGAGAATCGCTGGCTTCCCAGGGAGGCACTGAAGAGGGTCAGCGACAGACTCCAGGTTCCTCTGAGCCGGATCCAACATATCGCTACCTTCTACAAGACCTTCAGTTTGTCTCCCCGGGGTCGCCATGAAGTGCACATCTGCATGGGCACTGCCTGTCACGTACGCGGCGCGACGCGTGTCCTCGATGCTGTGCAAGATCTAATTGGAATTGGACCCGGCGACACGGACCTGAATCTGCGGTTCAGCCTGGACACTGTCAACTGTCTCGGCTGCTGTGCGCTAGGACCGGTGATGAAAGTCAACGGGAAGACGCACGGCAAACTGTCGCCGGCCGAGGCGGTAGAGGTGCTGAAGAGCTATGAGTAGGGAACATCTATGGCGCGATTAAGTTCGCCTGAGGAACTCGAGAAGTTCCGACAAGAAGCAATCTCCATGAGAGACCCCGCCAGGCTTTGCGTTTCCGTGTGTGCCGGCTCCGGGTGTGTTGCCACGGGTGCCGGCGAAGTTATCGCCGCTCTTGGGGCGGAACTCCGGAAGCAAGGCCTGGAAGGCGAGGTAGACCTGAAGAGAACCGGTTGTCACGGCTTCTGCGAGAAGGGCCCCATCGTTGTCATCGCACCTGAGGAGATTTGCTATCTGGAGGTAACGCCCGAGGACATCCCGGAGATCGTCTCAGCGACCCTGAAGGAGGGAAGAGTTGTAGAACGTCTACTCTATGTGGACCCGAGCACAGGCGAACGGGTGACCCGGGAAGCCGATATTCCCTTCTACAAGCATCAAGAACGCCTTGTTTTCGGCGCCAATCGCACGATCGCCCCGGAGAGCATTGAGGACTACCTCGCGATTGCGGGCTACCAGGCCCTGGCCAAGGCGCTCTTCGAGATGACGCCGGAGCAGGTCATCGCAGAGGTGAAGGAAGCACATCTGAGAGGGCGCGGAGGAGGAGGTTTCCCGGCCGGAGTGAAGTGGGAGGTCGCTCGCGAAGCCCCCGGCGAGCCGAAGTATGTAGTCGTCAACTGCGACGAGGGAGACCCGGGCGCCTACATGGACAGGTCCCTGATGGAGGGGAATCCGTATCGCGTGCTCGAGGGTTTGATGATCGGTGCCTATGCCATAGGCGCTCATGAGGGCTATATCTACATTCGCCAGGAATACCCGCTGGCGGTGGAGAACCTGTGCGGCGCGATGAAGCGCGCCGAAGAGCACGGTCTCCTGGGCAAGAATGTGCTCGGCTCCGGGTTCGATTTCCACGTCAAGCTGCATCGGGGAGCGGGGGCCTTCGTTTGTGGTGAAGAAACAGCTCTCCTCATGTCTCTGGAGGGCAAGGCCGGCGAACCAAGAGCGCGGCCACCCTATCCGGCCGTCAGAGGTCTCTGGGCCAAGCCCACCTGCATAAACAATGTCGAAACATGGGCCAACGTTCCTTTGATCATCAACCAAGGAGCTCGAGCGTTTACCTCAATTGGCACCGAGGGAAGCAAGGGTACGAAGATCTTCTCCCTGGTCGGCAAGATAAACAACACCGGCCTCGTCGAAATCCCAATGGGCATGACCCTGAGGGACATCATCTACAAGATCGGCGGTGGAATCCCCGGAGGCAAGAAGTTCAAAGCACTGCAGACCGGGGGGCCGTCCGGCGGATGCATCCCGGAGGAACTGCTCGATTTGGAGGTTGGTTTCGATGAGCTTACCCAGGCCGGATCCATGATGGGGTCCGGTGGGATGATTGTCATGGATGAGGATACCTGCATGGTTGATGTGGCCCGGTACTTCATTCACTTCCTCACGGATGAATCGTGCGGCAAGTGCCTCCCTTGCCGGGAAGGCCTGCGGCAGATGCATAAAATCCTCAGCAACATCACCGAAGGAAGGGGAAAAGAGAGCGACATCGAGCTCTTGGAGGAGCTCTCCGAGACAGCCGCTGAGGCCTCCCTTTGTGCACTAGGCAAAACTGCCCCCAACCCGTTCCGAAGCACGTTGCGCTACTTCAAAGGTGAGTATGAGGCGCACATCAAGGAGAAGCGGTGCCCTGCGTTGTACTGCAAGGAGCTGATCTCCTATTACATTGATCCGGAGAAGTGCCAGGCCTGTGGGCGTTGCCTCAGAGAGTGCCCGGCCGAGGCCATCGACGGCGGCAAGAAGATGATCCACATTGTCGACCAGGAGAAATGCACGAAATGCGGATCTTGCCTTGAAGTCTGCCCGCCCCGCTTCAGCGCGGTGAGGAAGATCTCCGGCGAACCCGTTCCGCCTCCCATCCCTGAAGACCAGAGAGCGATTGTCAGGAAGAGCAAGAAGCAATGAGTGAAGTCCGCTTGCAGATTGACGGAAAGGACGTTGTCACAAGGGAAGGGGCGACCATCCTGGAGGCAGCCCGGAGTGCGGGGATATTCATACCCACGCTCTGCCACCACGAGAAGCTAGAGCCCTATGGGGGCTGCCGGATTTGCATCGTGGAAGTGGAGCTTCGCGGCGCGACAACGCTCGTTGTCTCCTGCGTTCACCCGGTGGAGGACGATCTGGTCGTCAGAACGAGGTCCGAGAGGGTCGATAGAATCCGCAAAACCCTTCTGGAGCTGATGCTGGCGCATGCCCCGGATTCCCCCCCATTGCAGGAGTTGGCGGTGGAGTATGGAGCAGACAAGGATCGGTTCGAAAAGGAGGCCTCATTTTGCATTCATTGCGGGCTATGTGTCAGATACTGTGCTGAGGTCGTGAAGAAGAACGCTGTTGGATTTGTTGAGCGGGGAACAAGAAAGGAGATAGCTTTCATTCCGGAGATCGCCGCCAGGGAGTGCCCTACCTGCAAGGAATGTCTTCCGCTGTGCCCGACATCGTATCTTCAGGCGGCTTTCGTCTTAACCGAAGCCTTCGCGTTTCGCTCAGTTTCTTCTGAAGCCGCGCCAGAGGAATAGGCGACGACCCGGTGATAGGACGCGATTGTCTCAGGCGAACGGGTGGCGATGTAACACTCTTACTTGTAAGGAATTCTGGCGTCATGAGCATCCCGGTCCTGCACATGATCAACCTCGACCAGAAGCTCGTTGGGCATCAGAAGTTCCTGAGCTGCTGGGTCTCCTGCAGCCAGGAGATGAGCTTTCTTGTCGATCCCGGACCGCCGACCTCGGCCGCTCATTTGATCGACGAGCTGAAGGCTCTGGCGATCACGCGCCTCGACTACATCCTGCTCACGCACGTCCATATCGATCACGCCGCCGGTGCGGCACATGTACTCGAGGCCTTCCCCGACGCGCGCATTCTGTGCCACGAGCAAGGCATCGAGCACATGATTGATCCCACTCGGCTCTGGCAGAGCTCTCTCAGCGTGCTGCGGCCCGTGGCCGAAGCCTATGGTCCACCGCCACCCGTGCCAGCCTCCAGCATCGCAACTCTGTCGGAGATTGAGGGCGCGGGGATTGAGGTCATCCCTACGCCGGGACATGCCGCCCACCATCTCTCCTTCCTCCACGAAGGGACCCTCTATGTCGGTGAGGCGGTAGGCTTGCGGGTTCCGATCCCCGGACACATCTACCTGCGGCCGGCCACGCCCCGGAGGTTCGTTCTGGAAGTGGCCCTCGATTCGATCGACCGACTCCTCGCCCTGCAGCCGGCGCCGGAGCGCATGGCGTTCCCGCACTTCGGCATGGTTGATGACCCTGTGGAGTACATGAAGATCAGCCGCAAGCAAATGCCGCACTGGGTCGAGATCGTACGCGAACTTCTCAGAGAGTCCGCGGACGATCTGGTTGGGCGCGCCCACGAACGTCTGCTGGATGCGGATCCCTACTATGCTACGGTTACCCTTCTCGACCCTGATATCCAGCAACGCGAACGTCTCTACTTGGAACAGACACTGGAAGGGTTGGTGGAGTATGTCCGGTCGACCTAGGCAGCCGCGGACTGCAGACCAGCGCGGCCATGCTGGGCGCCCGGATTGCGGAACACCGCCGCCAGGCTAGCCCGGACTATTCATGAAGCGA
>JAGMBO010000109.1 GCA_023129715.1 Candidatus Eiseniibacteriota bacterium | reverse complement strand
AGGCTCCAGAAAGCGCCTCAAGTGCCACCCTGGCCTTCAGCTCCGCGGAATAGACCCGCCGTTTCTTCATGACTCCCGTCCTTTCCTGATGAACCCGGGAGCCACCTTAGCATACTGTCCGAATTTCGGGGTCCACCTCTAGCCTCGGCTGGAAGTGGCCCGCTTGATCGATCTTCCCATATTCATATCCCCAAATGGCATCGGATAGAACAACATCGCCGAGCTCTATCCCATCCTTTGCGAATCCGCCGGCAATCCCAACAAAGAATACATAACGCGGCTTCCATCTATCGATAGTCTTTGAAGTGGCTACTCCGCTATGCGCTTGACCTGCATGGGGTAATCTGGCCAGCACAACGCTATAAGTCCCACCTTGATCTGATGCTAATTCGCCAAGAGTCCAGCTATACAACCGAGGATCCTTAGCCTTTGGTTTGTGTCGCTTAGCATTGCCAAGGCGGTTCTTCACTGCAGTGAACTCTTCCTCAAGTGCAGTGACTATGGCGACGTCTACAGACCCAGTCATGCGCACTCCCACTTCACTTTGGCCTGATAGCAACGATCCTTGCTTTTCCATGATTGTGGGCGGGGCCATGCGAGTTGTCCGCTTTGACTACCTCCTCATAAGCTCTGAGCTCGAAGTCATCAAAGTAGCCAAGTAGCTCGCCTCGCTTGAAGTAGTGCAGGATTTGAGATGCAAACTCACTGGACTTGTCAATGCCCTTGCAGTGTCCTGGATCATCCACAGTGAACACCGTAGCGAATACTGCTCCTCCAGGCCAACATGCGTTCTTTAACATGTCAATCACTGCAGGTACGCTTACGCGATCTAAGTGGTCAAGTATCGTGCGAGCAACAACAACAGCGTAGCCAGACGTCGGCAGTGAAAGTTCCCTAACATCCGCACGCTTCGCATTGATCAACATATGCCGCTGTTCTTCTGCGACACGCTTCAATGATCTGATTGCTTCCGCTGAGATATCAAAAGCATCTACATCAAACCCCCTTGAGGCCAGGTACAACGCATCTCGGCCTTGGCCGCAACCAATGTCAAGAGCTTTCTGGCCCGGCTCAAGCCGTGCAGTATGTAGGTGTTTTTCCAATCCCCAGGTTGGTTTTGCACCAAACAAGCCAGGGCGCGACTCGTATTCACGGTCAAACGTGCTTTTCCCTCTCACGATGCCCCTCCCTGTACCGAGAGCTGCGATATCACATGTGCTTGCGATCGGACCTTCCTTGAAGCACACTCACTCTTTGCATGAATCGCAACTCAAAGCGCAAATAGGCTGAGACCTTCATTCTTGCGCTGCTGGCACAAGTGCAGAATACCATATCTACTCGCCTCATCAAGCATGATGCGCTCGAATCTCGTGTGCGCCCGGAAAGCTTCATCATCCTTCTAGTGTTGCACTTGACGCTTGGCATCAGCAGCTGCGCGCAGCGCCGTCCGTCTGCCCTTGTTAGGTGACCCGCGCAAGGCTGTCTCCCACCAAGACACCTAAGTCATGCCCAATACATGGCAACTGGCTGGATTTCGGCAACACGATCAGCCGGACTGGCGTACGTCAACCTTCCAAAGACCCCCGCGGGTTGTGGGTGATCAATAAACCGTTGCCATGTCTCGGGTGTTCTCATTTCTCTAACTGAGGCTCGGATGCGCACGTTGATCCCAGCAGCAGTTCCGCTTAGAACTGGGGCGACTCCTTCCTTGATCTTCTCAACCGGTGTGGCCTCAGCATCGAGCTGCATCGGGATCTCGAGCGCGCAGAATAGTGACTTCTGTGATGACACCACGGTCTCGAATGTCTTGACGAGATCGAGTGTCCCCTGATCTCGAGTGGCGCGTGCCTCCACGATCATCAGTTTCTGCTCAGCCATCAACTTCGTGACGACTTCTTTGCTTGAGGCTAGCTCACCTCCCAGCTCTACCCCAACCGCGCTCTCCATACTGCCCAATCCTAGCGACTTGAGAAGTTGTCCCAGTGTCAGACGCAGCTTTGCGAGAGCTTTGCCGTGAGCCCTGGCTGAAGTTAACTCTCTCTTCTCAATTTCCGTTCGCTCAACACACTCGTTATAGAGACTGTTGATCTTAGCCTCGCCAAGATAGAAGTAGAACCGCAGCATGCTGTCTCCTTCTTAAGGAACTTGTGGTGTCACCTAACGAGTGTGTAGAATAGCCTTGAGGTCGCCTTCTAGAATGTCCGATTTCGCATCGGGAACCCGCATCCTGATGCGGAACAGGGCTTCCCCACAGCGCCTCTGGGCTCTTCCTCCAGACTCAGCGTGCCGGTGATCGTCGGCGTTGGCCGTCCGCTCCACTGGATGGTTCGGTGCGCATTAGTCGTTAATGAACTCCTCCATTTCGCGGCACAGGAAGTAGTTGTAGTCATTGCCATACTGCGCGGAGCCCTTCCATTCGCGACCGAGGTGAAGAAGGTAGGAGTAATCCGACTCCTTCTCTACCTTCTTTCGCTTCTGTCTGTAGTCTGTCAACCCAGACACCAGTCCAAGTGCGATGCCCAGAGTTGACACGACCATCAGGGTGCTTGGGTCCATTTCCGACCCCCCAATCTCGCAGGCGACCTTGGTCACAACGGGAAATGAGAGGCTCTTGATGCCAGTCCATCCGGTAATATTGAGTGTTTCTACTGTCTTGCGGGGATGTGTCCCTCTTCCTGTGGAAATTGGTTGGCTTCCCCCAAGTGGCGGTCATGGGACTGGATACCTCACTTAGGCAGCGGTTGTCCAGCCTTCATCCAATAGACCCTTCATCGCCTTGTGGCCGTCGATCTTGCGCAGCGTGATCTGACCGAACGCCACCAACCCGTACAACAAGGTCACCGCAGCCGCCTCGGTCGGGAACGACGCTTGCGTCTTCGTCCGCCGGCGGAACTCGCGGTTCAGGTTCTCGATCGAGTTCGTCGTCCGCAGGCTCTTCCACATTGCCTTAGGGAACTCATAGAACGTCAGCAGCTCGGTGCCCGCCTCTTCCAGGCTGCGAGCTACCGGAGGGCACAGCGTGCGCCACTTCGCCAGGAACGCATCGTACGCCTTCCGGGCAGCGATCCCGTCGGGGGCGTTGATGATCTGGTTGTAGTCGCGTGTTACCTCTGCCCGGGCATGCACTGGGCAGTGCTCCAGGAGGTTCTCGCGCTTGTGCACCGCGCAGCGCTGGACCTTCGACACGCTCCAGGCCTCTCGGGCCTTGCGGAGACCCGCATGGCCGTCGGTGACGAGCAGGACCGGATCGGCTAACCCACGCCTCCGAAGCGACTCGAGCAGGCCACTCCAGCACGCGCTCGCCTCACTGGCCGCCAGCTGAAGCGCGACCAGCTGCTTCTGCCCCTCCGGCGTCACGCCCAGAGCCGCCAGCACCGGCACGCTGACCACCCGGCGCGCCAGGCGAACCTTCAGGTTCAACCCATCGAGGTAGAGGATCTCATAGCGCTCATCCGAGAGGTCGCGCTCGACCCACTGCCCGAAGTGTTCCTTCAGCCGGCCGACGACCCGAGAGATCGCACTCTTCGAGAGATGCTCTTCCCCCAGAAGCGGCCGTAGGGCCTTGCGGATGCGGCGGGTGTTGGCCCCCGCCAGGTAGGTGCCCAGGATCGCCTCGTCGACCCGACGCGTTCTCCGAGCATACCGCGGCAGCATGTGGCTCTCGAACTCCTCGCTGGTCCCGTCGGCGCGCCGGAGGCGCCCGCGGGGGACTCGCATCGTCAGCGGCCCCACCTCAGTCGTGATCCGGCGAGTGTGACTACCGTTGCGGTACCCCCGTCGCTCATCCGTCCGCTCGTGACGCTCGCATCCCAGTGCGGCACCGAGTTCCTCATCCAGAATCTCCTCGACGGTGGCCAGAATCCTCGTCCTCAACAGGTCTTGCAGCTCGACTCGCAGAGGGATGACGGCGGGATCAGATGTGGTAGAGTGCTCCTTGGACATGGCGTATTCCTCCTCGCATGGCCCTCTCGGGCTTTGTGGTTTCCCACTTGGAGGTTACGCCATTTCCATTTTCCACAAAAGCCGGGACGGATCCTCTTGCGGTAGTCCTTTAGAGATGCTTCTATCTCCTTCTTCATGTCCTCTATTCGGTCCCGGACGACGGCCGCACCAGTGCATTCCGATATATCCGCCGCGCTCTTCCGAAGGGCTCCCAGGAAGCGCTGCCGTTCGTCTCTGTATTTCTCGCGGAAGCGCAGGATGGACTCGGGCCGCACAGACGTAATATTCTCGGGGAGGAAGTCACGAAGCACAAGCACCGCCAACTGCTGGACGTATTCCTCGCGCGGATAGTCCTGAACATCGCCATCAAACCGGAAGTAGGTGGAGCCTGTCCATGCGGGGGTGCTATCTGACAACAGTTGGAGCTTGTTCATGGCCGCAATATGGTTGGCAAGATACGTCATGTAGAGAGCGCCGAATTCAGTCCGCACGTAGAGCCAATCCTTGTGCTCCGCACCTGCGCCCTTTGCAATGATCATTTCGCGTAGTGCGACATCGACCTTCCCTTTGTGAAGTCGTGCGTACTCGTCCGGGATATCACGCTCGACAGCCGCTGCGTCCCATCTGCCCTCTTCGATTCTGTCGACGAATTCCTTGGCGACCAGTGGTGCATACTCCTCCGGTCGAATCGCGTGCCCAATCTCCCCGCTCTGAGCCAGGATGCGAACATTCTCACAATCGTCGGGTTCATATCCAGCAGGAACGATGCGGTAGATGCGATCCCACAACAGTGAGGCATTCCATAACCACTCGAAGTCATGGAACTCTATTGTCGGGTAGTAGAGTGCGTAGTCGTGCATCTGTTCCTCTTCTCTCGCTTTTCCGTCACGCAACTATCAATCTGCGGAACTCCGATATCTGATATCCAAGCATGCTAGCGAGGGTATCGGATATCGGGGCAGAACTCACCTGCGCAGATTCCTGTGCGTACCGAAAACTCCTATATGGACTGCAACGCCGGGAGTTATCCAGCAGACGCGATAGCCGAGATTGGCCTGTCAATGACTCCACTTGCGCGCCGGGCATCCGCTACGCGATCGTCTCGGCTCATGATCCACATCAACCGCTCCGCAACATCAGGATACCAGCACCATGGCTTGGTTCGCTACTCTGTTCAGCATGCTCTGCGGGGTCTTCCAGTCCCGAGCATCCCTCCAGATCGAGAACTTGGCGCTCAAACATCAGCTGGCCGTACTGCAGCGGACCAGCCGTCGGCCCCTGTTCCGTAGTCGGACCACGCCCCGGATGCACTTCGGACCGGCGAAGCACGGCCGCCCGCGCTTCTCAGCAGCCCACCCACCTGATTGGTCGAGCCCCAGCCCGCCGACTTCATGGTCATGGCCAGACTAGACCCGCGCTGATAGCCACGGATGCAGTGTCGAGTGGCGCGGGGGAATCGCACCCCCACGCCCTCACGGAACCGGACGTGAGACTCTCGCCTCATCCGGCTCTTACCGTCCAGCCGTTCGATCGAGACCGAACGGCCTTGCCTCAGACATGAGTTCCTCCCCTTGCGGGTTGACTCACCCCTGAAGCCGGACGGTTCAGCCCCTTCGCTCCACCCGCGTTACCAGGCTTCATCACTACTACGAGCTGATCCGCCCCTGCGCTCCGCGTCGGTACTCGGGCCCTCGGAGTTCCCGCTCCTTGGGCTGCTCCCTTCTCATCGGAGCGCCAGGTTCCCACGTTCCGCATGAAAGCCTGAACCAGGATCGCGCCGTCTATCTGCCGGCCACCGCCCAGCCAGTAAGCAGGTCCCCGCTGGACTTCTTCACAGACCCCGAAAGTGATCTGATTTCGATGGCATCTGTGTCCATTTCGACAGCTCATCAACGGTTCACTCGCGTTCGCCTTCCTGGCCCTCACCTGACGGAGTCTTGCCCCGCCTTTTCCCAGTCCGCTCACCACCTGGGATCTTATCCCCACGCAGCGCCGGGTGGTTTGAGAACTGATCCTGCAACCCGTCCTCGGGGGGCCCTCCCCCATCTTCCATGCAGCATGGCTGCTGTCAGTCGGTCTATCCGACCTCCTTCCAGTGCCTTCGTGGCACACTCTCGGGATGGACAGCCTCACCCGATTCTGCCTGGCACAGTCCAGCGCAGTTGCCCCATGCTGAAGCAGTTACGCTCCAACTGCCCGCAGGTCGATCCATGGTGTCCTCCGTGCGGGAATCGACTAGACTAGATGTGGGCAGCTTGACCGTGGGACTGCAGAAGTCCACAGAATCAGAAATTAGTCAGCTCGCGTTTCGGCGCCGGCAGCCCATCAGAGAATGCCCGAACTCGAAGTCTGCGCCCTCGGTCAGGATTCGGCTGCGCGAGCCGCTGCCCGGTTTGCCTCGCCGCACTTTCGTCGACATTGACCTTGGAGTAGGATTCTCGTGTCCGACGTCCGGGTCTCAGCCCCGCCCCGGATCGGGACCGCGACGAAACCAACTTCGGCCTGGAGGTCACGTGACCTGGATTGTCCCGCAGCACTCAAGAAACCGCGTGAAGCGTGCCGGGAGTAGTGTTCTCAGAGCAGATACTCATAGCGATGAATTCAACCAAGCTGTTTCCGTCTTCCTGAACTGGCGTGCTGCTCACGCCTATCCGATGCAGATCATGCTCCTTCTCCTCCGACGTCACGCATCTCGCGTCGACTCCCGCACCATTGTCGTTCAGCGTCTCAAACGTACCGGTTCAATCTTCATGAAGCTCCACCGCGAACGAAACATGAGCCTCAATCGCATGCACGACATTGCAGGATGCAGGGCAGTTGTCCGCAATATTGCTGGCGCACGCCGGGTCTATGATTCATTGAGGACTAGCAGAACGAGAAACATCCTCTTCCGCGAGTATGATTACATCACCACTCCACGCGACTCGGGCTACAGGGGACTTCATCTTATCTACAAGTATAATGGGGGCAGGACTGCCTTTCAGGACATGCTGGTGGAGTTACAGATCAGAAGCAGGATTCAGCACTCATGGGCAACGGCGGTAGAGATTGTGGGGACTTTCACGAAGCAGGCTCTCAAAGCAAGTCACGGGGATTCGCGTTGGCTGGACTTTTTCAAGTACACAAGCGCAGAGTTCGCAAGGCTGGAGGGCTGTGAAGTGGCCGACCAGCGCCAGGCCAGGGATGGACGTCAACGGTTGTGCGAGCTCTTTGCAGAACTGGATGTGGCAAGACGCATGCCTGCCTTCAGTGTCGCGGCCAGGGCGATTTCCAAGACGCGCGTCAGAGGCGCGGGGTACTTCGTGCTAATGCTGGATGTCGGCGACGGCATCGTGCGGTGGAACTGGTACTCGAAGACCCGAGCGGCAGAGGCTACCGCCTTTTATGATAGCATGGAGGAAAGACATCGCAGCGATGACGACAAGGACATCGTCCTGGTGTCGGCGGATTCTGTGCGGGAATTGAAGCGAGCATACCCCAACTACTTTGCGGATTCTCATGAGTTCGCTGGGAACCTGAAGAGAGCGCTCGAGAGCGTGGGTGGGTGTGCGTAGGCGTGCCTAGGAGATAGACGCGGAATTCGGTTCCAAGTTGGCTTTTCGGCATGTTTGAGCAAGGACGGGAGCAGCTTAGTGCTCGACGCAGATGAATCGATCGGCGTGTTCTCACAACGCAACTATGGGCTAACCAACGAATCGAGCGGTCGGTCACCCCCGGCGCAGGTTTGGCCCCCGCTACACACGGGTGGCGGGCGGGCTTCGGCACGGGCCAGACCCGCGCCGTGGCGGCTCCGCCGCCTGCGCCCGCCGCTCATTTGGAACGTTAGGTGGTGCGCATGATACGGTTCCACTATGCCAGTTGATCTCAGGTACCTCGCGCTGGTCGATGAGCTTTGGACAGCCATGCGGTTGATCCGCATCGGTCTTCGAGAACTACAGCATTCGTCAGCTGCCAACGAGCACTACCACGCAATAATGCTATTGCTGGCGAGTGGCTTAGAACGCTTCCTAAAGGTAACACTTGTCGTTCGCTACTTCGAAGAACATGGGCAGTATCCAAACAAGCTCCTCTGGCCCAAGAATCGCTCGGGTCATAATCTCACACCGCTTCTCGATGATGTGGTCAGCAATTGCTTCTCCGCTGAATACGTTGCTCGTGTCCCGTCTGGTCGTAAGGATCACACCTTTCTCAGTGGGGACGAGCGACTTCGCGCACTTGTGGGCCTTCTCTCGGACTTTGGACAGCGAGCCAGGTATCACAATCTCGATGTAGCATGTGGTCGAGTGAGGCCCAGTGCGGCGCCAGAAGATGAATGGGATCGGATCGCAACAACCATCATGAAGGATGAGCCCGAACTTGAAGCCAAACTGGGTTCAGCAGAAGGCTACGCGAAGGCTGAGGCCTCTATCGCCTGCGAGCTTCTTAGGACGTTCGAAAGACTCGCAAGGGCAGTTGCGCGCCTGTATACTATTGGCCGGATGGGGCCGAAAGCCCTCCAGCTATCAGGCATGCTGGGCCCATTCCTGACGTACAGTGATCGCGACCTTGGTACAAAGGACTATGCTCAGCAATAGTCTCCGACTGGGGCACCACCTAACCAGGGCATTCAGCAGGCGGTTGGCCCTGGCACGCCCCTGGCCAGGGGAAGCCGGCGGACCAGTTCGCGACCCTACCTGGCCAGGGCCGCGCCAGGTCCAACCGCTGGTGATGCCTGTCGTTGAGGCTGTAGAATAAGTCCGGAGCCATTGCCCGGAAGGCCCCTTTTCGCATCGAGAGCCCGGCTCCCAGTGCGAAATCAGGCAATCGCGAAGGTGAAGAAGTCAACCGACACAATGTCATTGGCGTGATTCCTTAGGAATGCTCGCCAGGTCTGCGAGGGCGGCTTCCGATGACGCACCATGTACTTGGAAACCGCGGCCTGACTGGTCGTGATGCCGAGTTTCAGCAGTTCCCCGTGTATCCGCGGTGCCCCCCAGAGAGGGTTCACTCGTGACATCTGGCGAATCAGATCGCGGATCTCAGGAGACACTCTGGGTCGCCCCGGTCCTCGGCTCTTCCACCGCCAATAGAGCCGGAATCCCCTGCGATGCCATCCGTCAGGGCAGGTCTTACGATCCCGGGAACCTCGCAGCGTAGGGGCAAGCAAGAAGATCCGCTTCCCTTCTAGGCCAACTCGCCCAAGTATCTCGCAAGGTCCGAGTGGGAACCCAGGAAGGCAACCCCATTCTGCTCGTGGAAGTGGGTTTCACGTGTGAGCAGGTGGCGCATCCACCGGTCATTCGACGCGAATGCGTGAGCATATGCCAGTGGAACGACCATCATCTGGATGTCAGTGACGTCGGAGGCCTTGTTTGATCGGGCAGGATCAAGGCCGGAGATCGCAAGAATCTCGATGTAGCTGTAGAGTGCTGGCATCTGTTGAAGTACCGGCTTGGCACGACTGCCATACCGATTCCACGATAGCGACTCTATGTGGTTGGCCAAGCGAAGGCGATCAGCAATTGGCAGGTTCCACCAGGCTCTGCGGAGACGGGGCATTACGAGGTGTTGAACGACATAGTTCTCTTCAATGCTCCTCGCGCGCTGTCGGTTTCCCTTCGTGAACGCCAATCGCGCCTCTCGCGCTTCCCTGTAGCGGAGTGGTGGCCTCAGCTCCTGCTTGGGCAATGGAAGTCGGTCTCCCAACATGCCAACAAGGTCCACGAGATTGGTGCGACTGATTGCCCTGGAGACCTGAGTGGTAAGTTCATGCCGCTCTGTCTCCGTCGCCGGATGGTCATGGGGGAATTCGAGGGACGCGCCGGAGCCGAGGAAAGCGGCAACTGGACCGAGAGTGCTGTGAATGGGTAATCGAGTGTAGTTGCCTGAGAGAAAGCAGAGGACGAAGTTCGCAACCTCTCGGTCGAACACGTCATAGTCCATTGAGAAAGTGAGGCCCAGTGTGCGTATTCCACGCCATCCCGGCCACCGAT
>JAGMBO010000108.1 GCA_023129715.1 Candidatus Eiseniibacteriota bacterium | reverse complement strand
TCGGCAACCCCGGCTCGGAGGCCGGTCACAACCTAGTGAGCTGGGGGCCCATTGAGCCAGCCAACACCGGTGGCCACTACGGAGGTGTCGAGGATTGCCGGGTGATCTGGGCGCCGGCGGCTCCTGAGGAGCCTTGGGCCACGATCGACCTGGATTTCGGGGAGTGCTACGGCCCGAAGTGCCTGACTCTACAGCACCTGGAAGGCGCGGCCGAGGATGCGTTCGACGTGCTCCTCTACCCGCCGGGGGAGCCTGAAAACGCACGGCTGCTCTTCTCCTATCCCGGATCCCCGGGGACGAGTGAGGTATGGCACAAGACGGCGATTCGCGTCCTTACATCGGGAATCATGACCGTGAAGCTCGTCGCGCAGGGTGAGGCCTGGTCCGGCTTCGGCACGTACGGGCAAGTCGCCTTTGACGCCATCAGGGTCGACGACTGGGTTCCGGTTTGCAGCTTCGTCGACATCGGGGTACCTGAATCTGAGAGCGGTCACAATCTCCAGGGGTGGGGACCCATCGAACCGGAGACCAGCGGTGGCAACTACGGGGGGATCGCGAATTGCCGGGCGGTCTATGCCTCGGAAGCGAATGGCGACGGCAACGACTGGGCCACCGTCGATCTCGACCTTGGCGGCTGCGCTTGCCCGCTGTCTCTCAAGCTACATCACCTGGACGGGCTTGCTAAGGATGCGTTCAATGTATTCCTCTACCCTGCCGGCCACCCAGAAGCTTCCGAGCTCATCTTCAGCTGGGCCGGAGATGAATTGACCGAAGAGATCTGGTACATGTCGTCGGTCACCATCGAGGGCACAGGCATACACACCATCAAGTTCGTCTCCACGGAGCCTCCATGGGCGCATTTTGACACTTATGGACAGATGTGCATCAATACCATCATGGTGGTCCCGTGTCAGACCTTCGCACCACCCGCGAGCATTCCGACGGCAGCACTTCACCCAGGGCCTGCACTGCATCTGCAGCCGAACCCGTTCCGAACGAGTACTGCCCTTCAGCTGAGACTCAATGATGCAACACCGGTGACCTTCTTGATCTACGACATCCAGGGCCGTCAGGTCCGCAGGGTGGCCGATCAACTCTTCCAACCCGGCCAACACCAGCTCATTTGGGACGGGAAAGACGCATCCGGGCACCCCGTTGCCCCGGGCATCTATCTCTACCAGGTGCGGATGGACGGGCGCGCTGACATGAACGGGAAGGTGATTCACGTAAGATAGCTCTTCTCCAACTAGACATTTGAGAGGAGGCGATGCCCTTCCCGCAGACAAGACCGCACACGGAGAAGTCTGGGAGCGCGTTGGTGGGCGCAGGATAGCCGGGAATCTAGCCGTGCATCCGTCTCGCCCACCAACGCCTCTGCGGGATCAAGGCAGTCCCATCTCGGCATTCAGGCGCACTCGCCCGTGCGCTGCGAATCGCTCCCGCTGCCGCTCCCTCGCCGCGTCCACTCGCCCGGCCACAGTCGCGCTGTCTTCGGAAGGCTGAAAGAGCGAGATCTCCCGAAATCGCGCCGAGGCCATCTCGACGTTCAAGTCGATCCGATCGATCAACGGCCCGCTCACCCGCCCGAGATAGCCCCCACCATCAGGGGCTCGGCGCGCCCCCGGCGATAAGCACGTCTGCCTCCCGGATGTGGGTGATGCTCGGCCCAACACAGTAGCGCCTGCGGGACATAGACTTACCGCCCCTCATTGCCGCTGCCAGTGTGTAACTCACGGCCTGGACCGATTCCTGGGGGTCAGGTCCTGGAGTCCCCTCTCCGAAACTCTTGACTCTTGACTCATGGCTCATCCTCACGTATTCTGACAATTGCGACAACAGCATGGCTCTACGAAGGAAACGTTGAGAACCGACTGGGCGTAGACGAAGCGGTCATTGCACCGCAAAGAGTCGCAAGATGAGTGGTTGCTCTTGGTCAATCCACGAGTTCTTAGGGCTGCCCTTGCATTCCCTCCGCCTCGGCGCGTGCGTTGTCTCTGCAGGTCTTCTTTCCATCTCCTCTTCCGCTCACGCACACGTCCTGCAAACGGCCAGCATTGAACCAGCCTCACTCACTATTGCGCCAGGCGCGTCGGGCAAGCTGCCGCTCGTTACGAGGCACGCGTGCTCCTTCGGGCCACGCACATCCAATGAAGGGAAGGTCTCGATGAAAGGAGGTGATTCAGACTATTCGTAGCCAGACTGTCAAACCTAGTGGGAGGCGCAGAGGATAGACATCAAGTGCCGATTGCCACTTCTTTCGCGACGCCGCTCTCAGGCTTGCCAGCCTCTTCAGATTCCCTGTGGGGGGCCCGCCCGGGGTAGACGACACGCAGGTGTTTCATCTCTGGTGCGACAACTTCGGCTTAGCTCTCCACCGAAAACACACGACGCCGCAGGTTGCTCTCCCGAGCAACAAGATGGAGGTGGAGCAATGAACGTGATGCGAAGGTTTTCAGTCTTCCTGGGTGTTGTTCTGAGCATCGGGCTGGTAACTGCTGCAGGCGCGTCGGAATGCGTCCAGCTCGACATGGTGGATATCGGTGACCCTGCTTCCGAAACCGGTCACAGTCTCGTGGGCTGGGG
>JAGMBO010000107.1 GCA_023129715.1 Candidatus Eiseniibacteriota bacterium | reverse complement strand
TCGCTTCATGAATAGTCCGGGCTAGGCCGTGCCGATCGAACCGCGGGAACTGGCCGCCTATTCGATCCCAAACGCTGGGGGAAGCGGGCCGCCTGCTCGATCCCAGACGCTGGGGGAAGTGGGCCGCCCCGGGAACAGGACGCCCTACTCGACCAACCGATGAGCTGGGAGGTCACGGTCAAGCATGCCAAGCGACAAGTCCCAATCCAAGGATGGAGATGTGCAGCACGAAGGAGTGGAACAGGGCGTGAAGGCAGAAGCCGAGGGTGAGGCGAATAGCGCCGCAAAGCCGGAGGCGAAGACTGCCGAGAACCCGGAAGCGAAGACGGATGCCGCCCGCCCAGAACCCGCCGACAGTGGCGAGCGCGAACAAGTCCTGGAAGAGGACGCATTCTTTCCCGTACCGCTGCGCAGTCTGCAGACGGACGGCGAGCAGGATCTGCGTCTTTATGTCAGGCTCGCCGACAGTGACCAGTACGTTCCCTATGGCGACGACAACTTTGCGCTCAGCGCCAGACACAAGGAGGAGCTGGAGCAACGCGGCGTCGAGTTCGTCTTCGTCGCCGCCGCGGACAGGCGCCCCTACTTGCGCCACATGGAGAGCCATCTCGATGAACTGACGGCCGATGCAGACCACCTCACCCCCGAGATCAAGGCCAGCGTCGTCTATGAATGCATCTCCCAGCTCACCGAGGGCGTCCTCGAGGCGCCGCAGGCGAATGCCGATCTCGAGCGCGTGACTGCCGGAGCCCGGACGCTGACCCAGTTCATCCTCGCCCGGGCGGAACATTTCAACAACTTGCTGCAGTGCATGGCCTCCACCTACCAACTTCCCTCGCACGCAACGAATGCCTGCATCTTGGGTCTCGGTCTCGGCGTGCGCCTGGGACTCAGCGAAGAAGAGCTCACCCATCTCGGAACCGGCCTGCTGCTGATGGACCTCGGCAAGGCCGAGATCGATCGTGCCACATTGGAAAAGCAGTCTGCGCTGAGCGATGAAGAATGGGAGGTCATGCACGGCCATCCGCAGCGCGGCGCCGAAATCCTCGAGACGATGGGAGATTCCGACCCCGCCACCCTGGCGCTCATCCGGCAACACCATGAACGATGTACCGGCAACGGATACCCCGAGGGACGCGAGACCTCCCAGATCCATTTCTTCGCCAAGATCGCCGGCCTGGTCGATGTCTTCGACGCCCTGACGACCCAGCGCGCCTACCGCCAAGCCCTCGAGTCGTTTCCCGCAGTCCGCGTGATGCAGAACGAGATGCGCGAGGATTTCAACCCGCTGCTCTTCCGCGAACTGATCCGCCTGCTCGGGAATCGCGCCAAGACGGCCGGGAGGCCCGGAACCGCAGATGCCACCCGCCAGCGATCGGGACGCCAAGCTGCCTAGGTCGCTTCGCGCGATTCGGCACAGCTCAATGGGGCGAGCGGACCGGATCGGACCTGCGGGACCGGCCTGCCAAAGCCCCCACACCGTCACGGGAGCGATCCGCCCAGGGGCGCCTGCCGGGTCTGCGCGCTGCTCGCCCAAGGGGCGCCTGCCGGGTCTGCGCGCTGCTCGCCCAGGGGCGCCTGCCGGATCCGCGCGGCGCTCGCCCGGCGTACCGGGGTTGCGGACAGCCGCCCGGCTATCGTAGCATCCAGCGCACTGGACTGGAGATAGGCACCGCAGTCCGAGGGGGAGGCATGGCAGAATCTCTGCGGATCACCGACACCGTCCTACGGGACGCCCACCAATCCCTATTCGCCACGCGCATGAGCACCGACGACATGCTCCCGATCACCGGGGAGCTGGACGAGGTCGGCTTCCACTCGCTTGAAATGTGGGGCGGGGCGACATTCGACTCAGCGATGCGCTTTCTGGGCGAGGACCCGTGGGAGCGCCTGCGCCGGCTCCGCGAGGCTCTGCCGAAGACCAAGCTGCAGATGCTCTTGCGCGGACAGAACCTGGTCGGCTATCGCCACTATCCCGACGATGTCGTCGAGTCCTTCGTCGTCCAGGCGGCCCGCAACGGCATCGACATCTTCCGCATCTTCGACGCGCTCAACGATCCCCGCAACATGCGCTATGCGATGGAGATCGTCAAACGCGAGGGCAAACATGCGCAGGCGACGCTCTCCTATACGCTCTCTCCCTTCCACAGCATCGAGAAGTTCGCCGACCTGGCTGGTGAATTGGCCAAGATGGGCGCCGACTCGATCTGCATCAAGGACATGGCCGGACTGCTGGCCCCCTATGCCACCGAGGAACTAGTACGCGCGTTGAAGCAGCGCATTTCGATTCCGGTGCAGTTGCATACTCACTACACCAGCGGCATGGCAAGCATGGTGTTGCTCAAAGCCGCCGAGACGGGTGTCGACATCGTCGACACGGCGATTTCCTCGATGGCCCTGCTCACCTCCCAAGCCCCGACCGAGTCGCTGGTCAGCGCCCTGCAGGACACGCCCCGCGATACGAAACTCGATCTCGCCCGCCTCGCGCGGATCGCACGCTACTTCGCCGACGTCCGCAGGCGCTATCTGCGCTTCGAGAGCGGCATGGCGGGAGTCGACGTCAACGTTCTCGAGTTCCAGATCCCGGGCGGCATGCTCTCGAATCTGGTCTCCCAGCTCCGCGAGCAGGGGGCGGAGGACAAGTACATGGAGGTGCTGGCCGAGGTTCCGCGGGTGCGCAAGGAGATGGGCTATCCTCCGCTAGTCACCCCCTCGAGCCAGATCGTCGGCACCCAGGCGACCCTCAATGTCGTGCTGGGCAAGCGCTACAAGGTCGTGCCCGAGGAGGTGAAGAACTACTTCCGCGGCTACTATGGCCGACCGCCGGCACCCATCGACGCCGAGATCCGCCGCCAGGTGATCGGTGACGAGGAACCAATCGATTGCCGTCCTGCCGATCGCATCGCCCCCGGGCTCGAGAAGGCCCGCGAGGAGATCGGGACGTTGGCGCAATCTGAAGAGGATGTCCTGTCCTACGCCTTGTTCCCGCAAGTCGCCCGGCCCTTTCTCAAGTTGAGACAGCGGGGCATCGACCGGAGCGAGGCAATCGTCGCCGCGGTGGCGGCCCGATTACTCAAGGAACGCGAGCGCACCCAGGTGACCGCGCCGGGGACCGGGGGGCGTAGCGGCTGGAAGGCCGCCGCCGGCTCTTCCTGCGGCAGCATCGGCTGGGGTGTTGGGGGGATCTAACTCAACTAAGGAATCGACCATGGTCAATAGCTTCACATTGCATCTCGATGGCACCGCCTACGAGATCGAGCAGCAGGGCCGGGCGATCTTGGTCAACGGCAAGCGATTCGAACCGCAAGTCACCGGGACCACGGTCACCATCGGCGAGCTGAAGTATGCGATCGAACTGGGAGAGGGGCGTGCCTTCGTCGATGGGATCGCTCATTCCTGCGAGACCCAGGGCCTCGATGAGCGACCGGGCGAAGAGGCCGCCGGCAGCGCGGCTGCGGGCGAGGGCGACCTCACCGCGATCATGCCGGGATTGATCATCAAGGTGCTTGTCTCGGAAGGCGATACCGTGACATCAGGGGATGTAATCGTCATTCTCGAGGCGATGAAGATGGAGAACGAGATCTGCACGCCCATTGACGGGACCGTCCAGGCGATCGCGGTCAGGGCCGGAGATGCCGTCCAGCAGAATCAGCTCTTGGCGCAGATCGAGTAGACCACCCCTCGGCTCCGGTTGGCCGGATGGTCAGGGCGGCCAGCCCAGCAGGGAACCGGCCGGAACGGGGTGGGTTTTTTTCTATACTCGGGTGACAGGCTCCCCGGCTGCGTGCAGAGCCCCTGAGTCGTCGATGGAGACGGTGCCCAGGGTTGGGTGAGGCGGAAGAGAGGAAGCGGATCGAGATGAGCTCACCAGTCGCGCCTGCGGCGCGGACCAGCCCGATTCGCCAGCGCGGGCACCTGTGGTTGGTCTGGTTGCGGTTGGTCTGCCTGTGTGCCCTCACCGCCCTCTGCGTCCCGGCCCAGCACGCACTGGCCACGGATGGACAGCCAGCCGCAGAGCAGGACATCTGGGTGGAGAACGCCGGTCTGACGATCCGCCTGACGGTTTACCAGAGCACGGGCAACCCGAGCGCCGCGGCAACGGCGGATTCGGCCGTTGTGCAAGTCACCGGCGGAGAGGTCTTCGATAGCATCGACTATCAGTCACTTCTCCTGCTGCCCTCTCAGTGGGACCGCGCCTTCGTCGTTGACCTCGAATCGGGTCAGGCGACCACGCACGACAGACAGGCAGTCCTCACGGAAACGGGGCACGTCGTGGCGCCGCCTCCCAACAGCGGCCAGTCCGTCGGAATCGCCATCGCCGACGCCGAAGGCCGTCTCTGTCTCAGCAATGGCGACTGGGAGCTCGTCGTCGAAGCCGCGCCGCCGCTGGTCGGCCCGCTGGCGCGCAAGGATCTCGTCGCCCGCCAGCCCGTCTATGGTCGGCGGGTACATGCCTACGAACCCGAGCCCACCATGGTCGACATCATCGCCGCCTCCGAGCAGCCGATCGAGATCCTGGCCTTCTTCGGAACCTGGTGCAGCACCTGCAAGGAACATCTGCCCGCCCTGTTCGCCGTTCTCGATCGGGCGGCCAATGACAAGATCCAGGTCACCTGCGTCGGCGTCGACGACAACATGGCGGAACCGGCCGGACTGTTGTTTACCCACGAGGTACAGGCGACACCGACGTTCATCGTTCTGGCCGACGGCACGGAGATCGGACGCATCGAGGATGAGCCCGAAGTATCGATGGAATCCGATCTGGTCGACATCCTTCTTGATTGGGAAGAGGGGAACCGATGAGCTTCCAGGTCCCGCGTTGGCGGATCGGAGCAGCCTTCGTGCTTGGCCTCTATGCCGCCGGCGTGCTGGCAGTCGCCGCCTTCCTCAAGGCGGGCGATCCGGTCCTCTTCGCCGAACAGATCACTGCCCACCAGGTAACGCCGGCATCCTGGTCTCCGTTTCTCGCCTTCTTCTTCGTGGCCGCCGAACTGGCGTTGGCCGCCGCCCTGATCGCCTTTGTTTGGCCGCGCGTGCTGTTTGCGCTGACGATTCTAATGATGCTCGGTTTCATCGGAATCACGGCCTGGGCCTGGGCCCACGGCAACATCACCGATTGCGGCTGCTTCGGGCGCTTGATCGAACGGGGACCGCAGGATGTGATCATCGAGGATACGATCGTGATTATCGCCGCCGCGATCGGGTTCTTCCTCATCGGACGGTTTCGGGCACGTCCCCGGCAGTGGACGCTCTTCGCAGTTCTACTGATCCCGGTCATCGTACTGACAGGCTTCGGCACCGCCTTGCCGATCGACGGTCTCGTCGTCGGAATCGGGCCCGGCACGGACCTCTCGGGCATGGCGGTCGAGGGCGTGCGGCCACCGATCGATGAGGGGCCGGTGTTGGTCGCGCTGATCGGACCCGACTGCGAGGCGTGTGACGCAGGTCTGCCGGCGCTGAAGGCCATCGCCGGAAACTCCACGGGGCCGCGCGTGGCGGCGGTCTTCTCCGGCAAGGGAAATGCCGCACAAGCCTGGCGGCTGCGTCACTTGCCGAACTTCCCCGTTGGGTATGCAAGCGAACGTGTGATCCGGCAATACTCTAGAGCACTGCCCGTGACTTTTCTGCTACGCGATGGCATTGTCGAGGCCGTCTGGTGGAATCGGATTCCTAAGCCTGGGGAGGTCGCGCACACAGCTCGTTGAGGTCCAGTAATGACCCGTGCCCGTGTCACCGAGCTTCTTCATGAAGCGATCTTCCGTGTGATCCGTCGCGCTCCCCCGCTTCCGACCCTCGAAGAGTTCCTCGATCTGCAGCTAGGCGGACTGCTGCCCGGCTCTTCTCCCGCGCAGTGGTCCTCGTTCTGGAAGGAGGCGCTGGTCGCATCACTCGAGGAGGTCTTCCGCCAGGAGGGCTACCGCATCGATGAGCTCTCACCGCGCGTCTTCCTGCGCTGGAACCGCAAGATGCGTTCGTTGCGCGACTGGGTCGCGGAACGGGTAATGCCCCTGCCGGAGGACCCGCGCACCAAGCCCCCATCGGCGCCGCAGGGTCCGCGTGATATGCCCCCATCGGTGTCGCAGGGTCCACGTGATACGCCCCTATCGGCGTCGCAGGGTCTGCGCGCCAAGCCCCCACCGGCACCGCCCGAAGCGCGGCGGGGATTGATCAGACTGCCGGCCCTCCTTGCCGCCCTGCTGCTTGCTCTGTCGCTTGTCCTGTCGCTCGCTCTCTTCCCCGCCTTGCTGCTCACCTTGTCATCCACTCCGCCGCTCGACCAACTGCTCGGCACCCCCATCCTGCGAATCGCCCCGGCGCATGGCGCCGTCTCGTCGCTCGCCGGTTCGACGGCGACACTGGAGCGGACGCCTGCCGATCGGCCGGCAAGCGTGCGCTTCAACTACGACATCCAGGTTGCCTTTCGCGCGTCATCCGGCCGGCGCATTGAGCTGCCGCGCGAGGCCGTCATCGATGTGTCCAACTACGAGTTGCGCTCGGACTGTGATCCCGAGACGATCGTCCCCATCGATGAGATTGTTTGGCGGGGCGTGGGAGACGCGCCGGATCACACAACAGGAGCAGTGCTCTACGCCCGACTCGATCCCGACTGCTCCTATACGCTCTTCTTGGCCATGCCGGAACATCCGCCGGGCAAGATCGTGGTTCAGCGCGCCGAAGACGCTCTCTCTGAACCGGCCGGAGGCTTCGTGCGCTTTGTCCGCTTCGTCGACCGACATGTATCGGGCAGCCTCGATCTGCGCACTCTCGAGGACGAAGAGGACCGGGTGGGCGTCGATTTCCAGGCACAGTTCGACTTTCCCGTTCTCCGGCAGCGCCTGTTCGCTGATGCCATCCGCTGCCGGGTGAACGCAACCGGCATGCTCGCCGTCGACCGCCGGGCGCGCAAGGCTCACAATGCCCTCGATCTCGAGCTGGCCCTCTCATGGTTGAAGCTCTACACATTACCCACGCCCCGGTGGGCCCGCCGGCATGTCCATGCCATCGGATTCCAGCTCTCCCCAGCCGGATTCGAGAGCGATCAGGACTTCCGGGTAGTCGACTACACGCTCGGTCCCGCCGTGACCTTCTCCTTGCCATTGCTCGACTGGCCGCTGCTCGCCTGGCACCAGGCGATCGAGATGCCGCGCGGCTTCTTGCCTCCCACGGTGCGCGTCGGCTACACCTACCTCCACCGCGTGCGGCACACGGGTCCCGACCTGGATGACCGGAAGCGCCTGGATGTCGAAGTCGTCGCCCTCGCCCCTTTGCTGCGCCCACTCGACCTGCAGGTCCGCTACCGCTGGTATCGGGACCTGGAGCGAGACGAGGACGAGCAAATCCTCGAGCTCTCCTGGAATTGGTATGTCGATCGCGATACGCGCACGGCGGTTCTGCTGAAGCTTGTCCATGGAGCGCTGCCGCCCAACTTCCGGGAGGCGCAGATGGTCGGGGTGGGATTCACAGTGGGGTTGTAGCGTGTCGGCGGTTTGTCGAGGGGCCGCCCCGCGGGCCCGGTGGTTCTCCGCCGCCCCGCACACGACCGCTCGCGCGACCTGCGATTGCCGGCCGGGCATCCGGGAATCACGAGCGGTGAGAGACGCTTGTCTTGGGACTAGAGAGGAGCTGCGGGCATGAGTACGAGTGCAAGAACCTGGTTGCGGGTACCGCTTGGGTTTCTTCTGGGGCTGGTCGTCTTCGCCATCGCGGGACCGGTCTCCCGACTGCCCGACAGACTGCTGCAGTCCGGCCCGGATGTTGACCCGTGGCTCTCGACCTTGACCTTCCAGATCACGATGGGGATCGTCGCCGTTCTGATCATGTTGATCATCGGGCGAGGAAACCTCCGCCGCTTCGGATTCCAAAGAGGCAGTCAATGGCGTTTCGTGCGAGTGGCTCTGATCGTGCTCGCCGCCGAGCTGCTCATCTCGCTCGCCTTCCTGCCCTTCCCCAAGCCGGGGCCGGATCACTTCGCGGCGGATTTCACCTGGTGGCAGACGCTGATCGGCGTGCTGATCGTGGCCAGTACGCTCGAGGAGGTCGTTGCCCGCGGGCTTGTACAGACCATTGTCGACCCGCTGCGGAATCATGGCCTCCACATCGGGCGCCTGAACTTGAGCGTCCCGGTCTTGACAGGTGCCGTCTACTTCTCGGCCATGCACATTCCCCTGCTGGTCATGGGTATCGACACCATCCAGGGTATCCAGATCCTCTGCAGCACCTTCGCCCTCGGGCTGATCGCCGGCTATTTCCGCGAGTCCTCGGGTAGCCTGATTCCCGCGGTCATCGCCCACATGCTCGCCAACGTCTACGGCATGGGTCTGGGGGAGTTGTTCGGGTGGTTGGGAATCGGGTGATCCCGCGCCAGGCAAACCGACACGCCGCCGCGCTTACGCCCTACGCATCGTCAGGACAAAGCACGCCCCGTCCCGGACATCCTTGTCGATGAACAGATCGCCCTTCATCTTCCGCGCCAGACGCCGGCTGAGGGCCAGCCCCAGGCCGACACCGGGAGCCGAGTTCGCCGCATCGCGCGCCGACTTCGAGAACGGGCGGAAGAGACGGCGGGCGTCGCCGGGCGGGATCCCGGGACCATGATCCCGCACGCGCGCATGCACGTACCGCTCCCTGACCCCGATTTGGAGATGGATGCGATCATCCTCCGCCCGCGAGGCATACTTGCAGGCATTGTCGACGAGATTGAACAGGATCTGCTCGACGGCGGAGGGATCCGTATGAACCGACGTGGTCAGTTCATCCTGGGAAGCTTCGACGACCAGTGACATGCCGGCCTGCTCGGCCCGAGCGGCGAGTCTCTCGCGGACCCGGTCGACGACGCTCGCAATGGTCAGCGTCTCGCTGCGTTCCCCCGGACTGCCCTTCTCCAGACGTGCGTAGGCCAGTACGTTCTCGACCAGGTGCCCCAGCCGCTCCGCCTCCCGGCTAAGGGTGTCGAGGTATTCCTGACGCTTGCCCTCATCGGCAAGCATTCCGCCGGCCAGCATCTCGGCGTACATCCGCAGAGTCGTCAGCGGTGTCCGCAATTCGTGCGTGACCGCGGAGACAAATGCCGCCCGCCGCTCACCAAGCGACACGGTGCCGCGGAGCAAGACGGCCGCCGCCACGCCGGCCAGGATGGCGCAGATCCAGGCGATCAGCAGGGAGATGCGCAGTGGTGAAGCCTCTGCCGCGGGCGTCAGGGAGACCGGCCCCGGAACGAATCCGGCCGGCAGGGAGGCCAACCGGTGGCCCTGCCCCTCGTCGCCCGTGGGCCCCACCGGCATCAGATCCGCCTCCGGGAACAGATCGCGCACGCCGGGGAGCAACCAGCTCTTGATCGAGGACCAATCGAGCCAACATCCCTGAATGTACTCAGCTCCGTCAACGACGATGCGGCGGGCCAGGACGAGCAGGTCGCCGATCCAGAGCGGCGTCATCAGCCCTTCGCGGATCGTGCCGGTTTCCCCGGAGTAGTCGAGCGCCTCGAAGGGCAGGCTGGAGACGGCCTTGTTGAGGATATTCTGGGCACTCGCCTGCTTGGAGATCAGTGCGCGCATCTGCCACTCCGCGGCGCTGCGCACCTGCTGTGCATCACTCTCTTCCTGCCGGCGTGGCCAATCGGGGCTCTCGTTCTCCCCGATCTCGGACGGCGGCGTGATGCGGGTCAGGAGAAGAGGGTCCAGCTCGGTGATCTCGGGAAGTCCGTCGAAGGCGTCGGGGGCGAGATGTGGCTCGAGTTCTGCGAGTAATTCGCTGCTCTCCCCGATCTGTGCAGAAGTCGTGAACCGGATCTCGGCAAGGTCGCGCAGGCTCCCGCGCGGCACCTGAGGCGAAGACAGGGCTCCGTCGGGATGGAGCTGGAAATGGAGACGGATGTGCGGCGGATCCTGGGTCAGCAGGAGTGACGGGATCAGAACCTCTCCCGCCCGCAGGGGAGCGAACATGCGCGCATAGGCGCGTTCGGCCGGGTAGAACGAGCTGTAGTCGAAGTAGGGCCGCGCGCTCTCGCGTGCGATGAGCGTGGCGAGTCCGGAATCCATGCGCCACAGGGCGAGCCGGATGCTCTCTTCGGTCACCGCCCGGCGCCCGGCGGCAGCGCGTTCCCGATCGAGTCGCAGGGTCAGTTGCGTCACCCAGCCCATCGCCAAGAGGAGGACGGCCAGACAGACGCCGAAGATCGCCCATGTCAGCCAGGGACGCCTCACGGTGCGCCTTCCTCGCCGGAGAATAGATACCCCTTGCCGCGCACCGTGGCGATGATCGCCGGCGCAGCCGAGTCGTCGCGCAGCTTCTCGCGGAGCCGGGCCACATGCATGTCGATGGTACGCGTCTCGCCCACGGTCTTGGGATTGAGACGCCAGACGTGCGCGAGCAGCTCCTCACGGGAGATCGCGCGACGGGAGTTGCGGGCGAGGTAGCGCAGCAGCTCGACTTCCCGCTCGGAGAGAGGCGTACGCCCCCCGTCCTCGAAGCGGATCTCGCGCCGTTCGAGATCGGCGTACCCACCGGGAATGCCGACGCGGGTCACATCGGAGGGCCGTGCCGGCGACCGCCGGAGCACCGCCTCCACGCGCGCCAGCAGCTCCTTGATGCTGAACGGCTTGACCACGTAGTCATCGGCGCCGAGTCGCAGGCCCTTGACCCGGTCGTCTTCGCCCCCCCTGGCGGTGAGGATGATGACCGGCAGGACCGGCCGGTCGCGGCGGATCGACTCGAGGACATCGAGGCCTTGCCGCCGCGGCAGCACGAGATCGAGAAGCACGAGGTCGCAGTCGGTTCTCACCGCCAGCTCAAGGCCATCCTCGCCGTTGTCGGCTTCCAAGGGATCGTAGCCGGCGAAGCGGAGGGCATCGACGATGCCGCGCCGGATGGGGACATCGTCCTCGACGACCAGGATGTACGGTCTACTCATCGGAATCCCCTTCGGCATCGATGCCTGAGGTCCGCTCGCCGGTACTCTACCACAGCGACGCGTCGGCCTCCGCTACCTCTCGCGCGGTCCGTCGCGTCTACTTGAATACGAACTTGCGGGCCTCGGCCTGCTCGCGAATGGCCGTAATCATCGCCTCGTCCAACGTGCTGGTTCCATCTTCGCCCAATTCGCGCATCTTCTCGGCCACATACTGCTTGCGCTCTTCGTTGAGCCGGGTGATCTCATCCTGAATCGCGGTTCTCTTGCGGCTGTTTTCCTCGATGCAGGCGAGGCGCTCCTCGGGCGTCATCTCGCGCAGCTCCTCGGGAAGGGCCTCGTCGTCGAGATCCTTGAGTTCCTCGAGATCGATCTGTCCCCCCTTGACGGCATCGACCAGGTCCCACTCTGCGTTCTTGTAGTGCACCGAGGCCTTGAAGAGCGTACGTTGCGCCGCCGCCGCGGGAGCCGCGGCCATTGCATTGGTGTCCTGGGCCTCCTGTCTCGACGCGCTGGCATCCCCGGACGCGCCGTAAGGAACGTAGGTCGTATTCAGTTCCGCGCCCAGCCGGGCGATTTCGGCATCCTGCGGCGCGTCGATATGAACCAGGTCCCGATCATGATCGATGTTCATGTACTTCCCGTCGGCCAGGCGGGCCCCCTCCTCCCACAACCCCGAACGCCCATCTTCGTATGATCCACAATGGATAGTGTTTACAACGATGCCTCTGGCGATCGAGGCCCTGCACGACTCCCGAAAATCAACACCGCCCTGAGTGAAGGGTTCGTTGCCGGCGATGAAGATGGCTTTCAGATCGTTGTGCGACCGGCTCCAGGCGAGATCCGTCACCGCATCCTGAATCACCCATCCGCAATACTCGTCTCCCCCATTCGTCGTCAGGACGAAGAGCTCTTCCGAGACGGCATCCAGATCGGTCGTCAGGGGGAGGATCATCCGGATGTAACCTTCCTCGCCCGAGAGACTGCTCTTGCCATACTCGTAGAGAGCGACTTCGAGTTCGGGACGCAGGCCGTCGCGCTCAGCGGTGGCGAATTCGTTGACGACCTTCCAGAGCTGCGTCTTGGCCTGGTTGATCAGACCCGACATGCTGCCCGACGTGTCGATCAGGATCGCGATCTGGATCCGCGGGGTCTCTTCCTGCGTGGCCCCCGCCGCCGGGATGATGAGCAGGAGGGCGAGGAGGATCAGCCCCCGCGTGGCGGCCTTCGATGTCGTTGCTCCCAGCGCCATCTGCGCTGTGGACCCCATTGTAGTTCCGTTGATCGTGGTCATTGCTTGCACTCCTCTCTCTGTCGTTGTTTTCCGGACCGGCGAGCACGGACTCAATTCCCGGCCGGGGCCCTTACCAGGATCCGCTGGCCATCGACCTCGAGCAGGATGTCGCCCTGAAGGGCAATCGTTCCCTGCCGGCCCTCTTGCACCAGCCTGAGCGCCAACTGGTGGAATTCCCCGCTCCCGAATTCGATGGTTCGGGTGGGTGCGACCACGCCTTGGTTCGTGATGATCCGACTGTCGACCCATTGTCCCTGCCTCTTGAAGAACGTCCGGTCGTTGACCTGCTGGATGGAGCCGAAGGAGACGCTCGTGACACCCTCCGGCAACTGTCTGCCGGTACTACTCCCGGAGGTGGGGGGCGTATTCCGCTGAATTCCACCGCCCTCAAAGGCAGGTGCCTCATCCAGGTAAACGAAGCTATTCTTGTAGTTGAGGGTCTTCTGGTTGATCTGCGTCTGGATGTTCAGGCTCTGGCCCACGGCGCCCTTGCCCGATCGCACGGCCACCGCTCGCTGCCTGAGATTCCGCGCCGCCCGGGCGAGGAGCTCATTGCGGGCGCTGAGATCGGTTCCCTCCTCGGCCAGAAAGGCGGTGTACTCAGTCAGAATGCCGAACTCGGTCGAGAGCGCGATGATCTCGTCGACGAGTTCCCTCAGACGCGGATCCGCCGCCGGGCGCGCATCGGCATGGCCGGTCGCGCGGCCGTCCCCCGCTTGACGGATGGCATCGACCAACGCAGCGATCCGCCTGCTCGCCCACAGCCGGGGCACGAAGGCGTTCCTCGTGCTCGCCTTGCCCATCTCGAAGCAGTAGCGGAACGCCTTGGGCTCACCGAGTAAGTCGCCCGTCAGCTCGAACTCGAGGGGTTCCTCACCGGTGTAGCGTCCCAGCAGCACGAGTTGGTCACCGGCAAACAGATCGGGAAGCGGCGTCGGGATCACATCGCGCACCCGGCTGCGCGCGGAGGCGCCATCCAATCCCGTGAAGTGGATCTCGGGAGCTGCGAGGATCGGTCCGGCCAGGCACTGGAACTGCCGGGCGACCTTGACCTCGATATCCTCGCCGGGAAGCACGTAGGTCGGACGAGCGCGGGTGCCGGAGGCGATCGCATCGAGCAGCGGCGCGTTGACATCGACGCCGACACCGAAGGTAAAGATCCGCCGCCCCTGGGGATTCCGCTCTCGGACCGCCGTGCGGATCACATGCTCCGAGGTCTGACCGATCGTCGGCAGACCATCGGTGAGAAACAACACGATCGGCAGCTTCCCCTCTGTGGACTTCTGATTGAGGGCCACCAGGAGCGCCTCGTGGATATTGGTGCCGCCACTCGCCCGCAGGCTCGCGAGATACTCCGCCGCCCGCCGCAGGCTCGATGCGCCTCTCACGACGGGCGCGGGTGCGAAGAGATCCACCCCCTCGTTGTAGACGATCAAGTTGAAGGTCTCTCCATCTTCGAGAGCCGAGATGACTTGCAGGGCAGCCTGGCGCGCCTGTTCGAGCTTCTCGCCGCCCATGCTGCCCGAACGGTCGAGCACGATGATCACCTCGCGCTTGACCGTCTGAACGTTGCCGGCGTTGCCGGCGGTGCTGCGTGCATCGGCCGCCGCGGGTGTGCCTGCCAGCAGGAGAAAGTAGCCTCCATCCCCTTTCAGATCGGGGTAGGCAAAGAGAGAGGCGGTCACGGCACTCTCTTCCAATAGGAAGGAGAGGCGGAAGGGGCCCGGCTCCAAACCGGCGCCTGGGGCCAAGCGAACGATGATGTCTCCCGCGGCCAGGCGTTGGGTCTCGATTTCGTGGCTCGGCGAGTAGGCGGTCGAAACCGCCTGGGAGCATCGCAGGTAGACCTCGATCGACCAGGGCACCCCATAGTCGAGTGCTTCGGTTCGCGGGAGGCTGTAGTCGATGCGCGCTCCGTCGCGGGGGAGCAGATGCTCGTAGATCAGCCGGACCTGTTGCGTTCCCCCCGCCTCCACCGGAAAGACGCTCGAGCGCACGAGGTTGTACCCGAGAAACTCGAGCAGGGCCGGATCACGGATCCTGGCAACCAGGCCGTCATAGATTCTGCGGGCCTCGTCCTCGGGCAGCACTCTAGCGACCGGCTCCTGGGCCGGTCCTGCGAAGGCGAAGCCCCGGACGATAGCGCCGTCCGGAACCGGCACGATCAGTTCGGCCTCCATCCAGCCCGCGCAAGGATTCTGCAGGTGGATGTCCATCGTTGTCGTGGCCGTCTGGCCGGCGATCATCACATCGACATCGACTCCCGTGATGTGGACCACCTCGGGCCGGCCGACGGCGAACGCACGCGTCTGCGGGATGATCACATTTGCGGCGAACGGCCTAGCCGGTGCTCGGCTGCTAAAGGCGTTGATCGCCCCGGCCGGTAATCGGCCAGTCAATACTTCCGTCGGCCGCGCTGCAGGCCGGGAGACCTGCGCGCCGGCCGATGCGGCGATGGGAATGGCGATGGCAGTGACCGCCGCCGCGGCGAACACGATTCCTCTGCGGGCGTGGGAGCGTAGCATCGTGACCCTCCTTTCCGAGTTGGAGTTCTCACTTCATTAAACGCCGCAGTGAGGGCAGAACGTGTAACGAGTGGGTAACAGGGGGGGGACGGCGTCACGCTGGCATTCCGTGCTTTCCTTAGGTTGAAGATCGTGGCCGGCCTACCGCCTCGCGCAGAACACATTTCTGCTCGGGCGCTGCGCATAATCAGTGAACACCTCTTCGATCGGGTGAGCAGGAAACTGAAGCGCATGATCTCCGAGGCAACTCCTTCTCAGCCATGCTGAAAACGCTGGACACTACTGGTCTGGAGTACAGGATCGCGTCGATCTACGCTTGACTTACCCGGCGTTGTGGCCCAGCATACAGATGCTGCCGCCCGTGATGACCGCGGTTGGTCGTGTGGCCTACGGCGAGGCGCAGGAGGCAGAGCCTTTCAAGGAGAATCCCCAGGCTTCCCACCTGCTCTTGTCGCTCTGCCCCAAGATGGAAAACCGAAGGAGGCAGTCAGCCGCACTGCTCGGCCGGCACGGCCAAGCACGGATCTGCCGCAGGAAGGAGGATCTCATGCGGTTTTCACGACTTACGGGCCTCGACTTTCAGCTCGCCTATCTGGTCTTGCTGACGCGCTCCGGGCTCAAGCCGCTCAGCCGGTGGGAGGGGGCTCTCACCGAGGCGCAGTGCGATCTGATCCGCTCTGGTGGGTTGGTTCTCGATACCGTTGACCGACGGACCCGGATCGGCCGCAAGCGGATCGAGACGGTCTTCGCGAGGGATCAGCGCCGCACCGGGTTCTACCAGAAGCGCTTCGATGGTACGCGGCTGAGGCACACTCCCGATGTGGTCCGTCTGGAGGGCCGTCTGTTCGGCTATCCTTCGTGCTGCATCGAAACCTTCATCCGACATCCTTACACCCCAAATGACATTGATCCCGATGATCAGAGGATCCTGTTCCATTGGGCTTGCCCGGGATGCCTGACCACACCCGACCTGCTGCGCGAGTACCGCCGGCTCTACGCCGAGTGTCTACACCTCTTCGGCGATCCCACCGAAGAGCCTCGCCGTCGCTCACTGGGGTGGGCCGGCACGGCAGCCACGTTCGCGGCGTCCCTGGCCCTGGTGGCGGGCACGGCGGGATTGGCGTCAGCGGAGGATTCCCACTGGCTGTCCGTCGAGGACGACCAAGACCAGGATTACATCTCGGTTGCCGAGGAGATCATCCGGGGGACGAACTGGGAGCTTCCCGACTCGGACGGCAACCTGATCCTGGATGGCGTTCAAACGGCCTATTCCCTCAAGCAGCTAATCGCGTCTCCACCGCCGGGTGTCGACGTGACCGACTATCTCCAGTTCGGCCTTGAGACCTGCAACATCTGTGAAGAAACGGTGAACATGGGCTTTGTGCGAATCACGCACGCGCAGCGCGGCCTCTCGATCGATCTACCTTACATTGCCCTCCACTATCTGGAGCATGGCAGTCTGTGGTTCGATGGCAGCATCCATTCGGGCCGGGCCGATCTAAAAGCCCTTAAGGAAATCCTCTTCCCGTGCGATCCACCGCATCTGCTTCCCTCCGGCGGGACCGATCCCGACGAGGACGGCCTGCTCTCCGAGGAAGAACCGCTGCTCGAGACCGATCCGGCGATCCCCGACACGGATGGCGACTCGTTGATCGACGGCCCCCAGGTGGCAGAGGGTCTCCTTGCGCTGATCAGTCAGCTTCCGCGCGAGCAGATGCCGGATCAGCCCTACATGCTGGAGTACTGGGCCGACGGCAACGAGCAATGCGAGATCTGCGGCACCACACTCAACATGGGTGTGGCGGAGATCGTCAATCCCCATGAGGGGCTCTCTGTCTCGGTTCCATTCGTCGCGCTCCATACGATCGCTCACGGCGGATTCACCTTCGACGGGACCGAAAATGGCGGGCGGATCATCCCAACGGTCCTGCAAACGGTGCTGACCGGGGACGGGACGGCGCACTGGATGCCGGTTGCCGAGGATACCGACGGCGACGGCCTGACGGATGAAGAAGAGCCCTACTTCGGCCTGGATCCGGAGGATCCTGATCAGGATGAGAACGGGACCCCAGACGGCCGCGAGCTGGCCACGCACCTCGCGTCCCTGCTCCACGAGCTGCCTGAAGGCCCCCAGCCGGATCAGACCTATGTCGTCCATCACCCGGCCTATGGCCACTACAACTGCGTGACCTGCGGGGAACTGATCAACATGGGCTTCCTCGAGATCATCGATCCCGTGGCCGAGCTGTCGGTTAATGTGTCCTACTACAACCTGCACTTTATGGATCTCGGGGGCTTCTCAACCGACCGGGATGACCTCTACCCGCGGGTCGATCCCCGCGAGATCGCCGCGGTGCTCGGGATCCAATCGGCGAGCGTCGGACCGGCACGGGAAAGCACTCCATTCGCACTCTGGAATGCCCCCAACCCGTTCGTGACATCCGGGGCGACCAGCATCGTTCTCTCGCTGCCGGGAGCAACCGGCCGGGTCGACGTTGCGGTCTATGATCACACCGGACGCAGAGTGCGCGATCTGTACGAGGGCGACGCGCCCCAGCGGGTCAAGCGCTTCCTCTGGGACGGACGTGACAACGACGGGCAGGTCGCTGCGGCAGGCATCTACCTCTGCAAGGTGAGGATCGGAAGCATGACGGTGACTCGGAAGATGACCCTGATCGACTAGCCCGGGCATCCCGGGGTCTCGATTCAACCCCCAAGCCCGGCCGGCAGGTTCATGGTGGCTTGTCCGGCCGGGCTGCTTCCATGCCCGGCGCGGCTCCGTTCGGCCAGCTGTACTGTCTTGGCCGGACCGCCGTGCCATAGCAGATGATCTCGGCCGCCTGGCTCATCACCATCGAGGTCGTCAGGCGCACCCCGAGGATCGCGTCGGCACCGAGCACCTCCGCTGATCGCACCATGCGGTCAACGGACTGCTCACGGCTCTTGCCCATGAGCTTGGTGTACTCAGCTATCTCCCCGCCGACCAGATTCTTGAGCCCGGCCATGATGCCACGGCCGAGGTGGCGCGCGCGGATAGTGTTGCCCTTCACAACGCCGAGCAGCTCCGCGACCTCCCGGCCCGGCACCGGGTGGCATGTCGACAGAAGCACCACCGCCCGCTTCGCTTGACAACTGGGACAGAAACGGCCTAGCCGGTGCTCGGCTGCTCAAGGCGTTGATCGCCCCAGCCGGTAATCGGCCACTCAGTACTCCGGTCGGCGGCGCTGCAGTCCGGGAGACCTGTGCGCCGGCCGGTGGGACCATCGGTAGGGCGATGGCAGTGACCGCCGCCGCGGCGAACACGATCCGTCTGCGGGCGTGGGAGCGTAGCATCGTGACCCTCCTTTCCGAGTTGGAGTTCTCACTCCATTAGACGCCGCTAAACGCCGCAATGAGGGCAGAACGTGTAACGAGTGGGTAACAGCGGGGGTGCATCCATCGCGCCGCTGGGGGAGCACGGTCGTGTCCCCTGGCCGCCGCCGATCTCATTGCCTGTCCGCGGCGTCCATTGCTATTGAATCATTGTATCTCGTGCGAAATCCTCGTCAGATCCTCATGCGGAGAAGATGGCGACACGAGTCCCGAGAGAGGCAGGAACACGCCTATGAACGAGACCCACATCACTCGCATTGCGGAGGAGTTGGATGTACTTCCCGGCAAGGTACAGGCCGCCGCCGCCCTGCTCGACGACGGCGCCACCGTGCCGTTCATCGCGCGCTACCGAAAGGAAGCCACCGGCTCACTGGATGAAGTCGCCATTACGACCATCCGCGATCGCCTCCATGGTTTGAGGGAATTGGACAAGCGCTGTGAGGCCATCCTCAAGTCGTTGGCGGAGCGGGAACTGCTGACCCCGGAACTCAAGACCCAGATCGCGGCCGCTGATACCCTCGCGACACTGGAAGATATCTACCTTCCCTATCGTCCAAGACGGCGTACCCGCGCCACCATTGCGCGTGAAAAGGGACTCGAGCTCTTGGCGCGGCTGCTCTTGGATTCACCTGCCGAACCTTCCCTCGATCCGATCGCGGAAGCCGCGGCCTTTGTGAACGAGGAGAAGGGCGTGGCGACGGCCGACGATGCGCTCGCCGGCGCGCGGGACATCATCGCCGAGACAATCAGCGAGGATGCGCGGGCGCGCATGGCCATGCGCGCGTTGTACAGCACCAGAGGGGTCATCAAGTCCAAGGTCGTCAAAGGCCAAGAGGACCCGGGGGCCAAGTACAAGGACTACTTCGAGTGGGAGGAACCCCTGCCAACCGCTCCTTCACATCGCGTTCTGGCAATGCGACGCGGCGAGAAGGAGACCTTTCTAAGCCTGAAGATCGAACCCCCTGAAGAGATGGCATTGGCTGAGCTGCACCGCCTGTTTGTCGTGCCGCACGCCGCTGACTCCCGCGGGGGGGCGCCCGAACCCGATTCGCCCGCGGCCCAGCAGCTCACCCTGGCGGTGGCGAATGGGTACAAGCGCTTGCTCGCGCCCGCGATGACAACGGAGATGTGGACCGCGCTGAAGCGCCGCGCCGACGACGAGGCCATTCGGGTATTCGCCGGGAACCTGCGCGAGTTGCTGCTTGCCCCGCCCCTGGGGCAGAAGCACGTGCTGGCGATCGACCCCGGATTCCGTACGGGCTGCAAGCTGGTCTGCTTGGATGAGCAGGGTAAGCTGATCCACAGTGACACGATCTACCCTCATGCGGGGGAAGCGCGTGCACAGGCGGCGCGCGAAACGCTGCGGAAGCTCTGCCGACGCTTTGACATCGAAGCGATTGCGATCGGGAACGGCACGGCGGGGCGGGAGACGGACGCCTTCGTCCGCGGCCTGAAACTGCCCGCTCAGACCATCATCGTGATGGTCAACGAATCGGGGGCCTCGATCTATTCCGCCTCAGAGGCCGCCCGCGAGGAGTTTCCCGACCACGATCTCACCGTGCGCGGAGCCGTCTCGATCGGACGGCGGCTGATGGACCCGCTCGCCGAGCTGATCAAGATCGAGCCCAAGTCAATCGGGGTCGGACAGTACCAGCACGATGTGGATCAGGGGGCTTTGCGCCGCGCCCTGGACGATGTCGTGATGAGTTGCGTCAACGCGGTCGGCGTCGACCTCAACACGGCCAGTAAACAGCTACTCACCTACGTGTCGGGCTTCGGGCCACAGCTCGCTCAGAACATCGTGGCCTTCCGCGACGAACATGGCCCCTTTGCCACGCGCCGGAAACTCACCAAGGTCCCCCGTCTGGGACCCAAGGCGTTCGAACAGGCCGCGGGTTTTCTGCGCATCCGTAACGGGAAGAACCCGCTCGACGCGAGTGCCGTTCATCCCGAGTGCTATCCCGTCGTCGCTGCCATTGCCACCGATCTTGGCTGTCAGGCAAAGGATCTGATGCGGGATTCGTCGCTGCGGGATCGGATCGATCTGAAGCGCTACGTTACCGAGAAGGTCGGACTGCCGACCCTGCGGGATATCCGAGCGGAACTTGCCATACCGGGACGCGACCCGCGCGAGGAGTTCGAGGCCTTCAGCTTCACCGAGGACATCAACAGCATTGAGGATATCAAGGTTGGCCTGACGCTTTCCGGCCTGGTCACCAATGTCACCGCTTTCGGCGCCTTCGTCGATATCGGTATCCATCAGGATGGCCTCGTCCACATCAGTCAATTGGCCGATCGATTCGTCCGCGACCCGGCCGAGGTGGTCAAGGTCCAGCAGAAAGTCACCGTGAGGGTCATAGGCGTGGATCTGGAGCGCAAGAGGATATCATTGTCGATGAAGAGCGCTCCTGAGAGGAACGAGTAGGTTCTTGTTGGCTGGTTGACTGATCAACGTCAACTCTTTCCTCCGACCGGCGTTCTGGCTGTCGCCGATCAGGTGATCATCGAATGAGCATCATGCTCATCTGATGGGACACTCCATCCGCAATCAGTCTCGCCATATAGACACCGGATGGAACGGATTGCCCCGCGCCGTCCCGGCCATCCCAGACCACCCGCTGCCGGCCGGGGGCCATCGCACTTGCCTGTAGTACGCGGATCAGGCGACCGGCACAGTCATGCACGCGAAGCACGACCGGGCCGCGTTCCGCCAGCCGGAAGGAGAACGCGATCTCGGATTGGAAAGGATTCGGGGCTGCGCGTAGCAACGGCCCCGCCAGGATGGGCGTGACTTCATGGATCGCCGATGCTCCGCGGCGGATCCCCTTGATCAGGAAGTCATCAAGCGCCGCCTCGACCAGCGAGCCATCACCTTCGTCCGAGGCGACGAAGCGGAATTGGACTTCCGGTCCCAGCTCGACGAAGTCATTCAGGATGTGGATTTGGTGGCTCCAGTTCTCGCGGCAGATACTCGTGTACTCGATCGGCGCCCAATCCGACTCGCCCGATCTGGCGCTGACCTCCCAGATGTCATTGTAGGGGCTACTGCCACGCCGGTTCGTATACCAGCGCCGGTAGTCGAGCAGGATGAGTTCGTACTCGCTGAAGTCGTAGATGGGGGAGAGCAGGGTCGTCTTGCCGCCATCGACGTCATGGTCGCCGACACTTGAACCGGCTTGGCCGCCGGTGACGAAGCAGAGGACTCCCGGCGACTCGGTATGGTCATCCTCGGGCTGGACCATATAGCCGCCATCGTTGTAAGTCCCCTGCGGGTCGACGCGCTCCCAAATGCCGCTGGTGGCGTCGTCGCCGGCGGCTCCCACGGTCCAGCCGGAATCCTGCTCGTAGTCCTCGCAGAGAATCAGCTCCAGATCGCCCACGATGAAGACGTAGGATTCCTCCGGGGCCCAGATCGGGACGGTTTTCTCGTTGTCGACCGTGTCCTCCGCGTGCAGGTAGTATTCAACTTTCGTTCCCGTTGGCTGGGCCGGGATGTCGGCCAGGTATTCATTTGGCGAAGCGGACGGAATCAGAACCACCTGAGCCCAGGTTTGATTGTTGATGCGGTAGGCCAAGTAGCTCTCGGCCAAATCCACGCTTCCGCCCGTGCTGATGATTTCGGCAACGACCTCGTAGGGGCTCGTGCTGTCTACCGTGTTCTCCAGCGGCTCGTGGTTGATACCGAGTAGGTTCGCAATCGGGACGTAGTCCACGTAGGTCCCATTCTGTCCAATGCAGGCGGCATCGTAGCGGATGTAGGCATAGCCACCCATGCCCCAATCATCTCCCCAGCTGTTCTTCATGATCCAGGCGCCCTGGCCGTCGCAGTAGTCATCGTCCCAGCCGACCAGGCCAATGGCATGATTCGATTGCCCGGGACAGTCATGCGTGTAACAACCACCTTCATAGGGTACCAGGTCGGGGTAGACCATCACCGTCGCCGAGATGATCCCGTGGTCGTAGATTGCTTGCTTGATCGCACTGACTGTGTAATCCACATCATGGACCGTGCCGGCCGCGGCGATTGGCGGATATGTGCTGCCCGGACAAGGGATCGTATCGTCAGCCTCATAAGGCATGTCTTCCTCGGCGATCGCCCCGTAGTCCTGCCAGACCTCGTAGGCGTCCCACATCCAGCCGCCACTGCAGCTGCTGCCGCCCAAGTTGCAGACCAGCGCATACTGCTCGCTGATGTCGACTTCAAAGCCCTCGGCGATCATGATCGCCGACTCGAACGCCACGGCCGCCGAGAAGCACCAGCAACTCCCGCAGGCACCCTGATGGCGCATCCCGGGTACGCCCGCATGCTCACGCCAGTCCCAGTGGGAAGGCAGATCCCGATCGTTGATGCCATGGTCGTCAATGATCGGATGTGATTCGATCCCTTCCGGGATCCGCAATCCGAGGTAGCGCTGCTGGAAATCCTCCCAGGGGATCTTGGTCAATGAGTTCGCGGCGATCTGGAAGGTGGCCCCGCGCGCGGCGATCTCGGCCCGGAGCGTGGCGATCCAGGCGGCTTCCTCCTGGGGGGTGAGTCGCTCCGCCTGACTGACCGCGGGCATCAGTAGGCCCAGTAGAACCAAGCATGCGCAGGCTACCGCGTAGCGGCCGCCGGCAATCGCGCGTAGCTTCTCTGATCTCATCCTCTTTTTCTCCACTGCAGCATCGTTCCTTGGTCTCTGGGGTTCATGCTCCGCCTTCACTCGGCGGCATGCTTTGCCGATCTGCGTAACCTTCGTCCATCTCATATTATAGCAGGAATCGGGCGTCAGCGGGGAGAGCCCCTAACAGCCCGCGGCAAGAGTGTCCTATCGGGCCTTGTCGAATTGATTGAGCATCGACACCCCCGCTCCCGCCGTCCGTTCAGGCACTGGGCAGGGAGCGGAAGCGTGGGATCTCCTCACCCCCGAGGGTCACATAGCGATCGTAGAGATTGCCCGTCAGACAGGAGTGGACCGGGTAGACAAGCACGATGTCACCGCACCGGATCGTCTCGATCAGTGCCTCGGGGAGATCGGCAATTCCATGCTCTTGTGAAAGTGAGGTCAACGGCGCCGCCATCTCGGGGATCCCGAGTCCCTCGGTCTGCTCGGCAGTGATTGCTCGTTCACGCCCGGCAGACTCGTGGGGACTGCCCACCTGGGGCCGAGTCTCCCCCGTCGTGCCGGCGAGTTCTGCCGCCAGACACCCGAACCAGCGCCGTTCGGATGCCCCGGGCAACGCCTGGACCGCCAAGTGCACGGCACCGCCATAGAGCAGGATCTGCCGGCGCTCCGGGTAGACCGCTAGGACGGGCGTGGCCACCGCAACGGCGATCTCCGCACCCGTGCAGGAACCGAGCTGAAGCTGCATCAGATCGTAGAAGACGAAGTTCCCCGGCCGGATCTCATCGGCCCCACGGAAGTGCTCCGCCTGACTGCAGGTCGGCGTATCCCCGACCGAGATCGCACAGGCCTCGAGGCCCCCGGCGAGGAGCGCCTCCCGCACGCCCTGGAGCCGGGTCAGGGACTCTTCGTGGACACGCAGCACCGCCTGGCGGGTCGCCTGGATGTCACCCCAACGGACCTCGTGGTAGCTGTGACCACTGTGGGCGAGGATTCCGGCGAAGCTCAGTCGTCGTTGCTCGCGGATGCGTTGGGCGAGTGCGCGGATGCGGTCGGTTTCATCCCAGCGGATCCCGGCACGGCCGTAGCCGGCATCGACCTTGATCCAGACTTGCACGGGGGCATCGAGGCTCTCAGCTAGAAGGTCGACGGTCTCCCGCGACTCGACCAGCACCCCCAGCTCGATAAGACCGGCCAGCTCGCGGATGCGCGCGATCTCCCGCGGATTGACCGGGATGGCGATCGTGATGTCGCTCCACCCGGCAGCGGCGAAGTACTCGGCCATCGCCACGGAGGAGACCGTAATCCCGGTCACGCCATGGTCCCGGAACCAATCCCCGATCAGGGCGGACTGATGGGTCTTGAAGTGGGGCCGGAATCCCACGCCGGCGGCCTTGGCGCGGGCGCTCATGCGCGCGATATTGCGCATCACCCGCTCCCGGTCGAGAACCAGGGTCGGCCGCTCAATCGGCAACCGATCGAAACGCAGGATGCGAGCCATGTCGTTCCCCTCCGTGTGTCGATAAGCGATAGCAGTCCCGTCGGTAGCGGGGCTCCGCGTCACGCTAGCATCCCCTGCTCTCCTTGGGAATGCCGCTACGCGGGGCCGCCCGCGGCGGGCAACTTCACGCCCGGCGGGACGTATGGTAGGAACAAGGGGAATCGACGCCGGGAACGACGGCGTCGTGCTGGGAGGAGATGAACATGAGCACGCCGACAGGCTACTCACCGCCACCGGGGCCTCCGCTGGCAGCACCCGGTGAGGGCCTGGTCAGCCTTTCTCTGCGCGGCGGTTGGGAGGCCCTCAAGCGGGACCCCGCGGTCCTGATCGGTTTCTGTCTCCTCAAGATCCCGATCACCGCGCTCGCGGCATGGATCCTCGGGGGCACCCTCGCGATCGGGGCGATCTCCGCCGGAGAGATCCCACCCTTCGAACAGTTCCGCAAGCTGCTATGGGGATCCGCAATCGGACTGCTGGACGGCTTTCTCTCTGCCGGGATCCTCTATGCGGCCCTGCGCATCCTGCGCCGTGAGCCAGTTGTGTTCAGCACGTTCTTCTCGGCCTTCACCAGGTTCGTCCCGATCATCTTGGCCTATGTGATCGTGCAACTCGTCGTCGGCTTCGGGATTCTCTTCTTCCTCGTTCCCGGCATCATCTTCGCCATCGCCTTCTCGCAATGGCCCCTCTTGATCATGGATCGGGGCGTCGGGGGGCCCGAGTCCCTGGGTCAGAGCTGGCACATGATGAAGGGATACAAGGCCGACTACTTCCTACTCTGGCTGGTCTTGATCACGGTCAATTTCGTCGGTCTCATCCCGCTCGGCCTCGGCCTCTTGGTCACCGTGCCGTTTACCTATGCAACCCAGGCCGCGTTCTACGAGCGGTTGATCCAGCTTCACCCCCGGGACGCGTGAGTGCGGATGGGATTCCGGTTCATCCGCCCACAGCGACCCATTGGCAATTCACCCGCTTTGAGCGATAATAGATACGGGATTACATGGGCGGGCGCGTAGCGAGTCGAACACGAGGCGAACGTCAACCTGCCTTTCGAGATCGCCGGCTGCCATGCGACCCCAACGGACGCAGAGGCTCGCGGTCCGCTGCTCGAGGAGGTGCGACATGCCCCTCATTCCAGGTTTTCTCATCCCGTACCTGCCGGTGTTCTCTATTCGGTTCCGGGCTGTTACTCTACTGGTGGCCCCTGTACGCCTGATTCGATGTCTCAGGTGGAAGGAGCATGCCGCCGCCGGCGCCCTGGTCGTGATCGGGATTTCGCTGCTCTGCGCACCAACGGCCGCCGAATGCATCGACTATGGGGAGTTTTTCCATGCCACCGGCAGCATCGCGACGCTGCGCGGTGCGGAGGATGTAGCCGTTTCCGGCTCGTTTGCCTATATGACCGCCACGAGATCGGGATTCCTGGTCATCGATGTCTCGGATCCCTCATGCCCTCAGTTGGCGGGCAGCTGCGCCTTCTATGCGTGGTGCGTGGCCGTCTCGGGTTCCTATGCCTATGTCACCGGTAGTCCCGGTCTCCAGGTGATCGACATCACGAGTCCCGCAAGCCCGCAGATGCTCGGCAGCGTGGACATGCCATGGGCGGTAGACATCGCCGTGTCGGGGGCGTACGCCTATGCCGCCAACGGCTATTCGGGTTTCTGTGTGGTCGACATTTCCGACCCTCAAAACCCACAGATCGTCGCGACAATGGACAATCCGGACTATGTCCGCGGGATTGCCGTCTCGGCCTCGTACGCCTATGTGGCAGTTGGTTGCACCCTTCAGGTCATCGACGTGACGAACGCTCCAAGCCCTCAGGTCGTCGGCAGCGTAAATATGTCGGCGGAAGCTTGGCGCGTGGCCGTCTGCGGCCCCCGAGCCTATGTGACCACCGACAGTACCCTTGTGGTGATCGACATCACGGACCCCCAGACTCCGCAAGTCATGGGCATCGTGAATCCTCCCGGTCGGCTCTACGACGTGGCTATCTCGGGCACGCATGCCTATGTCACGGGCGCGTACGGGCTCCACGCGATCGATATCTCAGATCCCTGGAATCCTCAGTTCATATGCAGCGCGGATCCGGACGGCTGGCTGGGCAGATCCCGCGGGGTGGCCATATCGGAGGACCAGGTTTACGGTGCGGTCTCCGGAGATGGGCTGCCGCCCGACTGGAACGGGCTTCAGGTGTTCGCGATCGGCAACTCTCGATGTCCTGAGGCCGTGGGGAGCATCGATCTGGGATCCGGCGGCAATGTCTTTGGTGTCGCCGTCTCGGGCACCTATGCCTTTCTCGTTGACCAAGCCTACGGCCTTCGGGTGATCGACATCACCGTTCCGCAGGACCCGCGAATCTTGGGAGGCGTGTATGTGCCGGGCTCTGCCCGGGCAGTGGCCGTCAGGGACCCCTATGCGTACATGGTTACATATTACTCCGGCCTCCAGGTGATCGACATCACGAATCCAGAGAGCCCCTACATCGTTGGGAGTGTGGCCCTGCCGGAATACGCTTACGGCGTGGCCGTCTCGGGCACCTATGCGTATGTCGCGGACGGCTATGCCGGGCTCTATGTGGTCGACGTCACGGATCCCCGGAGTCCCGCGATCGTGGGCAGCGTGGATACGCCGGGCGTAGCTCGTGGCGTCGAGGTCACAGGCACCTATGCCTTTGTCACGGACAGGGCCAGCGGTCTCCAGGTGGTCGACATCAAGAATCCCCAAGACCCACAGATTGCCGGTTATCTGGACACACCAGGTTCCGCCCAGGATGTAACTCTCGCCGGCCATTACGCCTATGTCGCGGACGGAGCGTCCGGTCTGCAGGTGATCGACATCACAAGTCCCGCAAGCCCCCAGCTGGTGGGCGGTGCAGACACACCCTACAATGCCGAAGACGTGGTTCTCTCGAGCACGCATGCCTACATCGCGGACGGGCACGGTCTTCAGGTGATCGACATCGCGAATCCCGAGTGCCCCCGCCTCGGGGGGGGCGTGAGTATTCCGAGAACAACGCATGGGGTCGCAGTGTCAGGCACCCATGTCATCGCAGCTCATTTCCATGGACTCTGGATCCTGCCGCTCCAATGCAAGTCTGCGTCGCTCGTCCCGCCGGTGGGTACAGCCGCGAACCTGAGAATTCGCGCCTTCCCGAATCCGGGGTCGCATCACACCCGGATCTGCCTCGAGCTGTCGGCGAACAGCCGCGTGGCCGCAAGCATCCACGATGTCACCGGACGCCGGGTGCGGGCGCTCCTTGATGCCACCTTCCCTGCCGGTGTGCGCGATTTCGTGTGGGACGGGAGGGACGATGCCGGCACACCGGTTGCGGCTGGGATCTATCTGGTGCGCCTCTCGACGGATGACGGGGATGTCGCCGTGGGGCGCGTGCTGATCGTGCGGTGAACCAGTATCTGCGAGGTGCGATATGTGGAAGAGCCTAGCGGTCGTCGGAGTTCTAACCGCGATGGGAGCCTCGCTCCCTAGTGGATCTACGGCCAACGACTGCATCGACTATGGGGAGTTCCTTCACGCCATCGGCAGCCAACAGATGTTAGAGGGTGCCGAGGATGTCGCCGTCTCCGGCTCTTTCGCCTACGTGACCTCTTGGCGCTCCGGATTCTTGGTATTCGATGTTTCGGATCCCGCAGTCCCGCAGCTCGTCGCCAGCCGTGATTTCATGGCGGATCACTTGGTTCTCTCTGGATCCCATGCCTATGTCAGCGGCATCCAGTTTCGCGTAATCGACATCGCCGATCCCCTGAACCCACAGATCGTCAGCATCCTGGACACCTCACCGATTGCAGACATTGCCGCCGCAGGCACGTACGTCTACGCCGCCAACGGCCTCTGGGGGCTCAGCGTCATCGACGTCTCCGACCCTGAGAATCCGGAGGTCGTCGCGACGCTGAGCACGCCCGAATCGGCCTGCGATATCGCCGCCTCTGGGGCCTATGCGTATGCAACGATTGGCCAGAACCTGCAGGTCATCGACGTGACGAACCCCCTAGACCCTCAGTTTGCCGGCAGTGCACCTCTCCCAGCGGACTACGCCCAGGTGACCGTAGATAGCTCCCGGGCCTACGTGATCGCCGATAGCACCTTGACGGTGATCGATATCGCGGACCCCCAGACACCGTTTGTCATGGGCGCCACAGATCTGCCGGATCGAGGTTGGGACGTGACGGTTTCCGGTACGCATGCCTACTTCGCGAGCTACGACGGGCTCCATTCGGTCGACGTCACTGATCCCTGGGATCCCGAGCACCTCTGCAGAGCCGACGTGGATGGCTGGCCGGGAAACGCCCGCGGGGTGGCGGTCTCGGAGGGCCGGGCCTATGTCGCGGTCTCCGGAGACGACCAACCGCCCGATTGGAACGGCCTGCAGGTTTTCGAGCTCGGTAACTCGCGATGTCCCGAGGTCGTGGGAAGTCTCGATCTGGAATACGACAACATTCTCGACATCGCCATCTCAGGCTCCTACGCCTTGCTTGTCGATCAAGGCTCGGGCCTCCTGGTGATCGACATCGCCTCTCCTGACGACCCGCAGGTCATCGACGGCGTGTATGTGCCGGGATTCGCCCAGGCGGTGACCATCTGCGGCGCCTATGCCTACGCCGCCACCTATCAGACCGGCCTGCATGTCATCGACATCGCGGACCCCGAGAACGCCTACGTCACGGGGAGCGTGCCCCTCCCGGCGTTCGCCTATGGCGTGGCCGCTTCGGGAGACTATGCCTATGTTGGGGATGGTTCGGCCGGATTCTATGTAGTCAATGTCAGCGATCCCCAGAATCCCGTGATTGCAGGTAGCGTGCAAACGCCAGGCTCCGCGGGAGACATGGCCATCTCGGGCGATCACGCCTTCGTTGCCAACGGTTCAGCCGGTCTGCAGATCATCGACATCAAGAACCCACAGAGCCCACAGATTGTCGGCCACCTGGAGACACCTGGCTCCGCCCACGACGTGGCGCTCTCCGGCAAGTATGCATATATCGCGGACGGGAGTTCCGGTCTACGAATCGCCGACATCACGGATCCCACCAACCCGTATCTCGTGGGCAGCACCGACACGCCCTACGCTGCCCGAGACGTGGCTCTCTTGGGCACCCACGCGTATGTCGCGGACGGGTACAGTGGTCTCCAGGTGATCGACATCGCGAATCCCAAGTCCCCATGGCTCGTGGGTGGCGTGACGACCCCTGTGGAAGCATGCGGGGTGGCAGTTTCAGAGACGTACGTCTTCGTGGCCGACTACTACGGTCTCTGGATCCTGCCGCTGCAGTGCGAGCCCGAATCGGCCAGTCCACCGGAGCCAACGGCTGCGTCACTGAGCGTGTGCATCTTTCCGAACCCAGGATCGGATCGCATTGGGATCCGCCTCGAGCTGCCGGCGCACAGCCGCGTGGACGCACACATCCACGATGTCACCGGGCGGCAAGTGTGGGCGCTGCTCGATGCGGTCTTCCCAGCCGGTGTCGGCGATCTCATGTGGGACGGGCGGGATCATGCCGGCCATCCAGTCGCGGCAGGAGTTTATCTCATGCGCATCACGACGACCGCAGGCGATCGGGCCAGCGGGCGTGTGCTGATCGTACGGTGAGTCGCGCCTCTCCCCTACGGGAAGAGGCGTCCACCCTCCAATTCCTCTGCGAAGGCACCGACCGGCAGGACGTCGATCCCATCCTTGGTCTTCAGTCTTCGCGCGCCTCTGTAGATCAGGATTCGGCGGGTCAGTCCCTGCAGCTCAGCGATCGCGCGCAGCCCGCGCGCATCAACTTCGGCAAATGTCTTCCCGGCCTTGACCTCGATCGCTACCATCTCCTGCCCGCGACGCAGCAAGAAGTCAACCTCTGTCCGCTGTGCCTCACTCGGTGCCCAGTAGAACCAGTCATCGTAAAGCCGCCGATAGTCACGGTAGGCCCGAAGCAATTGGGCGATCCATCCTTTGAACAGGGCTCCGCACTCCTCGGCTCCCGGGGGACTGAATTGCCGTCTGAGTGCGCGAACGAGTCCCGGATCGCACCAGTAGAGCTTCGGGTGCTTGCGCTCCTTGACTCGCAGCTTCGTCTCATACGCGGGCAGGGTGAACGCGACTAGGGTGTCCACCAAAACGCTCAGATACCCCAGGACCGTCGTGCGAGCGACTTGTGCATCGCGGGCCAGGCCCGCCGCGTTCAGTGTCTGCGCATGAAAGAGCGCCGCGATGGGCAGGAAGCGGGCGAAGCCGGGAAGATTGCGCACCAAGGCTTCGGCCTGAATCTCCTCGCGCAAGTACATCTGTACGTACGCCTCGAGCGCCCCCCGGCGATCCTCAGCGTTCCAGATCACGGGAAGGCTTCCCCAGCGGAGCAGGTCATCGAGGTCGAACTCTCGACCGAGTTCCTCCGGAACAAACGGGTGCATGTGATGGCGCACCGCCCGCCCGGCAAGGAGGTTCGTCCCGCTCTGCTTGAGCTTGCGGGCAGATGAACCACAGAGAACGAAGCGCAGGCGCCGCTCTTCCATGAAGCGATGCACCTCGTTGAGGAGTTGGGGAATCCGTTGGACCTCGTCGAGCACCACCTGCGTCCCGGGCCGCAGAGAGCGAAGCTCGGCAACAAAGAGACCGATGTCTGCGAGGTAGGACTGATAGAGTGCCTCATCGAGCAAATTGATCGTGTGGGCGCGCGGAAACGCGGTCTTGAGCCAGGTGCTCTTCCCGGTCCCGCGCGGCCCGAAGAGAAAGAACGATCCCTTGGCGGGCTTGATGATCCGTGGTAATTGCGTGCTTGTCATGACACCGTCATTTTTCGGCGAAAAATGACGGTGTGTCAACAACAAATCCTCGGTCGACAGCCTTCGCCGGGCGGCGGGCCATCTTCCATGATCTCAACAAGTTGAGGGAGCACAATGGATTGTATCCCCCACACCGCCAGACGCCCCCCCCGTTTGCGCGCCTCGGGAGGCCTTCGCCGACCCTCGGAATCCGTCGCCGGCCGGCTCACCCTCCGGCGGCCCGCGCTCCTCAAGCGGGTCGCGCCCGCCCGTTCCGGCGATGGGCATACGAGCTCCAGGGCGACTATGCCGCCGCGGAGCCGCTCTACACTTGGGCACTGGCGATCATGCAGAGCTGCTTGGGGCCTGATCATCCCGATGCGGCGACTTCCTTGACCAACTTGGCCGGGTCCATAAGGTCCTCGGCAAGCACTCGACCGCGGACTCCCTGTACGCCCGCCTTCTGCCACTATTGAGGACTATCTCGGACCAGAGCATCCGAACGTTGTCACCTTGATGGAGACGCTCGCGATGCTGTGCGATGAGACGGGCCAAGATAGTCTCACGGCCAGGCACCGCGACAGATTGCTGTCCACGCACGGGAATGACTGATGTGTTGTGTCGACCCGTCCCGACTTCACAAGCCTGTGTCGCGGTCCGCGGCAGTCGCGTTCAAAGCTGATCGATCGGCCGGCAGTCGCGGCAGAACGCGGGGGCGCAACACTCTGCTGCGGCTTCGTGTCGCCGTCCGCCCGACATGCTACACTGGCCGGCGGGCAGTGGAGGATGGGTCATGTTCTGGTCCCGGCGGCGATCTCGAGGGCGCAAAGCCCCGCTTCCCTTTTCCCCGGCGTGGATCGCGATTCTCAAGCGGAATGTTCCCTACTACCGGAGCCTCTCATCCGCGGAGCGGGCTGAGCTCCAGCGCCTTACCCAGGACTTCATCGCGCAGAAGAACTTCGAGGGCGCCGGCCGCCTCGAGATGACCGATGAGATCCGCGTCACCATCGCCGCCCAGGCCTGCCTGCTCTTGCTCGGTCGTGAGACGCGCCTCTATCCGGAGCTGCAGTCGGTGATCGTCTACCCCGAGGCCTACGTAGCGCCCGATCTCACCGAATGGCCCGAGGGGACGGTATCGGAGGGCCTCGAGGAACGCGCGGGGGAATCCTGGTCGCAGGGGGCGGTCGTGCTCTCCTGGGACGAGGTTCTCGAGAGCAGTCGCGATCCAGGCGATGGCTACAATGTCGTCCTCCACGAGTTCGCCCATCAGCTGGACGAGGAAACCGGAGACGCCAACGGCATCCCGGTGCTCCCCGAAGACTCGATGATTGCCGAGTGGGCGCGCGTCTTTACGCGCCAGTATGAGGCCCTCGTCCGCCGCGTGGAGCGCGGCCGTCGGGCGTTCCTCGACGAGTACGCCGCCGAGAGTCCCGCCGAGTTCTTCGCCGTCGTCACCGAGTACTTCTTCGAAGTGCCTGGCGGGCTGCGGGCGAGGCACCCGGATCTCTACCGCCTCCTGCAGGCCTACTATGCCCAAGATCCCGCTGCCCGCATGAACCCTGCCGCCCGGGGGCGTTGAGCCATCGAGCGCAGAGCAGAGCCGCCTGCCCATCGACGCCTCCCGAGACGCGGGGCACGTACCGCGCCCCGAGCCGTCGCCGGCCCAGCCCTGTACACGTTACACAACAGGAATTCCGCATGGGAAGCCTCCGGGGCACCCGTACAGGGAACCTATCCGGAATTTCCAGCCAGCAAGCAAGTTCCGCGCGAGGTGCCGGCCCGGATCGCCGGCGGGATTGGCTGATCTCCCCTACCATCAGTCCCACCCGACACCGCTGACACCCTGGTCGGACCCAAGCTCCTCCGGAGAGATGCCCGCCATGCGCAGGGGGGGCAGATTCGTGGCCCACATCAAGTCGACAGCAGAAACTGCGTGACGACGTAGGTCACATAGATCGCCACCAGCGGGATGCCGAACCAGCGCCGGAACTCGCCCCGCCGCACGGCGGAGAAGATGAAGATCCGGAAGAGCAGGAGGATCACGATCATTGCCGGCAGATGGAGATAGAGGAAGATTCGCGGCACCTGCGCGCTGAGTTCGACGATCGGGAGCCTCGCCGCGGTCGCTGAGGCACCGATGACGAAGAGCACGTTGAGGACATCGGCGCCGATCACATTGCCGACGAGTATCTCGCCATGCCCCTTGACGATGCTGGTGATGCCCACGACGAGTTCGGGAAGTGAGGTGCCGATCGCCACCAAGGTCGCCGCGATCACGACTTGTGGAACCCCCCATCGGATCGCGATCTCGGAAACCGCGCAAATTAGGACGCGGCTGGCGAAGATCACGAGCACGAGCCCCGCCACCCCTATCCCGGCGAGCAGCGGGATCGCCCGCTGCTGCTCGACCGCCGCGGCGGCGGCCACAGCGGGGCCGGCGGGGACGGACGGTGAGGTACCTGGGTCCTCTCCCTTCGCTACTTCCACCGTCTCCGACAGTCCCACCGACGCCACCGGCGCCACGGCCGGCGCCGGATGGCGGCGGCTCCAGCGCACGGAGACGACCAGATAGATGATCAACAGCACGAGGAAGAAAGCGCCGACCCCCCGCCCGAGCGCCGCCTGATCACCCTGCATGGCAAAGGCGACGTAGCAGAACCCGGCCAGGAGCAGCGCCGCCCCGAACTGCACCCAACCCTGACGCTGCAGAACGAACCGGTCCGCCGGCAAGACCGCGAGCAGGCAGCCGAGGCCGAAGATCAGGCCGGTGTCGGCACAGATCGAGCCGACCGCGTTCCCCAATGCCAGCCCCGATTGGCCCGACCAGGCGGCGAGCACCGAGACGGCCGCCTCGGGGCTCGTCGTCCCCAGCGAGACCACCGTCGCCCCGACGATCACCTTCGAGATCCCGAAGCGATAGGCGATCCCCACGGCGGCCGCGACGAGCCAGTCGGCGCCCTTGACGAGCACGGCCAGGCTGGCCAGCGTGATGGCTAGAAGCCACACAGTGGCCAGAGGTTCGAACCAGCTCTGCGGAATCAAGTGCTCCATGCCGCCGCAGTCTAGTCGGGTGCGACGGCCCGCTCCAGCAGGGAATCGACATGACGGCGCTCTTCAGCAGGAAGTCGACATGGCAGCGCGCTCCAGCAGGGAGTCGACCCGACGGCGCACCTCCCGGGGGCATTCCCGGCTGCGAGCGGGAAACAGATCCGCTATGCTGCCCGCTTGTGCCCAGAGGAAGCCGGGGAGAGACCGGAGGCGACCGGATGCGACCTCGCTCGCGAAACATGCTCACCCAGCTCTACGAGCTGCTCACCGACACGAGCTTCGCGATCGTAGTCCTGATCGCCCTGGCCGTGGCGAGCATCCTTGGGGTGGTCGTCGTCGATCAGGTCCCCTTCCGCGGGGACTACGCCCGGATGGCCTACCCCGATCGCACCGGTGATCCGATCGTCTGGCTCCTGATCCATGTCGTTCCGGAACAGCCTTTCCGCTGCATCTTCTTTCGCACCCTGCTGGCGCTGCTCTCCCTGAGTCTGCTCGCCTGTACGATCAAGCGCTGGCGGCATCATTGGCGGCGTGCGCTGACGGTCCTGCCTCCCCCAGCAGGGATCTTCGATGCGCCGGCCACCCGACGCTGGACGACCCGCATGGATCCCAGGCATGAGGAGCTGACCGGTTTCCTGAAGAAGCGCTTCTTCGCCGTGCGCCTGCGCGCCGGCGACGACAGACTCACGCTTTCCGCCACCCGCTTCGGCGTCTCGGAACTCGGCTCGGTCATCACGCACGTCGGCCTGCTCCTGCTCATCGTCGGAGCGTTGGTGATGGCCTCGACCGGTTTCTCGGAGCTCGTTTGGATGCGTCCCGGGGATACGGTGACGATTCCACAGCCGGGGTTCCAGGTGACGCTTGAGGATTTCCGCATCGAGACGACGTCCGCGGGACGCGTCTCCGCCTACATCTCCAGTGTCGCGTTGCGTGAGGACACGACGCTGGTCGAGCGCACCGAGATCAAGGTCAACAAGCCGCTGCGCCATCGCGGCTACAGCCTGTATCAGAGCTCCTACCGGCAGGATCCGACCAAGGTGCATTCGATCGATGTCGTTCTCGACCTGGGAAGCCTGGGCGCGGGCGACGGAGCCGGCGAGCGTGGCGCCGGAGAGGAAGTCCCGGCGCAGACGCCGGAGGGCATGCCGGGCCGGCAAGCGATCCCGAATCGCTTCCTGGAGCCGTTGACGGTGACCGTTCCCTGGGGCGAGCGGATCGCGCTGCCCGAGACGCCCTATGCAGTCGCGATCGATACCTTCTTCGCCGACTTCCGCATCGGCGAAGAGGGGCCCGGCCTGGACTCGAACGAGCCGCGCAATCCGGCCGCGCTACTGCGCTTCTACAAGGGCGACTCCCTTGCCGGCCGCACCTGGTACTTCCTCCTCCACCCCCAGATGCCGGTCGGCACGGGCCCCGACCTGCCCATGCGCATCGCCGACTACAGCCCGCAACTTACGGCCGGTCTTGAGGTCGCGACACATCCCGGATCGGGCTGGGTATGGGCCGGATTCGCGTTCGTCTCGCTCGGCACGGTGCTCGTCTTCCTCCTGCGGCGCGAGCAGCTCTGGTTGCGCCTCCGGACCGTGGGGTCCCGCCGGGAGATTGCCCTGATCCACCAGGGCGCCGCGAAGCAGGCACCGGAGTTTGCCCGCGAGGAATGGGAGACCCAGATGACCGCCCTGGGGGTCCAGCTCGTGCGCTGGCTGGAACCCGATGGCGATCCGCCGGTTCGAAGCTCGAACCGCAAGGCGTAGGGAGTTGGAGCCATCCAGCCTAGGAGCCTCGAGCCACTAGGCCCAGGGAATTCGAACCACCACGCCTGGGAGGAGGGTTCGTGAATCACTCGCTCGACATTCAGTTCTTCACTGCCGCCTTTGTGCTTTATGGCGTTGCATTCCTGCTCTTCCTCGTCCGCAGCGCACTGCGCCGGTCGTTGTTCGGCTGGATCGGACTGATCACCCTCGGCGCCGGGTTCATCCTCCAGACGATCGCCCTGATCGTCCGCTGGAACCTCGCCGGCCACCCGCCGCTCGCCTCGATGCACGAGTACGCCAGTGTCATGTCCTGGATGGCCGCCGGATCGCTCGGGATCCTGGTGGCGCGCACGCGCCGCTTCGAGGTCGCCTCCTTTGTCGTCCCCTTAATCCTTGGCATGATGGCGATCGCCTCCCTGGTGCCCAAGGAGATCTACCAGCAGCTCGTCCCCGCACTGCAGAGCTATTGGTTACACATCCATGTCAGCATGGCGGCCCTGGCGGAAGGCGCTTTCGCACTCTCGTGCGGATTAGCGATCGCCTACTTGATCAAGTCGGGCAAGCCGCACACGCCACCTGAGGAGCTGGAGCGTCTAGACAGCCTCAACCACCGCGTGATCTCGATCGGCTATCCGCTCTTCACCCTCGGCGCCCTCTTCGCCGGGGCGATCTGGGCCTACAGCGCCTGGGGCAGCTTCTGGAGCTGGGATCCGAAGGAAGTCGGCTCGTGGATCATCTGGCTCTTCTACACCGGCTACCTACATGCGCGCTACAAGCGGGGCTGGCGGGGGCGCCGGGCGGCGATTCTGGCAATCATCGGCTTCGTGATGGTGGTTCTCTCATTCGTCGGCAACCTCTTCCTCGGCGGCCAGCACGCGTACGGCTAAAGCCTGACGGTTCCCACGCCGACGGCGAGAGGCCCACACCGGCCCTGAGGAGCAAGGACTTAGCTGAGGAGCAAGTCTCGTGCTCTTTGCAGTACACTAGGTATATATACCTAGTGTACTGAAAGGCAATCAACACAGGACATGTAAGCCCAAGGCGGCTCCGGCGCACAGGGCATGCGCCTCGCGCGAGAATACCTTGGGAGGTACTGCTATCCGAGGAGACAATCATCTTGCTGCGCGGACCAGAGGAAGAGCAGGATGAAGCCAACCGCAAACTGGACCCTATTCAACTAGACAGATCTTCCCGGTCGAGGCGCGGGTCCCCGAGACAATCCGGCAGAGGTATATGCCGCTGGCGAGGGGGCCTGCCTGGCCATTCCTGCCGTCCCAGGTAACCTGATGTACACCGGCCAGCCTGTATCCGTCATGCAGCCGCCGCACGCGCTGTCCGGTCAGATCGTAGATCTCGATGGTTACATTGCCGGCCTGCGGAATCGCGTAGCTGATGGTTCCAGGCGGATTGAACGGGTTGCGGCGGCTCTGCCAAAGCCAATTCCCTGCCTGATCGGGGAGGGCTGCCTCATTTGCATCGGCAGCCGAGCTTCTACTGATCACTACGGCATAGGGCGATCCTTCGCCCTCCGTCCAGATCATCCGGAGAGAATCGCCGATCCTCACCGGACCATTGGGGTGCTCTGAATCGACATGCTCGCTGTTGCTGAGGTTCTCCGTATCGGTCCAGGTCCCCGTGCCACTCTCGCACATTCTGTAAAGAACGTCGCAGTACACACCGTCCATCTTCTCTGCCCATGCGAGATGTAGCCTGTCCTGATCATCGAGGCTGAGCGTGGGCGCACGGGAGGAAGTAGCGCTATTACTGATGTTGGCCGGCGTAGTATCCCAGACCCCACCCGTGCATCTCTTATAGAAGATCTCCCGATTCCCGACTTGCGAGTCGCTCCAGACGAGGTGGACATTGCCCTGCGAATCAATGACCGCACAGGGATCCATTGTCGCATAGCTGCCGTTCCCCGATGTGTTGCTTACGTTCGTGTACTCCGCGTCCCACCCGACACCGGCGGCATACTTGCGGTGCAGAACCATCTTGTCATTGCCGATATCTTCCCCGGAATCCTTCCAGAATGCGTAGAGATCGCCGTCCGCATCGATTGCCAGGGTGGGGTATTCCGAGGCGCCGTATGTGCTGCTTATGTTCGTGCCGCCATCAGACCAGCCGGTCGCCGGGGTGTGCTTCTTGTACCATATCTCGGAGTTCGGGATTGCCCCTGCCCCTGCTTGCTGCCAGACGCAGTGGAGGTTGTTCTCCGGATCCACTGCGATGACGGGTCTGGAAACGGGATTCACATATGTGTGGTGGACAACGGCGGGGTCGCTCCAAGCTCCATCATAACTCCGGTGGACGATATCGTAGGCAGTCAACAAGCCAGACCTGTAGACGAGCTGGAGCGTGTTGTTGAGATCAATAGCAAGAGAGGGGTTTCTGCCGATGGAGGATATCAGAAGCGGATATGACCAGTCCTGCCCCCCATTGTCTGAAGTGCAATGGTAGATGCCATCACTGTAATAGACGACATGGATGATGCCCAGAGCGTCCTCAACGATCAGCCGGGCATTGTTTCTCTCCGTCGCGGTTCCCTGGAAGCTTTCTGCTATCATGGCCGTCTCGGCCATTGGGGATGGAGCGAAGAGGGAAAATCCGACAACCAAGAGGAATGCCGCGCGCAGTACGATGCTGATGCGCAGATGCATCAGGCTTCCCCCCCCGAATCGAGGTCAGAGCGCCAATACATATCGCCAACACATGTCGCTAGCACATACCACTATGGATTCTACCGCTTTTGGCGGGTTTTGTCCAGGTTGGCCGGCAGGGATCCCGCCCCGGAAATGAGGCGGCTTTTCCCGCTTGTGTGCCAAGTGCGGGGGGCCGCCCCTGCCACCAGGCTCTCCGGACGGTCTCGCAAGGTGCGTGAGATTCGGCGTAGCCCAATAGGGCCAGCTCGAGATTCGCGCCAAGCCGTTCAGAACGTGAACCTCAACCCCACCTTGTAGCTGTCGGTGAACAGTGGCGGCGCCGTATCGAAAGGGTAGTTCATGTCATCACGTCGCAACTCGTAGGCTGCATACGAGAGCCCGTTCTTGAGCAGGAAGTTGACGATCGGCGCGGCCGCGGGGCGGCGGTCCAGAATCTTCTTGACGAACTCATCGACGAGCCCCAGGGCAACGTGCTCGAGAACCTCACTGCCGGCCCACTTCCAGAGGAGCAGGCGCCGAAAGGCCACCGCGCGCTCGTAGCCGGCTTCCAGCCCCACGATCGGGCCGAATTGGAGCAGCAGACCGCCCGTTGTACTGGTCCCAAAGGTGAACTCCTCGTCGAAATACCCGAGCAGGTGCTGGTCGACGGCCTCGTCGAGCAGCTCGGACTCATCGGCGTTGTCACCGAGGCCCGGGGCGTCGAAGCGGGTAATGTTCATGCCCGTTCCATGAAAGAGGACCACATGGCTGCCGCGCACCGGATAGGCATACCCCGTATTCCAACGCAGGCCGATGCGCCAGAATTCGGAATCGAGTTCATCCCCCCCGGCGCTCCCGCCCAAGTCGCTCCCCAGCCTGGCCAGCAAGACCCCTCCGCACTCGAAATCCTTGATGCCGCCCTTGACCCGGCGCAGGCTGACGAAGCCGAGATTGAGTTCGACAACCCCGGTGCGGGCGAACTTGGGTCCGAGCTCTTCGAGTGAGGGATCGGCGATGCCATAGCCGACCTCTATCGACGGGGCTCCGCGCAGCCGCGGACGATCAAAGGCCCACGCCGCGTCACACCCCAGGATGACGACCACCGCCACCAGCCCAAGCAATCCTATGCCTCGCATCCTCGATCCTCTCGCCCACATGCTCGATCCTCCCTTGTTCGATGAGCAGATGCGTGGGGCTTGCCCCGCAACCCAATCGGCAGCGCTCACGGGCAGGCTCCCTGCCGGCGTCGCGAGCAGACTCCCCGGCGGCACCGCGATGCACTGGCCCCGGCGGGGCCTCGCCCCCTCAGGGATCTACGGAGAAGGTGACCGGAAGGATTCTACGCTCCGGAGGGTTTTCTCGCAAAGCAGCAGGCGGGCCCACCACAGGCCTGGTGGGCCCAACACACCTACCAGAAACAAGTTAGTCGACCACCACGCCCCGCAGCAGGAGGCTCCCACCGGGCCTGACGATGCGGTAGAGATAGCATCCCGCCGCCAGAGAGGGCGTCGTCAGGGTGTGATCGCCCGCCGGCAGTTCGCGTTCCGCCGCGCGCCAGACCAGCCTCCCGGTGGGATCGAAGGCTTCGAGGCGAACCGGACCGGGGTGCTGTAGCCTCAGGCGAATCGTGGCCGATCTGCGGGCCGGACTCGAGACCGTTGCCCATGCATCGATGTCCGCTCCCTGAGAGTCTTCGAGTCCGGCCGCCGGCTGCCACCCGAGCTCGATCCAGTCGACGATCGGAGACGCCTGCGCCGCGGCGCTCTGCAGGGTCACCCGGTACTGCAGGTAGCGGCCGCCGAGACCAGCCACGGCGCCAGGGCTGGTGAGCGGCGGCGCCCAGGCGCCCAAGTCGGCCGGGTTGTTCCCCGCCCGCGCCTCGAGGCTCAGCCCCGTGTTCGCCGGTACGCTCGCCTCCCAGTCGAGAACGATCGCCTCGGTGCCGGCGCCCGCATCGAGGATCGAGCTGGTCAGCGAGCCACCCGTCTTATACTCGGCAACCTCCCACCACCGGATCTTTCCGATGTAGTAGGCGGCGCAGGCCACATCGAGCTGGCCGTTCTGGTCGATATCGACGATCGCCAGCGGCCAGGCGCCGGAATAGGAGGCGCGGATGTCCCGCACGGTCCAGCTCGTGCCCGCGCCGTCGACATTCTCGTACCAGGCCAGCCGACCGGGATCCTGCCCCGCCGCGGCAACGTCGATATCCCCGTCGCCGTCCAGATCCCCGACGCGGACGTTGGCGGCGCCGAGGTAGTTGTCGTCGATCACTTGCTCGGTCCAGACGATCGGACTACCGCCGTCATTGCGCCACCAGGTCACGTCCCTGGCGTGGTAGGCGCAGGTCACGATATCGGTGTCGCCGTCTCCGTCGATGTCCTCGGTGGAGAGCGAGTGAGTTCCGCCGTAGGTCGTGGTGATCGTCTGCTGGGTCCAGGTGATCGGATCACCCCCCTCGTTGTGCCACCAGGCGACCTCGTCGCCGTCGTAGGCCCCGCCGATGATGTCAGTGCGCCCATCACCGTCGATGTCGTCGGCCCACACGTCGACCGCGCCATCGAACTCGCCGTTGAGGATCGTCTCGGTCCAGACGACGGGGTCTCCGCCATCGTTGCGCCACCAGCGGATGTCGCTGGCGAGATAGGCGGCCCCGGCCATGTCGAGGTCACCGTCATCATCGATGTCGGCGACAAAGAGGCGATGCCCCCCCCCTCGAAATCAGCCGCGATGACCCGCTTTTCCCAGGTGATCGGATCCCCGCCCAGATTGCGGTACCAGGCAACCTCATCGTTGAAGCCGGTCGCCGCGACATCGGCGCGGCCGTCGCCGTCGAAGTCGGCGATCGCGACCCCGCGGGCACCGGTGAACCCCGACTCGATCGTCGAGCACGTCCAGGTGATCGGGTCGCCCCCCTCGTTGCGCCACCAGACGATTGTGCCCGGATCGTGCAGGCAGGATCCGGCCAAATCGGGATCGCCGTCACCATCGATATCACCCGCCCGCAGGCAGTTCGCCGAGTATGTGCCGTCGACCAGCTCTCCCGCGGGCGTCTCCAGCGGAGTGCCCCCGAGAACGATCTGGCCCGGAATTGCTCGCCAGGCAATGCTGTCGCAGGTATCGAAAGCACCCTCCCAGGCCGCGACCGGCCCGGGAATCCCGTCGCCGCCGACCCAGTCGGTCTGCACGGCGCTCTCGGCCAGGCCGACGGACGGGGTGGTCAGTCCGATGCCGGCCAACCCCATTCCCACAAGGCCGACTAGGACCGGACTCCACCACGACTTCGAGCTGTGATATTCCATGGTACTCCCCTCTCTCAGACCCCCCGGGGCCCCGCTGCCATCGACCGTGGCCTCGCCGGCCATGGCGTTGGCGAGCCCGGCGGACAAAGACCAGCATCTTCGCCCCCAAGATTAGGACGGCCGCCCCCTCGGGGGCCTGATGGGGAGCCACGGAATGGGTAGGGAAAACATTGGGATTGGCTCTAGGCTGTATCGAGGCAGGGCTAACACCGCCGGGTAGTCCAAGATTGCTTGGCAGGCAGGCACTCCCGAGGTAACCCGACATTGCTGCGTAGCCGGACGCCCCCCGAGCAACCCAACATCCCTTGGCAGCCCACCGCGGCTCCCCTAGACTGTTGAGGTATATGCGCAACGGAAGCGATTCTCACGGCACGCCGGGGTCGGCCATGCCCCCCTTCCGGCTTGGTGACTTCATCGTCCGCCCCGATCTTCACCGCCTGATCCGCGGTGAGGAGGTGCGTCAGATCGAGCCGCGCCTGATGCAGATCCTTCTGCTTCTGGCCGAGCGCCCCGGGGAGGTCGTCTCGCGCGAAACGCTGCTGGCGCGCGTCTGGGACGAGGTGATCGTCTCCGAGGAGACCTTGACCGTCGCCATCTCCGACCTGCGGGCGGCGCTCGGGGACGACGCCCGCCGGCCGCGCTTCATCGAGACGATTCGCAAGGGGGGCTACCGGCTGATTGCCCCGGTCGAGCCTCTGGCGATCGAGTCCCCGGCAATGCCCGCCCGCTCCACGCGGGGCGGGCAACGGCGGCGGACGGCAGTGATCAGCGCGGCGACCGTCGCGCTTGTGTTCATCGCCGCCATCCTATGGGGCACACGCTCCCAGGCCCCTCCACGGCCGACCCTGCTTCCCGCGGTGCCCTTGACCAGCTACCCGGGCACCGAGATCCATCCCGCGCGCTCTCCCGACGGCACGCGCATCGCCTTTGCCTGGAACGGCGCGGACGAGGCGAACCGGGACATCTACGTCCGGGGCCGCCATACCGAGCAACCACTGCGGATCACCGATGATCCGGCCGCCGAGTATTATCCCGCATGGTCGCCTGAGGGTGATCGGATCGCCTTCGCTCGTTCCGGAGAGCAGGCGGGCGTCTACGAAGCCTCCGCGCTGGGCGGGCCGGCACGCCAGTTGGTGGGCGTCGCCGCGAGCGTCTTCGGCCTCGACTGGTCACCGGATGGAGAACACATCGTCTATGCCGTCGCCGATGCTGCCGGGGGGATGAGCCGGCTGGTTCTGCTCACGGTGGAAACGCTCGACACCCGCGACCTGACCTCCCCCGAGCAAGAGTTCGCCTGCGACTTCCAGCCCCGCTTTTCCCCGGATGGGGAGGCGATCGCCTTCATCCGGTCGCAAGGTCCTGCGTTTGCGCAGAACGTCTACCTCTACACGCTGGAGACGGGCGAGACGCGGCAGATCACCTCGTCGCTCCGCTTCGCCCGCGGGGTCGCGTGGTTGGCCGGCGGGAGGGAACTGCTCGTCTCGGCCGCCCCGAGCGGCACGATGGCCCTCTGGCGCATCCACATAGAGAGTGGCGCATTGGACTGGATCCCGGTTCGGGGACACTGGCCCGAATCCCCCGCGCTTTCCCGGGATGGCCGGGTGCTTGTCTACGAGGAACAGTCGTTCGATCTCGACATCTGGCGCGGCGTGCTGCAGGCGGACGGCTCGGCGCTCATCGATGAGACACCCCTGATCGCCTCGACGCAGACGGATCACAGTCCCCGCTACTCCGATGACGGCCGGCAAGTCGCCTTCGTTTCGACCCGTTCGGGATCCCACGAAATCTGGATCTGCGATGCCGACGGCGGCAATCTACAGCAGTTGACGAATCTTTCCGGCATCTATGTGATGGCCCCCTGCTGGAGCCCCAATGGGAACCGAATCGCCTGCGTCACCTTCCCTGACGGACGGGCCGTGATCCACGCCATTGATGTCGCCAGCGCCAAGACCACGCGCCTCAGCCAAGGCTCCTACAACGATGTCCTCTACGATTGGTCACGCGATGGGGCGTGGCTCTATTTCGACAGCGACAGTGAGGAAGACTGGCAGATGATGCGCATGCATCCCGATGGCAGCGGACGCGAACCAATTGGCGCCCCCGGTTGCACGATGATCTGCGAGGGAGAGGCCGACGGCAGCGTGTTGTTCATGAAGGTCGGGAATCTCGGAATCTGGGAACGATCACTGGCCGGAGAAGAAGAAACCCTCCGCGTGCCTGGAAAGGTTCTCGTCGCGTGGCGCGGCTGGAGTGTCGCGACCGGTGGCATCGTCTTCACGCGACCGACGGGTCAGGGGTACGTCATCGGCTTCTACGAATTCGAGAGCGGGGAGCAACGTGCGCTCGCTCGCGTGACGGGACATGCGACGCTCGATCCGGTCCTCGCACCCGACGGCACAACCTTGCTTTGCTGTCGTGCGGAGCAGTTCGCGAGCGACTTGATGATCGTCGATCGCTTCGATGCGGAATGAGCGGCGCGATGATCAACGTCAGCTCTTTCTCCCGGTCGACCGGCGTTCTCAGTGTCGCTGATCACCGGACCCACGGACGCAGGCAAGACATCTCTCAGTTGTGCTCTGGCTCACAAGGTCTGCCGGGAGGGCTTCACCGCTACGGTATCGGTGTCTGAGGCGATGCGGAGGAATCGCTGTGGGAGCATGTGGAATGGAACAAGAACATAGCAACAGGAGCGCAGAAGTGGCTGAATCGCCCAAGTTGAGTTATGCCTTCGGTGGGGATGACATCCCCTTGCTGGAAAAGACCATACCGGATCTGCTTGACGAGATTACGGAGAAGCACCCTGACAATGAAGCCCTGGTCGATGTTCCCAGTGACCGGAGATACACCTACCGGGAGTTCCGAGACACGTGTCGGAGAGCGGCCAAGAGCTTCATGACCCTGGGGGTGCAAAGGGGCGATCGGGTGGCCATCTGGGCCACCAATCGCCCGGAGTGGGTGATCGTACAGCTCTCCACCGCCATGATCGGCGCCGTGCTGGTCAACATCAATCCCGCCTGTCGGACTCATGAACTCCAGCACGCTTTGCGTAACTCCGAGGCCGGCACCCTGCTGCTTATCGACCGCTTCAAGACCTCGGACTATGTTTCCATGTTCTACTCCGTGTGTCCTGAAGCCAAGGATTCCGCGCCAGGACAGATGAAACCGAAGAACCTGCCTTTCATGCGCAATGTCATTCTCATTGGCGATGAGGCCTCCCCGGGCATGCGTGCCTGGCAGGAGTTCATGAAGCTGGGCGAGGGTATTTCCGATGAAGAGCTAGCGCAAAGGCAGAAACGACTGGATATCGACGACCTGATAAACATCCAATACACCTCCGGAACCACAGGATCGCCAAAGGGAGCGTCTCTGACCCATAACAACATAGTCAATAACGGCCATTCCGTTGGGGAGGGCATGCGCTTCACGGACAAGGATAGGCTCTGCATCCCCGTGCCCTTCTACCATTGCTTCGGCATGGTGCTCTCGAACCTTGTCTGCCTCACCCATGGTGCCACCATGGTCATGCCGGCCGAGTATTTCGACCCTCTCTCCACGCTGCAGGCAATCGAGAAGGAGAAATGCACAGCGGTTCACGGGGTGCCGACCATGTTCATTGCCGTGATGGACCATCCAGAATTCGCCCAATTCGATCTCAGCACGCTCAGAACGGGCATCATGGCTGGGGCGCCCTGCCCGGTAGAGGTCATGCGGAAGGCGATTGATCTGATGCATGTCAGGGAAATCGTCATAGCGTATGGCGAGACGGAAGCCTCCCCAGTCGCCACCCTAACTCCGGTCGATGCCTCGTTGGAAGACCGCACCGCAACGGTGGGCTCACCCTTGCCTCATCTGGAGGTCAAGGTAGTCGACCAGGATACGGGACAAACCATACCCTGTGGTCAGCAGGGGGAAATCTGCTTCAGGGGCTACAGCACAATGAGGGGCTACTACAACAACCCCGGCGCCACGGCGGAAGTGATCGACGCGGCGGGCTGGCTGCACAGCGGTGACCTGGCCACCATGGACGAGAGGGGATACTGCAGGATCACTGGTCGGATCAAGGAGATGATAATCCGGGGCGGAGAGAATATCTACCCGAGAGAGATCGAGGAATTCCTTTTTGCTCATCCCAAGATCAAGGATGTTCAAGTAATTGGTGTTCCCGACAAGAAGTATGGCGAGGAAATCCAGGCCTGGATTCAACTGAAAGAGGGAGAGAGCGCCACCGCAGATGAAGTTCGGGAGTTCTGCCGAGGAAACATTGCCCATTACAAGATCCCGAGGTACATAAGGTTTGCCTCCGCGTTTCCCATGACCGTTACCGGCAAGATCCAGAAATTCAAGATGCGGGAGATGGCCATCAAAGAGCTGGGCTTGGAGGCCGAAGCCCAGACTAGTGGCCTGTACCAACTGATT
>JAGMBO010000106.1 GCA_023129715.1 Candidatus Eiseniibacteriota bacterium | reverse complement strand
AATCCAATCAACTCAACAAGGCCCGGTAGGGCACTTTTGCCACGGGCTGCTAGCCGACGATCCCGATCTGCGCGCCACCAAGAACGCTGTGTATCAGTGGCTCCAGGGCCGTGCCCCCCGGCCCTCGCGGGCAATGGCCCTCGTCCGGCTTTCAGGCGGTCGTCTCACCCTGGAATCGATCTATCAGCACAGCCGTGAGGTTAGGCAGTCACATGAACGCGGCAAGTCGTTTGCTGAGGAGAAGGCCCTCAAGGCTCTCAACGCGACCGTGAAAGGACGGGGTCTATGACGCCACGGAGAAGCGGAGTGCAGCATGCATAGGTACTTCCAGCGCGTTTGAGAGCGGGTGACGGCGACCCCGGCTTTCATGACGTGGGAGAGCCATGAAACAAGCTAACAGTAACAGTAACACCCGGAAGCCCAGGAAGCGGCCCGAGTCGCCCGTGAAGCTTCCCGGCAAGCTCGTCCGCCGGCCGACCGAGAAGCTCCGCCCCTACGAGCGGAACCCCAGAACGCATACCGCCGAGCAGATCACCAAGATCGCAGCAAGCCTCCTCGAGTTCGGCTGGACCAATCCCATCCTTGTGGACGCCAAAGGCGGGATCATTGCTGGACACGGCCGGCTCCTGGCGGCCCAGGAACTGGGGATGAAGACCGTCCCCGTGATCGAGCTCCCCCACCTCACGGAGGCCCAGAAGCGCGCCTACGTCATCGCGGACAACCGCCTGGCGCTCGACGCCGGCTGGGACGAGGATCTCCTGGCCGAGGAGCTCAAGGCACTCGAAGACCTCGACTTCAACCTCGAGCTGACCGGCTTCGATCTTGATGAGCTGCATGGCCTGCTCGAGGACGAGACTGCCGAGGAGGTCGCCGCGCCCGAGCCCCCGGAAGATCCCGTCACCCAGCCCGGGGATCTCTGGATCCTGGGAGACCACCGGCTCCTCTGTGGAGACTCCTCGGACCCAGCGGCCGTCGATCGACTGCTCGGAGGCGCCCAGGTCCATCTCGTCAACACGGATCCGCCCTACAACGTAAAGGTCGAGCCGAGATCCAACAACGCGATCAACGCCGGCCTCTCCTCCTTCTCCGGCCCGAAGCACCACCAGTCGCTGGATCTGGCCCGCCATCCGGAGAAGGCCAAGGCGACCGGGAAGATGCGTGCGAAGGACCGCCCTCTTATCAACGACTACGTCTCCGCCGAGGCTTTCGACGAACTCCTCCTATCGTGGTTCGGGAACATCGCCCGGGTGCTTCTCCCCGGGCGCGCCTTCTATATCTGGGGCGGCTACGCGAACGTCGCAAACTATCCCCCGGTCTTGAAGGCCACGGGGCTGTACTTCAGCCAGGCCATCATCTGGGTGAAGGAACATCCGGTCCTCACCAGGAAGGATTTCATGGGAAACCACGAGTGGTGTTTCTACGGCTGGCGTGAGGGGGCCGGGCATCGGTTCTTCGGTCCCAACAACGCCGTCGATGTCTGGGCCGTCAAGAAGGTCAATCCCCAGAGCATGGTCCATCTCACCCAGAAGCCGATCGAGCTCGCGGTCCGGGCGATCCAGTACTCATCCAAGCCCGGGGAGAACGTGCTCGACCTCTTCGGAGGAAGCGGGAGCACTCTCATGGGGGCGGAGCAGACCGGCCGGCGGTGCCTCATGATGGAGCTCGACCCGGCCTACTGCGATGTGATCGTCGAACGTTGGCAGACGGAGACGGGCGAGGAGGCCGTGTTGGAAGGCGACGGGGAGACGTTCGAGGCGGTCGCTGCGAATCGCGGCGTCGCCCGGGTTGAGTAAGTCTTGGCCAGGCAACGGAAGAGGGAGTTGGTTTCCCAGCGGGAGTACGCCCGCCGGAGGGGGATCTCCAATGTCGCGGTCCATCGGGCCGTGAGATCAGGTCGGATCTCGACCGTGGATGGGAAGATAGATCCCGCCGTGGCCGACCGGGAGTGGCGCGCGAATACCGATCAAAGCAAACCACGGAACCGGATCACAGGTCGCCCGAAGCGAGCCCGGGTTCCAGGAGAGCCATCGGAGCCCATGGACTTCGGGGGTGCCGACGGGAGCCCGGGCGGAAGCGGCACCGCGACGGGCTACGCCAAGGCCCGAGCCGCGCGGGAGGTATGCCAAGCACAGCTCGCCAAGCTCGAGCTGGACCGGCAGAAGAGCATCCTGGTCCGGGCTGATGAGGTCAGAGTCGGTGCCTTCAGCATGGCCAGGAAGGCGCGGGACCAACTGATTGCCCTCCCCGAGCGGGTCGCGGCCACCCTGGCGGCGACCGAAAACCCCGCCGATGTCCAACGCATCCTCGAAGAAGAAATCGAACGAATCTGCCAGGAGATCTCGGATGCAGAACGGCCGTGAGGTATACGAGACCGCCTATCGGCAAGGCTGGCGATCCGAGCCACGGCTCTCCGTGAGCTCCTGGGCCGATGAGCACCGCGTGCTTGGCAACCGTGCCGGCCGGGCTGCGACCCACTGGCGGACGGCGACGACGCCCTACCTCCGGGAAATCATGGATGCCCTGGGGCCGCGCTCGCCCGCGCGACGGGTCGTCTTCATGAAGGGCTCCCAGCTCGGCGGGACCGAATGCGGGAACAACTGGCTCGGGTTCATCATGCACCACTCCCCCGGACCGATCCTGGTCGTGCGTCCGACCGTCGATGAGGCCCGCCGATTCAGCCGGCAGCGGCTCGACCCGATGATCGCAACTACTCCTGCGCTCTGCGATCTGGTGAAGGAGGCCCGGTCACGGGATGGCGGGAACAGCTTGCTTATCAAGGAGTTTCCCGGCGGCGTGCTCTTTCTGACCGGCTCCAACTCGGCCACCGGGGTCAAGTCCATGCCGATCCGCTGGCTCTTCTGCGACGAGATCGATGAGTACCCGGGTGACGTAGATGGCCAGGGGGATCCCATTGCCTTGGCCGAGAAGCGGGCGACGGGACCGACCTACCCGCGCCGGAAGATCTTCCTCGTCTCGACGCCGACGATCAAGGGCCTCTCCCGGATCGAGCGGGAGTTCCTGGCTTCGGATCAGAGGCGCTACTTCGTGCCTTGCCCCCACTGCAGCAACTTCGACTGGATCCGGTGGGAGAACATCCGGTGGGTGGAGGGTGATCCGAAGACTGCCGCCCTCGCCTGCGTGGCCTGCGGGAGTCTTATCGAGGAACGGTACAAGACGGACATGCTGGCCCGCGGTGATTGGCGCCCGACCGCCGACGGCAACGGTGAGACGATCGGCTTCCATCTCTCGAGCCTCTACTCCCCTCTGGGCTGGCTCCCTTGGTCGGCAGCTGTCTCCGAGTTCCTCGAAGCCAAGGAGAACCCGATGCATCTCAAGAACTGGGTCAACAGCGTCCTCGGCGAGACATGGGAAGAGCGTGGGGAATCCGTTGAACCGGAAAGTCTTCTCGCCCGGACGGAACGCTACCCGGCCGAGGTACCCAACGCCGTGGGCGTGCTGGTGGCCTCCGTCGATGTCCAGGGAGACCGATTGGAGTGCGCGGTCAAGGGCTACGGGGCCGGCGAAGAATCCTGGCTCATCGCGTTCTCACAATTCCACGGGGATCCCGGCCGAGAGCAGGTCTGGCTCGAGCTGGACCAGTTCCTCCAGCAGCGGTTCACCCATGACAGCGGGCAGAAGGTTCCGATCACATGCGTGACCGTCGATAGCGGCGGTCACCATTCCGAGCAGGTCTACCGGTTCTGCAAAGCACGGATGGCGAGGAGAGTCTTTGCGGTTCGTGGAGGCTCTGAGCGCGGGAGGCCCGTCGTCGGACGGCCGAGTATTCACAACCGCTATCGGGCGAAACTCTTCACTCTCTGCGTCGATACCGCGAAAGAGATCGTCTACTCACGGCTCCGAATTGGCACCCCGGGGCCCGGGTACTGCCACCTGCCTGAGTGGGTGGACGACGAGTACGTGGCGCAACTGACCGCCGAGAAGGCCGTTCGGAAATGGGTTAAGAACCGCGGGACGGTTCGGGAGTGGATCAAGACCCGTGAGAGGAACGAGGCGCTCGACCTCGAGGTCTACTGCCTCGCCGCACTTTACATCCTTGGGCCCAGCTTCGTGAGATCCCTGCCGGAGCGGGCGGCGGGCCTGACTCGGAAGAGCGAGGCGCAGGCTCGGGGGGATGCCGCTCCGACCTTCCGCCTGCCAAAGCGGCGCGGGTGGGTCGACGGATGGCGGGGATGAATCGGTCAATCTGCCGCTCGGCCCCCGATGCGCCCCGGGCTCCACTGCCGCCCCGTCCGCGCAGATGCCGCCTCTTCATGCTGCGAAGCCCCCTGCCTCCATCCACATTACGCCTGGACACTCCCTCCAGAGACACGTGGAAAAGAACGTTAAGCTACTCGCCGCATCTCGCCGTAATCCTAGTCCGTGCAGCCTGGCACCAGATCCAGCACCTCGCTTTGAGAGAGCGCCCGGCTGTAGATCCGAAGATCATCCATGACCCCGTCGATGTAATGCACGCTCTGTGGAGCATCTGCCCCAAGAGCGAGGATCCCGTTGTCATACGCGATGGCCGTCCCAGAATACGGAAGCGTACCCTGAGGGCTGCCATTGATGTACAGCTTCATGTGTGACCCATCGTAGGTCGCGGCAATATGGTACCAGGTGTTTAGACTTAAGCTCCCAGCCGAGATCAAGGTCCCACCCTCTGGATTGCTCGAGCCTCGATTCAGCGCAAACTCCACCCTCCTATCGCCAGCCAGGATCTCCAGATCGTAACTCGCATCGTTGGCCGAGTACTGCTTCCAGAAGATCGCGTCCTCGCCAGAAGGATCCGTCACCTCGTGGAGATACAGCACCGCAGCCAGTGTGAGCTCGTCCAGCCTAAGACCCGCACTATCCGAGACCCGAATATAGTCACCCACTCCGTCAAACTCATACGCACTGTTCGCCCGACCCTCGCAGTCCGCCGCCAAGACCGCTCCATGAACCTCACCGCCGTGGCCGTTCCCAGTCTCGTCGTCAGCACAGCCGTTGAACGGATAATACGCCACCAGCCCTTCTGTTTCGTTGCATCCCTCCTCATCAATAGTCTTGTCGATTGCTCCAATGCCTATCTCGGCCAGCGTGTACTTTATATAGGCATCCACCACTGGTGGGCTAAGCCAACTGGTTGCTACGGCGCAGACAGCGCACGGAGCCGCGACGACTATTCCGAATACGGCAAAAAACTTCGCCATACCAACAGCGCCAAGTACCTTGATCAATGCTATGGCCGTGGTTCCTGTTACTATCTCTGAGGTGCTCTCCACGATATACGTTCCCAGGTCTTCGATATCCGGGCATACGTGTTCCACACACAATTCGTGCCATTCGGTGAATGACTCGATTATCTCGATATTGTCGTCCCGGAAATCAACAAGGGCGCTCCTGAGGTCTCCGAGCATTTCACATCTCATGTACTCGTCCATTTCTTCGCCTGCCGCTGCGAGGATTTCACTAACCTCCGTTTCTGCTAGGAGCGCATCGAAGAACTGCCGTGATACGATCAGTCCCAAAGCGCCAAACGAGGAAAGATGATTTGTATATATCGTGAGGTGATCATCGCCAGGCATATACTCATGTTCGGTCACCACCCATTCGGCTCCGTCGAAATAGCCTCCGAGAGGGATAGTGGTTTCTGGGGGCAATTGGTAAAGTGGCACGGTGATTTCTATGGAAGCATCTGCATTGACTTCACGTGAGGCTGATGCGTTCACGACGGGTCCAAGGAAATCCATGTAGGGAAGACCGATCTCGGGAGGGTCGATCAGCGGAGAAAGCGTGACAAATGTTAATTCTGGAAGCACGCCTTGGGGGATAAACATGCTGGCCCCATAGATCGGACTGTCGGGATCGATAATCTCGATCGTACCACCCTCAGGTCCCATCAGCGCGCTTCCGGGTGTCAGAAACCCGTCAATCCAGATATCGAGGTATCCATATGGGTCACTGGTTATGCGGATTTCGAGAACAGACGTTTCGTCGAGGTTAACCCCAAGTGAGAATTCCTCGACGTGTTGATTGAATTCAGAGGGAGAGACGACGACGACACCATCGATAGTGATTGTTGCACTCGAAACACGGTGCCTTCCGTCCACGTCGCCATTGCGCACGTGAAGGAACATTGGCTGTGAGAAGTACTGCAGGAGCTGGCTTCCCACATCTCGGCTGACCGTCTCTGGAGGGGACAGTCGAAGGAACCTCTCAGGTCCGTAGAGCAAAACGCAACCAGGGGACTCGGAGGCTGTCAGGGCTGACGTGCCCGGATAAATGTCAGGTTGAGTTGCGCGGTTGTCATTGCTGCATGAAACCGGGATCAGCGCTCCGAGAACGAGCGTCATAAGTGCAAGGTAGAGTGAGGCGGGACTTCTGACGATGGGACGGTTCATACCGCACCTCCTGCAATCGATGAGTTACACAGGCACACAGAGGGCTCCGACGGGAAGGCTAACCTCGCATCCTCTATCTTGCAAGTTCAATTGGAGAATCGAGATCAGGCCCATTGCGTGAGATTCACCATGCCGCGGCCAGAGCGGGTAGCGACGCTGGCCCAAAAGAGCGAGGTGCAGGCATCGGCGGGCCTGGGACCCGGAATCCCCCAGCCGAGGCGCCGAGGATGGATCGACGGCTGGCGGGGGGGATGACCGCCCTATCGCCCCGGAGGCGGCAAGGGTCCGCCCAAGGGCGCCACAGGCGCGCCCTGGGCGCGAAGCTCCGACCACCTGGCCAGAGCTACCAGGTCCGCCGCCCGTCGCCGCCCTTGCCGCCCATCCCCCAGCCGGCCAGAAATCGTCCTGTTCCACGCCTCGGCGGACCTCGCAATCCCTTTCATAATAATCGCTTACCCAGTCGAATTGCCTTCCAATTCGGGCCCGAAAGCTCGTCATTGTGGCTGCGGCGGGCATGGGGCCCGGCGCACCAGAGGGAGGACCGACCGATGACGGTCAACGAGATGATCGAACGATTGCAGGAGGCGGCCGAGGATGGGTTCGGCGACTGCGAGCTGCGGCTCGCCTTTCAGGAGAGGTGGCCGCTGCAGTTCACGGTTCGAGGGATCGCATCGCCAGACGACGAATCCCGCGGCATGGGCGAGCCCGACGAGGAGCCGGACGACGCCTCGTCGGTGGTCTACATCGTCGAGGGCGATCACCCGCGAGACGATTCGCCGTACGCGCCCGGCTGGGCGTTCGCGGCGGCGCGATAGGAGGGAGTCGATGCGTTACGGACCTGACCACAAGTTCTGGGTTGTGGTCGACGCCACAAGACACAGCACGCTGGAGGACATCGTCTTCAAGGCGTCGCTCCGGGACCTCGAGCTGCAGTTCAAGGGCGGTCTGAAGATCGAAGAGAACCCGACGCTCTTCACCGACCGGCGGGATGCGGAGAGCGAAGCCAACGGTCGCCTCATGGCCAAGCGGGCTGCGGAGGCGATCGCACGCAGCGATGCCAAGTTCCAGGACGTGACCCGGATCGAACTACTCGACGGCGACGGCAAGGTCCTCTTCGAGACGGACCTTCCCGGCGAGGGGAAGTGACCATGGCCACCCGAACGCCTCGATTCGGACTGCAGCAACACCAGGTTTTCTGGAACGAACAGGGCGCGATCGTCTGCGCCTGCTGCCACATCCCCTACCCCGGCACCGACACCTGGGTGTGGGAGCGATGGGAAGAGATCATGCCCGAGACCATGGCGCAGATCGACCGCCAGGGCGGGCACGTGGCGTGCGAAGGCTGCGGCAAGGAGCCCAGCCGGATCGTGCGCTTGACCGTGAACTGAGAGGAGACGAGAGATGAGCAAGCCCAAGAACGCGATGAAGGCGAAGACACCCAAGACCCGTAAGCCGAACAAGCTGGCCGCCGACACGGCCGCGGAGATGATCGTCAAGACGGTGACTGCATCGGAGGAACCGAAGAAGGCATCCCGCGATGGTCTCTGCGTGTTCGCCTTCCGCCTGACGCCTGAGGAGCGCACGGCGATCCATAAGGCCGCCGGGCCGGCGAAGGCATCGAAGTTCGCGCGGAGCCTTCTGGTGGCCGCGGCTCGGAACGACGCGGCGGCGGTCAAGGCGATCATGAAGGCGGTCCAGAGCAAAGCGTAGCGCCGGACTCACCACCGCCACCGATGACCTCTCGGGATCCTGAGGGGTCGTCGGCGTTCATGTTGGACCCCTCCCCGAGCAGTCGCCGTTCCCGCCAGGCCCTCGCCCGGCAGGCGTCGGAGCAGTAGACCCGCTTCGAGCGGCGGCCGTGACAGACGCGCTCTGTGCCGCACACCGGGCACCGAACAAGGCAGCCGCCGTTAGCGTTCTCCCGCGTTGCATAGCGTTCGTTCAGGGCGACCGGAGCCATGGGTCCCACGGTGGCTGGATCGTGCCCCGGTGAGCGGTCGAGGCTCTCGACATGCCGGGCGGTGTCGGGGGCCGTGGGCTGGGCCGACTGAGGAAATCTCACTCTTTCCCCCCCCCATACACACACGCACGAGAGGAAGGGCATATTCAGTGAGAGAGGGGGGTACGGGTGAAAGGTAGAAAGATAGAGAGAGAGATTGATATTACATGTACTTACAGTCACGAATCCTTCACAATCCTTCACTCTTCTTCACCCCTTGAGGATCTTTCACGATCCTTCACCCCCTGGGTTGGCGGTGCAGATCCTTCACCTTCCACCCGATCCTTCTCCGGACTCTTTCTCTGCTGTGGCTCCGACCAGCTGGTAGAACCGGCCCGGTTTCGTGGCCGTGGGCTGGTTCCGGACCACGATGTCGCCGCGCTGCTCCAGCGTGCTCACGATGAGCATGAAGTTCTTGGTGTCCATCTTCATGCGCTTCAACAGAACGCTGTGTGCGAGCTCACCCCCAGGGGCGGCGCGGAGCTTCCGCAGGACCTTCAGACACTCGGCATGGAACGGATTGTCCGCGACGTGCGCTTGGGCCATGAAGAGCATCCGCTTGGCTTGGTGCATCACGAAGCGTCGAGCCCACTCTGCAGCCGGATTCCCGATCTCCAGACGCTCCCGACCCTCGCTCACAGCATAGAGCAGCGCGAGTTTACGGGCATGCTCTGTCACCCGGCCCCAAACGGCCGTGCCGACGGCGTCACCGGAGGCTTCGGCCTTGGCGTACTCGGCCTCCACCTCAAGGCGGGTCTCGACCAAGATTGCCTTGGCTTCCTCCGTGTGCGGAACCACCCGAGGCACTGGATGCCAGTGCTCCAGGTTTCCGTTACCCGGGCGGAAGTCGGCCCACCACTTCGCCGTCTGCAACACGCGCTGGGGAGGCGGCTCGATCCCCGGCTCCTGACCCGGTGCGCGCTTCCCGCATTCCAGGATGATCATACGGGCGAAGAACCCGTTGGTGAGCATCCGCTCCGAGAGCGCCTCATAGTAGTGGTTGGGGATTGCCGTGCCGAGGACCACGAGGCAGGGCTGATCAATGGCCCCGGGAGACTCCTTGCCTGCCTTGCGCCGCATCGGGAAGATCGAGTTCGCCGACGAGTAGATGGTGAGCATCGTCCCCATGATGTTCTCGTGCCGCGCGTCCTTGGCCTTGTTGATCGACTGGAGCATCCCGTCGATCTCATCGGTCTGGAACAGCATGCATGGCTCAGCGAAGAGCGCGTCCTGAATCCCTTCGCCAGACGCGAACCGCCCGCCAACCTGGCTGGACAACCCAACCGCATGCAGGATCTCGACGTTGACCTTCCGCGGATGGTCCTTCCCGGCGGAGGAGTGCGCGAGGCCCAGGAGATAGATGTTCGTCCGGTTGTTGCCGCCATCTCGAACCTTGCGCCCGGCGAGCGCCGCCTGAAGCACGAGCGCCCCGGCAAAGGCCATGACCACGTTCGGGTACGGGGCGGTGGCCAGGCAGTAGTCCATGACCTCGGACACGAACCCAGGAACGCGGAACAGCTCTTCCGGCATAGGACCCGGATCGCAGAGCGCTGAGGCCCGCTCGTCGATCATGGTGGCGCGCTCTGCATCTTGCGCCCAGTGGTTCTCAACCACGGCGACCGCCACTTGGTCGGGCTCGTAACGGCAGATGCTGGTTGCGATCTTCTCGACCTCATGTACCGGCAGCGGCGGCTGGCAGCGGTCCTGGTTCGCCCGGGCGAGGGCAACCAGGATCTCCTCCCGGCTCATTCCCACCCGGCGCATGGTCCCCGCCAGGCGGGCCAAGGTCGCGTTCCTCTGGCCGGCCGCAATGGTATTGCCACCCGGCGCGGGATCGGCGCCCTGTGGCGACGTGTGCGCGCCCTCGGGCGCCCCGTGGCCGCCTCCGTTGCCGCCAAACCCGTCCAGTAGGATCGTCAGCCAGTCGGGAGGCTCGGGCAGTTCCTCCGGCCCGGTAAGCGCCAACGCCTCGTCCCAGCGATACTGCTTCCCATCTACCACCGAGGGCGGCACCACGATGTAGCCGCCGTTGGCGCGGGTATCGACCTTCGGCGCGAGCCTTCCAGCGGTATTGCCCCAAGCCTTGCCAGCCGGCTGCCGGAAGATGTGGTGCCGGCCGCCGCGCGGCGTTAGGGACACGGGGCCACACGAGAGGTCCCGCGCCTTGACCGAATCTCCTGGCCAGGGGTTCTCCGCGCCGTCCACGTCGATGACGAGAAGGCCGGCCGTCGGCATGGCGACGTTCGCGTCTGGGTGCTTCGTCCACCACGCCTCGATCTGCGCGGCGTCAGTGGTGGCGTCCAGAAATCCGTGCGTGGTGGCCGGGACCTTCCCGCCGGGCGCGCAGGGAAACACCGGGTAGCCCAGATTGGCGTACCGGAGTGCGAGCTCGCGCAGCATGCTCAAAACGGCAACCCTCCGTCCTCGGCGTAGTCGTAGCATTCGGCGCTGGGCAATTCGTCCCAGTCATCGCCCGGCTCCCGCCTCTGAGGTCTAGCCCCGAGCTCGTAACCGACGATGCGGTCGTACTTCTCTCCGACCGCGCTCCGTACCGTGATGGATCGGGTCTCACGAATGGCCCCGGCGTTGGCAAGCGCCTCGGCCTGGGCGGCCGAATCGGGAACCGGAACGTCCGAGCGCCGACACCACCATGACTCGGCCTTGTGGCGCGCCCAGCCCGTGTGCTCGAAGCAAATCCACTCCGACTGGTACTGGTTGAAGCCGATGCGGTAGTCAACCCGCAGGGTTCGGGGCGCATCGTCCGGCGCTCCGCGCTTGTGGTGCACGGTGTAGGAGACGCCCTGGACAGGGTACTCCGTCGTGGTCACCTCGCTGGAAAGGATGCCCTCCGTGCAAGCCTTCGCGTCGTGTCCCTGCCGTTCCCGCGGCGGGAACTCATAGCCGCAGTCCGGGCAAGTCGAGTACCCTGCAGCAACCACGCTCCGGCACGCCGGGCACTGCTTCGCAGGTGCATCCCCGTTTCCCCAGTAGTCCACTGTCTGAAGGCGGATGGCATCCACGGGCCCGTGCCGCAGGACATTCCCTCCGAAATCGAGGATCAAGCAGTTCTCCTTCCCGTCGCAGAGTCGGAAACCCCGCCCGACCATCTGGTAGTAGAGGCCGGGTGACATGGTCGGCCGGACCATGGCCACGCAGTCGATGTTGGGTGCATCGAAGCCCAGAGTTAGGACGTTTACGTTGACAAGGTACTTCAGCCTTCCGGCCTTGAAATCTTGCAGGACACGGTCACGCTCGAGGCCAGCAGTCTCACCAAAGACCGTTTCCACTGCCTCGCCGGTCTTCCTCCGCATGGCCTCGGCGACGTGCCGCCCATGCCCGATTCCTGTGGTGAAGATGAGCACCGATCGGCGCGCGTGGGTCTGCTCGACGATTTCCTGGCAGGCCGATTCGACCAGCTTGTCGGTATCCATGAGGTCCTCGGCCTCTCCCGCTACAAACTCACCCGCGCGGATGTGGAGGCCCGAGGTGTCGATCGTCAGGCGGCTTCCCTTGGTGATGAGCGGGCAGAGGTATCCCTGGACGATCAGCTCCTTGACGCCAATCTGGTTGCAGATGTGATTCAGCACGTTCTCCGGCGCGCAGATCATCCCGCTCTTCATCCGGAACGGTGTCGCCGTGAGCCCGATAACCCGTAGGTTCGGATTGACCTTCCGGGCGTCCTCCAGAAACGTCCGGTACATCCCTTCTCCGTCCGGCGGGATCATGTGCGCCTCGTCGATGATCACGATGTCAAAGGCATCTAGCTCGCAGGCCCGCCGGTACACCGACTGGATACCCGCGATGATGATCGGGTGCTCGGTGTCCCGTCTCTTGAGGCCCGCCGAGTAGATCCCTGTTTTCACCCACATCTCAGGCGCTACCAGGTGGATCTTCTCGAGGGCCTGCTCGAGCAGCTCTTTCACGTGGGCCAGGATGAGGACACGCCCATTCCATCTACCCACGGCGTCCCTGCAAACAGTGGCCATGACCGGCGTCTTTCCGCCGCCGGTGGGGATCACGACACACGGATTGTCGTCCCGTTCCCGCAGGTGGCGGTAGATGGCGGCCACCGCCTCGTGCTGATACGGCCGCAGCTCAAGCATTCCCGGTCTCCCCGATGCGTACGAGGGTGCGCCCCCCGGAGACGCACCCAAGCTTCTCGATGTCCAACTTCACGATCTGGCTGTCGTCCTCGTAGAGGCCGCCGTGCTGGAGCGCGTCCAGGAGCGCCTTCTGCACGTTGTCGATGTCTCTCCTGCGCCGATCCGGTGGGTAGACCTTGATCTCAATCCGGAGCGGGCCGGTTAGCGGATCAACTCCCGTCGCCGCGAGCAGCACGCAGACCCTCTCCCGGAACCTTCGCCCCTCGCGGCTGATAAGTGTCCTCTCGCCCACCCTGCGGTAGTAGTGGTTCACCGAGGGCGGGAACGGCAGCTCGAACTCGATCATCAGCGGGCCCAGGGAGGCATGTTCGTCGTTTCCTGCTGGGGGGCCTCCGTCGCCGCCCCCTTCTTCGCGTAGCCCCGGATCTCGTTCACCACGTCCCCGTTGTCCTTGCGTTTCTTGCACTTCACGGTCACGAGGAGCGGAATGTTGTGCAGCTCAACCGAGTCTTTGGGCTGCAGAACTCCAACCGCACGGCAGATGGCCGAGAGCTCTCCCTGCGCGATCTGCACGGCCTGAGGGCTCGGGTTGTCAAGGTTCAGCCGGGACCAAAGCAGGCGGCCCTTGTAGGGCCCGTCGATCACCTGGCAGGTGAGCTCCAGGTAGTGTCCGTTCCCGCTCTTCGTCGGCTTCATCTCCGAGTCGATGATGACGGCGAGATACTTGCCGGCCGGGATCGGCTCGAAGTTGGTCGCCGGATCCACATTGTTCGCATTGAATCCATTCAGGTCGGCCATAATCACTTCACTCCTTTGTTTCTTCCGCCCTGCGGCGGGGGCGAGGATCCGTTGGTCAGATGCTGCGAGTAGGCGTCCCAGTCGAGCGGCATTTCCTCGGGGAGGTTCAGACGGTTCTTGGCCACGTGGGCGGGGCGCTCCACCGTGCGGATGATCCGCTCGCCGGTGCCGATGCCCTGCGTCCGCTTGCGATTGAAGCCCTCGTCCGTCTGTTTCGTATAGACCTTGAAGGTGGCGAAGAGGACCTCGTCGCACCACTCCTGCAACACCTGTGACGCCAGGCGGTGCAGGCGCGGGACGTAGCGGTCGTAGGATTCCGTCTCGGGGTTCTCAAAACGCTCGATCCGGGCGTGGGCGATTAGGACCACCATCATGCCCTTGACGTTACGCAATGCGGACAGCCCTTCGAGGAACTCGCGCCACTGGGTGAGGGCGAAGACATAGCCCTTCGCATACCCGATATCCTCGATACTCTCGACGTTGCGCTTCCGGCACACCTCCGCCCAGATCAGGCGCTCCAACCAGTCCAGCGAGTCCACCACGATCGTCCGATAGGGATGCTTGTCGGTGTAGAGTTCCGATAGGGCCGTCATGGCCTGATCGAGCGATGTGGTGAGTGGGAACTTGTCGCAGTCGATCTCGCCCAGGCCGTCCTCGGTTTGGACGAACACTGGCTTAGGCGCACTGGATGCGAACGTCGACTTGCCGATGCCGTGCGTGCCGTAGAGCATCACCCGCCTCGGCGCCGGACTTCGTCCGCTCGTGACCTGTTCCAAGAGCTTCATCGGCCAAACCTCCTTTCGCTCAGCTGGCGTGGAGCGGGGCGGGCCCGGGGGGGTCCCGGCGCGCACGGACTGCACGCCACGCCATCCCGCCCGCTCCACACCGGTTTCAGATCCAATCGAAGACCCGGATGTCCTCGTATCCCGTGGGCCAGTGATCGCACTCGCGGCACACTTTGAGGCGCTCGATGCCTTCCTCGTTCTGCTTCTGCCCGACCCCGAGCACTTCCTCCCCCATTCGCCACACGCCACAGCGGAACGGCTCGCGTTTCTCTACGGCGATCATGTGCACGGGGAGGACCGACCCGATGACGCTGGTCAGAAGGGCCCGGTAGAACGCCATCTGGTGGGCATACTCGTAGCTACGGGCATCCATCTGCAGCCAGTCGAGGTTGTCGCAGGTCTTCAGATCGACGATCCCGCGCTCCGGATTCAGCCAGTCCAGCCGTGCCTGGCTGGCAACCCCGCAGTACTCGGCGCGGATAACTCCTTCGGGGACACCCTCGGCTAGGAGCGTGGCCGCGTGCTCGTGGGCCTGGACGGCGCCATTCAGGTTCTCGATGAGCGCCGCTTGCTCGTCGGTGAGGGCCGGCTTGGCCTGGGCCTTAGCCCACTCCTGAAATGCCTTGGTGCGGCTCCCAAAGGGTTGACCTGTCTTGGGGTTCACTGGTCCGCCGAAGGCATACTCGCGCTCGAAAACCTCTCGGCCCTCGAGGATGAGCACGTGAGCAGCGCGTCCTATGAGGTAGGCGGGCCGATCCTCCTCGCGCACAAGCCCGAGCTGCTTCTTGCGGTAGAGCAACGGGTCGCGGCGGAACTCCGCCAGCTGGTGGCTGGAGAGGTAGGTGCACGCCTGGGCGTGGTAGACCTCCGCCGATTCGCGGATCAGAACCCCGGTGTCCCACGAACGACGTGTGAAGACTCGGTCACGGTTCATGCTGAGGGGTCCTCCGTTCCAGCCTCCGGCACGCTGTTAGCGCGACACACGCTGAAGGCTGCTTCTCCGAACTCACGGATGGCAAAGCCAGTGAACATGCGGCAGATGTCACGCCCCACGTCGGAACCGGAGTCGATCACGCAGGCGTGCTTCTCTTGGTCGAAGTAGTAGGTGGCGTCGAGTCGCACGCGGGATTGGCCGTGGAGCCCTTCCGCTGCCAGGACCGCGAGCAGCAGGGTTTCCTCGATCTCCTTGGAGGGAACCGCTTCTTTGAATGCGTAGCGTTGAACTTCCCGGTGGCTCATCGTCGTCTCCTGCAGCCTTCGAGGAATCGCCCGACACTGGATACATACCCGGCCGGAAGTCGAAGCGTCGGGCATCGATCACAAATATCCTCGAAGCCCCCCGTCCTCGAAGAATTCTCGCAGCCGAACCATCCTGTCCCTGTGGATGGTGTCTCGATGCAGGCCGAGTTCTCGGGCGGTCTCCGTAATGGAGTGAGTCATCAGAAGCTTCGCCACCGCCTGGAGATCCGGGGGAAGCTCGGAGATGACTGACCAGACATCCACGCGCATGTCCTCCCGTTCGGACGCAGGTCCGGTGTACTTGCCGGCACGAAGGTCGTGTTCGTCTTGGCTGATCGTCTCTACCCGCGATATAGAATGACCCTCTCCGTCGTCGATGAACTCGTCCAACGAGAAGGCTCTTCGGCGATGGTCGCGTTTCTCTTGTCTTTGGTAACGGATAAGGTTCGCGATCTTGTGGTCGACGATCCGGGCGACGAAGGTATGGAGACTTGCCTTGCGCGGATCGAACTTTGGCAAGCGACGTAAGAGGTCCTCTGTCATCTCCTGCTCCAAGTCCTCGCGGTCGGACTCGGTGAACCCGACCCGTCCGACCAATTGCCTCGCCTTGAACTTGATGAGGTGAGCGGCATACGCGCCGAATCCTTCGTGGTGATTGTCGAAACCCATGTGAGCCTCCTCGAAGCCGAGGAGGAGCTCGTGTGGGTGTCGACCTGTGCCGGTACGGCCGCTCTTAGCGAAATGAGCGGAGGGTTGCGAGTACGCCGGTTTCGGCGACACCCACAACGACCTCCGTTCTGCGGCCAGTCAGTTGTCTGGTGTTAAACCGTGCTTTGTTTACCCAACCTGAGTCAGACGCGGGCTGCGTCCGCCAAGCTCATGCGGACGGGCAGTCCGCCGTCGATCATTAGTTCCCGGATCGTGAATGACCGTTCCCGATCAAAGATCTCGAATAGCTCTGCTACGCTCTTCTTGAGAGCAAAGCCGTCAATGGCGAAGGAAGCGCTCGGGTCGTTATCCCTCCCGAATAGGAACAGCCGCACCATGGTGGGCGGTGGATCGAACACCGGATCGCTCTCGCGAACCTCGAGCCCTTCGATCCGCCCGTAGTTGATCTCCTGCATCATTTCGACTAAGCGTTTCCGGGCAGACGTCAGAGCCGCCTTCGTGATCGGATTCGTCATGTTGGAGCTCCCTTCGCGCCCTCCGGCGCAGCAACGATAAGCCCCCGGGAGGCCGGTCAGGCGAAGGGTCCTCCCAGGGGCGTTCACCCGGTCACCCGGGTGTTTCTTTCTTGGGTGAAGTTCGCGCCTGACCTGTCACCCCTGATTGGCGAGATTTCGATGAATGGGGCTTGACCCCCCAATGCGCACGGGGGTCAAAGGGCGGGAAAGGGCTGAGATTTCAGGCGGATATGCAGGCTAGAGCGCGGAATCTTCTTTCTGATTTTATCTCTGGAGACCCATCGAGATTTCGCTGTGGCGCCCGGTAGGCTATTCGGCGAAGGAAATGCGGAAGAGCGCCTGCCAACCCTTGCCGTCATCAGTCAGGCGGAAGGGATCGCCTTCGATGCGGAAGAAGTCTCGGAGATTGTTGGCGAGGTTCTCACGGCGCTTCTGATTCTTCGGGTCGGCCTGGCTGCTGGTCCAGTCAAGGATTCCGCGCTCAGTGGCGAAAGCCTCCAGCAACTTCCATTGCTTAGTAGGGTTGCCGTCCCTCCTGTCGACCATACCCATCTCAGTGAAGTTGCAGACCCTGCTAACCGACCACACCCTTACAAAGACCGTATGCCCATCTCGGAACCTCATCTGGACATCGCCCCAAGTTGCCCCCTCGGGCGTGCCGAAGGGGGCTACTTGACTTCGCGTCCTGATCGCATCTCCCGCACGTGCGGTGGCCTTTGGCAATTGCAGTTGGTCATCAACTGCCTTGGTGAGCTTCCGCAGCAGCCGAGAGAGTCGTCTTGAGACCGCGGCGTCAACTAGATCTGCGGTCGCCACCTTCCTTACATCCTTCCCCTCTAGCCAGGCACAGAAACAGCGGAGGAAGATTCTCCAAGAGGACTCAGACTCGTACCAGCGGTGAGTCATCCGCAGAAGACCCACTCTCCGCCCCTCCTGCGTGATGAAGACGAAGCACGGGAGATCTTGCATCCTCAGATCAAACTTCTCGAGCCACTCAAGAGACTGACTGACGCGTTGATGCTCTTCGGCTTCGGGCGTCGAGAACTCCCTCTCCCACTGCTTTCTGAGTCGACTATCCTCCTTGGCCAGCTCAGGCGTGCGCATCTCCATGTACAGCCGATCGCTGAACCTTGGATTCCCCGTCCTCTGGAATAGGATGTGATGCCCCGCTGCCTTCGCGATCTGCTCAAAGGAGCGTCTGTAGTAGTCATCGAAGCTATAGGTAGCCCCGTCGAGGAATGGGATTGCCCCGAGCACGCAGCTTCCTACTTCTTCGAGGAAGTGGTCGAGTTGTCCCCGGCCTTCGGGGCGGATCCCGAGCTGCCTCCGGTCTTCGACGAGGAACTCGAGTCGCCCCCGGTCTTCGGCAGGTTCGCAAGCGTGTCCAGGAAGCCACTGATAGTAGGCTTCTGCGCTCCGGCACGACCATCTTGCCCTGGAGGGGCCCCGCGATTCGTTTGCGGCCTGGGCTGCGTTCCGCCCCTGCCGGGTTCTGGCGTCGGCAGGACTCGCTCAATCCTCGGCTTTCCCTGTTGTTCGGCCATCGTAACCTCCTTGCTGACAATCCGTTGAATCCCAGATGCCCCGTTGGGCCTCCCTAGCAACCGAACGTAAGTGTCGCTCAGTGCAGGCGGACTGTCCAGTTTTCACGCGCGAATGGGGTACCAGGGCCCGATCTTTCGCTCGCGCGTGGATCCGGATCCCTGGCCTGCCCCGCCACCCTCCAACTCCTCTCTCCCGAAGGACATCGGACGCGCAGTCGCAACGGGGCAGGCCGATGCAATGTCCCGGATGGAATTGGCCCTGCGGCCGGAGTATCCTATTACCATTCTCGGACCTACTGCCGTGGGGAGATGATTCTGGAAGAACCGAGACCGCATCCCCCGTGGCCAGGTTCCCTCGGGTGCGGGGGATAGGAAGAAGTAGGCACAATCCATAGTTGGCCTGCGAGTTGACAGATGGTGATAACTCAAGCAGATCTTCCCTATTGTAAGCATTGGACCCGATCAAACGGAGCGGTATCGCAATGTCAATGAAATATGCGCAGTTTAAAAAGGTCCCGCTGAAAGGCAACCCGGAGTTCAATGAGAAATGGGTCCAGGACAGGATTGCTGAGGATCCATCCATTCTCGGTCTCGGAGATGTCATCCTGAAGGACAAAGAACGCATACAACCACATGCTGGCAGGCTTGACTTGCTCCTCCAGGACTCCGAATCCAACCAACGCTATGAGGTAGAACTCCAACTCGGCCGCACAGATGAACGCCATATCATCCGGACCATCGAATACTGGGACATTGAGCGGAAGCGCTATCCTCAATATGACCACACCGCGGTCATTATAGCTGAAGACATCACAAGTCGTTTCCTGAACGTCATTGGTCTCTTCAATGGCTTCATCCCCCTCGTAGCAATTCAGCTGACCGCCTTAGCCTGGGAGGGAGCCATCTCCTTAGTCTTCACGACAGTCCTCGATCAGACGACTCTTGGGCTAGTCGATGAGCAAGAGGAGACCGAGGTCGCGGATCGAACCTATTGGGAGCGCCGGGCCACAAAAGCCACGCTTTCGATGGCAGATCACCTCCATGGGATCATCAAGGGCTTCGATCCTTCCTTTGAGCTCAAGTACAACAAGTTCTATATAGGATTGGCCAAGGAGGGACAAGCCAACAACTTCGCACTACTGAGACCTCAAAAGAGCAATCTCCGGATGGAAGTCCGACTCTCCAAATCCGAAGACTTGGAGGCCAAGCTGGATGAACTCGGTCTCGATCTAATCGACTACAACAAGTGGGGCCGGTACCGAATTCGATTGTCAGAGGACGATATCGCCCAACACGAAGCGTTCCTTACGGATCTGCTGAGGAAAGCCTATGAAGAGGCGACGTCCTGAGGACGCCCGCGGGCCGACGGGTATAATCGCAGGCCAATCGGGTAGCCGGGGGCGTCT
>JAGMBO010000105.1 GCA_023129715.1 Candidatus Eiseniibacteriota bacterium | reverse complement strand
GAACTTCCCGCACACGACACTAGTCGCCCGGGCAGAGCCGGTGGAGGTTCCCTTCGACTCCGAGCGCTGGGTGCAGTTGGATGCCGGGACCACCAATCACCTCGGGCGCCCGGCCCTGATGGGCACTGCCTACCTGCCTGATGTCGGGTTCACCGACGGGATCATCGAGGTCGACATCGCCGTCACCGGGGGACGCTCCTACCCCGGAATCGTCTTTCGGATGGATGCCACCGGAAACTACGAGCGCTTCTACCTTCGTCCTCACCGTGCCGGACTCTATCCCGATGCGCTGCAATACACGCCGGTGTTCAATCGAATCGCCGGCTGGCAACTCTACAACGGCGAGGGGTTCACCGCCGAAGGCACGTTTCGTGAGGGTGAGTGGTTTCGTCTGCGGTTGGAAATCAATGGCACCCAGGCACGCGTCTTCCTGAACGGCGAACCGACCCCGGCTCTGGAGATCTACGAGCTGCAGCATGGCATTCGCCAGGGAGCCATCGGCTTGATGGGCCCCCGTGATGGGAGCGCCCACTTCTCGAACTTCAGCTATGAGACCACCTCTGATCTGGAGTTCCGCCCGCCGCCCCCCGAAGACCATCCGGCCGGCATGATTACGGACTGGTCGATCTCGCAGCCGTTGGCCTACAGCCAGATCGATCTCGAGTCCCACATTGACGAGCAGGAACTTCCCGAGCTCGAGTGGCGACGTGTGCAGAGTGAGTCTTCGGGGCTGGTCGATCTCGCGCGCCACTACGCCCGCACGAGTCGCGAGCCGAATTGCATCCTCGCGAAGACATCTCTACATGCCGACCATCCGCGTCGCTTCGAACTCCAGTTCCGCTACAGCGACTTCGTCAGTGTCTTCTGCAATGGCCGGCTCATGTTTGTCGGCGACAGTCGTTATCAGGGCCGTGATCCCTCCTTTCTCGGCGTCGTCGGCCTTCACGATGCAGTCTACCTGCCGCTTGTCCCCGGGGAGAACGAGTTGCTCCTCATCGTCACCGAGTCCTTCGGCGGATGGGGATTCATGGGGCGCGACGGCGAGGCCCTGCACGTCGCGGAGTCACTCGCTTTGCGCTGGGAGACGTCCGCGGACTTCCTGCTCCCCGAATCCGTCGCCTACGATCCCGGCCAAGACGTCTTCTACGTCTCGAACTACGATGCCTACAATCGGGCCGGTGCCCCCGGCGCCCAGTATGTCTCCAAGATCTCGCCGAGTGGTGAGATCCTGGACCTGAGATGGGTCCGCGGGCTCTTCAATCCAACGGGCATCACGGTGGCGGGGACACGACTCTATGTCGTCGAGCGTGAGCAGGTGGCGGTGATCGATACGGAGACCGGCGAGACACTCGAGCGCATCGCCGTCACCGAACCCGGATTCCTCAACGATGTGGCCTGCGATGCCAAGGGCACGATCTACGTCTCCGATTCACGCGGAGGCCGAATCCTGCGCCTCCGCGAGGGGAAGGTCGAGGTCTGGGTCGCAGACGGTGCCATCGGCGGAGCGAATGGCATCCTTCTCGATGAAGACCGTCTCGTCGTTGCCGCCAATGCCGATCACGCCTTGCGATCGATCGACTGCGAGAGTGGAAAGATCACCACCATCGCACGACTTCCGTTGGGTACCATCGATGGAATTCAGCTCGACGGCGCCGGCAACTACATCGTCTCTCAGACCGAGGGAAGGCTCTACCTGGTCACCCCGCGGGGGGAGATCGAGAAACTGCTCGACACCAGCGGCCCGCCGGTCGGGGCCGCCGACTTCGTCTTCGTGCCCGGATCGGGACTGCTCGTGATCCCGACCTTCACGCAGGATCGCGTGGTCGCCTACCATCTCGAAGGCTAGGCGCGTCCCCGTTCCCTGGCGAGGCGGCGAGGCCGACCAGAACAGGGATCCCGCGCCGGCGGAGGTATAGCAGGTGAGAACCCGGGATGAGTACATTCTCGACCTTCCGGGAGATGCAGGCGAAATGATGCCCGCGTCCGCTCCCGATCCTGCACGTCGTCCTGTCCCCGAACCTTCCCCCGATGCGCCGGAACCCCTTGACGCGAGCTTCCGTTCGCCGACGCCCGACGATGCGGAGCTGTTGGGAGAGCTGATGCTGGATGCCTTTCGCGGCACGCTCGACTACGACGGCGAGACCCTCGACGAGGCAATCCAGGAAGTCCGCGCCTACTTCGCCGGCACGCATGGGCGGGCGCTCCTGGCGTGCTCGACGCTCTGCATGGAGCGGGGCACGCTGGCCGCCGCCTGTCTGGTCACCTGGTGGGATCTGCGCCAGGCACCGTTGATCACCTATGTGATGACGGGCAGCGACCGCAAGCGCCGGGGTCTGGGTGCCTCCGTGCTACAGCGATCCCTCGCCTGCCTCTCCCGCACTGGAGAGCGCAGTGTCCGTGCGGTGGTCACCAAGGGCAATCGCGCCTCCGAGCGGCTTCTCGCGGGGGTCGGCTTCGCGCCCGCTCCGGACCCATAACGTTTACGCGTTTCACACGTTATGATCACCGGGTTCGGCGGCGATCGGCCCGTAAGGCCATCGCCCAGCTCTTCTCGTCGGTCTCGATCGCCTCGAACTGCACCTGGCTCGACGAGGAGACCGTCGCGCGCCCACCTCTCTTCTGAGCAAATTAGCTCTTCCAATTTGATATAAGACAAGCTAGACTAGTCCATGTTGGTCTATCAACAGCGTCTCACTGGCGGCTCGGCGCCCGGGCAAGGGCCGGCCGCTTCGAGATGAGGAGAATCGATGATTGTCTCCCACAAGAACGATCTCACCGCACTCGGCCTGCTCAATCGAGGTCCGATGCATGGATACCGCATTACCCAGATCGTCCGGGCGCAGCTCGAGCCCTGGGCGAGCATCTCCGCCTCTTCGGTCTACAACGCACTCGGCCGCCTCACCCGGCGCGGAGCCGTTTCCCAGAGAACCGAGCGCCAGGGCAAGGCGCCCGAGCGAACCGTTTACCACCTCACCGACAAGGGCCGTGAGATCCTGGCCAATCTGGTTCGGAAATGCCTCCCGGCCATCGGCACCGACATGCCGCTCTTCTACCTCGGCCTCCACTTCGCCGAGGCGCTGCCGACCGCGGAAGTCATCACCTTACTCGCGGCGCGGCTCGTCGCCCTCCAGGGCGCAAGGGAACACATGCGTACAACCAAAGAACACACGCGCCGGAATTGTCCCGAGCTCTTCCATTTCGCCTGGATGAGCTCAGCCGGCGAGCGGCACATGCAGGTGGAGATGGAGATGTGCCAGGACCTCGTCGCCAAGCTACGGGCCCAGCCCGACTATTTCGAACGACTCGGAGGAAAGCTCAATGGGAATTGGCATGAGGAGTGTTAGGACCAACCGACCCCGGCCATCGCCCGATACCCCTCATCACCGTCGCAGCGTTGGGGGCCATGGCGGTGGCAGCCACCGCGGTGTTCTTGGCGACCGTGATCGTGGGAACTGCCGTGGCGGCACCGGCAATCGTCTCCGCATTGGGTGCCTGACAACTCCTGCCGCCCTGGTCGTTGTCATCCTGTCGGCATCTTTGTTTCCGGTGACAACCATCGCCGCCGCCGCGGATGTTACTCTCACCGATGCCGTCACCCAGGCGCTCGAGCGCAATTACGCCCTCGCCGCCCAGGAGCATGCGGCCGCGGCTGCCACCTGGGCGAAGCGCAATGCCATCGCCCAGCTCTTCCCGTCGGTCTCGATCGCCTCGAACTACACCCGGCTCGACCAGGAGACCGTCGCCCGCGCCAATGCCATCGGGCGCGAGATCACGATGTACTTCCCCGACAGCACCGGCCAGCTCCGGCCGTTCACGATCGAGATACCCCAGACGGTGTTTCGCGACGGCTACGAGACTTCGATCAACGGCCAGCTGCTGCTCCTTCAGCCGGCTCTCTGGAACGCGGTCTCCTTCGCCGGCGCTTCCCAGGATGTCGCCGCCCTGCAGCTCGGCGCCGCTCGCCAGGCAACGGCCTATCAGACCCTGCGCGCCTTCGTCGAGCTGCTCAAGGCGCGCTCTCTAGTCGATATGCAGGGACAACACCTGGCGCTCGCCTGCGAGAGTGCCGCTCAGGCCCAACGGCTCTACGAGGTCGGCCGCTTCGCCGAGGCTGATGTCCTGCGCTGGCGTGTCGAGGAGGCAACCCAACGCGGGTTGCTCGCCCGTACGACCAGCGCGCTCAAGGTCGCGGCGCTCACACTCGAGAACCTGATCGGTGCGCCTCCGCGGGGCACGATCCAGCCCGACAGCCTGCTGCCGGACGCCCTGCAGCGCGAGATCACACGTTACGGCGCAATGACGCCATCCGAGTGGGAGGCCTTTCTCGCGCCCCCCCTGGAGGAGCTCGTGGAGAGTAACGCGGAGCTGCACGTGCTGGACCGTTCGGTGCGGCTCGCCGAGCTCGAACATCGTCAGAGCCTGACTGCGTTTCTGCCCAGTATGACGATCGCCGGTTCCTACGGCTGGCAGAACAACGACACACCCGGGCTGGATGGGGAGAACGCCTGGTCGGTGACCGCCGCGCTCAGCCTGCCGATTTTCACCAGCCTGGCCAACTACTCGAACCGGCAGGTGACCAAGCAGCGGCTGCTGCAGACCCGCCGCGAAGTGGACGACGCCCACCGGGCGATCCTGCTCAACTGCGAAGTAGCCCGTACGGCGATCCGCAGCAACGCCGAGCAGTTCCGCCTCGCCGAGACGAGCCTCGCCAGCGCCCGGCGCAATTTCGAGATCCGCAAGAACACCTTCTCCCTCGGACGGCTGACGAACATCGAATGGATCGATGCTCACGTCGCCCTGCAGGGGGCGGAGCAAACCCATACATCGGCCTACTATGACTTGGTTCTGGCGATCGCCGACTACCGCCAGTCGATGGGTCGCATCTTGACCTTGCTGGAGGACTAACCGTGTCACGCATGTTGATCTTCTCATGGCGCCGCGATCGATCATGGCACTGGCTGCGCACTGCGGGATTCATCTTCGCCGTGCTCTTGATCGCTGGTTGCAGTCCGCCGGAGCCTACCAACGATGAGCAGGCCGCTCCGCCGCCGGTGGAAGTCATCGCCCTCCACCCCTGCTCCCTGCGGGAGACAACCGTGTTGACCGGCGTATTGGACGCCTACCGCGCGGTCGATGTCGTCTCCGAGGTAAGTGGAAAGATCACCCACATCCACGTTGATATTGGGGATCGCGCCACGGCGGGTGGGCGTCTCGCCTCGATCGACAAGCAGGTGTCGCAAGAGACGTATAACCAAGCCGCCGCGGCGATGATTGCGGCAGTGGCGCGCGCTCACGTCGCGCGTGAGGACTTCGTGCGCGACTCGACGCTTCATGCCGGGGGAGACATCTCCCAGGCCGCGTTCGACGCGAGCAGCATGGCCCGCACCACCGCCCGGGCGGACTTGCAGGGGGCCCGCGCGGCCCGCGCGCTCGCGCACCGCAATCTCACCGAAGCCGAGATCCGGGCGCCCTTCGCCGGCTACGTCTCTCGCCGGCACTGCGAGGTCGGGACCTTCGTCAGCCTCGGGATGCCGCTCTTCCGCATCGTCGAGATCGATTCACTGCGCCTGCTGATCAGTGTCTCGCAGCGCAACATCGGGCGCATCCGACCCGGCTCGGAGGTGCTCATGCGCGTCGAGGCCTTCCCTGGTGAGCAGTTCCGAGGCCGGATCCGCTCGATCTCGCCCGAGGCCGACGAGCTGACCCGCACCTTCCCCGTCGAGGTGATCCTGCCCAATCCGCCCGGAGCACCGTTGCGCGACGGCCTGGTTGCCCGCGCAACTCTGGTTCTCGCAACCCATGAGAACGCACTCTCCGTACCGCGCGAGGCGGTCCTGCGCAATGGAATGGGCGCATATGTCTACGTGATCTCCGACTCCACCGCCTACCGGCGGCCGATCCGGATCGGAGCCCAGATCAAGAATCGTGTCGTGATCGAGGCTGGCCCCGCCGCGGGAGATACCGTTGCGGTCATCGGCGTCCAGAATCTCCGCGACAGCCTGCGTGTGCGCATCGAGGCCGCGATGCCCTCGCTGCCCGCAGAGGAGGATCGCTAATGGCCTCCCTGCCGCGCTTCTCGGTGAGCCAGCCGGTCCTCGTCAACCTCTTGATGATCACGATCATCGTCGGAGGACTGTTCTCGCTGCTGTCGATGCCCCAGGAACTGAATCCGAACATCAGTTTCAACTGGGTCTTCGTGACGATCCTCTATCCGGGCGCCTCGCCGGAGGAGGTCGAGGATCTGGTCGTCATCCCGGTCGAAAAGGAGCTCGACAAGATCGACAAGGTCGATGACATCACCTCCACCGCCGGCGAGGGCTTCGCCTTCTTCCTGGTGAAGTTCGACGAGATGTCGGAGACCGACTTCACCGCCAAGCTTCAGGAGGTCCGCCTCCAGGTCGACAAGGCCGACATCCCCGACGAGACCGAGGACCCCGAGATCGATGATTTCGGCTCCGATGACTTCATCCCGGTGCTCTCGATCGCGATCACCTTCGACAGCGACTGGGACGCTGCCTCCCGCGTCGCCGACGATCTCGAGGAGGAGATCGAGCGGGTCGCCAATGTGGCCAAGATCCAGGTTTCGGGACTTGAGGATCGAGAGATCTGGGTCGAGGTCGATCCGGTGAAACTCACCGCGCATCGCCTGACCCTCGGCGCCATCGTCCATGCCCTGCATCAGCGCAATGTGAACTTCCCCGGTGGCAATGTCACTATCGGCCGCACCGAGTTCCTCGTCCGTGCGCTGAGTCGTTTCGAGTCGCCCGAGGAAATCACCGCCCTCGTCCTGCGGGCCGATCCACAAGGCCGGATCGTCTATCTGCGCGATGTCGCCACCGTCCGCGCCGTGCGCGCCGAGACTTCTGTAATCTCCCGCCTCAACGGCCGGTCGTCGATCACCATCTCGGTCTCGAAGAAGGCCGGATCCTCGACCTTTCAGGTCGTCGAGGACATCAAGACCCTCCTCGCCTCCATCCGTGAGCGCGCGCCCGATGGGATCGACTTCGCGATCACGATCGACTCGACCGATCACATCAGCAAGATCCTCGGCGTGCTCCGCAACAACGCGCTCGTCGGGATCGTCTTCATCTTCGTGATCCTTCTGCTGTTCCTCGGTCTGAGCAACGCGCTGCTTGCCTCGTTGGGGATCCCACTGTCCTTCTTCGTCGCCTTCATCCTGATGTACCTCACCGGCAATACGGTCAACGGATCGAGTATCTTCGCGATGATCATCGTGCTGGGTATCATCGTCGATGACGCAATCATCGTGCTCGAGAATGTCCACTCGCATCGCCAACGAGGCAAGCCGCTCAAGCAGGCGGTGATCGAGGGCACCGAGGAGGTTCTCGGCCCGGTCACCGCGGGCATCCTCACCACGGTCGCCGCCTTCGTCCCCTTGATGCTCCTTCCGGGCATCATGGGCAAGTTCATGCGGGTGATCCCGATCGTCGTCTCACTCGCGCTCCTCGCCTCGCTCTTCGAGGCGACCGCGCTTCTGCCGGCACACATCAACGACTGGACCCGGGGATCGACCAGGCACCGCAAGCCCGAATTCGGCTTCTACCTCTGGCTGCGCGTGCAGTATAAGCGACTGCTCCGAGGCTTCCTCAAGAAGCGCTATCTGGTCATCACCGGTATGGTCGTGCTCCTCGGGGTGGCGATCGCCGCGATTCCGCTCGTCGGGATCGAGCTCTTCGGTCATGAGGATTTGGGCTATTTCACGGTTCTCGTCAAGATGCCCGAGGGAACCGCACTCGAGGAGACCGATCGGATCATTCGCAAGGTCGAGGAGCATGTCCTCCAGCTTCCCGCAGAGGAGCTGCAGTATGCCGAGGCGAACAGCGGACTCTATCAAGGCCAAGACGAGTGGTTGGTCCGCAAGAGCGTCGGCCAGGTCGTGGTCCGGCTGCACGAGGACCGTCCGACGGACCGCTCGGTGGATGACATCATCCGCGCCCTGCGCCCCGGCATCGAGGCAATCAGCGGCATCCTCTCCCTCGAATTCGAACGTCCCTCCGGCGGCCCCCCGCAGTCGAAGCCGATCGCCATCCGCGTCGTCGGCAAATACTTCGAAGAGCTGCGGGCCGCGACGCGGGACATCAAGGAAATCTTGGCCGACATCGAGGGGGTCCATGATATCCAGGACGACTTCCCCGAGGGGAAGGAGGAGATCCGCGTGCGCATCGACGAAGAGCGCGCGGCGCTCTTCGGCCTCTCCGCCCGCGAGATCGCCCGCGAACTGCGCACGGCAATCGCCGGCCTGACCGCGACGACTTTCCGCGACGGGGATGAGGATGTCGATGTGGTCGTCAAGTTACAGGAGTCTGCTGACAACTCTCTCGAGCAGATCCGTGCCCTGCGCCTGACCAGCGTGACTGGGGCGACAATCCCGCTCTCCGATGTCGCCGCCATCGAACTTCGCGACGCGACCGGAACGATCAAGCGCCGTAATCTGGAGCGCACGATCATCGTCAGCGCCGACATCGACGAGGACGTCACCTCCGTGGACAAGGCGGTCGGCCAAGTCGCCGCCCAATTCGATGTCGTGGCCCAGCGCTACGACGAGATCGACTTCGAGATCGGCGGGGCGTTCGAGGAGTTCATGACCGCCTTCAATGACATCGCCAAGCTCTTCGCGATCGGCGTCCTGTTGATCTTCTTGATCCTGGGCACGCAGTTCAAGTCGTACATCCAACCCCTGGTGATCCTCAGTACCGTGCCCTTTGCGTTTATCGGAGCGATGGTCGGATTGCTCATTGGCGGAGACAAGTTCGGTATCAGTACCCTCTTCGGTGTCGTCGCCTTGGCCGGCATTGTGGTCAATGACTCAATCGTGATGATCACCTTCATCAACAATGCCCGGCGGGATGGCGAAGATCGCTGGCAGTCGATCGTCTCCGGCGGGGTCCAGCGCTTGCGTCCGATCATCTTGACGACGGTGACCACGATCGGCGGCTTGCTGCCGACCGTGGTCGGCATCGGGGGCACCTCCGCCGTCTGGCGCCCGCTGGCCAACACAATCGCCTGGGGCTTGCTCTTCTCGACGGTGCTGACGTTGCTGGTGATTCCCTGTACGCTCTCGGTGGTCGACGATATCAAGGTGAGGATGAAGAAACCGCTGGTGAGGGAGGAGTAAGGAGGCGAGGGCCTTTCGGCAGCTCGTCAGGGAGGAGCAGGGAGGCGAGGGCCTTCCGGCAGCTCGCCAGGGAGGAGCAGGGAGGCGAGGGCCTTCCGGCAGCTCGCTAAGGGGGAGTGGGGCGGCAGTGGCATACCGGCACCATGAGACACCACCTTTCTCGCTGCTCCTACTCTACGGTGGCGCGGGTCGGCGCTTCGGCGGAGACAAGGGTCTAGCCGAGTTCCGGGGGGAGTCGCTCGTCGCGAGACTGCTGCGGAGAATGTCCGGCATCAGTGACGATGTCTTCATCTCGAGTAATGCCCCGGAGAGCTATGCCCCCCTTGGCCTGCGCGTGATCCCCGACGAGACGCCGGGGCTGGGGCCGCTGGGCGGATTACAGGCGGGACTCAAGGCCGCCCGTCATGATTTGCTCGCCCTGGTCGCCGGCGACATGCCTTTTGCCTCCCCGGAGCTGTTCCGCTATCTGGCATCCGAGATCGGCGACGCAGACGTTATCGTGCCGACACATGGAACCGCTCGCAGAGCCGGCCCGCGACGCGGCGGCAGAAAGCAGGCCATCTCCAGCGCCGACGCGCTCGGCGGCACCGATACCTCTGGGAGCCCGGACACGCCGACACGCACCGACACGCCTCCGAACTCCGGAGACGAAGGGAATCGCCCCATCTTCTTCGAGCCGCTCCACGCCCTCTACCACCGGCGTTGCCTGCCCGCGATCGAGGCGACGATTGCCGCACATCAGCGCAAGATCACCGATGTCTATCCGCGCGCGCGCGTACGCGCCGTGCCCGAGTCTTCGTGGGCCAGGGTGGTGGGGGCAGCGGAACTCGTCTTTGCAAACGCCAACACGCCCGAGGAGCTCGTGTGTTTGGAAGGAACGAACGCGGAGGGACTCCGGCGTGGATCACGGAAACGGTCTTAGCTAGACGGGAGTCAGTGGCCCGCTCCCCGCCGTCCTCGCGGCGGGACGAAGAACTTCGCGCCGGAACAGGACCATCTGCGGCATACTCACCTCAGTGCAGCACGATCGCCCGGCCCATCCGCCCTTGAAGCAACCCATCGCCGTGATCCTCGATTGCCGATGCGTCCGGCTCAAAGAACATGCAGCCCGGCCCCCCGTAGGCGCCCATGTCGTTGCGTAATCCGCCCTGGGCCGGCCAGCGGGCCTCGCCGGGCGCGGCCGGGTCCTCGGGGTCGTTGCCGGCCGCATCTGGATCGCCCGTGTCGATGCAGGGTGAGTCGGGATCCAAGAGATAACTCAACGTGTCGGAGAACCCGGGAGCGACGTCGATGTTGCCCATTCCGGCGTAGCCTCCCTCGACATCCGAATAGGCCACCTCGATAGTGCTCGAGCCGGTCAAGGCAATCGGCGCACCATTCACCTGCGTGTTCCCCCAAATGACGTTGTTGCGCAAGACCAGGTTGCTGTTCCAGACATAGAGCGCGCCGCCGTTGGTGTCCGAGTGGTTGTCGGCGATCGTGTTGTTCTCGATCGTGAGCGGTGTCGCCGCCGCGCCGAGCGTCCAGAATCCCCCTCCACCGTAGACGATGCCGCCGTGATTGCCGATGATCAGGTTGTTGCATACTCGGGCTTGGGAGTACTCGAGCACAACGCCCGCGCCATAGTCGGCATAGTTGTCCTTGATGGTGTTGTTTGCGATCACCGGAAGGCCGCGGAAGAGGGTCAACCCCCCACCCTGGGCACCGTCGACCGTACCGCCGTTCTCGACCACGTTGCCGGTGATCAGGTTGTTCTTGATCGTCGGTGAGGCCCGGAACCCGAAGATCCCGCCGCCCCCCCGCCAGGTGTAGGTCGGGAGCTGCGGATCGACCCACTCGGTCCCCCCGCCGCCGGTAATCGTGAAGCCCTGCAGCACCGCCGCGGCGGTCTCGCTCGAAACGAAGCGGACCGTGCTGGCCGTGTCGGGGGTCGCCGGCTGACTGCCGTCAATGATCGTCGAGCGGACGTAGCTGTAGTCCGGATCGAGGAGATAGCGGCTCGCCACGACGATGTCCTTGCCCAGGAAATCGATGTTCTCCACGTACCTTCCCGGAGTCACGAGGACGGTGTCACCCGGGGCCGCCGCCACGATCCCAGCCTGGATGGTCGGTTGATCGACGGGAACATGGATCATCCCGCCCCAAGCGCCCCATGGGTAGCTCCCCAGAACGAGGATCGTCAGAAACGTCACTCCAATAATCTGGCCCATCGACTTCATGCCGACCTCCTCATCTCAACGCCCATCGCCTGTGGAGCCAGCGTCGGCATCGTCGGGGGGCACGTCGTCCGACTTCGGAAAGCTGGACCTGTTTCCCGGCCCAGCGGGAGAGGATCAGGCCCCGGCCGGCCGCACGCAGCCCCGGGAATCGGTCTCCTCACTCCGCCCGCAGCTCGGCGGCCAGATCGGTGCTCTGCTTCATCATCTTGGCAAAGGAACGGACGAGACCTCCGAGGACATGCGTCGCGTGCACCGCCGCATCCCGATAGAACTTCGCCACTCGATCTTCGGCCCCGGCAATCTGCATTGCCGTCTCTGCGCCATCGTCCGGCAGCTCCATCGGGGGAAGGTAGTCCGCGCGATTCATCCCCGAGATCGTCTGCAACACGACCTCATTGAGCCGCTCGCGCCGGAAGCGCTCGAGCTGCTGCGCCCGCTTGCCATGCTTCCGCGCGCAAGCCTGCAGCCGTTCCCGCCACGGTGCGCATGCCTCCCGTTCCCCTGCCTGAGACGCTAGCTCACCCAGTGCTGTCTCGAGTGCCAGGGCATACCCGAGTAGCGTGCCAAATGATGTGATTTCCGGGAAGTCGATGGCCATCAAGTACCTCGATTGGCGAGGGTCAACGGATCTGTCTGCCGGTCGCAACCTGGGCCGCCGGCGCATCGCGGCCCTGGATCGCCCGGCCGCGCCAATCCCCTGGGATGTTCTGTCCAGGCTCAGAAGCCTATCCCCAGCGGGAGATCACAACCTTCCGATCAGTGAAGAAGTCGATCCCGTCACGTCCCTGGCCATGCAAGTCCCCGAAGAACGAATCTCCCTGGCCGCCAAAGGGGAAGTAGGCCATCGGTGCCGCCACACCAATGTTGATGCCGATGTTCCCGCCTCGCACCCGGTACTTATACGCCCGTGCCGCCCGCCCACTTCCCGTGTAGATCGAAGAGGCATTGCCGAAACGGCTCGAGTTGGCCAGCGTGATCGCTTCATCCAGGTCCTTCGCCCGGATGATCGCCACCACTGGACCGAAGATCTCTTCGCGCGCGATCGTCATCTCCGGAGTGACGTTATCGAAGATTGTCGGGCCGATGAAGAACCCGTTCGGATAACCTTCGACCTTGGGGTCCCGCCCATCAAGGAGCAAGCGAGCTCCCTCGGCCACGCCCTTCTCGATGAATCCGAGCACCCGCTCGTAATGCCGTTCCGCGGCCAGCGGGCCCATCTGCGCCGACTCGTCGAGACCATGGCCGAGACGCAGCTGACTCGCCGCCGCAACGAAGCGCTCAACGAGTTCATCGCCGATGTCTCCCACCGGAACGAGCACCGCGCCGGCCAGGCAGCGCTGGCCGCTGTTGCCGAAGAAGGAGCTGACCATGTTCGGCACATGGGCATCGAGATTCGCATCCGGCATGACTGTAATGATGTTCTTCGCCCCGCCCTGGCACTGCACCCGCTTGCCGCGGGCGGCACCCGTCGCATAGATGTGCTGCGCCACGGGGGTTGATCCGACGAACGAGATCGCGCGCACCCGCGGCTCGGCGAGCAGCGCGGCAACCGCCTCGCGGTCCCCATGGACCATGTTGACGACGCCGTCGGGGAATCCCGCCTCGTCGACGAGCTCGAAAATCTTCGCCTGCGTCACGGGAACCTGCTCGGAAGGCTTGACAATGAAGGTGTTGCCGCAAGCCACCGCGATCGGCCAGAACCAGAAGGGCACCATCGCCGGAAAGTTGAAGGGCGCCACGGCCGCGCAGACCCCCAATGGTTGGCGGATCGCCTCCTCGTCGATACCCGTCGCCGCGCCATCCTCGAGCGTCTGACCCATCAGCAGTGTCGGAATGCCGCAGGCGAACTCGACATTGTCGATCGTCCGGCGCACCGAGCCGCGCGCCTCATCGATCACCTTGCCATGTTCCTGGACGAGGACGCGTGCGATTTCCTCGTAGTTCTCCTCGAGAAGCGTTTTCAGCCGATAGAGCGGCTGGACACGCAGATTCGGCGGGGTCTCGCGCCACTCCTCGAAGGCCTGCTCCGCGGCATCGACCGCTGCTTCCACCTCCGCGGCCGATGAGAGGGGCACCTCGGCGATCACGCCGCGCGTCGCCGGGTTGATGACCTCCAGCGCACGCGGAGAGGATGAGGCGACGAACTCGCCGTCGATGAAGTTCTGCATACGCCCGTAGTGTTCAGCCACCTCGGGCAAGTGGTTCGACTTCGCACTCATTAGGGATTGCTCCTCTCCTCCAGTAGGTCAAGCGACCTGGACAAGGCGGATCCGCGCACGACTCACTCGATGCGGCTCATGGCCCGCCCGAGCTTCTCCAGCGCCTCCGCGACCTCCGCCTCCCCAATCGCCATCGGGGGGGCGATCCGCAGGACGTTGCCATAGAGCCCGCCCTTGCCGATGAGCAGCCCCTCTTCGCGGGCCTCTTCCATCAGCGCCTTGGCCCGCTCCGGTGAAGGCTCCTTGGTCTGCGGGTCGGCAACCAGCTCGAGGGCCTGCATCAGTCCCATGCCGCGTGTCTCGCCGACCCATGGGTATTCAGCCGCCAGCTGTTCCAGTCCCCTGGCCAGTTGTTCGCCCAGAACCGCACTGCGCGCGACCAGACCCTCGGACTCGATCACCTCGATCGTCGCCAGGGCCGCAACCGCACAGACGGGATTGCCGCCGAAGGTTGAAATCGACAGTCCCTCCAACGAGGCCGCGACCGCGGGCGTTGCGATCGTTGCCCCAAGCGGCAGGCCGTTGGCGATCCCCTTGGCATAGGTCGCCACATCGGGCTCCACCCCCCATTGCTCGATGCCGTTCATCTTGCCCCCGGTGCGGCCGAATCCGGTCTGGACCTCATCGCAGATAAAGATCCCACCGTGCCGGCGGACGATCTCGACCGCTGTCGCGAAATACTCCTTGGGAGGAACGATGAACCCACCGACACCGAGAATCGGCTCGGCAATAAATCCGGCGATGCGCCCGCAAGTCTCGGTCGCGATCAGCTCCTCGATGTCATGGGCACACTGCAGGCCGCAGGCGGGATAGGTCAGGCCCAGAGCGCAACGATAGCAGTAGGGAGCGTGGGCATGCTTGATCCCGGGGATCATGCTGGGAATGATCCGCCAGGGTGCATGCGCACCGACATTGATCGCCAACAGCGAGCGCCCCGCGTAACAGTGACGCAGGGCCACGATGTCCCCCGCACCCCCCGCGTGCGTGTGTGCAAGCAGGATCGCGGTCTCATCAGCCTCCGTTCCGCTGGCGCTGAAGAAGGACTGCGAGAGGCGCCCCGTGGAGATCGATGCCATCTTCTCGGCCAGCGCGACGATCCACTCGTTGGGATATAGTGTCGAGGTGTGCTGCAGTGTACCGAGTTGTTCCGCGACTCTCTCGACCACCCTGGGATGGCAGTGCCCCACACTGACCGTCAGGATGCCGGCGAAGAAGTCGAGATACTCGCGGCCCTCGGTATCGGTCAAGCGGGCCCCGGCGCCCCGCGCGAAGGCGACCGGCTCGGCGTAGTAGTTGATTGCGCTGGGAAAGAGAAAGCGCTTGTGCTTCTCGAGAATCGTCTTCCGATCCATACCCTACCTCCCGTCCACGGGAGCCACCGGTTCGCGCTTGACGAAGCGGCCATAGCCGGGGGATCCCACGAACTGCCGATCCCGCACCACCACTCGGCCGCGCACGAGCGTCGTCGTCGGCCAGCCGGTCACCCGCGTGCCCTCGAAGGGGTTGTAGTCGCAATTCGTTGCCAGGTCCCGGTGGGAGATCGTCACCTGCAAGTCGGGATCGAAGATGACGACATCCGCATCGCTGCCCACGCTGAGGGTCCCCTTGCGCGGCCACATGCCGAAGAGCCGCGCCGGATTCTCGCACAAGAGCTCGAGCATGTGGCCCAATTCGAGGCGCCCTTCACCCACGCCCTTACTGTAGCTCAGCGGCAACAGCACCTCGATCCCCGGCATGCCCATCGGGATCTTCCGGTAGTCACCCCCCCACATCGCCTTCTGCTCACTGGTGAAGGTGCAGGTGTCGGTCGCCAGCACCTCGACCGACCCGCTGGAGAGCCCTTCCCAGAGGCGCTCTTGATCGGCCGGCTTGCGAATCGGGGGACAGGTGGCGAAATGGTGGCCCTGCTCGCGCTTGAAGAGCTCGTCGTCGAGCAATAGATAGTGGGGCCCCGTCTCCGCATGGACGTCGACGCCGCGCAGGATGCCCTCTTCTAGATGATCCAACGACTGTCCCGTCGACATATGGACGATGTAAAGCCGCCCACCGGCGGCATCGGCTATGTTGATCGCCCGTGCGACCGCCTCCGATTCGGTCACCGCCGGCCGCGTGATCGCGTGCGTATAAGCCCCCGTCAGACCTTCACGCTCAGCTTCGGCCTGGAACAGGTTGATCAGATCATCGCTCTCCGCGTGTACGCCGACCATACCGCCATGCTTGGCCACCTCGCGCAAGGCGCAGTAGAGATCCGCATCCGTCGACTGCCAGCCCTGCGACTTATAGATCATGAACATCTTGAAGGTCGGGATGCCCGACTTGATGATTCCGCCGATCTCCGCCTGCCGGTCAGCGTTCCATTCGGTCAGCGCGGCATGCAGGCCATAGTCGACGCAGACTTTCCCATCCGCCTCCCCCCGGCGCGCCTCGATCGCCTCGGTGATCGAGGCTGGCTTCGCCTGGATGGCGAAGTCGATGAAGGTCGTCACCCCGCCCATCGCCGCCGCCTTGCTTCCGTTCTCGAAGTCATCGGCACTGACCGTGCCGCAGAAGGGAAGCTGGAAGTGGGTGTGTACGTCAATCGCCCCAGGCAGGACCAGCTTGCCGGTCGCATCGATCGTCTCCCGGCCGGAGAGATCGGCGCCGAGGGCGGCGATCGTCTCCCCGCGGATGGCGAGATCACCGCGCGTGACCCCGGAAGACGAGGCGATCGATCCGCCCTTGATTACGAGATCGTAGGTCATGGCATGCTCCTCCGTCTTGCCTGGGCGGCGGTTGCGGGGGCCGCCACCGCTTCGCGCCATCGATTTCCAGCTCAGGGCAGCAACTCGACCATATCCCCATAGGTCTCCGGCCTTCGGTCCCGATAGAACTGCCACGTGTTGCGGACTTCTTCGATCACATCGAGATCGAGATCCGCGACGAGCAGCTCATCGGCATTTTCGCTCGCCTCGGCGATCACCTGCCCGCGCGGGTCGCAGAAGTAGCTCGTTCCGTAGAAGCGCCCGATGTTCCAGGGCGGTTCGACACCGACGCGATTGATGTTCCCCATGAAGTAGCCGTTGGCGACCGCATGGGCGGGCTGCTCGAGCTTCCAGAGGTACATCGAGAGCCCCTCGACGGTGGCCGAGGGATTGAAGACGATCTCCGCGCCGTTGAGTCCCAGGAGGCGAGCCCCTTCGGGGAAGTGGCGGTCGTAACAGATGTAGACGCCGACCTTGGCGTAGGCGGTCTCGAAGACCGGGTACCCCTCGTTGCCCGGCTTGAAGAAGAACTTCTCCCAGAATCCGGCCACGTGGGGGATGTGCTTCTTGCGATAGCGGCCGAGGTAGGTTCCGTCCGCATCGAGAATGGCGGCGGTGTTGTAGTATACGCCGGTCATCGCCCGCTCGTAGATCGGAACGACGATGACCATCTCGTGCTTGCGCGCGTATTCCTGCAGCAGTTTCACCGTCGGTCCCTCGGGGACCGGCTCGGCGAGCTGATACCACTTCGCATCCTGGCTCGGTGGGAAGTAGGGGCCGTTGAAGAGCTCCTGCAGGCAGAGAATCTGGACGCCCTTGCGGCCGGCTTCCTCGATGAGCGGAAGGTGTTTCGCGGTCATCGCCTCCCGGACCTTCTCGACCGGCTGCTCGGGATCGAGGGCATTGGCCGCCTGGATCAACCCGCACTTGACGATTCTGGGCATGGGACGCTCCTCACGTGGGCCGGCGCCCACTCCTGCACCGAAGGCGTTGCGTAGTCCATCCAGCCATTCTAACCCGCCACTTCCCGGGCGTCAAAAGTGCGCTGAGGCTCCGCATGGCTCATCATGGCCCACCATGGCTCAGCGTGCAGTAGGGCTCGCATTGCCCGCCATGGCTCACCGTGGCTCAGCGTGCAGCAGGGCTCGCATTGCCCCCCCATGGCTCACCGTGGCTCGGCATGGCTCACCATAGCTCACGATCAGACCCTTGGTCTCCCCCTCCGGGCTTGCCAGCGGGGGCCGTTGTCAGCATGATGGAAGCCTGTTCCAGGAGGTTTGCCATGCACGCACGCTCAGCGGCACCCAGCCGCGATCCCGGACTTCCGGATGCTCGGGGACCCCGCGCGGAGCCTCCCTGGAGCGCCCATGCGGCGCTCATCGAGGCCTCGCGCTGCCTCTACTGCTTCAACGCCCCCTGCTCCCGCGCCTGCCCGGCGGGGGTCGATGTCGCCGAGTTCATCCGCAGCATCCGCACCGGCGCTCTGCGGTCCGCCGCCCGCCTGGTCCTCTCGGCGAACGCGCTGGGGGAGACCTGTGGCTGCGTCTGCCCGACAGAGATGCTCTGTGTGGGCGAGTGCGTCCTCGGGGCGATCGACGGCCAGCAACCAATCGCCATCGGTCGCCTGCAGCGCTTTGCTCTCCACTGGGCCCGGAGCCGGCGCCTGCGGCTCTTCGAGGCGGCCCCTCCCAGCGGAAAGCAGATCGCCTTGATCGGCGCCGGCCCCGCAAGTCTCGCCTGCGCGCACGAACTCGTTCGCCTGGGCCATCAGCCCGTTCTTCTTGAATGCGCGGAAAGCCCCGGCGGCCTCAACCGGACGGCCATCGCGCCACACAAGATGGACACTGATCTCCCGCTCGCCGAGGCTGAGTGGCTGGTCGGGTTCGGTGCGCAAGTGCGTTATGGCGTCCGTGTCGGCGTCGATGTTCCGTTTGCCGAACTCGAACGCGACTACGATGCGATCTTCATCGGCGTCGGACTCGGCCCTGATCGCAAGCTCGGCGTGCCCCGGGAGGAGGCCGAGGGAGTCATGGGAGCGATCGAGCTCCTGCATCGTATCAAGAGCGGGGATTTCGTCCGTCCGCCGGCCTGGGAGCGCGTGCTCGTCGTGGGGGGCGGCAACTCAGCGATCGATGCCGCCCGCACGTTGAAGGAGATCGGCACGCCCGAGGTCATATTGGTCTACCGGCGCAACGAAGAACAGATGAAAGGCTATCCGCACGAGTGGCTGGCGGCCAAGATGGCCGGAGTCACCGCATCGTTCCTTACACAGCCTGTCGAAGTGCTCGCGAAGGAAGGTCGCGCACGTGGTCTGCGCTGCATCCGCATGACACTAGGTGATGCGGACGAGAGTGGCCGGCTGCGCCCCGTGCCGGTGCCCGAATCCGAGTCCGAGCTCGCCGGAGACGCGGTCGTCGTCGCCATCGGCCAAGCTGATCCGCAGGAATTGCTCCCGGGGCTGCCGGAAGACATCCGGATCGCGGGGGGCCGGATCGTCGTCTCCCCCGAAACGGGGGTGACGTCACGACCCGACTACTTCGCCGGCGGCGATTGCACCAATGGCGGCGCGGAAGTGGTCAACGCTGCCGCCGAGGGCCTGCGGGCCGCGCGCGCCATCGACCACTATCTTTCCGGGAAGGGGAACTAGCCATGGCCGATCTCTCTGTCACCTTGGCGGGCATCCGCTCCCCGAACCCCTTCTGGCTTGCCTCGGCACCTCCGACCAACACCGGCGGGCAGATCGAGCTGGCTTTCGATCTCGGCTGGGCCGGAGCCGTCTGGAAAACTCTCGGACATGAGACGGACCAGATCGTCAACGTCTCCTCCCGCTTGGCCGCGATCCGCGGCGCCGCCGGGCGTGTGGCCGGGATCAACAACATTGAGCTGATCTCCGATCGGCCCTTGGCGGAGAACCTCTCCGAGATCGAAGCCGTCAAGCGCCGCTATCCCGAACATGTCGTCATCGCATCGATCATGACCGGTGAGCGCCGGCAGTGGGAAGAGCTGATCCGGCAGTGCGAGGAGGCCGGCGTCGACGGCTTCGAACTCAACTTCGGCTGCCCGCACGGGATGTGCGAGCGCGGCATGGGTTCCGCCGTCGGGCAGGATGTCGCCGCCATCGAGACGATCACGCGCTGGGCGAAGGAGGCTACCCGCCGCCCGGTCCTGGTCAAACTGACCCCGAATATCACGGATATCCTCGAGCCCGCGCGTGCGGCCGCCCGAGCGGGGGCCGACGGACTGGCATTGATCAATACGATCAAGAGCTTGATGGGCGTCGATGTCGACCGCTTCGTGCCCTATCCGACCGTCGCCGGGCGATCGAGCCACGGCGGGTATGCGGGGGTGGCGGTCAAGCCGGTGGCGCTGCAGATGGTCGCCTCGATCGCCCGCGATCCACAGATCACTATCCCGATCTCGGGGATCGGCGGAATCACCAACTGGCGCGATTGCGCCGAGTTCATGCTGCTCGGCGCAACCACGATCCAGGTCTGCACCGGAGTCATGTTCGGCGGCTACCGGATCGTCCGCGACATGCGCGATGGGCTCACCGACTGGATGGACGAGAATGGCTTCGATTCCTGCTCGGCATTCATTGGCAAGGCAATCCCGAACTTCGTCGAGTGGAACGACCTGGATCTCAATTACAAGGTGATCGCCCATATCGATGAGGAGAAGTGCATCGGCTGCCAACTCTGCTATCCCACCTGCCGCGATGGTGGTCATCAGGCGATCAAGCTTCCGGAAGGGGCCGACGGGGGTCACTCGGTGCGGTTACAGGGTGTGGCCCATCGCCGACCGGTCGTCGATGAGGAGGCCTGCGTCGGCTGCAATCTCTGCTCGCTCGTCTGTCCGGTTCCGGAGTGCATCACGATGGTCCCGGTGGATACGGGACGCGCGCCGGAGACGTGGGGAGAGCGGTGCCCTCAGCCGGCCGAGTAACGCCTGCCTACCCAACCTTCCGGGTGACGCCCGCCTGCCCAACCTTCCGGGTGACGCCCGCTGCCCAGCCTTCCGGGTGACGCCTGCCTGCCCAACCTTCCGGGTGACGCCCACCCGCCAGGGAGATCTGTGCCTTTATCCCCGGGCCAAGATGTACGCGGCCAGCATGGTGCTCAGCCCCGCAGCGGCATGAGAGACGACCGGGATGGCCAATCCCCCATATCGCGCGCCGACGCGTCGCCAGATCCAGGCGACGAAAAGCAGGCTCACGACTGAGGCGAGAACCCAGGGCGGTGAGAGGAAGTATTGCAGGACGAGCGCGTGGTAGCCGGCGAACGCCACGTCTCCCAAGGCAACGCCCCGATGCCCCGAGAACTGCGCTCCCCTCCAGAACGCCTCTTCGAGGAGCGGGTGAACGATGACGTAGTAGGCGGCGAACAGCCACCAGGCGCCCCCGTGAAGGCCGAAGGCGGCAAGTATCGCAGAGATGTTGTGACTCTCGCCCGCGGCCGTCGGCCAAAGAAGAATGAGTAGCGGCCCAGTGCCGGCACAGGTCACCGACAGGACAGTTCCGGCCGCCGCGCTCCAGCCCTGCAGAAGACCCGGCCGCTGCTTGCTTGATCCGCAGCGCAGAAGGAAGATCCCCATCCCGGCGTGGTAGAGGAGAATGGCAACCCAGGCCGACCCAAGCCAGTAGAGCCCGATCAGGACGGCGGCGTAGGGCAGCGTCATCGCAAGATGATTGGGTCTGATCGAGGGGGCCATACCGCTGCTATCCTCCGCACCCCAGTGTGTTCCGGGTCCCTGATAGGACCTTGACAGATCTCGGCCAGGACTCGCCAGTCCCGATTCTCGAATGCACAGCCCCCGCCTGCTCACAATTCATCCAGCGGACTGCGAACCGGAGGCGCGAGCCCCGCAAGCACATGCGTGTAGACCATCGTCGTCTCCACGCTCCTATGTCCCAGCAGATCCTGGATGCGCCGGATATCAACTCCCTTCATGAGCATGTGGGTCGCGAAGCTGTGCCTCAGCGTATGCGGGCTGGCAGGCTTGCTGATGCGTGCACGTCTCACGGCGGCTTTCATGGCCTTCTGCACGGTTGCCGGAGCCACGTGCCAACGACGGATGGCCGTTGTCTCTGAATCCGTTGCCAGCTTCGAGGATGGGAACACGAACTGCCAGGCCCATTCGCGGCCCGCATTGGGATACTTGCGCCGGAGTGCATTGGGAAGAGGGGCCTCCCCGGCTCCACAGGCGAGGTCGCGCTCATGCAGGGTTCTAACATCCTGCAGGTGTTTGCGAAGGGCTGGTAGCGTCCGACGCGGCAGCAGGGTCACGCGATCCTTGTCGCCCTTGCCGGAACGGATCGTGATCGTAGCCGCATCGAAGTCGATGTCCTTGACCCGAAGCTGCACCAAATCACTCAAGCGCAGACCTCCGCCGTAGATCAGCTCTATCATGATCCGGCTCTTGCCGCTCAGCTCTGCGAGGACGGCGCGCACCTCCTCAACCGAGAGAACGACGGGAAGCTTCTGTCCACGCCGCGCCCGAACGGTCGCTGACATGTCACCGAGATCCGCGTGCAACACGTGGCGGTGCAGAAACAGCAGTGCGCTGAATGCCTGGTTCTGGGTCGACGCCGAGACTTTTCCGCGAGTGACCAGGTGACTGAGGAAGGCCTTGGCATCCTCAGACGTGGGAGGGGAGAACCTCTTGCCGCCCAGATAGCGCACGTACCGGTTTGCCCAACCCATATAGCTGCGCTGCGTTCTCGGCGAGTAGTGACGCAGCCGCAGAATCCGACGCATCTCGGCCAAGGACAAGGCACGGTCAAACGGAGCTTCGGCCGTCTGCTGTTGAGTGTTCCCTGGTTCTTTTTCCGCCTGGCGGAACTGGCCGCAGTAGAGGCTCACCGCGTCCGCAGCCTGACGAATCTGCCAAGCAGGCGTCCGCCCTTCGCCCAAATCCTCGAGGAAGATCCGGAGGGTATCTTGCCATGCTTCGTCCGGCCGGACTTGAGATAGACGCAGGAAGCGGTCGACCCAGCGCGCCAGATGCCAGATCCGATGCTCGGGTGCCAGGCGTCTCGCGCGCAGCCACGCGACGAAATCGTCCATGCTGCCGGGCCTGCACTCTATCTTCTCTGACATCTCTTGATACCCAGAAGGATTATGGCGGCCGAGGAGTAAGGTCTCGCCAGGCCGAGATCCGCACTCGTCTTGGTGCCTTCTGCTATGTGTACTTCCGCAATAGCACGGTATCTCCTGGCAGACCAGGAGTTCCGCGATATTGGCGGTCCGGATCCACGCTGGCGTTCCGTCACGCACGTGCAGTACCCTGTAGCTAATCTCGTGCCTGAGTCCTCGCGTGTCGGATTGGCCATCCAGAGAGAAGGCACACCTGGACCGCGTGGACCGGGCACGGTGGCCGGGGAATGTGGATAGTTGGTTACTCAATAGTTAGACCGACAACCGAGAGAATGGAGTTGAGATGAAGACGGAGAAGAAGAACATCAAGCCAATATGCCCACACTGTGAAGCCAGGCTGGAGCGATTGATCGTAATCAAGGAAGGGTGGTTTGCCGACCACCGAGTCTACTGCTGCCCGGAATGCGAGAAGATTGTCGGTGTGAACTTCACGATATAGTAGGTCGTCCGGTGGTGTTTGTCGCAGCGAACGGTCTAATCGGGTAGCCGGGGGCGTCTGAC
>JAGMBO010000104.1 GCA_023129715.1 Candidatus Eiseniibacteriota bacterium | reverse complement strand
CGCTCAGAGTCTGTGATTTTTTAGCGCGCCTTTTCTAGTCAAGGGCGCTATAACGTGACCATGAAAACTCCAACGCCGAATACGACGCGTCAAGACCAGCCCAAGCCGCGGCTGCGTAAACCGGAGCGTCATCAGACGCTGCTGGTGCCTCTGTGTCCGGACGACCTCGTGCCGCCGGACCACGAGGTCCGCAACGTGGTCGCCGTCGTGGCGAAGATGGACCTGTCGCAGTTTCGCGAGACGATCAAGGCGGTCGAAGGCGAACCCGGCCGCAACGCCACCGACCCGGCGTTGCTGGTGGCGTTGTGGCTGTACGCCGCCATCCGTGGCGAGTCGTCGGCCCGCCGGCTGGAGACGCTGTGCGAGGAGAGCCGCCCGTTCCAGTGGCTGTGCGGCGGCGTGACGGTCAACTATCATCTGTTGTCGGACTTCCGCACCGCGCACCTGGACGCCCTGGACGCCCTGTTCACGCAGTGCATCGCCGCGCTGGTCGGCAAGGGCCTGGTGAAGGTGGGGCGTATCAGCCAGGACGGGACTCGCGTGCGTGCCAGCGCCGGAGCCGCCAGTTTCCGCCGTGAAGCGCGTCTCCAGACCTTGCTTGACGAGGCCCGCCGGCACGTGGAGGAACTGCGTCGGCAGTTCGAGGACGAGGCGTACGCGGCGGAGGTGGGCGCGCGTCGCCGCGCGGCCCAGGAGCGTGCGGCCCGTGAGCGCGAGCAGCATCTTGAGGAGGCGCTGGCGGAGTTGCCTGAACTGAAGCGGCGGCAGGAAGAGGCGGCCCGCCGGGCGGGCAACGGCGTGCGCGGCCAGAAGATCCGCCAGAAAGAGCCGCGCGTCAGCACGACGGACCCCGAGGCCCGCGTGATGAAGATGGCCGATGGCGGATTCAGGCCGGCCTACAACGTCCAGTTTGCGACGGACACCGAGAGCCGGGCCGTCGTGGGCGTGGACGTGACGAACGAAGGGTCGGACGGGGCGGGCCTGTCCGAGCCGATGCGCGACCAGGTGGAAGAACGCACGGGGCGGAAAGTACAAGAGCATCTGCTCGACGGCGGGTACCTGCGGACCGAGGACGTGCAACAGGCCCATGCCGAGGACGTGGCATTGTTCGTTCCGCCGAAGCCGGCGCGGAAGCCTGAGCGACGCGGGCGTGAACTGGAGCCGCGGCCGGGCGACAGCGAGGCGGTGCTGGCCTGGAAGGAGCGGATGCGAAGCGAGGAAGGCCAAGCGATCTATAAGGAGAGGGCGTCGACGAGCGAGACGGTCAACGCCGACGTGCGGTGTTATCGGGGGCTGGCGCGAATCACGTTGCGAGGCCTCAAGAAGGCGAAGTGCCTGGCCCTCTGGAGCGCCTTGGCGTACAACGTGATGCACTTCGCGGCGGCGTTGCTGACGTAAGCGCCGCCAGGGGCACGCCGCGTCCGCCGGGCGCCGCCCCGGCGGAGC
>JAGMBO010000103.1 GCA_023129715.1 Candidatus Eiseniibacteriota bacterium | reverse complement strand
CGACCGTTCCGATGACGTCGACCAGGTCACCCGCCATCAGCACGTCGGTGACATTGAAGTCGAACAGACAAACGCAGCACTCACCGTCGGTCGCGCCGGCATCGACGTTGCCCGAGGAGAACGTGCCGTCATCGTTGAGGATCAACAGCGGCGAGGTGATGTGCACCCACTCGTCGTAGTGGACCGGGAAGTAGTCGCCGTCGAGCAACGTCGCCTCGCACAGGCTCATCTCGGTGGGCACGAGAGCCTCATGGCAGGCGCGCGGGACGGAGAGATCGAGGGTGAAGACGACGGTGGCAGCGTCATCGAGGTGCAGTTGGATGCCCCATGTATTGTTGCCGAAACCGTCGCTACCGACTTGCTGGAATCCCCAGTCCAGATCGGCGACCCACTTGTACTCGTAGTCACCGCCGGCGGCGAAGTCGACACTCAGTGTCCAGAGACCACCGTCCTCCGAGGCTTGGGGGGCCGATGGAAGATCCCAGCCACCCAGCTCCGCGGCGCTGCCGACCACGCTCCAGGTCGTTCCCACCCGGATGGCGTCCGACCAGACGATGTACTGCGTCGGGACGCAGCCATCCTCGATGAGATTGGTATTGAGGCTGAAGAAGATGACCTGGTTGTCCGAGGTCAGGCGGATGGGGACATTGCTGGCCGGGTAGTTCTCAGACCAATCCTCGACGGCGATCTTGAACTCATAGTCCCCGGCCACCTTGTCCGAGGTTACATAGCCGGAGTGGATGCCATCGCCGGCCATCGCGTCACCATTGAGACCATCGTCATTGAGCTGGTTGCCGGCGTCGGCCGGCCAGCCGTCGCCATAGTGGCCGCCCCGCGCGTAGTACTGTGCAGAAACCGGGGAGGTGAGCAGGACGATCAATCCGAACACCCCCAACATGACCGTAGCGAACCTCATGATGCCTCCTCCTCTAACTGCGACCAGAGCGCACGCAGGTGCCGATACGACGCTGCCTCTCTGGCACATCCACGATGCATGGAACCCGCGATGGGTTGCCTGCTGTAATGCCTTTAACATGATACCAGGCGAGGGCTTACAAAGCGAGGACTAGTCGGCCGGGGCTTGTACGAGCCCTCCCCCGGAGCCGGCCGGCTCGGGGGGGGCCTAGCCGGCTCCGGGGGGCCGGCCGGACGAGTGCATTCGTCCCGGGGGGCTGTTGCGGCATGCGTTCGCTCCGCGGGGTGGTTGCCGGGTGCATCCATCCCGGGGGGGCATAGGCCCCGCTACTCCTCCACTTTGAGGATCCGTCCCATGAACGGCCCCAAGGGCACGCGCAGAGCATCCCGCGCGGTGCGCAGGACGGTCCCGTCAAGTTGGTCTACGAACGTAACTTGCGGATCCATCCAGGGGGCGTCGGCCAAGGAGATCTCGGTCTCGACCGCCCGGGCGGAGTTGTTCATGACCACCAGGACCGGCTCGTCCCGGTATGTGCGTAGATAGGCATAGATCTGGCCCTGGGCGAGCAGGGTCTGGAAGGCGCCCCGGCGCAGTGCCGGCAGTTCCTGGCGCAGGGCAATCAGCTTGCGGTAGTGGTCGTGGACGTCCCGGCGCGGATCCTCCTTCTCCCACTTCCAGTAGAAGGGCCGCCGGCAATCCGGGTCTCCGCCTCCCGCCATGGCGATCTCGTCTCCGTAGTAGATGTGAGGCGTGCCGACATAGGTCATCTGGAAGAGGGCGGCCAGCTTGAGGCGCCGAGTGTCTCCCGCGGCGACCGTCAGGACCCGCTCGGTGTCATGGCTGCCCATCAGGTTCATCATCACCTGCTGGGACTGCGGCGCGTAGACCGAGCGCCCGGGCGCCAAGGCGAGGTCGAAGTCGTGCGCCGTGCCTTGGCCACGCGCGATCCACTCGAGGACCGGGTCGCGGAAGTAGCGGTAGTTCATCGTAGCGTCGTACATCTCAGGCCCGATCTCCGCCGAGGCGTCGCCCCACAGCTCGGCGACGATGTAGGCGTCGGGCTTGGTCTTGCGCACCTCCTCGACGAAGAGCTTCCAGAACCAGGGAGGACACTCGTTGGGCACATCGAGTCGGAACCCGTCGACATCGAAAGTCTCGAGCCAGAAGCGGGTCGTCTCAAGCAGATAGTCGACGACATCCATGTTCGGCTGTGCCTGGGCGATGTCACGAATTGCATTCTCGTCCGGGTTGGGACGGGAAAGATCGAGGTTGAAGTCGGGCAGGCTGCCGAAGCCCCACCAGCAGGCATAGTACTGATCAGGTTTGTAGTCGGGTGGGGTGGGGTCGGGCAGCGGCCAGCGCTTCCACTCGAACCAATGCCAGTACTCCGAGTCGGGCCCGTTTTTGACACAGTCCTGGAACGCCCAGTGGGTGTCGCCGCAGTGATTGAAGACGACGTCGACAACGATCCGGATGCCTTCCTCGTGGGCGCGCTCGACAAAGCGGGTGAAGACCTCGTTGCCGCCGAAGTGCGGGTCGACCTTGCGGTAGTCGGCCGCGTCATACTTGTGGCTCGAGCGGGCCGCGAAGATCGGATTGAAGTAGATGATCGTGATTCCGAGGTCGCGTAGATAGGGGAGATTCTCCATCACCCCCTGGATGTCGCCGCCGTAGAAGGAAAACCAATCGGGCTTGCCGTCGGAGCGGTAGGGGCTCTTGCTCAGGCCCGCCACGTCGTACCAGTCCTTGATCAGATGGTAGTACTCTCCATCGAATGTTCCCACGCGCGGCAGCCGCGTGTGACCTTCGTAGTACCACTCCTTGAAGTCGGGATCGTTCGACCTCTCTCCGTTGGCGAAGCGCTCGGGGAAGATCTGGTAGAAAATCCCGTCACGGACCCATTCCGGCGCGTGGATGCGCTCGACAGTGGCGGGATCGAGCTCGAATCCACGGACCGCGCCGCCCGGCTCTCCGAACCCCGCAGGGGTCAACCATAGCTCGCGATCACCATCCTGGTAGATGAAGGCGTACTCGAGGGCCGGCAGCGGGCCGTCGGCCGTGATGCGTCCTTCGTAGTAGTCGAAGGCCGCATCGTGAGTGAGGCTGTGCATCGGGATGCGCGTCCAGTCGCCATTGGAGCTCCAGGCGAGTTCGAGCGCCTCGATGTCGCCGCGGTAGGCGCGCGTGCGGAAGACGACTTCCGAATCGGAGAGCATGTTGCGCTCGGCAATCGTCTGGGAGTGGACGATGCCCTTCGTCGAGATCTTCCCGTCGCCGACGGCGAGATCGATCTTGTCGAAGCGTCCGTCGACCCGGATGACCGAGTTCTGTCCGCCGAAGCCGTCATCCGCTGTGCGGGTCGCCTGCGGATCGGGTGTCCAGTTGCCGTCGATGACGAACTTGTACTGATATGTGCCGCCCGGCAGAATCAAAGTGGTCTCGTAGGTGCCGTCTCCATTCGCGTCGCTCATCGGTGTTGCGGTCGTCGACCAGTCGTTAAACGTTCCGGCGAGCACGATATTTCCCGGGGTGGCTCCCGGCCGGTGGGAGAAGGTTACCTGGAAGAGGCCCTCGGCCGGCGGCCCCTCGGGTTCCTCGGCTCCGGCTGCGGCTCCAGCTCCAGCGCCCGCGGCGGGGATCACGCCGCCTTCCCCGACCACGACGACCGAGTTCTGGCCACCGAAGCCGTCGGGCCCGAAGGCGCCCGCCTTCATGTCCGTGGTCCAGTTACCGTCGACGACGAACTTGTACTCGTAGCGTCCGGGAGCCAGCTCGAGCGTCAACTCGAACGTACCGTCGCCGTCAGCATCGGTCATCCGATCGCGATCGGCCGCCCAAGCATTGAAGGTGCCGGCAAGGTAGATATTCTGCGGCGATCCGCTCGGGCGATGGGAGAAGGTCACCGCCACACCCGCCCCCGTCGCGGTGCTGGTGGGTTGGGTGATCGGTGGCGGCGCGGCATCGGCCGGCTTCTCGCCGGCCCAGACGATGGCGTTGCGTCCGCCGAACCCGTCGTCGGAGAACTCTTGGGCCGACTCGTCGGTCTGCCAGTTGCCGTCGGCGACGAACTTGTATTCATAGCGTCCCGGGGCGAGATCGAGGGTGAGTTCGTAGACCCCGTCGCCGTCTGCATCGCTCATCCGGTCTTGGGTGGAAGACCAACCGTTGAAACTTCCGGCCAGGAAGACGCTGCTCGCAGTCTGAGGGGGTTCGAAGATGAAGGTGACCTCATCCGCATGGGCGGGGCTGGCCGGCGTCAGCACCCAGGCGACGAGCGCCACGGTCAGGAGACCCGCCGAGATCGATGTCGCTCCACGGGCGGCTCTCCCGCGGGGCGGCTTCGTGGAGGTGAGGCCCCAGCTCCGTCGTGCGATATCGAAGGATTGCATCTTGACGTTCTCCTTCCCTTTGCCCCGGCAGACCGCCGGGAGGTCTCCCTGCGTGCATCTTGGGCATGCGGCGCCGTGGGGCTCGAGAACCCCGCGCTAGACCCTCATGTCGCTACCAGCACCAGCAGCCCCGCGGCCGAGCCCCTCCTTCTGGTGCTCTCGTGACGGTCAGGCTTGCGATGGCCTGATGCGGCCCCTATAGTACCCGCATGCTCCCGTGCCACGGAAGCCGCAAGGTGGGATTGGTCGGCGGTCCTGGAGGCGCAGGAATGGGAGAGGCGGGATCAGGGATGAGGAAGCTACGCGCCGGGGGCCTGCTGCTGGGCCTGCTCATCTTAGCCGGCAGCCTCGGTCTACCGGCATTCGGCGCGACCGATCTGGATCTCTCCAACCGCATCCAAATCGACGGTTTCTCGGCCGACTTCGCCGATAGTGAAGCCGTCTTCTTCCTCAATGAAGAGCGTGCCCTGCTCGAGGAGTCCACCCAGGATTCCAAGTGGGGCCCGTTCAACGACGTCAATCAGATCAAGATCACCTGGGACAAGGACTTTCTCTATGTCGCCTTGGATGGCTACATCGGAGACGGCGACCACGGCAACAATGTGATCTTGTTCTTCGATGTCACTAACTGGAGTCCCACTTCGAGCGCTGATGACGGTATGGGGGGCATGACCGAGCTAACTTCTTGGAGAAGGAATTTCGTTTTCAGTAGCGATTTCACCCCCGACCTCTTCCTGGCGACCTGGGATGGGAACTCACTTCCCCAGCTTTGGCGTTATGCCACCAATCGAGATCCAGTCTTGGAACAGATCGGGTCCGATCAGTTCAGCGCTGTGGCCACCTTCCGGCAGACAGCCTCGCGGCGCGCGATGGAAGCAGCCATCCCCTGGGGGATCCTTTTCTTCGAACAATCTGAACAAGTGGCCAGCGAGACGCTACGCGCGGATGTCTGGGGAGTTCCCGAAGGCATGGATACGCTGCGATTCGCCGCGGTGATCACCGGTGGCGATGACGGGACCGGAGGGCCAGATTCTGCGCCCGATAACTTCAGCGGTCACGTGGTTGAGGGTTCGGAGCAAGTGTTGATCGACAATTTCGTGATCCTGCCGCTCGATGGGGGGGACGCGGTCGACCACGTGCCCGACTTCGGCATCAAGCCCCGGGCGCGATTAGGTTTCAAGCGACGGCCACCGATCAAGGGGATTGTCTTTGAATTCGAGGACCTCGTTTTCGATTCTCCGGTTGTCTCTCCTGAAGAAAGCATACCGCTGCGGTTCGCTCTGAACATGGGCCCCAAGATCTCGGCGAGCCAGGATTTCCGTACGGTCAAGTTGACTGCCCGCATCTATGATAGCTTGGGGAATCTGGTTTGCGTACTCTACCGTGACCAAATGCGGAATGTGCTTGAGATTCTGTCGGGCCGACGCTGGGAAGAGGATCAGTGGGACGGGCGCGACATGCGCGGGCGGATGGTCCCAGGAGGCATCTACATTCTGAGCGTTGTCTCTGGGCCGAATCTCGATCGCTATTCACGGGCGTTTTCGGTGGTACGCTAGTGCGACGAAGGAATGGCAAGATGGGAGAGAACCTGCGGGAATCACGCTCGGTGAGGGTAGCACTGGTTCCGCACGGGTTCTGGAACCGTTGTGGTATTGCCATTGCACTGATGTGCGTTCTGGGCATTCGTGGATTGGTGTCGCCAGCGTTTGCCTACTTCGAGCGCTCTCAGGCCGGTGCACGGAGCACGGCACTGGGGAAAGCCTATTCTGCAATCGCAAGTGATGCCTCGGCCACACACTGGAATCCTGCTGCCTTGGTCACCCTGCCCCGGTCCGAGGTACTCTTCATGTACACCAAGCCTTTTCTGATCGAGAATCTTCAGGAGAACTACGTCGCCTTGGCCGTTCCGCGCGATGCGTTTTCTCTCGGCCTCGGCTGGCACCATACTGGCGTTGCAGATGTTGTCGGAGAGGACATGGTGTCGTTAGGCATTGCCCGGGACCTGCTGCCCCCGGGAAGTTCTTTCGCGGTGGCGATCGGGGGAGCTCTCAAGCTGGCACATGTAGGTTATGTTGCCCGTGCAGAGCAGGACTATGGCCGGGAATACCATCTCACTGGTGACATTGGAGTTCTTGTCAATCCAACGCGGAAGATGGCGTGGAGTTATGTCGTCCGAAACGTGAATCAGCCGAGCTTCGAGTTCGTGGACGGTGGTGGCGGTACGCAGATTCGACGGACTCATGATTTCGGCCTGGCATACCAGTGGAAGCCGGCGGCGCTGTTTGCGCTCTCGGCGGATCGGGACTTCCGGGGTGACTGGGCACTGCATGCCGGGACGGAAGTCTGGTTCTTTGAAGTCTTCGGGCTGCGTACGGGGTTCTCGGCAGGACAGTTCTCCGGAGGCGCCGGATTACGGACCAGACACTATCTTGTGGATGTTGCCTTCATTACGCACGACGACCTGGGCGCTTCCTATGAGGTTTCTTTGCGAGTGCCATTTGGGAAGAGGCGGTGGTAGGGCGATGGCGGGACGAAGACGCAGGAGGCCGGCGCGTCTTTTCGGTGACATCGTGCGCCGGGGGCTAGCAAAACTGGCTTTGCCCGGACTGCTGTTCTGGGTGATAGCGCTGACTCTCACTGAGCCGACGGCCGCCTATGGATTGACCAAGCTCGAAGGCGAGTATCAACTCATGCTCGACATCCGCCGGGAGGACGATCGCAAGTACGAATGGAATTACGATTCGAATCACCCTGAGACCTGGTTGGGAAACCACTTCCGCCTATTCTCAGTGCCGTATCCGAATACAGAGGTGTTCGCCAAATTCGAAGCCGGCTGGAACAAAGACCACAATAGCGGCCGGAGGCCGTTTTATCAGTATCGTGAGAGCCACCTCCGCTACCGTTGGGATCGTGGGAACTCCGGCGCTGACACCTACTTGTTCCATCGCCAGGACCGTTTCTGGGTAGAGAATCATCTCATTGGAGTCGTTGAGGCAGGGGAACTTACCGATAACGGCAACGCCCAGGGGGTTCGCGTAGACATCTGGGGACTTGGCGGTGCGAAACTGACATGTATTGCCAGCGACTTCAGTAGTCAGAGCTGGAATCCTGGTGAGGGGGGAGAGACTGCCCGGACGGACGATGCCTATGTCGCGCGATTGCGGAAGGAATTCTTCGGCAATCATCTACGCCTGGGGATGACGTACAACCGCTTGGTCGAACTTCCGGAAGGTGAGCCGCGCCATCTGGGTGTGCTTGCCGTCGATGCGCGCTACTCGATTGGTATGACTGACATCTTCCTCGAGTACGCCGATACGTACTCCCACCAGAATCCTGATCACGAAGAGAGTGGCCTCAGGTTGAAGGACTTCAACCTTCATCGCCTGTACCGCTGGCTGCCGCGAGATGGTGCACTGAAGGGAGAGATTCGCTCCCTCACTTTGGGAACGCCGAGACTCGGTTACTACAACATAGTGCCGACCTTCTGGTATTTCGGGCCGAACTTCGCCAACCGACTTGGTGAGGCATCGCGTGATCAACAGGGAGTGTGGATCAACACCTGGTACCTTCTTCCTCAGAGAGCAATTACCCTCACGCTCAACTACACGAGTTCGGAGAATCTCGTGTATCAGAGCCGACATTCAACAGAAGTGTACGCAGAAGTTTATACTGAATATGTCAATGGTTTCACTTCTAAGGTTTTCTACTCGGATCGGAAGGATCGCAATCGGTGGGATCCCAGGGAGGTTCTCATCGAAGTAAATCGCGATCTCTTCCTCGAAATCCAGGTAGAGAGCCAGCTCGCCTGGATGCGAGTTCAAGTCAAGCTCAAGGATTTCAACTCGTCCCGACGCAAAGACCTGGCGTCGCTGGAAAGCACGCTTAACCTGACCGACAAGCTGAAGCTCTACGGGCGTTACGCGTTCGGCAACGACCCGGCACGCCTCCGCAAGGGGCTCTTCGCGCAGCTCCAGTATCGCCCGCAGGGCAACATGGAGGTCTTCCTGGAGTATGGTCCCAGCTGGATCGGGGATTCGCCAAACCCCGTGGAGGACGGCGACCTGGCAGGAAGCGAAGACAATCGCGACCTCCTCAAGTTCATCATCAAGGGGACGTTCTGATGAAAACGCCTCAGCGACATCCGTCCGATAGGCGGATCCACGGCGCCGGCCGGTGGCCTCTGCGCCGGTGGGGCGATCTCTTGATGGCCGCCGGAATGGGGATCCTGCTGGGAGCCTCCATGGCTTCTGCCGCCCCCCCGGATGCGACGGAAGAGGGTATCCGCTTCACCTATGTCGACGCTACCGCCCGACAGGTCTACTTGGCAGGAAGCTTCAACGATTGGTCGACGACCGCCGCGCAGATGACACGTGCGGGCGATACTTGGTCGGTGACCGTTGCGCTGGAAGCAGGCGAGTACGAGTACAAGTTCATCGTCGACGGTCAGTGGATCGGTGATCCGGATAATCCGGTGACAGTCGGGGATTATGGAAACTCGGCCGTTACGGTGGCGGCCGGGGGAACTCTGCAGCAGATGCGGGCAACGTCGAATACGGCATTGAGTCCCAAAATGTGGATCAGTGGACGGGCGATCGGTCTTTACATTTCCGAGAAGATGGAGTCTCGCGAGGGGCGCTACGAGCTACAGCGTCCAAGCCTGGACGTGGACATCGATTTTCAGATCCGGATCAACGAGGACCTGCAGGCGCATATCCTGACGAACATCAGCAACGAAGCGGAGAATGTGGAATTCTATGAAACGCGTCTGAACTTCGATCGCGGCTCATTGACCCTAGACAATCCGACGATCAACGTCAAAGCCTGGGACAACGAGGCGATTGGAACCTGGGATGATCCTCTCCATTTGGTCGGAGATGTTGGGATCTACCATCATCAATACGGTTACGAAACGGTGGGTGCTAGGATTCGCAAGCAGTTCTATGGTGTCGAGGGCGAGGTGTTCTACAGTGACGACTTCGCCACCGGCGGTAGCGAGCATCCATCGATCGACGCCGATCTGATCGTGACTCCCGAGAACACGCTGATCACGGGGGAAGACAGTCTCGGGTTCTCCCGGGGGCGGATCCTCCACTACATGTGGAACAATACGGATAACGCGATGGATGTGCTTGGGTTACGCCTGAAGCGGCCCTTCGACTTCCGGGGTAGGCATTGGCGCGTTGGGGTTTCGTACCGTCTCAATCGCGGGTTCAACTCAGGTGCCCTGACGATATTCGAGGTCGATCCCGCCGATACGACACGCAGTCGGGGCAAGCTCTACGAATATGGTTCATCCTTCGAACGCATGCAAGCCTATGGTGGCGATCTCCTCTTCGAGCCGGCCGAGGGGTTCACTATCACGGCCGAGTATCTCTATGGCCGGGTGGCGATCGAGAGCTTCTCGGGCACGATCACGGACGCCGAACTTACCAGCACCTCGGTCGGCGATTCCCTGATCGGGTCGATTACGCGCCTGACCGACGGCGAGGAGATCGGTGAGATCTCGCTCGACCTCGAGTTGGACTGCAGCCGGCGCGCCTGGCTCGGTCTCGACTGGGAGCGGGGCCTGCTCGGCGCCCGGTGGTCCGCCTCATGGGAATACCAGAAGCATGACCTCGATCCCCTGGCCACCAAGGCCGATGTGACGATCGAGAACCGGGCCTCGATCTGGCGCGGCGAGTTCCGTCCGCGCGCATTCCATTGTCCCTTGTCCGGTCGTCGCATGGAGGCAGGCGTCTCCCTCGAGTACCACGACTTCGACTATGACGAGAACGCCCCCTGGGACACGCAGTTCTGGTTCGATACGCGCAACTTCTGGCTGGAGAACGGCGAGCACGAGGTTTCCTTCGAACGGATGACCCTGCTCGGTGGGCGGGATGCGCTGCTCTGGCGTCCGGAGGTCTCTGTCGTACTCAACGAGCGTCGCGACGCCGACTTCCGCTATCGGGCGACTCTTGGAGGGGAGGGGTTCGACCGGAAGCCAAAATACTTCGAATCGATCTTCCAGCTCGGAACCGACGTCGGAACCGAATGGCGCCTGTCGATCGACACCCGCCTCGCTCGCTACGACGATCCAGTGCTCGACTTGCACGACACGTTCCGGTGTTCATTCGTCGAGTTGGCCTATGCCCCCGCCGAGGGCGTGGAGCTCTCGCTCGGTTACGGGGTGGCTCCTTATGTGATCGATGATCCTGTCAATGAGTACGCCTATGTCGGCCGCGACGCGTTCCTCTTCGCGGAGGGCGCCCATGCTGGGCTGACGGAGACCAACTTCCGCAACCTGGGCCGGCTGATCCAGAGGGCCGAGCAGGCCCTCGAGGAGGAACGCCGCATTCAACTCCAGGCCGTGCTGCGCTTCTAGAGCCGCCGGCGTTCCGGCGATCATCTCCCCTGGGGGGAGCGGTCTTCGCGGGCGTTACCTTCACGGCTGCGGCGAATGCGTATCGATGCCGACTCCAGAGATCCGCAGACGGACTCGATCGGGAAGCAGGATGGAGGACAATGAACTCACCGAATAGGCAAACAGGTTCCGCCGGAAGGATGTTGGATGCACCGCCAAGCGGACGGGCCGGAGTTTGGCGTGGATGGATCCGGCCATGCCGGTATGGCATGCTTCTGCTCATGGGTTGGGGACTCATCTTCACGCTCGCGTTGGCGGGCTGCGGCAATCTCGGCTTCGTCAAGAAGCGCTTGCCGCCACCACAACGCACTGAGAAGGGAGTGCTCTTTCAGTTCTCTGCGCCCTCGGCCCATGTTGTCCAGCTGTGCGGCAGCTGGGAAGAGAACAACTGGTGCGGCGGTCAGGCCGAGACGGGCAGTTTTCGGATCGGTGAGATGAATGACGACGACGGAGATGGGCTGTGGGGAATCGTCGTCGATCTACCGCCGGGACGCTATCAGTACAAGTTCATCGTCGACGAGCAAAACTGGAAAGAGGATCCCAACAACCCGCAGCGAACCGATGACGGATATGGCGGCTTCAACTCAATCGTCATCGTCGAGTAGCCGCCGACCGCAGAAAGCGGTCGCGCAGGGAGAGGAGCTAGAGAGATGTTGAGCCGGGGAATGACTTGGGGACCCATGGGCGCGAGCGCAGTGGAGATCGGGTTCCTCGCCCTGCTCGTCGCCATTTCCCTGACGATGCTTGCCTGCGATGAGTCAGAGGAGAACACGATCCTGCAACCACCGGGAGGATCCTCGGAGCTGACCGGCACCCTGACCTTCGATGGCGGGGGAGGCCCCGGCCTCCCCGAGGCCTTGATCTACGCCCTTGCGGGGTACAGCGGTGCCTGCGCGACCGACTTCAGCACGATCCATATCTTGGGGACCTTCAATGACTGGGACACCGAGCTCTGGACAACCGATCCGGGCATGACCAATCTGGGCGGGTGTACATGGGTCGATGAGATCGAACTCGAGGCGGGACCGATCGAGTGGAAATTCGTCACGGACGGCGGATGGAACAACGACTACGTCACGGCGGGTACAGATGGGTTGAGCGGAAGTACACAGCTCGGATCGGGAGAGGGAAACAATCTGCAAGCGGATGTCCTGCAGGACGCCGCGTACCATGTATTGCTCTTCGAAGACACCAGCCCTGCGTCCTACTTGATCGCGGCCGAGGAGGATGCGCCCGTCACCCGATCGGGCACCGCCACGGGGGCGTTCGCGATCGCCAATCTTCCCGCGGGGACCTACGAGCTCATCATTCGCGCGGACGGGTATCTCGACACCCATGTCAGCAATGTCACCCTGGACGGCAAGCAGGCGGTCGATCTCGCGACGATCAATGTGACCAGCGCCAGTGGTGCGCTGCGCGGCGTGATGGCCTTTTCAGACTCGCCCTCGCCCCTGCCGACGGCCACGGTTCGCGTCCTCCCCGCGGGAGGCACCTCGGCCGTGGCGACCGATACGACCGATGCGGCAGGCGCATTCGAGATCACCGGTCTGGCAACGGACACGTACGACATCGAACTCTCAGCCTCTGGCTATGAGAACGAGACGGTGACTGATGTCGAGTTCGTCAACGGCCAGGATACCGATATCGGCACGATTACCTTGAGCCTCGGATGCAGCTCGGCTTACACCTCGATGGATATTCCCGGCGAGTTCAACGGTTGGAACCCGACCGAGGCGATGACGGAGATCGATGCCTGCCTCTGGGCGGACACCCTGACCGTTTCGGTCTCCGGCGATTCGGCGGATCTGCGGATGAAGTTCCGGACGAATCGAAACTGGGACACTCCGCAAGACCTCGGCACCTGCACGTCCGAGTCGGATGTGCTCCCGTTCGTCGATGGCATCGTGGCGGGAAGCGTCTGCCCGGTCGCCGGAGAGGGCACCGCGATCACTCTGCGCTTCTACGAGACCGGGGACTACGAGTTCCAGCTCAACGAGGCGTTGGGGACCTTTCGGGTGACCTTGCTCGAGGATGCCGTGCTCGGAACGATCACCGGCACGGTGGCCTATGAAGACGACCCGGCCGATCCGCCGACGGCGACAGTTCGGGTATACCTCTCGGGTGGGATCTCGGCTGTAGCGACCGATACGACCGATGTGACGGGCGAGTTCGAGATCGGGGGCCTGGCGACGGACACATACGACATCGAGGTATCAGTCTTTTGCTATCGGGACCAAGTCGTAGCCGGTGTTGAGATCATCAATGGACAGCTTGCGAATGTCGGGACAATCACTTTGAGCCCCGGTTCGGACTACACTTCCATGGACATTCCTGGAGAGTTTAACGATTGGAATCCGACCGGAGGGATGACGGAAATTGCTGCCTGTCTCTGGGCTGACATCCTGACCGTATCGGTCACCGGCGATTCTGCGGATCTTGGGATGCAATTCCGGACGAATCGAAATTGGTACAGTCCGCAAGATTTCGGCATCTGCACGTCCGAGTCGGATGTGCTTCTGTTCGTCGATGGCGTAGTCTCGGGAAGCGTCTGTCCGTCCACCGGTGAGGGCACACGGATCACCGTGCGCTTCCATGAGACCGGGGACTACGAGTTCCAGCTCGACGAGGCGTCGCTGACTTTCCAGGTGATCTTGCTAGAGCATGTAGTTCCCGGAACGGTCACTGGCACCGTGGCCTATGAGGACGATCCGGCCGACCCGCCGACAGCGGCGATCAAGGCGTTTCATGTTGGGACCAGCCAGGTGGCGGCCGAGGCTACCACGAATGCCGCGGGCGTCTTTATTATCAACATCGCGGCCGGCGTCTATGACCTGACGATCGAGGCCGACGGTTACGATTCGGGGAGCGTCGCGGACGTCCAGGTCTTTGGCGATGCGGAGACCGACATCGGCACGACTACGCTGACCAGCGCCTATGGCGCGCTCACTGGCACGGTGGCCTATTCAGATTCACCCTCACTCTTGCCGACGGCAACGATTCGAATCCTTCCCTCAGGTGACACCTCGGTCGTAGCGACCGATACGACTGATGCGACGGGCGCGTTTGAGATCATCGATCTGGCAACGGGCACGTACGACATCGAGGTTTCAGCCGTCGGCTATACGGGTGCGATGGTGACTGGTGTCGCGTTTGTCAACGGCCAGGATACTGATATCGGGGTGGTTGTTCTCCTGAAGCCCACGGTCGGATCTTCGGAGTTGTTTGGCACGCTGACTTTTGATGGCCAGGAAGGACCCAACCTCCCCGCGGCCGTCATCTATGCCTTGGCGGGGTACAACAGTTCCTGCACGTCCGGTTTCAGCACGATTCACATTTTGGGGAGCTTCAACGATTGGGACACAGGACTCTGGACAAGCGATCCGGGCATGATCAACCTGGGCGGATGCACCTGGGTAGATGAGATTGAAATCGATGATGGAACGATCGAATGGAAGTTCGTCACGGACACCGGATGGGACAACGACTACGTTACGGCGGGCACAGAGGGCTTGAGCGGGAGTACACAGATCGGATCGGGAGAGGGGAACAATCTGCAAGCGGATGTCCTGCAGGACGGCACCTACCATGCACTGCTCTTCGAAGGCACCAACTCCGCCTCCTACTTGATTGCGATCGAGGAGGATGCACCGGTCGCGCAATCGAGCGCTGCCACAGGTGAGTTCTTGATCGACAATCTTCCCGCGGGGACCTACGAGATCATCATTCGCGCAGACGGGTACCTCGATACCCATGTTAGCAATGTCAGTTTGGACGACGAGGAGGTACGAGATCTCGGGACGCTTGACGTGGTTGCGACTAGTGGTGCACTGCTAGGCACCGTAGCCTTCTCAGACTCCCCCTCGCCCTTGCCGACGGCAACGGTTCGCGTTTTCCCCGCGGGAGGCACCTCGGCCGTGGCAATCGATACGAGCGACGCGACGGGCGCATTCGAGATCACCGGTCTGGCAACGGGCACGTACGACATCGAGGTCTCCGCCTCCGGCTATGTGGCCGAGATGGTGCCGGGTACTGAGTTCGTCAACGGCCAGGATACCGATATCGGCACGATTACTTTGAGCCTCGGATGCAGCTCGGCTTACACCTCGATGGATATTCCCGGCGAGTTCAACGGTTGGAACCCGACCGAGGCGATGATGGAGATCGATGCCTGCCTCTGGGCGGACACCCTGACCGTTTCGGTCTCCGGCGATTCGGCGGATCTGCGGATGAAATTCCGGACGAATCGAAACTGGGACACTCCGCAAGACCTCGGCACCTGCACGTCCGAGTCGGATGTGCTTCCGTTCGTCGATGGCATCGTGGCGGGAAGCGTCTGCCCGGTCGCTGGAGAGGGCACCGCGATCACTCTGCGCTTCTACGAGACTGGGGACTACGAGTTCCGGCTCGACGAGGCGTCGGGGACCTTTCGGGTGACCTTGCTCGAGGATGCCGTGCTCGGAACGATCACCGGCACGGTGGCCTATGAAGACCACCCGGACGATCCGCCGACAGCAACGATCAAGGCGCTGCTGAATGGGACTAGCCAGGTAGCGGCGCAGACGACCGCAGATACGTCCGGTGCCTTCAGCATCACCATCGCCGCCGGCGTCTATGACCTGACGATCGAGGCCGATGGCTACGAGGCGGGAAGCGTTCCGGACGTCCAGGTCGCCGCCGATGAGGAGACTGATGTCGGCAGCATCACGCTGGAAGTCTCCGAGACCTGCACACCATCGTACGCGATCGAGGTGCTGGGCGATTTCAATGGCTGGGTGAATACGGTCGCGACCCTTGTCGAGGGATGCTCCTGGGCCGACACGGTAACGGTCGCCACGGCGTCGACCCAGAAGTTCAAGTTCCGCACGAACCAGTGGTGGGACGTTCCGCTGGACTATGGTTCTTGCGACAGCTACGGCGGGGAAGACTTCATCTTCCAGTTCGAAGGGGGGGAGGTTTCGGGTGCCACCTGCGGCGAAAGCGGTACGGGCACGGCAATCAGTGTCGCCTTCCCGGCTGCCGGGGACTACCGCTTCGAGCTCGATGAGCAGGCACGAACCTTCCGGATCGTGCAGCTCGAGGCTGAGCGGCCGCCGAAGGAGTAGAGGGAAAGATTCGGGCCCGTACCGAGACGGCGAGACGGCGAGTCACGGGGCCGCGGAGCCACCGAGCGAGCGAGACGTAGAGCTGATCCTGGCGTTCAGCCGATGCTTGAGGGGCGGCATTTCAGGCGACGAAGAAGCGGCCATCCTCCGGAGATCAGGGGATGGCCGCTTTACTTCCACTGATGTGTCTGCGTCTCTGCACTGCCGGGCGTGACGCCTGCCCGGCACGTCGCCGGCCGGCCTGTAGGAACGAACCCTACCTTAGCAAGGTCACGCGCCGTGTCTCGCTGTGGTCATTCAGCTTCACGCGCATGAAGTAGACACCCGTCGGCAATAGATTGCCGCGGGCGTCGCGCCCATCGAAGGCGATCGTATGCGTTCCGGCGTCGAACGTCCGGCGGGCGATCTCGCGCACGAGCCGTCCGCTAGGATCGATCAGCGAGATCTCACCCAGGCTCTTCTCCGGCGCCGTGAACGAGATTCGCGTCCCGAGACCCGTGGGGTTGGGCTGCAGCGCGAGCCGCAGCGCGCTCCGCGGCCGCTCCGGGTCGACAGAGCCGGAGGGATGACAGATATCGAAGTAGAGCATTGGCATGATGAGAGGTTCGGTGGTGCTATAAAGCTCGTCGTTGAGGAAGACGTTGCGGTTGCCCTCGCCCTCGCACTCATAGACGCTGTTGATCAGGAACTTGTAGTCGACGTACTCATAGGACCCGGAGGGGAAGGTCAGACGGGTCGTCCAGATGCCGTCACTCGCCACCGAGTCGGGCAGCACCCCGTCATCGCGCAGCTCGTTATCCGGCGGGGCGTTCCAGGTCAAAGGCAGTACGCTGCCATTGATTCCGACGGTGTCGACACCATCGACCGGCGGAGTCTCGACAAAGGACATCTTCAGGAAGTAGATCACGTCGATGTCTTGCGTGGTGAAATCCGAAGGCGCGTTGTCCTCCCACCAGATATACACGGTGTCGACCGCCGCGCTGTCGGCGAAGGCGTAGTAGTGATTGCCGCTCGACTCCCATGTGTCACACTGGTGCGTGAACTTGTACTCCAGCGCCGTGAAGGGGATGTTCCCATTGTCACAGCTACAGGGCAGGCAGAAGGTGAAGTTGGCCGTGTAGGTGCTGTCGCCGTCGAGGTCCGCGAGCAGATCGTCGCAGGTCGGATCCCAGGTCAGCGGCGCGATGCCGCCTTCGACCGCGACCGTATCGGGATCGGGTGCCGCGCTGTGGTCCCGCAGCCAGAGATTCATATGGGTGTTGATCTGCAGGTCGAAGAGCTTGAAGCAGTCGACATTGGTGTCGCCATTATCGACGATCGGGTTGCCGGCGATGTCCTCGACGTTGGTGACGGTGACCGAGTAGCAAGTGCCCACATCCAGTGCACCCGCCAGCTCGAGGATCACATCGGTCGGGTCATCCTGAAGCGTGGCCGTCAAGACCGTGGCCTCGCCGGAAACCGCGTAGTTACCGACCGTTTCAGCGGTGGTTTCTTCGACCGGCTCGTTGAAGAGGACCCCGATCTCGGTCACCGGATCTTGCCCGAGGCCGCTGGCCGAGACGACGATCGGCGGCGTGATGTCGCCACCGGACTGCTCGGTCACGGCGGTGGAGTTGGCGAGCACTGCCTGGGTCGACCAATCGACCGCGTTCCAGTCCTCGGCCGGATCGTTGCTGGTGTCCTGGGCGTTGTCGGTCGTGCCGCCGCCCGTACTCCAGACTTCGCACCAGATCACCGAGGGGCTGCCAAGGGCCGTCTTCGAGACCTTCCACTCGATTCCGCTCACGGCTCCGGCCTGAAGAGCAGCATCAGCGATCGATCCCGGAGAGCTCCAGGATCCACCACCTTGATCCCAGATCCACCACTGCGTGTCCTCCGGACCATAGGGAGGGCTAGTGGCCCACGAGCCCACAGAGAACTCGGGCTTGTGCGGATCGGTGACGACGACATTGCGCAGCCAGGGATCACTCGTCCCCCCATTGGCATCGTTCGTCGTGTCGACGTAGAGACGATAATGGCCCCAGTTGGTCGCGCCGACGTCGGCATTGATAGTGAAGTAGAAGTACCAGAAGTTGTTGTCATTGCAGACGTAGAGTTCGAGCAAGTCCATAACGGCATTGCCGTTGCCGTCACCGCTGGCATCGCTGGCCTCCGCGGTGCCATAGACTCCATCGAGCACTCCGTCGATGATCGGTGTTCCGAATCCTTCCGCACGGGGGCTGCCCGTCCAGGCGAGAAAGCCCGCACAGAGGAGGGCCAACACAAGGTGGCTGCGTCTCATAGGTGGTCTCCCCTTTCGCTGCCCTTGCCACGCCGCCGGGCCACGGCATTCCCTGCTTGTCTGTGAAGACTCCCGCGGTGCCCGCTGCCCCGAGAGGAATCTCGTTCGGGTATGCAAATACCCATACAGAGTCTAACACGCAGTCGACTCAACGTCCAGGTGAGGCAAGCGTTAGACTGCTCCGCCCCTGCGGCCCAAGGCCCGGCCATGCCCACGCCCACGCCATGCCCATGCCCATGCCCACGCCCACGCCATGCCCATGCCCACATCCGGATCCACGCTCTTGCGCAACCGACGCTCCGGCCGACTCGGGGCTTGCTCGCGCCGCCCGTTTCGGTGTTAATCCTGGGTCAGATGGCCACTGTGATTCTCAAAAACGTCGACAAGGTCTATGGGCGGGGCAAGGAGGTCCTCAAGGGTCTCGACCTCGAATTCCATGACAGGGAATTCGTTGTGCTTGTCGGTCCCTCGGGCTGCGGCAAGTCGACGATTCTGCGGATCGTCGCCGGCCTGGAGGAGGCGACCCGTGGCGAGGTCTGGATCGGTGAGCGCATGGTCAACGATGTGGCGCCGAAGGATCGCGACATCGCCATGGTGTTTCAGTCCTACGCCCTCTATCCCCACATGACCGCCTACGACAATATCGCCTTCGGCTTGCGCATCCGGCGGGTGCCCAAGGAGGAGTTGGACAAGGCGGTGCGGGAGGCGGCCGAGATGCTGGGGGTCGAGCCGCTGCTCGAGAAGCTGCCCAAGCAGCTCTCCGGCGGAGAGCGCCAGCGCATTGCTCTCGGGCGGGCGATCGTTCGCCAGCCGCAGGTTTTCCTCTTCGACGAACCCCTCTCGAATCTCGATGCCAAGCTGCGCACCGAGATGCGTGCCGAGATCTCCGCGCTGCATCGCCGCCTCCAGGTGACGACGATCTATGTGACCCACGATCAGGTCGAGGCGATGACCATGGGCCAACGGATCGTCGTGCTGCGCGAAGGCATCGTCCAACAGGTCGGTGAGCCGTTGGCCATCTATCAGCAGCCGGTCAATCTCTTCGTGGCCGGGTTCATCGGCAGCCCACGCATGAACTTTTTCGACGCGCAGGTTCCGGAAGGCACAGACGGACAGCTCGTGGCGGCAGGCGCCAAGTTCGTCCTGCCGGAGGAGGCCCGCGACCTGCTGATGGGGTACCGCGGCAAGCGCGTCATCCTGGGACTGCGGCCGGAGCACGTCGACCTGAGCCCGGAGGGCGAGGTCACGGCCCGCGCCAATCTCGTCGAGCAAACCGGCGGGGATTCCTATGTCTACGCCCAGGTCGAAGGCGCGCCGCTGGTGTCTCGTGCGGGCGGGGCGGTGCGGCTGGAGATCGGAGATCAGGTGCGTTTCTGCCTCAATCTCACCCAGGCACATTTCTTCGACCCCCAGACCGAGGAGAGGATCCGTCCATGATCAGTTTGCCTGCGTTTCGATGGCGACTGCCCTGCTGTGCGGTGGTTTGCCTGCTCGGTACCTCCGTTCTGTTGGGCGGTTGTGGTGGTGGGGGAGATCAGACGATCACCCTCTGGGAGCAGATGGACCCTGAGGAGCGCGAGATCCTGCATGTTCTGGTGGCCGAGTACCAGGCGGCCCATCCCGGCACGCGGGTCGAGGTCGCGCACTACAACACCGAAGATGTGCGCACCCAGTTCCAGACGGCAGCGCTGGGGGGCGGGGGGCCCGATCTGGTCTTCGGCCCTTCGGATCAGGTGGGACCGTTCTCGGTAATGAAGCTCATCCACCCGATCGACGAGATCTTTCCCGCCGACGAACTGGCGCGTTTTCGCCCCGAGGCGTTCGACACGCTGGATGGCCACGTGTGGGCCTTGCCCGATCAACTCGGCAACCATCTCACGCTGCTCTACAATCAGGATCTCATCGATGCCGCGCCGGCGACGATGGCGGAGTTTCTCGCTGCGGCCGAGGCCGCCACGCTCGATGCCGACGGCGATGGCACGCCGGAGCGTTACGGCCTGGTTTTCGACGTCAGTGAGCCGTTCTGGCTGATTCCGTTCCTGACCGGTTATGGGGGTTGGGTGATAGATGCCGCCGGCCGGCCGACACTCGCGAGCCCGGCGATGGTGCGCGCACTCGAGCTGCTCTCGTCGCTGCGTAACGAGCATGGCGTCATCCCTCGTGAATGCGACTACGAGTTGGCCGACACGATGTTCAAGGAAGGCCGGGCGGCGATGATCATCAATGGGCCCTGGTCCTTGTCGGCCTACCGCAAGGCGGGGATTCCCTTCGCGATCACCCGCATTCCCTGGATCGAGGAGACTGGGCGCTGGCCGGGGCCGATGATTTCCTCGAAGGGTTACTCGGTGAGCGAGCGGGTGAAAGGGGAGCATCTGGCACGCGTGCTCGATTTCCTGCGCTTCGTGACCTCGACCGAATCGCAGATCGAATTCGCCACCCGTCTGGGGACTCTGCCGACGCGGCGGGCGGCCTACGACGACGTGCGCATTGCCGGCGACCCGGTCTTGAGCGCCTCGATCGCCCAGGTCGAAGTCGGACGGCGCATGCCGGTCGTCGTGGAGATGCGGGCGATTTGGGATGCGATGCGTCCGGCGGTCCAGAGCGTCTGGAACGGAGCGCTGACGCCCGCCGCGGCGGCTCAGGAGATGCAGGACCGGGCAATCAAGAAGATCGCCGAGATGAGGCAGTAGGCGGACCGGGCGATGTCTATTCTTCCCGTGCGATACCGTCTTCCCTACGCGCTGCTCTTGCCCACGGCGCTGGTAATCGCCGCGGTCATCCTCTACCCCTTCCTCTACAACTTCTGGATTTCCCTCTCCAACATGAGCCTCTATCACGTTCGCGATGCGCATCTGATTGGCTTCGACAACTACGGCAAGATCTTCCTCGAGTCCGAGCTCTACACCGTGCTGGCGAAGACGATTGCCTGGACGGGAATCAATGTCTTTTTCCATGTCGTGATCGGTGTGGGTGTCGCACTTTTGCTCAACCAGCAAGTTCGCGGGCGGGGCATATTTCGGGCCCTGCTCATTCTGCCCTGGGCGATGCCCCAGTACATCGTCGCCCTGACCTGGCGCGGGATGTTCAACTACCAGTATGGCGCGATCAATCTAATCCTCGAACGGTTCGGCATCGATCCGGTACCCTGGCTCTCGCACGAGACGGGGGCCTTCGCCGCCGCAACGATCACCAATATCTGGCTCGGCTTTCCCTTCATGATGATCATTGCCCTGGGAGGCCTGCAGTCGATACCCGATGAGCTCTATGAAGCCGCCTCGATCGACGGCGCTTCGGCCTGGCAGAAGCTGCGCCGAGTGACGATTCCGATGCTGAAACCCATCATGGTGCCGGCGATCTCACTGGGGACGATCTGGACCTTCAACAACCTGAATGTCATCTGGTTGGTCACGCGCGGGGGAGAGCCGGCTGATCAGACCCACATTCTGGTGACCTATGTCTACAAGGCGGCCTTTAGCTACTACCGCTACGGCTATGCCGCCGCCTTCTCGGTGATGATCTTCCTGGTGCTGCTGGGGTTCATCCTGTGGTACATGAAGACGACCCGGGTGCTCGCGGAGGCACGATGAAGAGCAACAAGTTGTCGCGTGTCGTGCGCCGTATCCTACTCTATGCCGTGATCATCGCGATCACGGCGATCACCGTCTATCCGGTGCTGGTTGTGATCAATACGTCGCTGCGTCCATCGAACGCGCTCTACACGACCTCTCTGAGCCTGATTCCCGAGAATGCGACCGTGCGTGCCTATGTCTCGATCCTCCTCGATAAGCCCTTCCTGCTCTGGATGCGCAACTCGCTGATCGTGGCGATCGCCGTAACCCTGCTGGGCGTCACCCTGGCCTCGACCGCCGGCTATGCCTTCTCGCGGTTCAGCTTCCCGGGGCGTAGGTCGGGCATGATTGGGTTGCTGGTGACCCAGATGTTCCCGGCGACGATGCTTTTGCTGCCGCTCTTCGTGCTGATGCGCGGGTTGGGATTGGTCGACACGTTGATGGGACTGGTCGTCGCCTACACGGCAACCGTGCTGCCCTTCACCGTCTGGACGATGAAAGGCTACTACGACACGATTCCGCGCGATCTCGAGGAGGCGGCGATGGTCGACGGCGCGAGCCAGATCGGCGCCTTCGTGCGGGTGGTCCTGCCGCTGGCGCGCCCCGCCCTGATGATCACCGGGCTCTTCTCCTTCATGGCCGGCTGGTCGGAGTTCATCGTCGCCCGGGTGATCCTGAGCAGCCAGTCGCTCTACACCCTGCCGCTCGGGTTGGAGGGGCTTGCCGGAACCTTCCAGACCGAATGGGCGACCTACTCGGCTGGGAGCCTGCTCGTTTCCCTCCCGGTCGTCGCGCTTTTCCTGATCCTCAATCGGTTCCTGGTTGGTGGTCTAACCCTTGGTGGAGTAAAGGGTTAGGATCATCGCCCCCAGTGCCCTGCTAGTCGGCGGATGTCGCCTGCCGGCCGGGCCGGTAGGCGCAGCGCCCTGAATGCCGGCCAACTCCATCCCTCCTTCAGACCGGTGGCGAGTGGGCGATCCTTGAGAGCAGGACGGGAAACCTCGTGGGGGGAATCCCATGCAGGCGTGCGGCTGAGGGCCAAGAGCCCCGGTGAACTCCTGTGCGCTGCTCCCCCATGCCGCGACGACCCGCAGGAACTGTCGTCAAGGCACGACCCTCCCCAATCAGAAGAGGAGAGCGACATGCGAAGGGACTACGATCCGAATTCGGTAGTGAAGCGTCTCACCCTGGTGATCAGTGTGGCCCTCGCGCTCGGCTCGTTCATGCCGCAGGCCGCAGGCGCCGAGAGCGGTCAGATAACTTATCTCGTCGGCGGAGATCGGACGTTGGGGAAGACAGCCGCGGTGGAGTGGGAGGGCGCCTGGGTCAAGAACCTGAGCAAGGCCTTTGCGCGGGCCGCCGACGATCTCAACGCGGGTGGGGCGATCACCGTGACCATCAAGGTTGCCCAGGGTGAGTACGATGGCGATCTTGGTTCGGGGGCCTACCAGCTTCCCCAATTCACCAATCCCGCAGGCGTTCTGATCATCGAGGGGGGCTATGACCCCGCCTTCGCCTTGCGCAATCCGTTCAGCACGCCGAGCTGGATCACGACGATTCCCGAGCGCAGCGCCCCCCTGGTCGCATTTGCCCGCAACTCGAAGCTCCAGGGGTTCATCGTCGATGGGATGTTCTTCGACACAGGGCAGTCGAATCGCTATGACAGCAAGACCAACAGCCTCCTGGTGGGACGGTCGTGCACGCATCCCTTCTTCAAGTTCAACTACTTCGAGACCGAGGTGTTGGCTTTCGAGAACTGCACGTTCATGAACTCGGCCAGCCGCGTGATGGAACCGCTCATTCGCGCTGCCAGCGATCAGGCGGAGATCCGCTATCAGAACTGCATGTTCGTCAACAACCGCATCCCGCTGAAACTCGACAGCGCCCGCTTCCGCAACAAGCCGGCCCGGATCGCCGTCGACCATTGTAGCTTTGTCCTCAACTGGGCATACAACCCCGATCCTGGCACGGGAAATCCCGCCGCGCTCGAGATCGGCCCCGCCGACGCGGCCCGTGAGATCCAGATCACGAACAACCTGTTCCAGTGCAACTTCGGCGGAGCGATTCTGGCACTCAACAGGCGCATGCCCGCGTTGACGATCAGCGACAACAACTTCATCGGCAATGGGTTCCTACACGGGGACGGCGAACCGGATGCGGTGGCGATGATCGTCACCGCCGGCGGCCGCAAGCACCCGCTGACGGTCGCAGACATCGAGGATGTGCCCGCCGTGGATGAGGCCGAGGGAAATGTCTCGTTGGCAACCGGCATTCCCCTGCAGCTCGGTGACGTAGCGATGGTCGATTCCGAGAACGTGCGGGCAGCGGATACTTGGGCGAACGAGGTGCGCCGCATGCTGGGAATGAACCTGCAGGGGGGCACGGTGGCGATCCGTGACTATGCGCCGCGTCAGACCTACGACCCGCAGGAGCCTCCCTTCCCGGCGTTTTCCGCTGCGGCTGGCTACGGGGCCACGGCCGACATAGTTGATGAAATCTGGCAACTACGGATGGCGTCGCGCTAGTTGCCGTTCGGATCGTCGAGCAGGACGTTCTGGATGGCTTTGCACGAGTCTCGCCCCATTGGGCTGCGCCGAAGCGCGCGAAGTGATTTGGCGAGCGTGGTCTCGGATAGGAGGGTTGCGGCATGATCATGTTACTGGGTATGCGGTCAAGACGTTGGGGAGCGGCTGGCCTGCTCATCGGGGGCCTGTTGGGAGCCGGTCTGGCCGCCCAGGCGGCGTTGGCTGACGAGGCGGGGCCGTCGGCGACAGTGGCGGCAGCAACGATGCCGGCAACGGCACCGGAGGCGAGCGCTTCCAGTACGGGCGCCTCAACGAGTGACGGGGATCGGGCCGGCGAGTTTCCCGAGGTGATGTTCATCCTGGATGCCTCGGGCAGCATGTGGGGCGATGCCGGCGGCGAGACGAAGATTGCGGCCGCGCGCCGTGTGCTCGGCGAGATCGTACCCGCCCTACCGGCTGAGATCACGACCGGCCTGACCGTCTACGGTCACCGGCACAAGGGGGATTGCGGAGACGTCGAGATCATCCTTCCCGCCGGTAACGCCGACCGGGATGCGCTCATCGAGCGCGCCGCCGAGATCTCCCCGAAGGGCAAGACGCCGATTGCGGCGTCGATCCGAACCGTGGTCGAGGCACTCAAGAGCCGGGAGGCAGAGACGACGATCATCCTGATCAGTGACGGCAAGGAGACCTGTGACGCGGATCCCTGCGCGGTCGTTGCCGATCTGAAGGCCACCGGGATCCAGTTCGTCCTCCACGTCGTTGGCTTCGATGTCACCGAGGAAGAGCGCGACGAGCTGGCCTGTCTCGCGGCGGCCGGCGGCGGACGCTACTTCGGGGCGCCGGATGCGGGGACCTTGCTGGCCGCCTTCGAGTCGGTTGAGGAAGAGCTGATCGAGAAGGTCGAGCACGCGCGGATGACCGCCAAACCGGCGACGACCCGGCTCGGCAAGCTGCATATCACCTTGCCCGCGACGAGCACGGTCAGCCTGGCGCAGATCCGCATCGTGCGCACGAATGACGGACAGACGGTCAAGACGGTGACCGATCCGGGTGCCGAGAGCATGCACCCCCTGCTGGCCGATGAGTACGAACTCATCCTCGGCTACGCCAATCCCAATTACCGCCCGCCCACCGAGGTCTCTTGCGGCGCCTGGCCGGTGGTTGGCGGCGAGACGACCGAGGTTGTTTTCGGGGCGGTAGCCTTTGATGTGGCGCCCGAACTCGACGACATGTCGATCGAGGCGGTCGTGCTCTCCCACAACGAGAACACCGAGATGGCGATCACTCTCGAAGAGCACGACAACGGGTACTATCTCTTCAAGCCCAAGCCGGTGCTGCCGGGCGTCTACCGCTTCGCGATCCAGTACTACCGCAGTCCGCAGGCGACCCAGTGCGCCGAGAATATCGTGGTCGGCCCGGGCGAGGAGACCACCGTAGCGCTCGGCGCGGGGATCACCCTGCTGCCGCCGGCCGCGGGAGGCGTCACCGGGTGGGATCTGGTCCCGGCCGCCGGCGATCAGCCCGCGCTGATGGTGCGCCGGGGGTGGGACAATCAGGAGCCGCTGTGGCGCAAGTTCGCGGTCGCGCCTGGCATCTACAGCCTGCAGGTCCATCTCGACGGCATGGATGAACCGCTGCCCGTCGGGGATGGCATCCGGATCGCCCAGGGGGATCTGATCGAGTTCGAGACCGGGTTCTAGATCGAGTTCGAAACCGGCTCGAGTGCTTGCTCTCGCCGGCAACGATGGCGAGCGAGACCACGTAGTTTGGTGCTCGCGGGGGAAGGGTCCCACCAATCCGGTGGGGCCCTTCCTCCTTGTGCGCCCGGCATGGGCACAGACTTAGAGGTGAAAGTCCTCTCCTGAGCAGGTCACAGCGAGGGAAGAGAAGCGCAAGGGCGGAAGGGTGACCAACCGTCCGGAGGAAGCGTGGAACGAACCCGTGGGCCGATGAACAAGAACCGGATAAGAGGCGCTGCGGACCGGGGCGAGCGAGCAAGTGATCGCGAAGCTCCCGTGGCCAAGGGGAAGTGGCGTAGATCCGGCGGTCGTGCGGGGAAGGTCTGTGTTCTTACCCGGGGAGATCTCGCCTTATGCCTGAAAGGGCAACGCCGGTCGAACCAGCGGAGCGAGAAGTCAGCAGAGGCCATAGTAGCCGCGTTGCGGTGAAGGGCCGAACGAGAAGAGAGTTGGAAGCCTTCGGGATCGGAAGGGCAATGCCGCAGATGACCAGTCAACTGGAGCTCCCGTTTGAGGGTAGGGGTGAAGCCCCGAGCGTAGAACGGAGCGCGGAAGCCCCCACGGCACCCGGGGAGATGGAAGGCTCAGGGACGAGTGGCCTGATGGAACGGGTGGTCAGCCGCCCGAACATGTTGGCCGCGCTCAGACGAGTTCGGAAGAACAAGGGCAGCCCCGGGATCGACGGTCTGAGAGTGGAGGATCTGCCTGCATGGCTGAAGGAGAACTGGGAGGGCGTTCGCGAGCAGCTGCTGGCGGCCACCTACCAGCCGGCTCCCGTCCGACGGCAGACGATCCCGAAGCCGGGTGGAGGCGAGCGCGAGCTTGGCATTCCAACCGTGCTAGACCGACTGATCCAGCATGCACTGCTGCAAGTCCTCCAGCCGATCTTTGACCCAGCCTTTTCAGAGCACAGCTACGGGTTCCGACCTGGTCGCCGGGCGCACGATGCCGTACGGCGTGCGCGCAGGTATGTCCAGGAAGGCCGACGCTGGATGGTCGATGTTGACCTGGAACGATTTTTCGACCGTGTCAACTGGGACATCCTGATGGGAAGGCTGTCGAAGCGGATCGAGGAGAAGCGGGTGCTGCGATTGATTCGGCGCTACCTGGAAGCAGGAGTGATGGTCAACGGGGTGGTCATCGAGCGGCATGAGGGGACCCCTCAAGGAGGGCCGATCTCGCCGCTGCTGGCCAACGTGCTCCTCGACGAAGTGGACCAGGAACTGGAGAAGCGGGGCCACGCCTTCGTGCGCTACGCCGACGACGGGAACGTCTACGTACGATCTCGCCGGGCGGGTGAACGAGTCATGGCACTGCTACGCCGCCTGTACAGCGGGCTCCGGCTCCAGGTCAACGAAGCGAAGAGTGCGGTCGCGCGCGTATGGGATCGGAAGTTCCTGGGGTTCTCCTTCTGGGTGGCCCCGGGAAAGCAGATCCGCATCCGTGTCGCCAAGAAAGCCCTGGCTGCGATGAAGGAACGGGTACGACGGCTAACCCGTCGCATCTGTGGGCAGAGTCTCGGAAAGATCGTGCAGGACCTACGGGCCTACCTGATCGGTTGGAAGGGATACTTTCGACTGGCAGACACGCCCCAAGTCTTCCGCGAACTGAATGAGTGGATCCGTCATCGCCTACGCGCGATCCAACTGAAGCAGTGGAAACGGGGCCGAACGGCCTTCCGGGAACTGGTCGCCCGTGGACTGGGCCCGGAACTGGCGGCTCGGGTCGCCGCTAACACGCGCCGATGGTGGAAGAACGCGGCAATGGCCCTTCACATCGCACTCCCGAACCGTCTGTTCGACCAGATGGGTTTGCCCCGTCTGGGAGCGTGACCTCAATTCTCGAACCGCCGGATGCGGACCCGCATGTCCGGTGGTGTGGGAGGGGAACCGCGGGGAACTACCCGCGGCCCCTATCCCGATCCCCCTTCCCGCTTGGCCCTTGCCGCTTGGCCCTTCCCCCGCCGGCACGCCGGCTCCCGCCTGCGGCCTTCTGTCTTTCATTCCATGCTGCTAGACTCCTCGTCAGCGGGTGTCGGGCTGCCAGGCTGCCGAGCGAGTGGATTGCGCGCCCAAGAAGTGACCGTCTGAACCGGCGCCTCTCCCGCGCGTAGTCCCAGGTGAGGGTGGGAGGGGCATGCTGGAAGAGCGAGAGATCATCCGACGCTGTCAGTGTGGCCAGATCCGGCTGATGGATGTCTTGATCGATCGCTACCAAGTTGCCCTCTACACGCTCTGCCGGAAGCTGACCCGCAATGCGGGAGATGCAGATGACCTGTTCCAAGACACCTGGGCGGCAGCCATGCAGAAGATCGGAACCTTCTCTGCGGAAGGACGCTTCCGTCCCTGGCTCTTCGCCATCTGCGTCAACCGCTATCGGGATGACTATCGCAAACGGCAGCGCTGGTACCGGCGGCTACGGCCGTGGCAGTCGCGGGAGGAAGAGGAGCGCATCGTCGAGCGCGTTCCCGCGCGGAATCCCGGCCCCGATGAGCAGCTCGGTCGCGCGGAGCAGCGCGGCGCGGTGAGAGCGGCGGTGCAAGCCCTGGACGATCGCTACCGGATCCCCGTGCTCCTGCACTACGGCCGGGGGCTCTCGATGGACGAAATCGGAGAGATCATGGGAATCCCGGCGGGGACGGTCAAGTCGCGACTGGCCCATGCCCGTCAAGAGATCGGCGCTCACTTGGAAAGACACGGCCATGCGTGAACGGGTGGAGAGACACGGCCATGCGTGAGCAGGAACTCGAGAAGCTGTTGGGGGAGATGAGCAGGGAGGAGTTCTACCCCTCGGCGGATCTCTTGCAGAGAACGCGCCAACGGCTCTACGCCGCGCCGCTTCTGAGAGTGAGTCTCTTCGTCAGCCTGGGCGTTCTGACGCTCGGATGGCTTGCCGTCATGGTCGCCCTGCTCTCTCCCGACGTCTCGCCGCAGATCAAGCTGGTCCTCACGTCCTGCAGTCTGGCCGGGTGGGGCGGCACGCTGATCGGACTGGTGGCGGCGCGCAACGCGCTGGTTCCCTTTCTCAGGCGGTTGGAGACCAGCATGAGAGCCGCTTCGTAGCAGAGGCGCATGAGATGTGATCATGTCCTGTCGGGGGTGAAGATCTGGGCCTCTCGACACGGCAGTGAGCATGAGGGATTGGAGGAGAATATGTCGCAGGGGAGCAATTCACCGTTTCGTTTCCTGTTCTGGGGGTTGCTGCTGGTCGTCGTGCTGAGCTTCCTCGGTCCCTGGCTGATGCGTTTCGGGCGACATGTTTTCTGGAGTGGGCCAGGGCCTCATTGGTTCATGTTCCCGACCCTCGACCGATCCCTGCTGATGATTCTGCCGCTGCTGTTCACTGCGATCTATGTGGCTGTAGCCGGCACCCTCGTCTACCGGGACGCGGAACGCCGTGGGATGGACCCTTGGTTGTGGGCCGCGATTGCGGTCTTCGTTCCCGCCCTGATCGGTGTCGTGATCTATCTGGTCGTGCGTTCCACCTGGGGACGCAAGTGTCCCAAGTGCGGACGCGCCCTGCAGGCCGAGTTCCGCATCTGTCCCTACTGCGGCTACCGCCAGGAGGTTCATTGCCCTCAGTGCCAGGCCCCAGTGGCTCCCGACTGGAAGTTGTGTCCCCACTGTGGGCAGCAACTGCAGGTGGAGGCGGGAGGGCATGGGGAAGGGCAGCCGGAAGGGCAGCGGCGCGTTCAGTCGTAGTCCCACTGTGGCTGCCTGGTTTCCCCGGCCGCAGTCCGCTTCGTGGCGGCCGATCCTACCTGACAATCTCCCAGCGTGCACCCCGTCCCCTGCCCGTGAGTTTGAGCCTGCCCGTCTTCTTCAATTCGGCGAGGACCTTCTTGATGAGTTGAGAACTGACGGACGGCAATTGAGCGGAGAGATCGGCCAGGCTGAACTGCTCGACCTGGGCGAGCGCGGTCTGACGCACGAGGTCGGTCTTCGCTGGGCGAGCGTCCACGGAATGGACCTGTCGCTCGAACTCCTTGTAGGCCCGACGCAATGTGGTCAGGAAGTAGTTCCACCAAAGGACGATTTCGTTCTTGTCCTCATGCCATCCCCGTGAACTCCCGGCCAGAACATGGTAGTACTCCTCCTTGGTCTCCTCGACGAGGCGCTCCAGGCTCACGTATCGCGCCACCTGGAATCCATGAGACTGCAAGAGAAGTGTGGTGACCAAGCGGGATACCCTGCTATTGCCGTCGCGAAAGGGGTGAATGCAGAGAAGGTCGAATACGAATGTGGCGACGACCAACAGAGGAGGAATGCGCTCATCCTCGCATGCTGTTTGGTAGTTCGTGCAGAGTGTGTCCACGGTCCTGGGGGTTGCCTTGGCGGAAGTCGTCTTGAAGCGGATCTTCCGTTCCACTGACGGGAGGATCTCGATGATCTCGTTGTCTCTTCGCTTCCATTCCCCGGCGTCTCCGGACTGACCCCCTTGCGCCAACGCGTGGAGACGCTTGATGACATCAGGAGTAGGCTGCACGGCTCGTTTGCGGGAAAAGATCCAAGTGAGGGCCCGCCGATAACCGGCGAGTTCTTCCTCGGAACGATCCCGGGGCCTGGCCTTTCCCAGGAGTAGAGGGCGCAATCGATGCGCAGGGACCGTCACTCCCTCGATTCGATTGGAGGATTCCACGCTGTGAATGATGGCCTGTTCGCGCAGTACTCTGAGGACTTCGGGCTTTTGCCTGATCCAGAGGTCTTGCTTGCCCTTCGCTTCCATGCAGGAGCCGAGCAACCATCCTGTGCCAACCGGGATCGTTCTCCTCGGGAGACTGTGCGGGTCGAGGGTGAGCAATCCGCAACTCCTTTCTCGGAACAGTGGCCCAATAATAGCCCATTGTCTGTGGAGTAGCCAATTCCTTTTCTCGATCCTCCGCGCCAGCCGTGGAAGTCGGAATCGACATTCCCGAAAGCAGATTGGCCGGCCGTGATGAGGCACAGGAATGGAGAACAGTCCGGTGCGACCAGAGCATCTCCCCATTGGGTCCGCACTGCTACGAGTCGGAAAGGGCGAGATCGTGGGAATGAACATGCGATCCTTGGGCTGAAAAGAGTCCCCACCGCTAACGAGAACGAACCCCTTCCTGCTCATCAGATTTGACCCACGCTGGATTCATCGTTGGATGATGGATCCTGCTCCCAGCGAGTGCTCCCTGTTGTTGGGGGGGGCTCGGTTCAGGGGTGGGGGAAGGCACCGGTCATTGGCTGCTCATGTTCGGATGCTTTGCCACGCACGTTGAATCTGCCTCAACAGTTTTCCGCTCACACCGCTCGGATCATAGGCCTTCAGGAGAGCATATAGCACAATGGGATTGAAGCGCTGCGGCCACAACGCCAGATAGCGGCCCTCCCAGGAAGTGGGACCGAATTGCATCTTGAACTGGTAGATAGGTTTGAATCGATGGAAATATGCTAGATGGTCAGACGCGAGCTTCAATGCCAGTTCTATGATACGGCTCTGGCCTGGATCATCCACGTGTTCGTTGGCGAGAGGAGCTGTACCGAGTGTGGCCATCGCGTATCCCTGCTCCTTGAGGAGGCGGAATGACTCGGCAATCAACAACTGGTTCGTGCCACGTAGCGTCCGCTCCTTACGGCGCATCAGATCGAAATAGATCCCGTCTCTTGCATAGATGGGGGTGCATACGACGAATGCCTCAACCTGGCTGTCGTTCAGCACCAGGAAGTACTTGCGATCTCCTGGGTCAGCGAGACTGGGTTCACCTATCAGGAAGGCGAACTCACCCGAGCCCTTGAACTTCATCCAGGTGGCAGAGAGCTCCTCCATCTGTCTCTCCCAGGCTGGTCTTCGCTCTGCCAGGGGGCAATACTCTACCACCGTCAAGCCGTGCTTCTTGGCGCTTCTGGTGTCGTTGCGAAGATCCTTGAACTTGCCACCAGTCCACGACAGCTTGTCCAGCTCGAAGATCGGCTCCTCGCCGATCTTGATCATGCCGAAGCCCAGTTCTTCAATGGCCTCCCGGCAGGGATCGGTGGCAGCCTGGAAGCAGCACCGCCACTTATGGGCACTGCAGAAGTCCCTGAACTCAGCGGCGAACTTGCGGAGGTTGGAGCCGTCGCACACCGGGTCACCGGCAGCCAACGCAACCTTGGCGCGGACCACATATGCGATCACGCCGTCCATCCCGGAGGGTGAAAAGAAGTATGATTTGTCCCTCCGGAGGATGCTGTACGACTGGGACTGATAGGCGTAGCGCTTCAGGAGCTCCAGCACCCGATCTGTATCGGCCTCTGTACGCATACTGGATCCTTCTCCTTCTCCGTAGCCATGCTACAGGTGATCTCGTCGCCTGCGAGGTGCACCGGGATGTCCATCAACCGGGGGCACCGTGGAGACGCATGTCGCGCTCCGGGCAACTCATCACAATGGCATCTCATAGATTCTGTATCTCTTGTAGATCCTGGCGCCGATGGCCATATCAAAGCGGTTTATCAACTCGTTGTCCTCGAGGTTCCAGGAAAGCTCATAGGACGTGTAGCCCAACCGCCGTGCCGCCTGTTCGGCCTCCCGATAGAGCAGAA
>JAGMBO010000102.1 GCA_023129715.1 Candidatus Eiseniibacteriota bacterium | reverse complement strand
CCGGTTCTGCGGAATTGCGGCTTGAAGCCGAAGAGTATAGCCCGACAGCTACTTATCCTTCTCCGCAGGAAGAGCGCTCTTGCGCGTTGAGGGATTCCCAGATTCCCGTTGAGGTGCATCAGCACCTGATTGTAGTCGGGGACCCCAATCATGACTCCGGCGGGCAGACCACGCACAAACGCAAGGAGGGCCAGCTCGGGTCGGGCAATTGGCTTGAGCGCTCTCCCCATGAGGTGCATCTCCTCAGGACTCATCGGGGCGAAGCCCCAGTTGCTGCTCCAGCTCGCATTGTACAGATCGCGCACGATCAGCATGTCGTTCGCAAGGTCATTGAAGTTGACTGGGCGAATGAGGACGTCGGACCTGCGTTGCATGCGATTCGCAAGCGCCAATAGTCGTGGGGGAATTCCCGTCGAAGCATCCTTGTGGAACGCAAGCAAAGCCTTGGCCTTGGTGAAGCCCACTCGCTCTGCAAGCGTAGGATAGTAGGGTTGATTGTAGGGCATCATGAGCGCTGGGGGGATATCGAATCCCTCTGTGAGAAAGCCGGCTTCGTAGTTCAGGGAAGGAGATAAGGGACCTCGAACGAAGCTGACCACTCGGCTCTTCAACCACTCGGCAGCGGCAGCGAACAAAGCATCGGCGACGTCACCATCATCTACGGATTCGAAGAAGCCGAAGGAGCCCATGCGCTCGTCACGAAGGCCGTTATAGTTGTGATCGACTATGGCAGCGATCCTGCCGGCCAAGGCACCGTGCTTGTATGCTAGGAAGAGCTCACGTTGGGCGTTTCTCCAAAAGGGATGTTGCTGGGGATCAAGGATGAATGTGACGCTGTGCTCTAGCGGTGGGACCCAGTTGGATCTGGGAGAATACTGCCTATAAATGAACCAGGGCAATTCGACGAAGTCGCGCAGTGCCCGGCGGTCTTGCACTCGGACTATCTTGACGGGCATTGGGGCTTGCTCCTATCACGCCTGCGCGAGCGGCTCTCGGTAGTGTTTCTCCCAAATCGGGTCGAGGAGTCCCGCCACTTCTTCGTCGTAGCGGATCATGGCTTGCCGGTACTCGGGATCGCGAAGGCACAGCGCTGCTGACGGGTATCCCGGCTTGGCCCTGGTCTTCACAAACAAGTCATGGGCTGTCCGATGGTGGTCGCGAATGATGCAGGGACGGATCTCATTCCCGCGGCAGTGCGGGGCGCAGCGATAGCTGTAGGATTGCTGCCATTGGCGCACACCGGCGAAGAGGTCCGAACAAAGGCCGTCGGTCAGGGTCTTGCCCTGCGCGAAGAGATCGTGGATATTGTCCTTCCAGAAGGGTACGAAGACGCACGGATAGATGTTGCCATTCCAGTCTATGTAGAGGTAACCACCTGGGCGGCCGCCGGCGATGCACCCGGAAGAGAAGGTGCCGCTATTCCAGAAGTCGGCGAAGAAGCGCCGCTCCTTCCCCACGATCTCCTGTTCTCGGAACCACATGCGGCGACGCATGTCGGGAGGCACCTGCCGGGCGACATCCACGCCGCGACCTATGGGCATGTATTGGAAGAGCCACTGATAGAGAGCCCCTTGTTGATCGAAGTAGAAATCGATCATCTCCTTCGAGATGAGCAGCTCGGCGTTCTCAGGGGTGGCCGTGACGGAGATGCCAAACGGCACGCCGGCGTCGCGGAGATGCTCGAATGCGGCCAGGATGCGCCGGTAGGTTCCTTTCCCGCGGCGTGCGTCAGTCTGCTCCTCGAACCCTTCGACGGAGATGGCCATCGTCATGTTGCCGACCTCCGCGAGCCGCTGGGCGGTCCCCTTGTCAATGAGCGTGCCATTCGTATAGACGAGGAAGTACTGTTGGGGATGACGCTTGGCGATCTCAACAATGTCCACGTTGCCGTCACGCCACACAAACGGCTCCCCGCCCGAGATGACGGTGAACCAGCTCCCCCATTTCTCGTACTTCTCGCGGAGCACGCGTTCTACGACTTCCGCGGACAGGGAAGGCAACCCATTTGGCACGCTTGCGGCATAGCAGTCCTTGCAGCGGAGGTTGCACTTTCCCCCAGGGGAGATGGTCAGGAAACTAGGTGGCCCCAGACCATGTTCGGTCACGAAAGCCTTCACGCTCCCATTCATGTCGATGTTCAGGAACTGGTGCAGGAACAGATTGAGCAGCCGTTCCCGCACGGCGGGTGAACCGTGGTCGTAGGCGGTGAGAGCTGCCCGCACGACATTCGAGGCGATGTGGAGCTTATCCTCCGGCTCGTGGCGCGGTCCCCACCTCACAGGATCTCCACGATCAACCATCAGTTTGTAGGCGACCTTCTCCAGTGGCGGGAGGGCGACCCGCCATATCTTTGCGATGCTGCCCAGGTTGGCAGCTTGTGTGGCTAGAAATGTCGCGAGGTTGGCTTGCGTGATCTGCATCGTGTGACTCCTTTCGTGTTCAAGATGGGCGCAGGCGCGCGCGCTTGGCTGATCCGGGTGTTTCTCTGAATGCGCGCGTTCGCTGGAGCTGCGCTGGCATCTTCCGTCGGAGTCCTGCTACGGATTTCCCTCTTCATTGCGTCTTCGCGATGGGTGCCGTCTCGCGAAGATGTTCTTCTGCCTCCCGGCAACGCAGAACAAGGCGTTGAAGATGGATCGTGGCCTTCGTGATTGCATCATCGTGACTCTGGCCTTCTTTGAGGACCGTGTCGATCTGTCGTACGTCATCGTAGAGCTGGCTCACTAGGCTGCATGCTTCGTGGAAAGCCTGGCTCACTTGGACCTCGAGGTCTGAATTCGACGGTCGGCTGAGGTCTGGCGCCAGCGCCTCAATGCTCTGCGAGAGGGCATGCTCGAGCTCGTGGAGCAGGGTGCGGGCGGTAGCTATGTCCCTGTCGAGGACTGCTAGTCCAGGGAATCTCTGGCTCTGCTCGTGCACTCGGCCCATGAATTCCTTGGCCCGGTCGAGCGCTTGCTGCGTTGCTTCCAAAGCTATTCCTTCAGGCATCTCTACCTCCAATGGTGATGTCTCGATCCATCTGTCTTCGCTTCCGCTCGTCCCTCTTTCTCGTGGTTGCCTGCGGGTTCCTCTGCCTGATCATGTGTCTGGCGGTCCCGCCTGCAGCATCGTGCACGAAGTCGCGGACCTGGTCGGCCGGGCGTTCGTTTCCCGCCACCACTCAAAACGCGTACCTGAACACTATGTAGCCCTCGTCCATCTCCGCCAGTTGCCCGAAGCTGGTTTGGCCCTTTTCCCCGATCACCCGAACCCCGCAGGTGATCTCGCTGTTGTCGGAAGGGTAGTAGGCGATTTCCGGCATGCCGATGATCGCGTAGTTGTCCCCAGGATGCGCACTGTCAGGGATCTCGACTGCGCCTGCCACGGTTATCTGGATCGTGTCGTTGCGCAGCTTCTTCTCCAGGCCCGCGACAACGTAGTTGTGGAGGCAGTCCCGTCCCAGCTCATGCGCAAAACCGTGGATGAATTGAGCGTTGATGTAGAGACCGCCGGCGAATGTGTAGTCGCCGCCGACGACATACCTGGCGAAGTGCTCGTCCGGCAGCGAGACGATCTCCTGCTGGCCGAGTTCCAAGGCGGACATGTCCAGGGTCGTGTAGACAGCCTCTGGAAAGAAGACAGCGATCTCAGCCCAGACCCCGACGGTACGGATCGCTCCGCTGAGATCAGCGCCGAGGACGCTCATGCGCGGGTAGACGAGCGTGCTGTGGACGTCCACGCTGTTGCTGTCGACTGGGGTGAGAACCACTCGGATCGGTACCGGGAAGTCGCTGCGCCCCGTCAAGTAGCTCAGTGAGAGGTCGTAGTTGAGGACCGGCCTGGCGATCTTGACCGCCACGGAAGCGGTTTCGCGGAGCGTGTTGACCGGCATGTCCAGCTCGTCTGACAGCTTGCCCGCTTCGACGCCGCCGGGGAGCGCAAGGGGTGTGGAAAGTGCGGCTGCCCAATCGGCTGGCGGCAGCGTGGCCGGCGTGAAGCCGGGTGTGAAGACGGCCGAGATGGTCACGTCACCCCGGTAGTATTGGGCGAGCACGCTACTTGTCCCCAGGTGGCGACCGAAGTCCCAGATGTCTTCAAGGTCATCCGGGTTGAGATTGTCGGTGGGATTGATCTTGTCGGCGGTGCCCCATGCAATCCGCTGGCGTCCGATCCTCAGGTCGAGGTCGGGGGTGAAGAAACCGTACAGATCCACATAGGCCTCGCGCGGGAGCAAGTCCCAGGGGTTGGACTTGCGCTTGTCGAGCCCCATGAGATCTTGCGTGGTGGCTGCCTCTGAGACTCCAAACCCCCGGATCCAGAACTGCGCGAAGAGGTGCGCCTTACTGGTCGGACTCGCGTCGATCTCGAGTTCCAGACGGTTTTCATTCCAAAGCACCTTGCCGTCGTCCAGGCGTGCTCGCCAATCAGTCAAGACGTGGCCCCCGATCTGTCCCTGCGCCGAGACAGATGGAGCAGCAAGGCCCACCAGGAAACACAGAAGAGCGGCTTTCGTGCCCACGACTCCCCCTCGCTATTGTCTTCGTTGCAGAAAACGCGCAGTGAACATGTCGTCGGAGAGCCCTGAGTCGAACTCCACGTTGGACAAGCGCATGCGCGTGCGGTGCTGCGTCTTGAGATCGTGCATCTCTACCTCGGCGGCTGTCCAGTAGCCCTGGATCTGGCTCACCTCCCGACGCTCCATGATCTTGCAAAGGCTGCCCCCGCGGTCGTAGTATTCCGTCTTGATCGGATAGAATGTGCCCTTAGTGATCCACATCTTGAGCTGCGCGTAGTCCTTTTCGGTCCCCGGCCTGGGGCTGAGCAGCAGCACGAAACAGTCGGGAGTCTCCTCTGCGAGCTTAGCGTCGTAGTCATCGGCGTACTTGATCGTTCCCATGTCGTCGTACGTGAAATCCGTGCCGGCGAAGCTCTGGTTCTTGACGTGGGCCGCAATCCGGCGAACCTTCTTGAAGGCCGGCATGTAGAGGTACATGACGTCATCCGGGAGTGACAGAAACCCGATGTTCCGCACGTCGGCGGGTTCAAGGAACTTGACGGTGCGGGTGTCATCCCCTTTCTGCCACATTCGGATTTCCCGGATCCTTTCCGACCCGTTCTTCTCGATCAGGATGAGTTCCATGTCTTGGATCTGATCCAGCGGTGCGTTGATGACGGAGTCCGCGCGCGCAAGGACGGCCTGTGGATCCGGGGGGATTGCGCGCGCTTCCGACGGCGGTAGTGCCTGGGTCAGGATCAGCAGGATACCGAGTGCAGTGAGAGATCGGGCGACTCGCATGTGCTAAGCCTCCTTCTGCGTGGGCGGACGTACTGTGCTCAGGTCCGCAGAGTAGTTGTTTGTGATCAGGGTTCCGACAAAGCGTGGCCGGAGGACCAGAATGAGCGCGGGCAGGACACAGAGCGACCCTGCTGCGCTTGAGACCATGGTCAGCGCGGTGAGCCAGCCGAAATTCCGGATCGGGACGACGCTTGCCAAAATCAGGACCAGGAAGCCCAGTGTGACGGTGCTTGCGTTTATGAGGATTGCCTTACCTGTCGTTCTGAGTGTGGCGTCCAGTACCAGGCGTGGACTGTCGTGGTTGCGGGTCTCCGCTCGGAAGCGTGAAAGGAAGTGGATAGTGTAGTCGATCCCAATCGCGATTGCGATGCTGCCAACGAGCACCGTCGCGATGTCAAGGGCCACGCCCAGCAAAGACATGACGCCGAAGTTGATGAGTACGGTTAGGACCATGGGGACGGCCCCGAAGATCCCAGCGACGAGGGATCGGAATTGAATCGCCAGTATGGCGAAGACGAGCGCTACGGTGAAGAAAAGCGATATGATCTGGGTCCTCACGAGGTTCTCATCAAGATGCTTGTAGATCAGTGGAATCCCGGCCTGCTCCACGGCCAAGTGCACGGTCCTCGGAGCTTCATCTCGCAGGTCCGAGACCATTGCCGCGATCAGGGTGCTCTGATGATTCAGCTCCCAGAGATCTCCCCGGAGGCGCCTCTGCAGCTCTGGGTCCCGCCGGAGTTGCTCTGGGAGTAGCGCCTGGATGTCACCCAGAGCCCGATCCGCCCGGAAGTCCCCGCGGGCTTCCTGGACTAGTGCCTGGAGGGCGGCTGCATCGTCGGCCACGGCCAGGCTGTCCGGCGCATCTTGGTCCGGGTCGAGAAGCCCACGAAGTGCGAGCGCGACCTCCTCATTCAGTGGCACTGCTTCTGTGGCAAGGCCGCTTAGCGCCACTGCGACGCGATGCTCCGATCCGACGGATGCTTGGGCCAGGTCCTCGGAGTAGAACCGCATGACCCGATCCTCCAGTTCTGCCCGCTCTGAATGCGTCAGCACAAGCTGTCGGCCGTTCTGGTACGGACGGAGGATTTCGGCAATCCGTTGGGTGGTGGGGGCGGTGGCGCCAGCCCTGCCGGCGATATCCCAACGCACGAGGGCTGCAATCCGCTCCAGCTGTTCAATGGAGGCCGGCGTGCCCGTGGCACCGGACGAGGTGTCGAGGCTTACCGCTACCAAGCTCGTCTCGAGGTGCTCTGCGATGTACCCGTTCAGCAAATCGACGATCTCACGAATCGTCGCGGTATTGACCGACGCCATGCTCGCTTGGATGAGTCCCCAGGATCGGTCGCTGCTAACGAGCTGCTCGAGGGTTTCCTCGCCCTCCAGAAAAAACCAGAGATTGCTCACCGCCTCGCGGGTCTCCGGAATCGAGTAGCGTCCGTTCATCACGTAGTTCATTTCAGCAATCAGATCTGCGATGGATTTTGGTTTGTGCACGGCTGGTACGGTTTCCAGGAACTTCTCCAACTTCCATATTTCCTTCAGAACCATGGGATCGCCAATGTCGCCGTGGACGCTCACCTGAATCGGGATTGAGCCTCCGAACTTCGTCTCCATCAGGCGTTCTGCGATGCGAAGGGAGCTCTTCGGTGGGAAGTACTTGAGCATGTCAACGTCCCGGTTGAGCTGCGGGAGGGCGAGTAAACAGAGTGCCGCCACGATGACAACGGCACCGAGAATCCATCGCTCCCGATGGAGAACGAATGCGCCAAGAGTGGCCACAGCCCGAGTCACGATCTCCGCTGAGCGGTGCTGGGGTGGGGGGGCGTCGCGTGGGGATCTCCGCTGGCCGAACGAGAGCACCGCGGGGATGAATGTAACCGCGAGGAGCGTGGCGAAGAGCACGCCGAGGGCGGTGCAGAAGCCGAAGTACTTGACGATCGTGAGATACGATCCTGTGAAGGAGAGGAATCCGATGAGTGTCGTAATGCCCGCAAGCAGAATGGGAAACCCAACACCGGAGACCGTATTGTACACTCTGAGGCGTGGTCCGGCAGGTCCGATCGATTCCTCAAGGAAACGACTCACAAGGTGGATCCCGTAGGCGCTCCCAATGGCAATCAGTACAATCGGCGTGATATTGGAGATGATGGTGAGGGGAATGCGAAACAGGGCCATGGCACCCAGTGTCCAGATCGTGCTGAGGACAACGACCGTCAACGGCAGGATGATGCCCTTGGAGGTCCTGAAGCTCGCGGCGAGCACGAGGACGAGCAGCAGCGAGACAAGTGGGAGCAGGTAGCACAGGTCTCTGACGACCATTCTCTGGATCTCGAGCATCTGGAACGGTGTCCCCGCGTAGTAGATGCTCTCTGGCGGGTCGATCTTGCACGCGGCCGCGGCGATTTTTCCAGCAACGACGGTGCGGTTGGCATCCGCTCGGATGCGGGCGATAATCAGGGCGACGGTGCCGTCCTCGGAGACGACGTGCCCCGCGTAGAGGTCCTTGCCGAGGGTGTAGGTTCTTAGGCGTGCCAGCTCATCTGGCTCAGTCGGCAGGTGATGCTTGTCGACCAGGCGGCCGATTTCCAAACCCCACTCGCCCGCCCGGACATCGAGTACATCCGTGAGGCTCGTCACATGAGAGACCTCGGGGATCTCTTTGATTCTCTCGGTGAGTTCGTGGATCGTCCCGATGGTGTGAGCTGCAAAGACGTCGTCAGCCTCGACACCGACAATCGCCAACGAGTTGCCGCCGAATTGGATGCCCACTGCGTCGAAGAGACGAACTGCGGGGTCACTGTCCGGGAGGTAGTTGAGGATGTCACTGTCCAGTTGGAGACGCGGCAGCAGAGCAGCGAAGAAGACGGTGAGGAGGACAGTGGCGACAATCACTTGTCCCCTGAACCGCACAACTAGTTCGGCGAAGCGTTGCATCGACTACTCCTTAGACCAAATGGACTAAAGTCGTTCTCTCGTCCAGGCCCGAGCAAGGAAAAAGCCGCGGGCCAGTTTTCTGGTGCCGCGACAAGTCCTAGGCCGGCTCCTCGGCGAGGATCCCGTGGAAGAGCAGGCGCAGCAGAACCTCGGCGTGTTGTGTCGAGTCAGGCATATTCGCGGCCTCAATCCACGGGTACTCGAGCCCCTTCAGCGCCGTAATCACAGCGACGGCTGTGATTTCGATGTCCCCATCCTGGAACCTGAACGTCCCTTTTCTGTTGCCCTCCGCCAGGATGCGCCGGAGGATAGTCATTTCGTCCTTGAAGTCCCTCTCACGGACCCTCTCGATGAATGAGTAGTGTTCCAGGTACTCTTCCTTCAGCGCACTGTAGAAGTTCGTGAGCTCCCCAAGATGCCGCATCCTGGTGACGATGTACGCCCGCATCTGGTCCTCGGGGGAGGCGGCCGCCGCAACCGCAGCCGAGATCCGTCGGGCGAGGGTCTGTCCCTCCCGTTCGATGACGGCTCGGAAAATGTCCAGCTTGCTGCGGAAGTGGTGGTAGAGAGTGCTCTTAGCCATGTGCGCGGCGGCAGCGATCTCATCGACCGTTGTCTTGTTGACCCCGAAGCGCGCGAAGAGCTTCTGAGCGGTCGTGAGGATAAGCTCGCGGGTCTCCATCCGTTCCCTCCGGTTGCCAGCCAGCTACTGGCATCTGTGTGAAGGCCGCTTGCGGCGCTGTTGCCGCCAACTTCCGAATACTACTATTCGACCGTTTTGGTTTCAATGTTTCTTTCTTCTTGCCTGTCGCTTCCTGCCGCTCCGGAAGAATGCGCCACGAGGGCGCGGGAAGGAGGCCAAGATTGGCCGACTGAAAGCAGTCGTGCTGAGCCCTAACGCCTTGTCATACATTGTGTTGCCCCCCTATTCTCTCTCTCCCCCCCCACTCCGGGAGCATGGGTGGCTAAGGGACACCATCAAGCCACCCGATATCGGGAGAGTAGGGAGATGCCCGAAAAGCACCCTTCAAGCACGTCTATCGCAGCACCTCCCCATTGGGTCCGCACTGTTACGAGTCGGATAGGGCGAGATAGTGGGAATGAACATGCGATCCTTGGGCTGGAAGGCGATGCCATGGTCCCGTCAGATAGCCTTCGGGGCGGCCCTGCTCGCGGCCGCGGTCGGCACCGAGGCGGCCCCGCAGGAGACCCCGGTGAGGATCGGGGTGCTGGCCAAGCGGGGACCCGAGAGGTGTCTGGAGAAGTGGGGTCCGACTGCTGACTATCTGAGCCAGAGCATATCCAACACGTCTTTCGTAATGGTGCCTCTTTCCTTTGGCGAGATCTACTCGGCGGCGGAGCGCGGCGATGTGGAGTTCGTCCTCGCAAACCCTTCCATCTATGTGGAGCTGGAATTCGGGTGTGCTGCCCGGCGGATAGCAACCCTGAAGAACTTGGAATCTGGAGGGGCGTCAACCGTCTTCGGCGGTGTGATTTTCTGCAGGGTGGGCAGAGACGACATCCAATGCCTGGCAGACCTCAAGGGTAAGAGAGTCATGGCCGTCGACGAGAACTCCTTCGGCGGGTGGCAGACGGCATGGCGCGAGATGAAGGAGAAGGGCATCGAGCCCGAGCGGGATTTCAGAGAACTCCGTTTCGGCGGAACCCACGATGCAGTCGTCTATGCCGTCAGGGACGGGGAAGTCGATGCCGGGACGATCAGAACCAATACCCTTGAGCGGATGGCGCTGGAGGGGAAGATCGATCTACAGGATTTTCGTGTAGTTCACGACCACGGTGGCCCGGGGAATGGTTGCATTGCACTCCTACACTCGACGCGCACGTACCCGGAATGGCCGATGGCCAAGCTCAGCCGTACGCCGGATGAGCTGGCGGAGAGAGTGACGATCGCGCTGCTGCAAATGTCCCCGGACAGCGACGCCGCCCGGGCCGCAAGAGGTGCCGGCTGGACCGTCCCGCTCAACTACCAGCCGGTTCATGACTGCCTCAAGGAACTTCACGTAGGTCCCTACAAGGATTTCGGCAGGGTGACAGCGGCCGAGGCGATCCGCCAGCACTGGCCCACGGTGCTCGTTTTCTCAGTGTTCCTGATCTCGCTTGGCCTCGGGACGGTCTGCGTGGCACGACTCAACCGGCGGCTCCAGGGGGCCAACCGCGATCTGGCGAGGGCCGGCCAGGAAGCGAGGGAACTCACCCACAAGGCCGAAGCGGCCAACCTGGCAAAGGGCGAGTTTCTTGCCAGCATGAGCCACGAGATCCGCACACCGCTCAATGGCATCATCGGCATGACAGACATGCTGGCAGAGAGCGGGCTGACGGCAACACAGCAGGAGCACTGCGGGATCGTGAGCACTTGCGGCCACTCCTTGCTGGCCGTGATCAATGACATCCTCGACTTCTCCAAGATGGATGCTGGAGAGCTGGAGATGGAGTCGGTCGACTTCGACCTGCGTATCGCTGCCGATGAGGTTGCCGACATTCTGGGCGCCAGGGCTTCCGAGAAGCAACTCGAGGTCTCTTGCCTCATTGCCTCAGCGGTTCCGCCGCTGCTGCGCGGCGATCCCGGCAGGCTGCGCCAGATCTTGCTCAACCTGGGCGGCAATGCCATCAAGTTCACGGAGGCTGGGGAGGTGGCCATTGAAGTCACTCTCCAGGAAGAGACGCCCACCGATGTCATCATTCGCTTTGCAGTTCGGGATACCGGCATTGGGATCCCACCGGATCGCCTGGATCGGTTGTTCAAGTCATTCTCGCAGGTTGATGCCTCCACAACGAGGAAGTACGGTGGCACCGGCCTCGGCTTGGTCATTTCCAAACAGCTTGCCGAGGCGATGGGCGGGCGAATCGGTGTCGATAGCCAGGAAGGGCGGGGGTCTACCTTCTGGTTTACGACCGTACTGGAAAAGCAGCCGGCGCATCGGCAGGTGATCGTTCCAGCGCCCCGGATCATCCGTGGTGCGCGCATCCTCATTGTGGATGACAATCGTACAAGCCGACGCGTCCTGAGGGAGTACCTCAAGACGACACAGTGCCGCGTCACGGAGACGTGCGGCGGAAGTGAAGCCCTGCAGGAATTGCACGCCGCCCAGGAGGGCGGTGATCCCTACCGCATTGCGATCCTTGACATGTGCATGCCCGAGATGGATGGGGAGAGCCTCGGGCAGTGGATCAAGAGTGATCCGTCCCTGCGGGAAGTGATCCTTGTGTTGTTGACCTCGATGGGACAGCGGGGCGATGTGGAGCGCGTGAGCAAGATCGGTTTCTCCGCCTATCTCACCAACCCTGTGAAGCAATCCCAGCTCTTCGAATGCCTACGCCTGGTCATGAGCAAGCCGGCGGATGCCGGGCAGACTGGGGACGCCCCGATCGTCACGCGCTACTCGCTTGCCCTGGATCGCAAGGGCAGAGTTCGCATACTCGTGGTCGAGGACAATCCCGTGAACCAGAAAGTGGCTCTGCTCACCCTGGAGAAGATCGGCTATCGAGCGGACGCGGTTGCCAATGGGAGAGAAGCGCTCGAGGCACTGGGGAGGGTCGGGTACGACTTGGTTCTGATGGATGTCGAGATGCCCGTCATGGACGGCCTGGAAGCCACCCGGGTGATCCGCGATCCAAGCTCCGGGGTACTGAACCACGATGTGCCCATCGTGGCGATGACCGCGCATGCGCTTGAGGAGCGTCGTAAGCGGTGCCTCGAATCGGGGATGAACGATTGCATCTGCAAGCCGGTTCAGTTACAGCACCTTGCCGACACCATCGACCGGCAGCTTCCCGGCACCGGACGTTCGGCCTCAGAAGCGGCCGCCTAGCCCCCAGGACAAGTGCGTCCTGGCGGTCGTTACTCCGGGGCGCAAGCGCCGATCCGAGGGCCTGGAGCGCCCCCGTGGCGGTCGGCCGGCCTGCGGCCAGTGGCCGGTCTCTCTGCCGGTGGCTCACTTCCCCCGATGCTTCTCGACTTCCCCGGTCATCGGCACGAAGCGCACCGGGAGTGTTGTCCGCTCGCGCGTTGATCCATCCGGGAGCTTCTCGACGACGACCAAGTGCTGAGAGAACTCGCCGACCGGCAACACCAACCGGCCGCCGACGGCGAGCTGTTCCTTCAAGGGCTCGGGTACGTGATCGGGAGCCGCAGCGAGGATAATGACATCGAAGGGTGCATGTTCCGGCCAGCCTCGGTAGCCATCCCCGCAGCGCACGGTCACATTCTTGTAGCCCAGTGCATTCAGGCGCTCCGCTGCTTGCTCGGCCAGCGGGCAGATGATTTCGATGCCATAGACTTCACCGACCAGTTCGGCGAGCACCGCTGCCTGATAGCCCGATCCGGTGCCGACATCGAGCGCGCGCTCGCCCGGCTGCGGATCGGCGAGCTGGGTCATCAAGGCGACGATGTAGGGCTGGGAGATAGTCTGGTCGTAGCCGATCGGCAGCGGGCCGTCGGAGTAGGCGAGGTGACGGAGTCCGGCTGGGACGAAATGGTGTCGGGGTACGCGCTCCATCGCCGCCAGCACGGTGGAGTCGGTGATGTCACGCCGGCGGAGTTGCTCGGCGGCCATCTCGCGGCGCAGGCGCGCATAGCGCTCTTCGGCTGGGCTGTTGTCGTCAGGACCGGCATCGTTGCTTGCGGACTTCTCCTCGTCGGGACGATCGGCATCATCTGGTGACATGGTCGTCTCCTCCAGGTCGATACCTGCGCCGGGTTCCTCCCTCTCCGTTTTCATGCCGAGGGGCGCGTCTTCCGTCTGGTGAGGCGGATCGGCATCCCGGGACGCCGATCCGCACGCAGGCGCTAGAACCGGCAAGAGCAGAAGCGCTAGAGCATAGCTTCTCACCGTCGGCCTCCCGTTCGCAGTCGATCCCCGTCTCGAGCCGCCCCCCGCATCCTACCATGGACGAACTGCGGTGACGATCCCGCTCGGCGGCCGCAGAGGACCCCCGCCGTGTGTCCAGGTCGCGATTGACACAGTCGGCCCGGAGGGCCATCTTCCCTTTCGCGACGAACGGGTATCCGCAGTGTGGCGGGATTGTTCCCGCGCCTGCCGGCCGATCCGGAGAGTCGTCCCTTGGCGCTCTACGGGCCGGTTCCCGTTACAGAGATGCGGAGTGGAGCCAGTAGGGAGGTGGCGATCATGACTTGCTCGAAGTGGAGCATTGCGTTACTGGGCGTGGCGGTTCTTGCGGTGGTGGCCATGGTGAGCGGCTGTGGGGGGAAGGAGGCCAGCGAACGAGCCGCGGAGGAGATCGTCGAACGAGCGATCGAGAAGGCCGGTGGCGGAAACGTCGATATCGATGTCGATGGTGACAAGGTCACGATGACGGGGGACGGCTACCGGATGGAGTCCACCGAGACGACCGAGTGGCCGGATGATTTGCCCGATGATGTGCCGCAGTTCACCTATGGCAAGATCGAGCGGGTCGCCCGTGGCGAAAAGGCGGGAACGGGCGAGTTCAGCTACAACGTCTGGGTTCATGACATCGATGCGGACGCAGCGGCGAAGTACGAAGCCGACCTGAAGAAGGCCGGCTGGGAAACCAATGCAGTCTCCGTGGGTGAGCAGGGGGGCATGGTCACCGCCGAGAAGGGCGATCTAGGCGTCAGCTTCATGCATTCGAAGGAAGACCGCCGGGGGAACATCGTGATCGCGACGCAGTAGGATCGGCTGGAGCAAGACCGGATTCCGCCGCTTCATAGTGGGGGGAGCGGGCCGGCCCCGGAAGTGCATCTCAGGTCTCTTCCGATGCCGGCCCATTTGCTTATCTGTTGTGCGTGGACGGCCCGTCTCCTTCGAGTCCCACGAGTCCACGCCGGGCGCCACTACTAGAAGCTTCCCTCTCGCACTTGCTCCTTCGACAACCTCTTCGGGATCTGAACGAGGCGCTCCACATCGACCGCCTCGTTCTCAGGCAGGGGAACGTCGCCCTTCGCTTTCCCCAGCGTGACCACGCTCTTCATCTTCTTGAGCGCCTCGGCTCCCTCCACCGCACTCGCCTGCTCGTCCGTGTACTCGAACCAGGGCAGCCCGGCGCGGGCGTATTCCTCGATCTGGAGTCCGCCATGCTGGTCCTGGCCCGTGATCTGCTCCTCGGCCGAGTAGCCCGCGCCCAGGGGCATGGCAACGAACTGACGGATGATTCCCTTCTCGACACAGAAGCCGTCGAGCCAAGGCTGTTCGGGGACGACGAGATAGTCCTGCGGTTTCCTGGAGAGTGCCGGGGACCACTCGGCACCGGTGACGGCGTTGACTTTGCTCGTGGCGATCTTGACGGCGAAGGGGTAGGGAACCCAGTGGTCATCGACGTCGGGAGCATCGAAATCGAGCCACATTGCCTCTGCCTGGTACATCGGCAGCATGACACCCCCGTGCTGGATCCAGGGTTGCGGGATCGTTTCGGCAAAGTCATCGACGTGGCACAGCGGGAAGCGGCCCAGGCCGGGTGGGAGCGGGTAGTCGTTGTCGTCGTCCGGGATGCGCAATGTTCGCTGAAAGCAGACGGTCAGCCGGGCCCCGGGATGGACTCTCGGAAATGAGAAGTGAAGTGCATCGTCGCGTAGTTCGATCATGGTCTTTCTCTCCTCTACCAATTGCCGTCACGCACCTCGCGGACGATCCGCAGCACCGCGTGATCGGGGAGGTCTTTCAGCTCGCGGATGAGCTGCGCGAAGAGCTGCGGCCGTTTGCGAATCGCCTCCCCAAGGTCGCCCGAGATCTTCCCGTTCAGCGCCAGAAGCAGATCGGGATCCACGTCCAGCTCTCGGGCCAGTGCCCGGACCTTCTCTTCAGAGAGGTGGACCTGCTCCCCCCGCTCGAGCTTCGAGAGATAGGAAGGCTCGATGCCGATCCGTAGGGCCACCTGCCGCTGAGAGAAGCGCCGGTCCCGTTTGCGCAGCTCTTCCCGCCGGGCCTTGATGTATTCGCTGAATGGTTTTGTCATGGTATTATGTAGTATACACTACATATCTCCCGATACAACCATGAAAAGCACCAGAGGCGGGGTTGTCTTGTAATAGAATATCCATCAATGGGTTACGGGATCGGCGGAGTGATTGGGGCTGCTCCTGTCTGCGTCCGCCTGGAGACGATCGGAGCCTCGTCACCAGGGGAGGCCGCGGGTCGGATCGATGGCTCCATTCACCGTCTTTCACATCCCGCACGCCTCGCGGTGCGTGCCCCCCCCCTCAGTGCGCTTGACGCTCCCGACCGACGAGGCGGCCCTCGCACGCGAGTTGCTGATGCTGACGGACCATTTCGCCGACGAGCTCTTCGCCGCCGGTCGGCGCCTCGCCCTACCGCTCGTCTATCCGGTCAGCCGATTGGCCGTCGACGCTGGGCATGTTGGACGGAGTGGAATGTCAGACCGTGAAGCCTGTATACTTGCACTGTGCGAGTGTCAACAGGATCAAGATGTAAGGATCCCGACGCAGCTTCCCAGGTGGCAAGCAGGATCTTTGACAGGCCGATCTGGGCAACTGCGTGCGGTGGAGGATTCCTGGGGTTGTAGGCAATGTGGTCATGGGATTGACAGGAGGGTCCGATGAATGGGCAGCATCCCGCGTCGCCGTCACGTGTTCGTGTTCTGTTCTCTCTGCTTGCCGGGTTCCAAATGTCGCTCCTGCTGATGTCACCAGCGGCGTGGGGACAGCTCTATGAGGATGCCGAACTCCTGCCCTCTGGCCTCGTGGCGGAGGATTTCTATGGCAAATCGGTTTCGGTCTTCGGTGACGTCGCCGTTATTGGGGCTATCGGTGATGACGATCATGCCAGCGAATCGGGAGCGGCCTACGTGTTCCGCTACGATCCGGGTGCCGAAGCGTGGGACGAAGAGATCAAACTCACGCCGCCGGGTGGAGAGACCGCTGACTGGTTCGGTTACTCCGTAGCGATCTGCGGAGACGTAGCGGTGATCTCAGCCAAGTACGACGATGACAACGGGATCAGCGCAGGTGCTGTCTATGTGTTCCGCTATGCTCCCGGGTCCGGAGATTGGGATCAGGAAGCTAAACTCCTCGCTTCTGATGGGGCGCCTAATGCCCTATTCGGCCAGTCGGTCGCGATCTCCGAAGATCTGATCATCGTCGGTGCACACTACGCTAACGGGAACGAGCTCTGGTCCGGAGCCGCGTATGTATTTCGTTACGATCCGGTCGCGAAGGGGTGGACGGAAGAAGCCAAGCTCACCGCTTTGGATGGCGAGTATGACGCTTGCTTCGGGATTTCGACCGACATCGCGGGGAGCCTTGCCGTCATAGGAGCCTGCTGGGGTCTCGACAGCGATCCGGCGCCCGGTGCGGCCTATGTGTTCCGGTACGATGACGGCGCCGGAACGTGGACCCAGGAAGCCAAGCTCCTCGCCGCTGACGGTGCAGCGGGTGACCGTTTCGGTTTCGATGTGGCGCTGTCGGATCAGGCTGTCGTCATTGGCGCCTACGGCGATGCGGAAAGCGGGCCGGGGCCCGGGGCGGCCTATGTCTTTCGCTTCGATCCCGGCGTCCCCGAGTGGTCGGAGGAAACCAAGCTCCTGGCTGCGGATGGATACGAGGGAGACGCATTTGGCTATTCAGTCGCCATCTCGGGAGATCTCGCCCTGATTGGTTCGGTGTGGCACAGCCACGGCTGCACCCATTGCGGCTCAGCCTATCTCTACGCCTATGACTCAGTTTCCGGAGAGTGGGATGAAATCAGCGAACTCCTGGCTTCAGACGGCGACACTGGTGACTACTTCGGCGGCGCGGTCAGCCTCGATGGGTCCAGGGCGGTTGTCGGCGCGCAGTACGCGGACCATGGCGGCGAGAACTCAGGCGCGGCCTATGCACATGACTGCGGGAAAGTCCTAGACGCTGGTGTCTGCTGTGGTGACGACTTCTGCCAGATTGTGACTGAGAATGAGTGCACCAGCCTTGGTGGAGATTGGCATCCCGAGTACGAATCCTGTGATCCCGATCCGTGTCTCCAGCGGGTCTGCTGCGTGGATGGCGACTGCGTGGTGGCATCGGAGCTCGAGTGCATCAGCTTAGGTGGGGACTTGCATCCCGAGTACGACTCCTGTGATCCGCCGAATCCCTGCCTGACCTGGAGTACGGCCCACGACTGGGATTTCACCATCAGCGATCACGGCTTCGCCACCGTATACTGTGACGTTGACGGAGAGCAGATCTGGGAGTACGGCCGTCCCGATGAAGAGTTTGAATACGATGATAACGTCTGGGGGACGATTCTAGAGGGTGGCTACCCGAACGAGGCCGGCGAAGGCCTCCTGTCGCCAACCTTTCCGGTCGAGGCCGGCGACCTTCTCCGCGTGAGTCACTGGTATGACACCGAGAGCATGTACGACGGTGGCAATGTCACGGTGGATGGCGAGGTGATTTTCCCCCTGGGGGGACACTACTCTCCGCAGCGGATAAATCTCTCCTACACGACCTACGCCTGGTGCGTTGACAGTGAGAAGGGATGGCACGGCCACAGTGGCAGGCGGGTGGACTACTTCGATCTGAGCGTATTCGTCGGGCAGGAAATCGCGGTTGAGTTCGATTTTGGCTCCGATACGAACACCCGCAATTGGGGCTGGTACCTCACGGCTGTCCGAGTTCTAAGAGTACAGACAAGCTCCGCTGCCGAGCCGGACCGGTTGCCCTTGGACCTCGTCACGCTTCAGGTGCAGCCGAATCCGGCTGCATCGCAGATGGATATCTCCTTTGATTTACCCGCAGAGTCGTTCGTCAGAGCCGACGTCTTCGATGTGTCGGGAAGGCACATCCGTACGCTTATTCGGGGCACGCGGTCTCACGGTCACCACAGTCTGACATGGGATCTCGAGGACCAAGATCGCCACCGGGTTTCCGGTGGCATCTACTGGATGTCGTTCGAGGTCGGGACGACGCAGGTACAGCGGAGGTTGGTAGTCCTGGAGTAGACGACTTCCCGGGGAAACGCAGGAAGTCGTCTTGTCATCCTGCAAAGGCCAGTGCTGCTCAGCTAGTCAACCTTGGCTGTCTTGGCGACAGAAGGTATTCCATTGACGAGGAGCTTGACCAAGTAGATACCTGCGTCACAGCCCCACGCGCCCCATTCAAGCCGTATGGTCAAGATATGCAGCTGAGCAGCAACACTCACGCTGGTGGTGCTGCCGACCTTCTACATCCTCGCCGAGGAGATGGCCGCCTACGCGAAGAGCGTCATCGCCTGGGGCCGCGGCCACGGCTGCGTTTCGGGCGTCTACCTACTGAGACTGACGGCGGGCGGCCACCGGGACGGGGCGAGGATGGTTTTGCTGAAGTGGCCGATTGCCGACACCATACGCCGTTTCCCTGATACTGTTATCTTCCACCACTGACGGGAGGAAACGATGAAGTACCTGGGACCGCTCCTCATTCTTCTTGCGCTCACGCTTCCGGCCTCGGCGGAGACCTTCAAGGTCTTCCCCGGTGGCTCGGGCGATTATCCGACCATCGAATCGGCCATCTGGGCCTCCGATGACGGCGACACCGTTCTGTTGGCCGACGGCGTCTACACCGGCGATGGCAACCGCGATCTCTTCAATGGCAGCCGATGGATCCTGATCCGCTCCCAGAGTGGGAACCCCGAGCTCTGCGTCATCGACTGCCAGGCCAGCCCCGCCGATCCGCACTTGGGCATCTGGCTGGACATCACGGGCAGCAAGGCTCTTCATCCGAGAACGACCTTCGGCCTCGACGGGATCACCATCACCCGCGCCTACGCCCACTCGGGAGCCGCAGTCAAGATCTCGGATGGCGCAGGCCCCTGGATCCGCAACTGCCATTTCATCGACAATGTCGCCGAGTACGGGGGCGGGGCCGTCGATTCGGATGAATCCGGCGGCATCTTCGAGAATTGCCTTTTCCTCGGCAATCAAGCGCAGTCCGGCGGGGCGATGAACCTGGGGCCCTACTTCTTCCTGGACGCCATCGGCTGTACTTTCATCGGGAACAGCGCCGATGTGGGGGGCGCCGTATTCTCCAGGATGTCCAGCGATCACATGAATTTCGTCAACTGCACCTTCGCCGGGAACAACGCCCCTGCCGGATGCAATCTCTGTCTCCAGGACGCCTCCGCGGCGATCCTGGATAACTGCATCCTGGCCTTCGGTGAAACGGGCGAGGCGCTTACCTGCGAGGGCGGAAGCTCAGCCGCGCTCAGCTGCTGCGACATCTTTGGGAACGAGGGCGGCGACTGGACGGGTTGCATCGCGGACCAACTCGGCGTGAACGGCAACATCGCGGAGGACCCGCTTTTCTGCGACCCGATTGCAATGGACTATCACATCGCCGAGGATTCCCCCTGCGTCGCCTTCTCGCCGCCCAACGAGGACTGCGACCTGATCGGCGCCTGGCAGATCGGTTGCGGGTTGACCGGCGCTCTCCCCATCACCTGGGGCGGCATCAAGGCTCTCTACCGGGAATAGAGTTCAGGAGACGACTCCGCCGCTTTTCCGGGAAAACTCCGCCAGGGTGCGCAGCAGCAGGTCTTTCTGAATGGGCTTGGTCAGGTAGCCGTCCATCCCTGCGTCCAGGTAGATCTCGCGGTCGCCTTTCATCGCTCGCGCGGTCAGAGCACGGGGCATCATTCATCGAGAACAGAGCGGAAGTTCCTGGCGGCAAGAAGGTCGGCATCTGCGGGTCTCTCGAGAAATGGTCGAACCTCGCTCGCCAATCTGGACGTGTCGAGCGTTCCGATCCGCTGGAGCAGATGGCGAGTCCAGCAGCTCCCGTCCACAGCGCTGACACCCTCCGTCTGATCCAGCGCGTTCTGGAGCATGATGAGGTTGGGTTCCACGGGAGGGCGTTGAGTACGATACCAGAGCAGGTCGTACCAGTCCCGCCCCTTCGAATAGCTTCGCGTGCACAGCGCGTGGATCTTCCCGGCCATCAAGGAGGGCAGGTCATGATGGCGCACTGAGAACATTATGTGCCGGGTGACGATCTCCGTCAGGCTGACCGCGCCGGCCGGCGGTTGTGTGTCGATCTCGAGTTTGATGGATAGCTTTTGCTCGGGCCTGTCGGCAAGACCCGATTCCGCAAGAATTCCGGCAACTCTGATCCAGAACAGATGAACCGTTTTCCGGTCGTTCCGCTTCAGGGTCAAGTCGAAGCCGGCCAGCGACAGATCCCTTCCTAGCTTGTCCATCCACCTGGAGGGATCGTAGCCGTCCCGACGCTCTAGAGAGAAGTCGAGGTCCTCGGAGAATCGCGGCAGGTTGAACAGAAACCTTAGAGCAGTCCCACCGACAAAGGAGAGGTTGACAGAGGCCTCGCTTTCATGAAGCGAACGGAGAATACACGCTTGCAGATACTCCCGCAGTACGTTGAGCCTCCGGGCCGGATCGGGCAGATCTCGCACCAGGGCGAGCGCTTCTTCCTTCATGGCTCCACTGTCCCTTCCTGCTCGAATTCCGCCAGCTCGCGCCACATGGTCATGGCACGCACCAATCTGGGGGAGCCGTATCTCATGGCATAACGCCCGAGTCTTTCCTGATCCAACCCCTCGTAATTCTGTGGTCGCATCTCGCTCATGCGCTCCATGGTCCACGGTCCTTTCGACAGGTGCCAGAAGTCGAGCAGCGCCTTTTCAGGGTCGGCCAGCATGACCTTCCTCCCCTGGATCTCCACACCGCTATAACCGAAGAATGCGTCCTGCTTGATATGCCGGTACTCGAAGTGGCCAAGAGCGTTCTCGAATCGCCTGGGGACCCGGGGTGTCACCGACGTATACACCACCACCATCTCCGGGATCAGGCCATGAAATCCAAGGGCCCACTCCCTGCTCAGATAGGAGGGTCGATAGAGGTGGTTGGCGAGTTCGGCGGGATTGACGGGAGCGCGACTGTATCTCCGGGCCAGGGCATACATACCCCGCCTCAAGTGAATCAGCTTGTCTGCCCGAATCCAGCGGTAGAGCTGTTGTTGGACCGTTGCCCTGCTCTCGTCCGAGAGTTGCACCACCGTTGCCAGGTCAAAGAAAGGCTGTTCCGCGACCATGGAGATGAGAGTATCAAAATTCATATGCGTAATATGACATATTTGTATGATAATGTAAACAGAAACACATTTCCTCTGGCTGACTGTCTTCCTGGCTTGTATGAGCGTGGGGTGCTGGCCGAGGTGAGCCCAAGCGACCACTTGCCTGGCGAGCATAACGCGTTTGCTACCATGCGGTTACCGCGTAAGTGCTGGCCGACCCCGTGTGTTGCTCGGGGTTGTTGGGAATCCTCCAGAGTGAGGACTCCTTCGGGTCGAGTGGGTAATCGAGAGGAGGTCACCTTGCTAGCTCTCCCAAATCCGAGACTGTGATGTCCGTTACGGGGTCAGGCTCCTAGGTGCGGCCGCGAGTAGTCTCACGGTGATGGTTGCCTCTCGCGGCGGTGCTCTTCGATAGCAGCCAGAAAGGCGTCCGCGTACTCGTCGAGTTTCTTCTCTCCGACACCCTTGATAGTGAGGAATTCCGCACGCGTCGTGGGTTGCCGCACGGACATTTCACGCAGACTGGCATCGCCGAACACCACGAAGGGCGGGACCCCCCTCTTGTTGGAGATCTCCCGCCGCAGTTGGCGCAAGACCTCGAACAGATCCGCGTCGACTCCTTCCCAGGAAACCTCCGTGACGCGGGCCTTGCGAGCCGGCTTCTCGGCGGGCCTCAGCAACTGCGGCGCCTCTTCGCCCTTGAGGACGCGCTTCCCTTTGGGGGTGATCCGCAGAATGTTGTATTCCCCGAACTTGGCCAGGCAGCCCTGTCCCACGAGTTGCTCGACCCAGTCGCGAACCACACGCTTGGGGAAGTCCTTCAAGAGTCCGTAGGTGCTCACCTGATCATGGTGGTTGTTCAATAGCCGCTCTTCACGCGAGCCGAGCAACACCAGGGTCGTATACTCCCCACCGAATCGCTCCCTGAGACGACCTACACAGGAGAGGATCTTCTGGGCGATTTCGAGCGAATCCCCCATGCTGTCGATTTCTCCCAGGCAGACATCGCACGCCTCGCAGTTGTCCTTTCCGAGTTCCTGCCCGAAGTAGGCCAGCAGGGCGCGATGCCGGCAGGGGGCTCCCGTGCAGTAGCGATAGATATCATTCAGTTTCGCCTCGGCGATCCCGGCCGCCTCGCGAGACAAGCCCTGCTGGATCCTCTTCCAGATCGCGTAGTCGCCGGGTGAGTGCAGCAGCAGGCAGTCGGCTTCGAGACCATCCCGTCCGGCCCGGCCGCTTTCCTGTTGGTAGTGCTCCAGGCTTTGCGGCATGCCCGCGTGAATCACGTAGCGCACATTCGACTTGTCGATCCCCATGCCGAAAGCGACCGTGGCGATGATCGTGTCGACTTCTTCCCGGTCAAAAGCTTCCTGGTTGTTCCTGCGCGCGTGATCTTCCATGCCGGCATGGTAGGGAAGCACGCTGTAGCCGACACTGCTCAGAGTCGCGCACATCTCATCCACGTCGTCGCGGCGGATGCAGTAGATGATCCCGGATTCGCCCGGATGGCGATCCAGAGCGGCGCGGATCTGCTGCACACGCTGGATGCGCCGTTCGACCTTGTAGACGAGGTTCGGACGGTCAAAGGATCCGACCAGGACCAAGGGACGCGCCAGGCGGAGCTGGCGGGCGATGTCGGCGCGCACCTGGTCGGTGGCCGTCGCCGTGAAGGCGTGGACGGGAGTGCCGGGAAAGACATCCTTCAAAGTGCCGAGCTGGCGGTACTCCGGCCTGAAGTCATGACCCCACATGCTTATGCAGTGGGCCTCATCTATGGCGATTCCCGAGAGGGGGCACTTCCCGAGGAGGTCGAGCATACCGGAGGTCAAGAGCCGCTCGGGTGCCAGATAGAGGAGTTTGAGATCACCCGCGGTGATCCGGGCCGTGATGTTCCGGCGCTCCGCCGGGGCCAGGGTGCTGTCGAGGCGGGCCGCCGGGACGCCGCACTCCACGAGGCCGTCGACCTGATCTTTCATGAGCGAGATCAGCGGTGAGATCACGATCATCATTCCCGGCCGGATGACCGCCGGGACCTGAAAGCAAAGCGACTTACCCCCGCCGGTCGGCAGGACGACGACCGAGTCCCGGCCATCGAGGGCGCACTCCATGGCTTCCTTCTGCAAGGGCAGGAAGCTGTCGAAGCCCCAGTACGTTTTCAGGGCCTGCGTGATTTCCGTGGTGGCCGGCATGGCGCGCCTCTGTGGTTCTCGAACAGGGGACTGGGCACCCGCCTGATCGCCGAATCACGGGCGGTCAGGGTAGCTGGCTCAGGATGATAGCAGGATCGGGGCCAGTGATGAAGCCAGTGACCATTGGGATGCGTCCCATGGTCGGCGGCGCCACCCTGCCCGCTATCTCCTACGACCGCTACCCGGGAGTCGCAACGGCTCCCCTCCCGGGCACCTATCGCCGTCGCGAACCCGAGAGGAGCGTTCTGCACACCGTCATCCGCGAACACCTCGAGACATCCCTCGAGCAGGCTCGTTACCTCAACGGGGAAGGCTACCCACGCTTCATCGAGCGCGAGTTCCGCTCTCGCCGCTGCGTGGGGCGCGCCCACCACCCTGATGAGCGGCTCTGCGCACACGGGTTGGATTCAACATTAGTAGCAATCCCCGCTCAGCTTCAGCGATGCCTTCGCCTGCGGCATGGGACAACTGCACCCCGAAAACGCTAACCGCACCCAAAAAGATGAATCCAGCCCTGGCGCGCACGATCGGAGATCCGTGATTCAGGGGCGCCCGCAGGCCATAGCGGCAGAGACGCTCCAGGCCTGCCCGGTCCCCGGCCACGGCGCGCTGGGCGCCATGGAGCGAGAAGCCGGCGACGCGCGCGCACAGAGGCCTGCCGGGCATCTACAGCTCCTGTCCCGGGAGGCCGAGCTGTTCTGGCGACATGGGCGGCTTGACGGTCGCGGCCAGAGCTTGCTGGAGGGCGGCCACCGCCGCATCGAGGCGCTGTTCTTTCTCTACGTCGTGGCAGTGCTCCTACAAGCTTTCATTGAGCGCGAAGTCCGACGCGCCATGAAGGAAGAAGGCTTCAAGGAGTTGCCAATCTACCCAGAGGAACAGCCGTCCAAGCGGCCAAGCGCTGAGCAGATCCTGCGACTCTATGGACTTCATTGGTGATCCGATGCCCCGTGTCGCCAAATGGCTAGCATCGGGTAAGGGGGACTACCTAGTTCCCGTCTCAAAACCCCTGA
>JAGMBO010000101.1 GCA_023129715.1 Candidatus Eiseniibacteriota bacterium | reverse complement strand
CTAACATCTTTTTCCACATTGCAATCTTAAATACATCCGTTGGTTTCTCTGACTGTTTTATGTATACATATCCAACTGATGCCACTATAATTGAAACGAACATTCCAATACCCATCTTCTTCATTATTGCTTGTCTTGCTGTATCTATCTCCTCTGCTGTTCTAATTGGAGATGTAACTTCAAGTTGCTTTGATACACCATACACTTTTCCATTATCAGTTGTTATTGTCATCATTAAAATGTACGTTCCTTGATTCCAAGTTCTTTGGGTATTAATTGCTATTGGAATCTTATGCTGAAGAGAAAGTCCACCATCCGTAGTGGAAAGTTTTCCCATTCTTTTATCATTTTGTTCTATCCAATGATTAACAGTTATATCAAAATAATCATCTGTTCCAATATTTGTTATAATAAGATATGCAGTTCTCTCACTTCCAAGAGGCACAGATATTTCTTCTTCCATCTCTTCCGCTTCACTCCAGATTAATCTTATATCCACACTTTGTGTTAAAGGAACAAATTGTATAGTTGAAGTAAATGTGTATTCTCCTGTTTCACCATACTTATCATATGCTGCTAACACAGATAATGTTGCTGTATGTGTACCATTTGTCAATGGCTTAAAAGTTGCATATCCATTTGTTTGATTCACTGTTACAGCCAACGATACTTCATTTTCATCAGTGATACTCCAACCATATGAAACAACACTATGATTATCAGGAATACTAATAGTTGGCTCAAACACATAATCTTTAAATATTACAATCTCCTTATCATTTGTGTTAATACTTGTTACAGTAACATTCACTGGTACTTCAACAGATGGCGTTGTATCTATAATAACAATAGTTGACACTGCACTATCCATAGATGTATATCCATCTGATACTGTAAAGTTTACATAATATGTGCCACCTGATGCAGTAGTTGTTTTCCAGTTACCGATTCCTGTCAGATAATTAAAATCTACAAATAAGTCTGTTCTATTACATGTAAAATAAAGGGTATCACTGTCTATGTTAGTGGCATCTATATCAACAAATACAACTTCACTTTCTAACATTGAATAATCTATCACACCTAAAATCGTAACAGGATTATTTGGAATTGTAGTAGTCTGAGTTGCATATGTACTGCTTGTATCCCCATTTGTATAAACTGAATATACCTTTATAGTTCTTGTTGCATGTGGAACATACGTGGCATTATAGAATCCTGCAGCAGAGTCCTGAACCAACGCATCATCAATGTAAATCTTGTTATAATCAAAAGTTTCGACATCTGGATTTGTCCATGTCCAACTAATCCAAAAGTTACCAGTTGTATTTGCAAGATTAGTGATACCAAGTGACGTTGTAAAATTATAAGTTAACGAAGTTGCATTAACGTTAGTATCATTTGAATCATACGACCAAACTCTGTAGTAATATTTTGTATCTTGTTCAAGTTCAGTCAAAAGTATACTTGGTGTCATTGTATTATTATCCCAACTTGACCAAGATGACCAAAGACCAAGTGATTCATTTATATCATACTCTACAGTATTGTTTGTATTTATATTAACATTCCATGTAATACTAACTTGGTCTGTGACTGATACATCAGATGTTACATTTGAGATATATGGTATCCATTCATAACCTGTGAAAGCACCATCACCACACCCTACTATTTGATACCATGTTTTATTTTTATCTCCTTGAAAGACACATGGAGCATAATAACTTTCACCTAAATCACCGTTTATTATTACTGCATCATTTTGCCATGTTGTACCAGTCCAATTATATCCCCAAACACTATAAGCATATTCTATTGCATATTGTGTCCCATCCATATTAAAAATAGCAAAAGAAGCATCGCCTGCTACTTGTAAACCACTTCTTATTGCAGCATCCACTTGCCAAGTAGAACCAGTCCAATTATATCCATGTATTGAACCACCATAAGTACCAAGTATTAAATATCTTGTTTCACCCATACTAAATACAGATGGAGCAATATGTTTATCATAAGGTAAAGAAAGTCCAGATACTATTGCATCATCAGATTGCCACGTTGAACCTGTCCAATTAAAACCCAATATAATATTATATCGAGTTCCAACTATCATATACCAAATTCCATCCATATAAAAAACAGTTGGATGTGTAAATTCATAATCTTCTAATGTACTTGTTCCAGATACAATCACACTATCACTTTGCCACGTTGTACCAGTCCAATTATAACCATACAATTCACCTTGAAACAATCCACTTCCAGTTATTAAATACTGTGTACCATTCATAGTAAAAACACATGGAGCAGAACTGGCTCCAATATCACCAAGACCACCTACTATATCAGTATCAGATTGCCACTCTGATGCACTAACTGAAACTGTGAAAGTCATCAAAAGTACAATTACACTTACAAGTATAATTATCATTTTCTTCATAGTATCAACATCCCAAATATCCACAC
>JAGMBO010000100.1 GCA_023129715.1 Candidatus Eiseniibacteriota bacterium | reverse complement strand
GAGCACCGAGACGCGATCGAGCCTGCCAAACTCGGACCGGTAGCTCGTGTAGACCGACTCGATGTCGAGTGAGTCGTGTGAACCCGGAAGCAGCACCACGCTCGCCCTCGACTCGCTCGTAAGCCTAGCAAACTCCCTGAGCACGAAGCGGACGGTTGCGGCCGATGGGTTGTTGGAATGAAACAGGTCACCGGCAACCACGAGGGCGTCCGTGTGCTGGTCTATAACCAGGTCGACGATCTTGCTCAACGTTCGCCGGAGCTCTTCTCTCTGCTCTGCGGCACGCGGGCCAAGCCAGCCGAGTGGATTGCCGAGGTGAACATCGGACGTGTGGATTATGATCGGCACGGAACCTCCAGGGATGGAGCCACCAGCTCTCTCCGGAATCTCTCATTCGGGGACTTCCCCGCATCTCAGCTCAAGCACGGTCCGTGCCTGAAACGCGCTACGGGTGCAATTCAATGTGCCTTTCTGAGCTTCAGGGTCCCCGGTTGCGGCCGCTCCATCCCACAAACGAGCAGGACGCGGATATATCCCAGCATCCGCGCCCCGAAATGCACTTGAGTGGCTGACCCCACGTTCATGATCCCGGCCAGCCGTCTGTCCGGCAGCCACGCCCTCCGGCTACTCCTCGTCGAGCCAGTCGTAGATGTCGCCCCAATACTCGTTGGTCATGTCCGGCGTGATGTCGCTGAAGGTCGGGTCCGTGAAGTAGATGGGCTCCGTGACCTCCATGCTCGTCGAATCCAACCACGTGTGCGCCGGGAAGTAATCCGTGATGGGGTCGAGCGGGTCGTTGAAGAGTTCCCACAGGTCGATGAAGATCTCCATGTCCGGAGCGCCCGGCTCGCCCGTGTCCTCAGCCGGATTGAAGCTCACGCCGTTCTCCAGACCATCGTAGATGTCCTCGGCGATCGCAGCCAGCGTGTCAGCGAAACCGGCGCCCAGCAGGATCCACCCCTCGTCGTCGGTGTTCGTGAACAGGTCCGTGTCCTGCGGGTCGGTCTCGTGCGACATGCTCCAGGCACAGTCGCTCAGGTGGTCCTGCATCTCGAAGAGTTCCGAGTATGCGGACGCCATGTGGTCGCCGGGCCTCAGGCTCAGGAAGTGCGGATCCTCGTCGATGAGTTCCTGGAGGTCTTGTCCATCGTCCACATCGACGTTGTAGCTCACGGCGATGTGGAATACGGCCTGTAGAGCGTCGAGCGGCGCGTGCAGGAGGAAGACGTCAGTGGCGTCGATCTCGAACTCGATCGTCTCGCGCTTCTCCTCCACTTCGATATGGAGGACCACGACGCAGTTCTGGTCCTCAAACTGCAGCAGGTTGCCGTCCGCATACTCCAGAGCCGGCAGCACCTCCGCGTCGATGAAATCCTGAAGCTCGGAGAACGGGAAGTCGTCACGGCCGGATGCTCTGAGACGCATCGCCGCCGCGTAGACGTCCGGCCTCCTGAACGCACGGAAGAGGAAGTCGCCGGGGCCGCCCGGGCCGCGTCCATCGTCGGGGAACAGACCCTCGAGGATATCAGCGAGGTCGGGATCCTGGAGCACCATCGCGAGCCTCGTTATCGCCGCCATCAGGAGCGCCCCGCAGTGGTCGGGGTCGATGTCCAGGGCATCTTCGAAGTAGCCGTTGGCCTGCTCCGTATCGACGTCCCACTCCCAGGGCGGTTCCTCCAGATTCACGTCAGCCATCGAATCCTCAAGGTACGCCAAACCCTGACCGAACAGCTCCTCGGCCGTCGCCGCGCTGTCGGCGCTGTTGTCCTCCGAGCAACCGACCAGCACGAGAGCGATGGCTCCGATCACGACCAGCATGACCAGTGCGCGCAGCGTCTTCATCTGAACCCTCCCCGTGTTCCAGACTGTGGACGATTCCACACTTCGCTCTCTGATAGCAGACAAGAGGCCGAGACACAACCCCAAAATCGGGGTCAGCGGGCGCTCCGCTCCGAGGGGGCCTGCCCCGCCCGGGCCATACCCCGCACGGGCCATACCCCGCACGGGCGAAGGCCTCCGGCCGCGTACATGAGACGCGCCCCCTCTCGCGGCAGAGAGGAGGCGCTCTTGGTACGCCCAGGAGGACTCGAACCCCCAACCTTCTGGTCCGTAGCCAGACGCTCTATCCAATTGAGCTATGGGCGCAGAGATCTGCAGCGGAGAGGGCGAGATTCGAACTCGCGGTGAGTCTCAACAACCCACAACACATTAGCAATGTGCCGCCTTCAGCCACTCGGCCACCTCTCCGAGACATCGCGGCGGCGCGCGTGCCGCAAGACGCTACGCCGTCAAGCCGCAGGAGATTACGGGAGCCTCGCCCGCCTGTCAAGCCTGGGGGGCGGCTCGAGGCCCGTGGGCCGGAGTCCGCTGCCACAACCAAAGGCGTGGGGTTGCATGGATCCTTGTAAATACCCAAACACCTATCAATACCAATCTCATGCTGTTACGCGATCTACTCGCAAGTCACTCGCCATTGACCCCCTCGATTGGGGCAGTCCCAAAAGAGGCCTTCAGGCGATTTGCCCCCCTGCCGATACAAGAAGGTGGAGCCGGTGAACGGAGGCGCGGTGAGGGGAAGCGGGGGAAGGATTGAGGGTCATGGAAAGGAGCCTCGCCATGTTGATGATCTTGATCGCCACAGTGCTCGTTTTCGACATCTTCTGGTGGTTGCGCCGCTAGCCGCCGCCAGGCAGTCGACAGCGGGGTCCGGAGTCGCGCCCAGTTGAACCCCGGACCGCACCGCCCCACCCCATCCGGGTGCGCCGCCCGACCCGGTCAGCGCGTCCCTCCAGCCAGCAGCACCCAGCTCACCACCCCCGCCGCGAGGCAGTAGAAGCCGAAGAGATGGAATCGGCCGAGCGTCACCATCCAGACCAGCAATCGAATCGCAACGAGACCCGACAGAAACGCCGCCAGGAAACCGGCGCCATAGACGCCCCAGAGCCCATCGCGCAGTCCTGCCGCGAGCGCCGGCAGTTCAAGCACCAACGATCCCAAGATCGCCGGCACCGACAGCAGAAACGAGAACCGCACCACCCGCGCGCGATCGCACCGCAGGTAGAGCCCCCCCGCAATCGTCGCCCCCGAGCGCGAGATGCCCGGCAGGAGACTCAGCGCCTGCATCAGTCCGATGCTCAGCGCGGCACGGGCGCCGATGGCCCCGGGATGCAACGGCGCCCAGCGGGTGCCGAGCAGCAGCAGTCCGGTGCCGATCAGACACCCAGCTGCAACCGTCGGCACCTCGAACGCTCCCTCCACCGTCTCGCGCAACAGCACCCCGGCCAGCCCGGCGGGAAGGCTCGCCAGCATCAGGAGCCAGAGTTCGCGCCCGCGAGCAAGCGCCCGCATCCCCTCGGCAGGAATCGCCCGCACGCCGCCGGCCGCCGCCCGCAGGATCTGCAGCCAGTCCCGTCCATAGAAGGCGAGGACCGCGAGCAGGGTGCCGCCATGAAGCAGGACCTCCAGGGCCACGCCCGACCGAGGCGTCTGCAACAGGGCCTGGGCGATGACGAGATGGCCGGAGCTGGAGACGGGCAGGAACTCGGTCAGCCCCTGGAGTAGACCGAGCAGAAGAGCGATGGGAATCGAGGTCGACGTGACCAGTGACCCGACGATCGCAGCCACGCGCTAGGCGTCCTCTCTGCCGCGCGAGGCGGCCATCTCGTCAGCCCGGCGATAGGCCTCGCGGGCCTCCTCGGAACTACCGATCTTGTCGTAGGCCACCCCGAGATAGAACCAGGCTTTGGCATTGCCGGGATCGCGTTCGAGCAGGGCATGAAATGCCCCAATCGCGTCCGAGCAACGCTCGCTCTTGCTGTGGCAGACGGCCAAGGCGAACAGGCTGTCGAGACGCTCGGAATCACGATCGATGACACGCTGGAAGTAGCCGGCCGCCGTCTCCCATCGTCCGCGCCCCTGGGCAACCATGCCGAGTCGATGCAGCGCGTCCAGATTCTCCGGATCGCTCGCCACCGCCCGCTTCAGGTAGCGCACCGCCTGGTCGGGATCCCGATCGACCAGCGCGAGAGCGGCGTTGTAGGCCGCCTCGCCCGAGGTCGGATCGAGCGCCAGGGCTTGCTCGCAGTGTTCGAGGGCCATGGCTTGCTGTCCCAACTCCCCGTAGAGCGCCCCGAGATTCAAGTGCGCGTCGCCGCACTCGGGATCGAGGGCCAGGGCTTTCTCGAAGGCAATCACCGCCTCCTTGGGACGGCCCAGCGCCTCGAGACAGAGACCCACATTGATCTGCGGCCGCGCCAGATTCGGTCGCAGGCGTAGGGTCTTCAGGAAGTCGCCGACGGCTTCGTCGTAGCGCCCCAGATGCATCAAGGCAACGCCATGGCGGTAGTTCGCCTCGGCCATGTGAGGAGCGATTTGCCGCGCCATGTTATGCTCGCCGAGCGCTGCCTCCCAATCGCCCATGACCTCCAGGAGGAATCCCCGCAGCATCCAGAACTCGGCGCGATCACGAAAAAGGCTCGCCCAGTGGTTGAGCACAGCGACCGCCGACTCCATCTCCCCCGCTTCGTGGTAGCACTCGACACAGGCCCGGCACGTCTCCCAATCGGGGTCACCCGCCTGCAGCCGGGAAGCCAGCAGGTCGCCGGCATCCTTGAGCCGGCCCGAGAGACGGTAGGCGGCGGCGAGGTCGAGCGCCGCCGCGCGATCCATCTCGCCGCGCGAGAGTCTCCCCTCCAGGGTCGTGATCGACTCCTGTAACCGCTGCTTCGCCATTCGCCTTCGCCTCTCGCCGCGGGCGCCTGCAGGCTGCCCGGATGCACACAGCCATTTTGAACACTAGGAAGCCTCTCGAAGCAGGTCAAGAAGAAGGTCGGGGAATGGGCTGGGCCGGATATCACCGAACAACGTCGCGGGAGGCTGGCTTGGTGGCGGCGAAGAGCTCCTCGCGCAAGGCCGCGAGCGCCTCGCGGCCCGGATGGGAGGCCTGCCACCGCGCGACCAAGACAGCCAGCTCCGCGCCCCGCTCGCCCCAGAGAATCGTCTCGGTCATGGGAACCGTCTCATCGCGCGTCAGGTCTTCCAGCCAGCGCTCAATCAGCTCGCGGGCCTCGAGCCGCAGGGCCGTATCGACGGACGCCGGCGACCCGCATGCGGCGAGCGGATCCGCGCCCGGAAGATCGCCCCGGGACGGCGCCTGCTCCGCCCGCCGGCCGCCAGAAGACGCCGTCTGCTCAGCCGGCAGATCGGCCGGGAGCTCGGACGTGAACTCCGCCGGGAGCCCGGACGGGAGCCTGGACGGGAGCGGCGGCTCATCCGCCGCAAGACGCGCGGAGGGCTCCACTTCACCAACCTGGAAATCCCCGGAGGCCCCCACCCCCTCGGCGGCCGACTCGATCAGCGGAAGCAGTGTATCGCATTGCCCGCAGCGGCCGCGGGCACCATAGCGGGGCAGGCCGCTGGTCGGCAGGTCCACCACCCACCCGCATTGCCGGCAACGCAGCGTGCGTCCCAAGCCGATCACCTCCCCTCTCGCGAGTTCCGCTCAACCGATGCCATAGAGGCGCATGCCCGCTCCCATGCGCGCTTCCAGTCTGCGCCAGAGAGGCGCGCGCCGCAACGCCACAACGCCGTGTTCGCGCACCAGGCCGCTCGCCTCGTCCCGTGCCGCGGCGAGCAGCTCCGGCTGGGCGATCGGGTCGGCCACCTTCAGGGGCGGCAGTCCGCTTTGGCGCACGCCGAAGAAATCACCCGGGCCCCGCTGGCGCAGATCTTCCTCCGCGATGCGAAATCCATCATCTTCCCGCAGCAGCACCTGCAGCCGCTCGTGCGCTTGCGCGCCGATGCCGGGATGGCGCACCAGGAAGAGGTGCGCCGGGCGGCGCCCGCGACCAATCCGGCCGCGCAGCTGATGGAGCTGACTGAGGCCATAACGTTCCGGGTGCTCGATCACCATCAGGCTGGCATTGGGCACATCGACGCCGACCTCGATCACCGTGGTGGCGACGAGGAAGCGCAGCTCCCCGGCGGCGAAGGCGCGCATCGTCGCATCCTTCTCCTCCCCACGCATGCGCCCATGCAGCAGTCCGCCCGCAAAGGGCTGCAGCGGTCCGCCGCCCGTCAGGCGGGCGAAGAGATCCTCGGCAGCCTTGAGGTCGGAAACCTCCGAGGCAGCGATCATCGGCGCGACCAAGTAGGCCTGAGCGCCCGCCTCCAACTGCTTGGCCAAGTAGCCAAGCATCTCCTCGTAGCGCTCGTCGGCGACGAGATGTGTCTTGGGCGGAACGCGCCCCGGGGGTTTCTCGTCGAGCAACGAGATGTCGAGATCGCCGAAGAGCGACATCGCCAGGGTCCGCGGGATCGGTGTTGCGCTCATGATCAAACCGTGCGGCTGCAGGCCCTTCTCGAGCAGGCGCGCTCGCTGGAGGACGCCGAAGCGGTGCTGTTCATCGACGATCACCAGACCCAGCGCGCGAAAGGCAACCGCAGCCTGAAAGAGCGCGTGCGTTCCAACGACGATCTCGACATCGCCCGCCTCGATCGCCGCGCGCACTTGCTGCGCCTCGCGCGGGGCCAGCCCGCCGGTCAACTGCGCCACCGAGACCTCCAGCGGACCAGCCAGGCGCGTGAAGGTGGCAGCATGCTGAGCGGCGAGGATTTCGGTGGGCGCCATCAGCGCCACCTGGGCGCCCGCCTCGACCGCCACCAGCGCCGCCGCCAGCGCCACGAGTGTCTTGCCGCTCCCAACATCCCCCTCGAGCAGGCGGTGCATGGGATGGTCGCGCGCCAGGTCGGCACGGATCTCGCTGATCGTCCGTTCCTGGGCCGCGGTCGGCACGAAGGGCAGGGAGGCGCGCAGCGCCTGGAGCAGTCGTCCCGAGCTCTCCAGCGGTCGCGCCGTCCGGGGACGCTCGAATATTGCCCGGCTGACTGCCAGCAGCAACTGCAGGTCGAAGAGCTCCTGAAAGGCGATCCGGCGGCGCGCCGCGCTCAGCGCCGCCTGGGAGGGAGGGAAATGGATCTCGCGGCAGGCCGTCGCCCAGGCGGGCAGCTTCTGCCGCGCCAGGATCTCTGCGGGGAGAAACTCGCTCAGGCCCGGCTCGACCGCCGCCAGAGCCTGCTCCACGAGCCGGCGCAGCATTCGTTGGGAGATCCCGGCGGTGAGGGGGTAGACCGGCACGATCCCCGGCGCCTGCGACGCCTCCGGTGCCTGCGGTGCCTGCGATGCCTCCGGTGCCTGCGATGCCTCCGGTGCCTGTGATACCTCCGGTGCCTCCGGTACCTCCGACGCCTGCGGCATCTCCAGCGCCCGCGGTGCCCCTGGCGTCTGCAGTGCCGATGGCGCCGCAGACGCAGCCGGGTCCTGCGCCCCCGTTCCCTCCCCGCCCATCGGGCGTTGCGCAGCGGGAGGGAACAACTCGAACTCGGGGTTGGTGAACTGCAGGCGGCGGTAGATCTCGACCCGCCCGGAAACGATCAGCCCCACGCCGCGGCGCAGGCGCTGCATCAGAAAGGGCTGGTTGAACCATACGCACTCGACGCACCCGGTGGCGTCTTCGAGAATCGCATGGACACTCCGGCGCCCCCCCCGCATGCGCCGCAAGGCAACGGAACGCACGGTCCCGACCGAGGTCGCCTCGAGTCCCGGCAGCAAACGGGCCAGGGGGGTCAGATTGCTGCGATCGAGATAGGCGCGCGGATAATGCTCGATCAGGTCGGCCAGGGTGTGCAGATCGAGACGGGCGAGCAGGTCGGCCCGGGCGGGTCCGGCACCCTTCAAGTAGCGCAGCGATGTCGTCTGATCGATCATCGTCCCCTACTCTAGATCACTTCGCGCGATTGGGCACAACCCAATGGGGCGAACGGACCGGATGGGACCGGCGGAACCGGCGCGCGCCGGGGCGGACCCTTGGCCGGGGTGGGCGCCTTGGGCCAGCATCGCGCGGCATGCCCGTGGGCGCCCCCGGAAGGCCGCGAAGGGAGCTGTTGACCCCGGCCACCCCATTCGGGTAAACTCACCCGTCTTTGGTACGACCGGACGAGTTCGCGGCCATCGAATCGACCGCGGACGGAGGATTGATCCATGTCTCGCCGATGCGACATTTGCGGCAAGGGGCTGCTGCGCGGAAACCGCGTCAGCCACGCGCACAATCTCTCGAAGCGCACGTGGGAACCCAATCTGCAGCGGGTTCGGGCGATCGTCGACGGCCGCCCGAAACGAATTCGCGTCTGCACGAGCTGTCTGAAGAAGGGGCTCGTCCAGAAGAACGTGCGCGGCAGTCGGTCGACCACCAAGTCCCAGGCGACCTAGCTTCCCGTCTCAGCGAGCCTCGGCCCCACCCGAGACTCGCTGCGCGCACCCGGCCGGCGATCCGCCGACCGGGTTGCTCCCTGCGCACCACCCCCCGTTCAGCCCGCCCTACCCGCATCTCGCTGTGCCCGGACCCACTCCTCGGCCAGATCCCGCGCCTCCGCCTGATCGATCAGGTAACCCCAGGGAAGCTCGGCCGCGGGCGCGACCGCCGCGGTCCAATCCTCCCACTGCTCCCCCGCCGCGCGCAGAATCGCCGGCAGGGGCTGGCGCGTCTCGGCCGCCTGCGCCAAACGCTCGCCCCAACGCGCATCGGCACGCGTCAGCAGGGTGTGCCGGCGCGCCTCGCGCAAGCTCTTGAGGCGCAGGCGCACGCCTGCCGGCATCCCGCGGCGGAGCCGGCGCCCCGCCTCGCGTAGGTACGCCTCCGGCGCCAGCGGGGCCCACTGGAAGGGCGTGCGCGGTTTTGGCACGAAGGGATTGACCGTGGCGCTCAGCCGGCAGCGGCTGGGCAGCCGGCGGCGCATCTCACCGAGCAGAACCGGAATCGCCGCCAGATCCTCCTCCTCCTCAAACGGCAGCCCGATCAGGAAGTAGGTCCGCAGCCCGCGCAGCCCCGCCGCGCCGAGCATCGCCACACTGCGCAGGATGGCCTCGTCCGTCATCGGCTTGCCCGCGATGCGGCGCAGCCGCTCGCTGCCCGTCTCGGGCGCGATCGTCAAGGTCGCCGCACCGCTCTGGATGAGCCGATCGGCGACCTCGCGGCGGGCGAAGGTGGCGGGCAGGCTCGAGATCGAGAGACGCCAACCCCGGCGGCAGAGATCCGCGGTCAGCGCCTCGAGTCCGCGATGGTCCCCGGCGGAGAGGCCGAGTAGTCCAATGCGTTCCCCCGCCCGGGCGGCGCCGGCGACGTGCTCGACGAGTCGCTCGGGATCGCGCCGGCGCAGCGGACCGTAGATGCGGGTCGCCACACAGAAGCGGCAGCGACGGGGACATCCGCGGTCGAGCTCCAGGAGCAAGTCCTCCTGGAAATGGGCCTCGGCAGGCAGGCGCGCCGAGGAGGGGTTCTCGGCGACCCCCATCCACTTGACCGTCTCCACCGGCGGCGGCGGAGTCGGCCGCCCCGGCGGCGCGCCGCCGGGCTCCTCGAAGCGCAGCCGCTCGCCACTGCGTAGGAGCCCCCCCCCCAAAGCCCAGAGCCGATGCTCGCGCCGCGAGGGGACCAGCGCCCCGGGGAGGATCTCGAGGCGATCAAACTGGACCGCCCGGGGCGCCCGGCGCACATCCTCCCAGGCATCGAGGAAGGTGGGCAGGAGCGCCTCGGCCTCCCCCACGAGGAAGAGATCACAGCAGGCGGCCAGAGACTCGGGGTTGATCATCACCGCCGCGCCGCCGACGACGACCAGGGGATGGCCGGCCGCCCGCCGCCTCGCCAGCGCGGGCAGGCCTCCGGCGATCAGCAGGGCCGGGACATGGGGGGCGTCGCCTTCGTAGGAGATACTGATCAACACGAGAGCGACGGACGAGAGGCGGACCCGGGAGGGCACCGTCCGCAGGCTGCCCGGAGCCAGGTGAGACTCGGAAGGCGGCAGATAGAACCGCTCGAGCACGATCCCCGCGCGCGTGGAGAGGATCGCCTCGGCGATCCGGAAGCCGAGGTTGTTGTGCGCCAGGCTCGCCTGGTTGGCGAAGCCGAGCGCGATACGCATCACGAGAACGGTCCTAGTCCCGCTGGCGCCGCCTCAAGAACGAGGGAACGTCGAACTGATCGCGACGCAGCACGCGCTGCCACCGACTCGACATCCTCGGGGCCCAGCGCTGTCCCCGCAGGTTCTGCTTCCAGACGAGCGGCACGACATTGGTCGGGATGACCATCTCGGGCTCCGAGATCTCCTCGGTCCGCACTCCGCCGGTCTGCTCATCCTCTGAGAAGGGGGCATCGTCGTGAACGGGGGCCGGGCGCTCGGCGACCGCCACCGCGCCCTCCCGGGCCGGTTCCAACTGTGCAGACATCTCGGCGCTCTGCCGCCCGATCGGTCGCGCCGGTCCAACGACGCCATCGCCCAGATCGAAGGGCGACCGCTCCGGGGCGCGATTCCAGACCGGCTCGCCCTCGGGAAGGCTCGCCGCGCGGCTGCCGCCGGCGGCCACCATTCGCTGCGGCTCCGCAGAGCCGACGACCGGGGCGGGCTCCGGGGGCGCCTCGCGGTACTCCCGCTCGGCGACGCTCGGAATCGGCGCGGCGGGCGCCGGACCAGGGGCAAACGCCGGCTCGCCGCGCACCGCGACGGTCCGCGCCTCCGTCTCCCCCGC
>JAGMBO010000010.1 GCA_023129715.1 Candidatus Eiseniibacteriota bacterium | reverse complement strand
TGATCGCATCCCCCAGTCCCGTTGTCTCCCACCCCTGGTCGGGGACATAGTTGCCGCGGTAGGTGCGCAGGGCATGATCGCTGCCCGCGCCCAGGGGGCTCGGGGGGACCCGCGCCGCGGCGAGCACCCCGGTCCAGAGCAGCAACGGAACAAGGGTTGCCGCGGCCAAACCGGCGCCCATGCTCAGGCGGCGCCCGCGGAGGAGCCAGAAAATCTCGCCCAGCAGGAGCAGCAAGACCAACGGCCGGTAGGTGGCCTTGGCCAGGGCGAAGAGGGCCAGGGCGACGCCCAGCCACACTGCCCGCTGCAGGCTCCGGCGACGATGGAACCGCAGGAGAAACCAGGCGACGAGCAGCAGATGGAACATCGCATGGCCCTCGGTTGCGATCCCGAGACCGTAGTAGAGAAAGGGGAGATAGAGCAGGAAGGCGGCGACGGCGAGTCCCGCGAGCCCGCGTCCCAGCAGGCGGCGCGCGATCAGCCAGAGCAGCCCGGCGCTGGCCGCGTAGAGCAGCAGGGCAAAGGCGCGACCGGCCCCGAGATTGGAGGGAAAGGCGGCATAGGCAATCCCGAGAGGAAGGATCAGTCCGGCGGCGTGCTGGAATTCCCAGCGGTCGATGCCCAAGGCGGCGCGCTCGTCTAACGCCAGCCGACCGGCGACCAGATCCCCGGCAAGCTGCGGATCGTGGAACAGCCGTTCGAGGCCCTCGGCCAGAGAGTGGTAGGTGGCGCTGTCTCCGGCAATCGGCAGACGGTCGGTGTCGGGTGTGGCGAGCTGCAGGCTGCCGGCGGCCAAGGCGGCCAGGAAGGCAAGTGAGAACCCGATCCGGTCCGAGGCGAAGAGTAGGGCCCGAGCGCCGAGCCGCAGTGCCACGAATTCTCCCCCCTTGGTCCCGGTGGACATCAGCACGCATCGTGGCGGGGCCGGAGCCGGCCGTAAGCCGAGTTCTGTCCGGACACTTGGTCCGTGGTGGTCATTTCTCTGGGACGTCCGCTACCGGACGCCTCGAGCAACCTACCCGGGAGTGCTGGCGAGGCGGGCCACCTCATCCTCCCCTATTTGGTCTTGCTCCGGGTGGGGTTTACCGAGCCGCCGGTGTCGCCACCAGCGCTGGTGAGCTCTTACCTCACCGTTTCACCCTTACCCCGTCCGGACGGCTGGGGCGAACCCAGCGCGACCGGCCGAGGCGGTCTGTTTTCTGTGGCACTTTCCTTGGGATCACTCCCACTGGGGGTTACCCAGCACCCTGCCCTGCGGAGCTCGGACTTTCCTCGGGACCCAACGAACGGGCCCCGCAACCACCTCACCGACTCCAGCCACACCACAACGCGCATTCACTCTACGACAGCGCTTTCGGGAGGCGCGCATGTGCCGCCAAGCCTCCCGCGGACCGTTCGTGCGGCGGGCACCCCGGCGCGCGAGCGGCCCAAACCAGTCCACCTACGAATCGGTCCAGACCAAGATCCGCCCGCATCCCTCGCACAAGATCAGGCGCTGATTGCGGCGCACCTCGTTGACCGTCTGCGGAGGCAGATTGTAGTGACAGCCTCCGCAGGATCCCTGAACCACCGGGACGATCGCCGTGCCCTTGCTGCGTGTCAGGCGTTGATACTTGCTCTTCGCCTGTGGTGCGAGACGCTCGACCAATGCAGCATGCTGCCGGCTCAATTGCTCCTGCTCTTTCTGGATCTCTTGGCGTTCCTCATCGCGACGCCTCTGCTCTTCGGCCTCGACCGCCTCCTTCGTTTTCAGCTCGGCGGCCACCCGCGCGATCGTCTTCTGTGTCGCCTCCTCGGCTTCCATCGCCTCGAGGATGGTCTCCTCCCACTCACGGGCCTTCTGCTGCATCGTGGCGATCTCGCGCAGGAACACCTGGTATTCGACATTCGTCTTCACGCCCTGGAGCTGGATCTCGAACCTGGTCTTGGCCGCCTGACAGCTCTCGACCTCGCGATCCCCCTCGCGGCGGCGATGCTCGGCCCGCGCGAGACGTTCGCGCTCCCGCTCGAGAACCTCTCGCACGGCACTTGTCTCGAGTTGCCGACGCTGCAGGTCGGAAGCGCGCATGTCGAGCCTGGTCGCCAACGCCTGCAAGCGATCGTCCACATGTCGCAACTCGAGCAGGATGCCGATCTGCTCATCCATCCAGGGCCTCCCGGCATGGGACCCCACGGGCATCGGAGAAGACCAAGGGCGCGCCCCACCGCGCGCCCCACCCCCGCCGACCCTTCGCGCACGAGCACTGAAGGCCACTTCTCATGGGCGGTACAGGACTTGAACCTGTGACCCCCGGCTTGTGATGCCGATGCTCTACCAGCTGAGCTAACCGCCCTTGGAAAACCATGCCTCCCACCGACTTGGGCCCACTTGGACTCGAACCAAGGACCAGCCGGTTATGAGCCGGCGGCTCTAACCACTGAGCTATGGGCCCGCATCCCCAGCGGCAGCGAGCGGAATTTAGCAGACGCCCCCACCGGTGGTCAAGCCGACCCCCCCACCGGCCGCGGGTCGGTGAGCGGCCCCGGCAACCCGGCAGACCGGTCTAGACCACCTCCTGGAAGGCTTGCAGCCGTCGGCGGCGGGTCGGGTGGCGCAGCTTGCGCAGCGCCTTCGCCTCGATCTGGCGAATCCGCTCGCGCGTCACGTTGAAGAAAGCGCCGACCTCCTCGAGGGTCCGCGGACACCCATCCTCGGTCAGGCCGAAGCGCAGGCGGATCACCCGCGCCTCGCGCTTGGTCAGTGTGTCGAGCACCTCGTTGACCTCGTCGCGCAGCATCGCGAAGGTCGCGGCATGAGCGGGAGAGATGACGGAGGTGTCTTCGACGAAGTCGGCCAGATTGGAATCGTCGTCTTCGCCGATCGGGCGGTCGAGACTGATCGGTTCTTGAGCCGCCTTGAGCACGCTCTTGACCTTGTCGGGGGGCAGATCGAGCTTCGCCCCAATCTCCTCAGGTGAAGGCTCTCGGCCCAAGTCCTGGACCATCTTGCGTGAAGTGCGCACCACCTTGTTGATCGCCTCGATCATGTGTACCGGCACCCGGATGGTGCGGGCCTGGTCGGCGATCGCCCGGGTGATCGCCTGGCGGATCCACCAGGTCGCATAGGTGGAGAACTTGTAGCCCTTGCGATAGTCGAACTTGTCGACCGCGCGCATCAGACCGCTGTTGCCCTCTTGGATCAGGTCGAGGAATTCGAGGCCCCGGTTGGTGTAGCGCTTGGCGATCGAGATAACCAGGCGGACGTTGGCTTCGATCATCTCCTTCTTGGCCTGCTCCCGTTCGGCTTCTGCAAGGCGGATCTCGGCAATCAGCTCGCGAATGCGCTCCGCCTTCATTCCCCCCTCACCCTCGATGCGGCGCAGCTTGCGGCGCGCATTGCGCACCGCCTTGACGAGTTCGCCCTCCTCATCGGCCAGGGCATTGAGTTCGGTCGCCGCCTTGCGCCCACGCGCCTTGGCGCCCGCCCGCTTGCGCCCCCGGCCGCTGCCGCCCACCCCCTCGAGGTCGCGGATCCGACCACGCACTTCCGACAGGCGGACCTCGACGATCTCCAGCTCGCCCTCCGCCTCGCGCAGGCGGATCTCCTCGCGGCGCAGGCGCAGGCTGACCCGTTCGATCAACCGGGGGCTGGCGGCCAGCTTGGTGACCTCCTCCCCGAGCCGCGTGCGCGCCTTCTCGCGCAGGCCCTCGACCTGCTGGCGCTTCTTCTCGGAGAGCCGGCGGCCGAGTTGCTGGGCATACTTGATGAACTCGCCATGGCGGCGCACGATGCGCCCCACCCCCTGGATCGCGCGGCGACGCTCCTTCTTGCTCGAGAAGTCCGCGGTCCAGCTGCCGACATCGACTTGGATCAAGTCATCGAGCTTGGCCCGGTTCTCGCGCAGCTTCGCGGCCGTTAGTTGCAACTCCCCCACCGCCCAGGGCAGCAGGAACATCGTCGTCCGAATGCGCTCCTCGGCCGCCTCGATGCGCTTGGCGATGCGCACTTCGCCTTCGCGATCGAGCAGCGGGACGCGCCCCATCTCGCGCAGATACATCCGCACCGGATCGTCGTAACGCACCGCCTGGGCCGGTACCGCCTTGGCTGCCGCCCGCTGGTCTTCGAGCGAGCGAGTGCGTTTGACCCGGCGCCGCGCCTCCTCCTCCGACTCGAAAATCTCGAGGTTCAGCTCCCGCACGAGGCGAAACGCATTGTCCATGCGGGTGACCTGCTCCTCGGCATCGATCCCCGGGTCGATGTTCCCCAGGACCTGATCCTCGGTGAGAAACCCCTGGCGCAGCGCAAGCGCCTTGAGCGTCGAGATCGTCTGATTGCTAGTGGTGCGAGCCATGCAGCGTATTCCTCCGCAGAATAACCCTGGAAATGTATGCGCTTCGGACCAATGCGTCGAGCGAAAAGTTCCCCCCCTACCCCCCCGACCGGCTCTCCGGCTCGCGCAGGTGGGCCAGCTCCCGGGCGAGGCTCTGCTTGCGCCCGAGCAGTTCCGCCAAGCGGCGCTGATCCGCCGCGGGATCCCCGCCCGATGGTGAAGCAGCCCCTGTCTCGAGCGCGCGGATCTCATATCCGATCCGCTCTTTCTCCGCATCGAGCGCCTGTTCCCGCAAGCGCCGGAGCAGATCGGCGCGCAGACGCTCATCGGGCGCCGGCAGCTCCTCGGCCACCAAGAAACCCGCCTCCACCCCCGCCCCCAATTCGTTGCGCACCCGCCGGAGGAACTCCGGAGGATCGGGGGGGGTCTGCGACCGCGCGCGATCCTCGACCCAGGCGAGCACATTGCGCACCCCGGCGCCGATGGCGGGCGCGCCGTGCGCCGCCGCGAGCAGCGAGCCCGCGGCCGCGGGTTGCGCCTGCACCAGGCGCAGGATCGCCTCCTCCATCGGGGTCAGGCGGATCGCCGGAGTCGCCACCGGTTCGCCGGGCGGACTTCCCCGCGGGGCGCGCTGCTCGATGCGGCTCTGCAGCCGCTCGACTTCGCGCCGCAGGACCTGAAGGGGCAGCCGGCTGCGCTCGGCGGTCTCATCGATCATCATCTCGCGCGCGATCGGGCTACCCACCCGCGCGAGCATCTCGGCGATGCGTTCGATCAGCGCGTGGCCTTCGAGCCCCTCCCCCCGCAGCACCTCGAGCCCGAAGGCGACCGGACTGCAAGGCGCCTCGATCGCCGCCCGCAGGGCATCGATCTCTCCGTCGCGCACCAGGTCGTCGGGATCCTTGCCGGCCGGCAGCAGAACCATGCCCACCTCGGCATGGGCCGGCAGCGTCGCCGCGAGCGCCCGCCATCCGGCCGAACGCCCCGCGGCATCGCCGTCGAAGAGAAACAGAATCCGCTGCCCCTCCCGCAGACGCAACAGGCTTGCCGTATGCTGCGGAGTCCAGGAGGTCCCGCACGGGGCGACCGCCTGATGCAGGCCCGCCGCCGCCAGACTGAGCACGTCGAAGTAGCCCTCGACGATCAGCACGCTTCCTTCCCGCCGGATCGCCTGGCGGGCCTGGGGCAGGCCGAAGAGCTCGCCGCGCTTGCGATAGAGACGCGTCTCGGGCGAATTGAGGTATTTCGGCTCGACTCCTAAGCGGATGGCGCGCGCGCCGAAGCCGATCGGCTCGCCGCCGACGCCGAGAATCGGCAACATCACTCGGTCGCGGAACCGGTCGTAGAGCCGTCCCCCTTCCGCCTGCCCGAGGAGCCCCGCTTCGATCAGCACCTCTCGCGAGAGCTGTGCCCCGAGCTGACGCAGCAGCGCCTGGCCTCCAGAAGGCGCATAGCCCACGTAGTAGAGGTCGAGGATCCGCCCGGAGAGCGACCGCTCCTGCAGGTAAGTGCGGGCTGCCGCGCCCTCCGCGCCGCGCAGCTGGCCGCGGTAGTGGCGCACCGCGATGCGCAGCGCCTCGATCAACTGCGACTTGTCCACCCCGTCCTCGCGCGGTTCCCGCTCGGGAAGCTCGATACCCGCACGGCGCGCGAGCAGGGCGAGCGCCTCGGGAAATGCGAGGCCGTCGTGCTTCATGATGAAGCTGAAGACATCGCCCCCCACGCCGCATCCGAAGCAGTGGAAAACCTGCTTCTCCGGGCTGACGACGAAGGAGGGCGTCTTCTCCCGATGAAACGGACAGCGCGCCTTGAAGCTGCGCCCCGCCTGGCGCAGCTCGACGTAGGAACCGATCAACTCGACGATGTCGATCGCCTCGCGTACGCGCTCGACAGCCTGGTCACGCTCCATGGACTACTCCCGCGCTCCCGGCGCCTCGCCACCCGCCGCGCCGCGCTCACCGAGCAGGGCGATCGTCACCCCCCACCCCCCCTCGGGACCTTCGCCGTCACGGAAGGTGCGCACTTGATCGTGGCTCTCGAGCAGGCAGCGCACTTCCCGGCGCAGCGTGCCGGTGCCCTTGCCGTGAATGATGCGCACCTGGGGGTACCCCGCCAACAGGGCGCGATCGAGGTAGAGATCGAGACGGGTGCGGCACTCGGCGGCGGTCACGCCCCGCAGGTCGATCTCCCCGCGAACCTCCCCCTGGACGACCTCCTGGATGTCCGCGTAGCTCGTGGCGATCCTCCTGGTGCGCTCTGGGTCCGCCTCCGGCGCGGCGCCGGCGGCCGGTTCCAGCAGATCCGCCGCCGGCAGGGCGATGCGCACGCCGCGATGCTCGACCCATACCCGCCGGTCGCTCTCGGCAACGCGCACCTCCACCGGCACCCCCAGGCTGCGAGAGAACGCGCGCCGGCCGGGAGCGAGGTCGGCGAAGGTCAGTGGCGCCCCGCCCCCCGGCGGTTCCGGTCGCGAGAGCGGACGCTGCTCCCGGGCCCACGCGGCCGCCTCGCGTTCGCGGGCGTGGAACCAGCAGCGCAACGAACGCCGGCTCTCGGGCGGCGGCGACTGTTCCAGTTCTTCGAGCTTGCCGCGCAGGACTTGCAGCAATTCGCGCACCTCGCGCAACCGCTGATCTTCGGCCACCGCCTTCTCAGCGGCCACCGCCGCCAGCTTCTCCTCGAGCGCCTGCGCCATCTGGTGAAACCGCTCCCGCTCCGCCTCGGCGGAGAACTGCTGGGCATTCAGCCGCTGCTGCTCCTGGGACAGCGCCTCGCGCTGCTGCTCGATGCGGGCGAGGAGTTCCTCGACCCGCGCCGCCTCACGCGAGAGCAGGCGTTCGGCCGCCGCCAAGGTCTCCTCGGGCCAGGCCTCGCGGCGGGCAAGCTCGAAGGCGTGGGAACGGCCCGGCAAGCCGACGCGCAACCGGTAGGTCGGCCGCAGCGTCGCCGGGTCGTGATCGACGGCCGCGTTCTCGAACCCGGGCGTCTCGGCGGCGAAGGCCTTGAAGGCGCCATGGTGCGTCGAGACGACGCAGAACGAACCGCGCCGCCCGATCCCGGCAAGCAGCGCCTCCCCGAGAGCCGCCCCCTCCTCGGGGTCGGTTCCCGCCCCGAGCTCGTCGATCAGCACGAGACTGCGCCGCGTGGCGCCGGCGAGCATCGCCCGCATGTGCCTCAAACGAGCGCCGTAGGTGCTCAGGTCTGCATCGAGCGACTGCTCATCACCAATGTCGACGAACAGCTCATCGATCCAGGGAATCACCGCTCCGTCGCGCGCGGGGATGAACAGACCCGCGCGCGCCATCAGACAGAGGAGCCCGACGGTCTTCAAGACGACCGTCTTGCCCCCCATGTTCGGACCGCTGATGACCAGCCCGCGGCGCTCGCCGCCGAGTTCGACATCAAGCGGCACCGTCCGTTCACCGATCGCCCGCAGCAGCAGCGGGTGGCGGGCGCCGATGATGCGCAGGCGCTCAGCAGAGGCGTCGAGTTCGGGGCAACTGGCATCGAGTTCGCGGGCCAGACGGCCGCGGGCGTTGAGCTCATCGAACTGCGCGAGGAGAGTCGCGGTCCGGGACAGCTGCTCAGCATGCTCGTGGATCCACGCGCTCAGCTCCCCGAGGATGCGCCGGATCTCCTGACGTTCGTCGGCCTCTTGCTCGGCCAGACGGTTATTGACCTCGACGATCTCGAGCGGTTCGACGTAGAGCGTCTTCCCGGTCGCCGAGCGGTCATGGACAATGCCCCCCAGCCGACGCTTCTCGGCCGCGGCCACACTGATCACATAGCGCCCGCCGCGCAGGGTAACGAAGGAATCCTCTCCGCTGCCACGCACCGTGCGGGCCATCTCCTCCAGACGCGCGCTCACTTGACGCTGGCTGCGGCGCAGCCCGCGTCGGATCCGGCGCAAATCGGGGCTCGCCCGGTCGCTCAGCTCGCCGGAGGGTTCGAAACAGCGTTCCACCCGCTCGGCGAACGCGGGATCGTTGAGGAGTTCCCGGGCCAGCCCGGCAAAGCACGGATAGGCGCGGCCGGCTTCCTCGCCTCGCAGGCGCTCGGCGACGCGGCTCGCCAGCCGCAGCATCTGCCCGACGGCCAGGCAATCGGGCGCTTCGAGCACAGCGCCGGCGACGCGCGCGCGCGCCAAGAGCGGCCGGACGTCGGGAAAGGCGATGGGGGACCAACCGCGCCCGGTGACTTGGAGCGTCACTACCTCACCGACGGCGTCGAGCCACCAGCGGGCGGCGTCCGGGTCCTTCAGGGGAGCAACCGCCTCGGCGCGCTCACGCCCCGGATCCGACGCGGTGCGCTCCGCCAGCAGCTCCCGAATCCGATCGAACTCCAGGGTCTCCAGGGCGTGCTCGTTCACCCCTTCCTCCACGCACGGAAGAGACGCCGCCCAGCTGTGGAATCAGACGCAGGAACGCCTGGTCGGGCGGTGGACGAGATGACGGAACAAGGCAATCCGGGGCGCTGCCGGCTACCTACTCTTGGAGCGGGAAAGCGCCTTGCGGCGGGCAGCATTCTCTTTGCGCTTGCGTCTCTCGCTCGGCTTCTCGAAATGCTGGTGCTTGCGCAAGTCGGAGAGAATACCGGCTTTCTCACACTTCTTCTTGAAGCGACGGAGAGCGCTTTCGAAAGACTCCCCTTCTTTGACCCGAATCCCGGGCATCGGCCAATCGCCCCCTTCCTAACAGGTAATGCAGATAAAGCAGATGTGGACTCAACAAGACCGACCCGCCGCGGGAACCCCGCAACGAGCCGTCCCGAGCGCATACTATCGGCTGTGCGGCTGGAATGTCAAGCCATCGCTCGCGCCCCCCCCCAAGGGCGGCCCCGACGCTTGCCTGCAGGATGCCGGGGCCCGCGAAGCTAAACCCGAGCTGCCTCCGCAGTGCAGACCTCCGAGCCCCGCGGGTCCGCCGGTTTGACGACCGCCCCGGGGTGGTGCGTGGTTGTGAAGAGAGAGCAGACAACCAACCATGAGTATCGCATGAAGCATGCCAGGTCTCTGAAGCCGCGCCTCATCCAGAAAACGCATTTGCAGAACCATCTAAGCATGACTGTCACAATCAACTGCAGGCCAACTCCTTCTGGGCTCCCCTCTCGGTCATCGATCCCGAAGCCCCGCTGAATATCGGAAATCCGTGACCCTCCGGGAAATCCTGAGAGCCGTCGCTTGCGGCGCGGCCGTTCCGCACGCGGCGTCCCGCAAGCGGTTGCGCCCCCGCGTGGCTTCGCCTATCGTCCCGCGGGCGTCCTCCGCCTGGATCGACACCAAGCGACACGCGAGGCCTTCGTGCAGCCAGCGCAATCGATTCGCCAGACACCCCCCGGCGCGCCCGGACCACGGCACGACCGGAGAGACAGCCACGGGCGGAGATGGACGTGGGCTGCGCTCCTGCTCGCCCTCTTCTGCTCGCCTCCGGCCGCTAACGGGGGAATGCGTGCCGGCCCCGCCGCCGTTGGCGTCGGGCTCCTGCGCTTCGCCGACGACCGCTTGGATTCGCTCTATGGCACTCGGGTCAGCCCCTGTCTCGCGATCCAGACCAGCCCCTGGCACGGATTCTCGCCCACGCTGGCCCTCCAGGCCGCTTGGAAGCGCAACCTCTCGCAGCAGCGCGGGTTCGTGACCGACAGCCAGCTGACGATGACCTTCATCCCCCTCAGTCTCGAACTGCCCTACGAACATGCGCTCGGTGACGGCTGGAAGCTGCGCACCGGTCCGCGGCTCAGCTGGGCCTGGATCCGCGAGGAATGGCAGGCGGCCGTCCCGGAGGCGGGGGTCGCGGCCAGCGGCCATGGGACCGGGATCTGGTTGGGTCTGGGCCTGGGGGCGGAACTCTGGACCCGCATCGGCGGCGCGGGGCAGATCGGGATCGCCGGGGACTGGAACTGGGCTCCCGCTGATCGGAAGACGGTCCGCGGCAACCACGACCAGGAAGAAGAGCTGACCGGGGGATGGAGCGGAGTGCGGCTCCTCTGGATTCCCCCCTGGCCCTCTTCGCGCTAAGGACAGCAGAGCATGCAACAGGGACAGCGGAGCGTGCAACTTCCGGCCCTCGCCGCACTGATCGCCATCCTCGCCCAACTTCCGGCCCTCGCCGCGGGAATCGCCATCCTCGCCCCACCTCCGGTCCTCGCCACGGGGATCGCCGTCCTCGCCCCACCTCCGGCCCTCGCCGCGGGGATCGCTGTCCTCGCCCCACCTCCGGCCCTCGCCGACGATGCCGCCGGCGCACTGGAGGCGAAGATCGCCCCGCATTGCCTGCGCCTCTATGAGCAGCAATGCGGATCGGGGCGCCGCGCCCCACCGGCCGGGGCCCCCGTCTCGGATGCCGTGGCGCTCTTCGCCCTGGATGACATCCTGCTGGCGGAGGGGCGGATCCGTCTGCAGGTCGATACGGGCCCCGACGGCCCCCCGGCGAGCGAGATCCGCGACCGCTGCAAGGCACGCGTGCCTTCGCTCGTCTGGGAAGGCAGCACCGGCCGCTGGGGCCAAGTTGTTCTCGAGCTCCGCGAGCTGCCGACCCTGGCTGCCCTGGCGGAGGTCTTCTACGTCCTGCTGCCTCCCGCATCCCATGCCCTCGATGCGGTGCTCTCGGCGGGATTGGGTGAGATCGGCGCGCTCGACTACCATGCCACCGGGCTCGACGGCAGCGGCATCCGCATCGGGGTCGTCGATCTAGGGTTCGCCCGCCTTGCCGAGGTGTGGGGCACCGAGATCCCGACCGATACGCGCACGCGTTCCTTCTATCAGAGTCCCTCAGGCGCGGGCGACCTGAGCGGTGGCGGTGACGAGCATGGCACCGCCTGCGCCGAGATCGTCCACGATGTCGCTCCCGGAGCGCGTCTCTACCTGGCCAACGTCTATACCGCCGCCGACCTCGAGGCCGCCGTCGAGTGGATGCAGGCCGAGGGCGTTGCGGTCATATCGCACTCGGTCGGCTGGTTCTTCGGCCCGGGCGATGGGACCGGAACGCTCTGCGAGATCGTCCACGACGCCACCGACGCGGGCATCCTGTGGATCAACTCGGCAGGCAATCAGGCACGCATGTACTGGGAAGGGGATTTCTCGGATACCGACGCCGACGGCGTTCACGAGTTCGACCTCGCCGGGGACGAGGGGCTCACCTATCCCTCCGGGCAAGGAGGACAGAGCTTCTCCTTCGTGCTCACCTGGGACCGCTGGCCCTATTCGACCGATCTCGCCTTCCGTCTCGAGGTCTACGAGGAGGGGGTCTTTCAGACCGCGAGCGACGAGCTCGACTATGGCGAGACGTGGCCCTATGCCTTCCAGGCGGTCAGTTACGGCCGCAACCGCCCCTCCCACGAAGTGGAGATCCGCATTGCGCGCACTCGCGGAGACCTACCGGCGCACTTGCGCCTCTTCCGGCTCGACCACCAGCCGATCGGTGAGCACAACACCTCCTCGGGCAGCCTGGTGATCCCGGCCGACTCGCCTCGCGTCTTGTCGGTGGGGGCCTACCGCGTCGGCGCGGGCTTTCTCGAGGACTTCAGTTCGCGCGGACCGAATCAGGTGGGTGCGCCCAAGCCCGAACTCTGCGCGCCCGACGGCGTCGAGACGGCCATGTTCCCCACCTTCGGCGGAACCTCCGCCGCCTGCCCCCACGCCGCCGGAGCGGTCGCGCTCCTGCACCACTCGGCTCCCCCGGGCGGCTTCTTCGACTTCCGCTGGACCGTCGGCGAGCTGCGCGCACTGCTCGCCTGGGCGGCGGAGCCCGAGGTCTTCAGCGATCCCGACGCCTGCGACTGGGGCTTGCTGCGACTACCCGCCCTCGATCGCGAAGACGCCCACGCCCCGGTCACCTTGCAGGTCCCCAGCCCCAGCCCGCTGCCTCTGCGTGCACGGATCATGCAGCCGGGACGCGGACCGCTCGAGCTGCATCTCTACGACACTACCGGGCGCCTGCTCTGGCAGGGAACCCGGGATGTCCCCCGGCCCGATGACCCCTTGTGGCTCGAGTGGCCCTCCGCCCGATCCGCTCCGCGACTTCCGAGTGGCTGCTATCTGCTCGCGGTCCGTGGCCGCGACTACCGAGTCGCCCAGCGCGTGCTCGTCGTGCGTTAGGGCTTCATCGGCGAGAGGAAGCACCCCCGCGCGACCGGTCTAGACGTTGACGTTCCGGGCCCAGACCGCTATCGTGGCTGGTTCTCTTCTCGCCGAACGTGGCGCGGAGGCGGGCGCCGCGACTGTCGTCCGCGGGCACCGAGGAATGAAGATGACGCTTCAGGAATTGGCCGCACGCCTGCGCGCCGCACGACGCGTGCTGCTGACGACCCATCAGGTGCCCGACGGCGATGGCGCCGGGGTAGAGCTCGCCCTGCTGCAGGTTCTGGAGGCCATGGGTCAGGACGTGCGTCCGGTCACTGTGGGAGCCTTGCCGGCACGGCTCCGATTCCTGCCGGGCGCCGACCGCCTGCTCGACTGGAATCGCCTCGGATCCACCGAGCGGGCCTGCCTGCTGGAGAACCTCGATCTCGCCCTCGTCGTCGACATGCACGCCTGGTCCCTACTCGGCCCGTTGGGAGAAGCGCTGCAGTCGGCGGCGCTGCCCACGTACTTCCTGGACCATCATCCATTGACGACCACCAATGCGCACGTCGTCTGCGATCCGGCCGTCTCTTCGGCGGGCGAGCTGTGCTGGAGCTTGATCAAACTACTCGATCGCCCCGTGGAACCCAACGTGGCAACCTGCTTGTATGCCGCCATCAGCTACGACACCAACTCTTTCAAGTATCTGCGCGGCAGACCGGAGGTCCACCGCATCGCCGCCGATCTGCTCGCCAGCGGCGCCGATGCGGATGCGGTCTACCGCCATCTCTATGCGTCTCAGTCCCCCCGCACGGTCGCGTTTCTCAGTCGCGCGCTCTGTCGCCTGCAGCAGACCCCGGATGGCACGATTGCCTGGTCGCATGTGCCGCGGCCCGCGGGAAGCTCTACCGACCCGACGCGCGATGACTTCCGCGACCTGATCACTCACTTGCTCGAGATCGACGGTGTGGAAGTCGCCTTCACGCTTCAGGAGGACGAGCAAGACGCGTACAAGGTCAGTCTGCGCTCGATGGGCAGGACGCCAGTTGACGGGATCGCCCGCGCGCTCGGCGGCGGGGGCCACCTCTTCGCCGCCGCCGCCCAGCTCTCCGGCCCCGTCGACCGTGCTGCCGCCGAGATCATCGAGCGCATCCGCGCGGCGACCCCACCCGGCGTGGACGACACCCCCGACCAGGGCTGAGCGCGACGCATCCTGATCGCTTCCAGCATGGGAGGAAACGCGGAGTTCGCGTTGATCGCGGCGCGGGCGTCAGTCGTTGCGGTGCGGGCGTCAGTCGTCGCGGCGACGACGGCGGAACGCCTCGCTGATCACCTCGCTGGGAACGGGCAGCGAGCGCAGCGCCGCGGGCCGCCGCAACCACCAGAGGAAGTTGGCTGCAGTAGTGATCTCCCGGCGCGGCAAGGGGGCCATCGGCGAGGGCCGCGGGAGTTCCGCGCGGCGCTCGGGCGCCAGCATCGGCTGCATCTCGAGCCGCGCGACTGCCTCCGCGAACTCCTGGCGGGCCCGCTCGCGTGCCTCGTTCAGAATCATCTGCACGCGGCTCTTGACGTGCACCTCGCTGTCTCCGGAGGTCTCGACCGAGACGAACAGCACCTCTGGATAGTCGGCGAGCACCTTGACCTGCACACCGTCGCTCTGCGTACTGGGCATGCAGCCGAAGGGCTTGATCGAGACGACCATGTGTGCCTTGCGCCGGCGCACGGCAAAGATCGTCTTGGCGACTTCGAGGAAGGCCTCTCCCCCGGCGATGCGCGTGTTGTAGTAATTGTGGGCGTAGCGCGCGAGCGCGTCCATCGAGGCGAGCGGCTCGGTGCGGAATCCGACTGCGGCGCGGTACGTATTGTAGACCGAATTGAAGAAGATCTCTCCGAAACGCAGGCGCAACTCGAGCAGCCTCGAGTGGGCCTCCCGGCCCTCCTGGGGCAATCCGCGGCGGTCCCGGCTACGCTGCAAGCGTGTCCAGAGCAGGTATTCGATCCAGGTCCCCACCGGCTCGACGAGCACCTCGGCGCCCTCGCTCTCGAGCCAGCGCGCCAAGTGGTAGCTCCCGTCGCCCTCGGTCGTCTGGGCCCAGAACTCTCCGGTCAGTTTCACCTTCGGCCGTACCCGCAGGTAGTCGACCGGAATCCTATCGAGATGCCGGCGCAGACGGCGCAACACCGGAACCGGACTCTCCCGATCCCGAAAGGCCCAGTAGAGCCAGCGCCGCCCCGCTGCGAGCCCCTCGTCGATCGCGCCCCGATCCTGCTCGTAAGGGCGCAGGGCATACCCGATCTCGTTGAGCAGGTCGCCGACCATCAGAGCCCGCACCAGCCCGAGCAGGAAGGGACGCTCCAAGCGCGGCCCATGCTCTCCGCCCGACTGCGAGAGCCCCTCGGCCTGTTGCACCAAGAGCACCCGGAAACGAGGGAACCCCGCCTGGGCCAGCGAGCGACGGTATTCCGCCTCGTACATCCCGAATCGGCACGGGCCGCACGACCCGGCAGTCAGGTAGACGAAACGGTCCTCGATGCCGGGCACCCCCGCCCGGCGCAGCCGGAAGAGGTATTTCAGCAGGTTGCCGATCGTGTAGTAGGCGGGATTGCACATGCCCCGGTTGCCGAACTCGCGGCCGATGGCAAGCGCCTCATTGTCGGGCACCGGCAGGGCCTTGACTCGGTAGCCGAGTCCCTCCCAGACCCCCTCGACCAAACGCTCGTGCGCTTCGGTCAGGCCGCCGAAGAGCACGGTCACCCCGGCGCTCTTCAGATCGCGCAGCGGCGCTTCCGGCGGCAGGCGGTAGTGCTCGGTCGTCATTGTCACACCAGCACCTCGTCGCGCACCACCACCGGCGCCTCGGCCGGCGGCGCCTCGTGCGGCGGCCCCGGCGTCGCGGAGCGTCCCAGGCGGCGCGCCTCGTACTCGCGCAACGAGTAGTCGATCGTCTCGACCCGCAGGCGAATGGCGCCCGTCGGCCGATTCTCATCGATGTCGTGAAAGGCGAAGTGAGGCGTGGCGGAAGCCTCGAGAATCGCCTCGACCGTGGCCAAGACCGGGGCATCGTGACCGCAACGAAAGCTGCTCATGTCGAGAGCGACCAGATTGGGATGGCGGGCGACGACCTTGGCAGCCCAAACCTTCTGATTCGAGTTGGCGCTGAAGGAGTTCTTCCACACATCGGAGATGTCGAACGGTCCCCTGACGACCTCTCTCGCGATCTCGTCGGCGAAGAGGCGATCGAGAAACGCAGGGTCACGGGGCAGCGCGCTGACGGTGAAGATGGAATAGCCGCGCCTGTTGAGGTCCTGCAGGATGCCGTGGTTGAGTCCCGGATCGTCGTGGTAGGGCCGTCCCAGGGCGACGATCCCGACGCGCCGCTCCTCTTCGAGCCGCAGGATCTCTTCCAACGCCTGGCGCCGCAGATCCCCGAGAGCGGCCCGCAGCGCAGACTCCCCCGCCGCCATCGCCCGACGGTTCTCCTCGCGGGTGACATCCAAGAGCGGCCCCCAGAAGCGCAGCATCTGCCGGGCGAAGAAGCGCGGCTCGCCCATATGAAAAACGGGCGTCAGGTAGCGCATGCCCTGCGCCGCAAAGACATCACCCTCCCGGGTGAGCGCGGCGCGCACGACGTCGGGAGTCGCCTGCGACGTGGGACAGACCCAGGCATCGACGGCAGGGTGAATCGCTACCGGCAGATTGACCAGAATCGGGAAGAAGATCCAGTCGGCCCGGCGGGTTGCGACCAGATCATGAACTTGGGCGAGAGCCACCTTCGAGGGATAGCAGGTGTCGATCGCTCCACGCCGGGAGCCACGGCGGAAACGCTCCCCGGTCGTCTGTCGCGAGACAACGATCTGTTCGGGCCCGAGCCCCAGGGCCTGCAAGTAGCCGATGAAGTAGGGCGCCACCTGGTAGAGATTCAGCGCCCGCGGGATGCCGACCCGCAGGCGTCCCCGCTCCCGGCGGGCGCGCCGGCGGGCGGGGGTCGTCAAGAACCGGCGGAACGTGGCGCCCGCTCTCGGAGATCGCGATGCCTGATGACCGGGGGTCACCTGGCGCGAGAAGGCCAGGCGGGCGCCAGCCGCGGCGAAGTCGGGAGCGGGACGCGGCCCGCCTGACAGCGGCGCGGCGGGAGGTCGCTCCCCTCGCTGCGCGGCAGTCGAGCGCGCGCTCTCCGTCTGCACCAGCTGGCGTCCCCGTTCGCAAGGCGCAATCACGAACCGACGGCGCTCGCCGTCGCCGAGCCGCGCCTCGAGCACGATTCGCACGCAGGCATTGCCGCACCCGGAACAGCGCGTCGCCTCATCGGGCAGTTCGCGCACGACCATGCCACGCACGACCTCCAGGCCGAGGAAACGGCTCGCCTGGCGATCGATGCCGCGCCGCAGGATCTCGAGCGCCACACCGATCGCGCCCGCCTCGCCGGTGTGCGGATGAACCTGAATACGAGCGGCCGGCACCCGTTGCCGGATGAAATCGATCTGTGCCTTGACCGCCGCCAGATTGCGCTGCGTGCCGCCCTGCAAGACGAAGGCACTCCCCAGCCGGGCGAGGTTCGGCTCGCCGACCACGTAGAGCCAGACGTTCTTGGGCAGCACGCGGGCCAGCCCGGCAAGGATCTCGTCGGGCTGCCAACCGAGCTGCTGGAAGTTGACGATGTCGGCCTCGAGGAAAACCGCGCAGCCGAAGTTGAATTCAGGAGTGCGCCGCGCCCGGAAGGCATGCGCGGCGAATTCCTCGAGCGGGATGTCGAAGCGCGCCGCGGTGCTCTGCAGGAAGTAGCCATTGCCCGCCGAGCACTGGCTGTTGAGGCGGAAGTCACGGACGCGCCCGTCGCGCAGAATCAACACCTTGATGTCCTGGCCGCCGACGTCGACGATCACCTCCGCCTGCGGGGCAAACTGCAGCGCGCTGCGCGCGTGCGCGACGGTCTCGACGAGGGACAGATCGGCGCCCAAGAGCGTGCCGAGCAGATCCTTGGCATAGCCGGTCACGCCAAAGGCCCGCACCTCCAGCCGGCACTCCTGCTCCTCGGCCTGATCGGCGAGTTCACCGAGGACCATTTGCGCGTCCCGCACCGGGTCGCCCCCCGAGAGCCGATAGGCAGAGGCGAGCAGGTTGCCCTCGAGATCGAGCAGCACCGCCTTCGTCGACGTCGAGCCTCCATCGAGACCAAGGACCACCGCGCGTCGCGGCCTGCCGGCGAGGCCGCCGGGGGGCGCCTGGCGGGCCAGCGCGCAGATCGCCTCTTGCTCCGCCCGCGAGGCAACCAGGGCCGGCAGACCCTGCTCGAGAGCCGGCGAACCAAGATCGCGTTCCAGGCGCTCGAGCGCCTCGGCGGCAAAGGGTGCCGAGGAGGCCCCGGTCTCCTCGGCGTCGGCGAACACGCAGCCGAGCGCGGCGAAGTAGCAGGCCTCCGGCGGCACCTGGACCGCCGCCGCGGGGTCTTCGCCCCAGGCCACACCACGTTCGGTCCACAACAGAGGCAGCTCGCGCCTCCAGCTGGCGACCAGCGCGGGCAGGAAGGCGTGCGGGCCGCCGAGCAGCAACACCGGCGGCAGCAACGTGGCCCCGCGCGTCAGCACGCTCAGGTTCTGCTGCACGATCGCATCGAAGAGCGCCTGAATCAGCTCTTCCGCCGCCACGCCCTGCTTCTGCAGGCTGTTGATGTCGGTCTCGGCGAACACCCCGCAGCGCGCCGCTACCTGGTGCCCGGGTCGTCCGTTGCCGCGCACCGCGTGGAGATCCGCGGGCGTCAGCGCCAGCTTCCCGGCAATGCGGTCGATCACCGAGCCGGTGCCGCCCGCGCACTTGTCGTTCATGCTGAAGAGCTTGCGCCGCCTTCCTGTTCGGCGGTCGCGCTGCCAGATGATGATCTTGGCATCCTGGCCGCCGAGGTCGACAATGCTGCCCGCGTGCGGGCAGAGGCGCTCGGTCGCCAACGCGACCGCAATGACCTCCTGCACGAACGAGCTGCCCGCCCGCTCGGCCAGTGGACGCCCGCCGCTACCCGTGAAACAGAGGCGGGCATCGCGCAACAGCCCGGGGTAATGGTCCGCCAAGCGGTGCAGCAAGCGCACGAGCGCCGCCGCCTGGCGTGTGCCATGGCGTTCGTAGCAATGCCACCGAGCGGCGGCACCGCCCGGCTCCACGACGACCAGCTTGATGGCCGTGGAGCCGACATCGCAGCCGATGCGCCATCCCCTTTGCCTGGACGCCTGACTCATCACGCCTCGGGTTCTGGATCGAGAGTGAATTCCCAAGCGCACACCCGATCCTCGCCGCGCGCGTCGGGCGGACAGGCCAAGCAACGGGTGTGAATGCGCGGATCGATTGTGCGCGCGAAGGTCTCGTACTCGACGATGCCAATCGACTTGCACGGGAAGTCGGGCAGTCCTCTGCGGCAGCGCGCATCCTGGACGCGACAGGTCTCCATCGTCAAGACCAGCCGGTCGCTCGCCGGCCACTCGATGCGCTGGCGATTGAGATGGCTGTAGAGACGGTAGCCGAGGGCCAGGGCCAGGGCGGCCAACCCACCCCCGGGGACGAGCTGGAGATGCCCCATGATCCGGCGCGCCTCGATCGGCGAGAAGCGCTCCCAGGCATCGCGATCGCAGTCCATGGCCAGCTCGAGACCGCCGCGCCGCTCGACGGCCTGGAACCAGAGCCCATCGTGCGCCAGCCAGAGCTTGGCCGCCGTGCTGAGGAACGCGCGCAGCGTCGCGGGGTCCATATCCGCCCAGTGGTCGGAATCGCTCTCCCGGGCACCGGCGCCTGGTGATGACATGCCTGTTCCCCCGGTCTCCTCAACGTGCATCGCTCCCCCTTGGCCCATCTCGATCTCCCCGGCCCGCCTACAGCATCGCCGCGTGCGAATCGTCCCCCGCCGACCCACTCTGGCGCAGCTTCTTGATCAGGAGCGCCCGCCGCATGCGCGAGAGGCGGTCGATGAAGAGGGTCCCGTCGAGATGATCGATCTCGTGCTGGATCACCCGCGCCATCAACCCGGCGAACTCCTCCTCGTGCTCCCGATCCTCGACATCGCGGTAGCGCACCAGCACGCGCTCCGGCCGGCGGATCTCAGCATAGATCCCCGGCACGCTCAGGCAACCCTCTTCGAACATCTCCGCTCCGGCATACTCGAGAACTTCCGGGTTGATCAGGGCCAACGCCCGCGCGCCCGCCTCACCGACGACGGTCGGGTCGATCACGATCACGCGGGTCAGCTCGGCGACCTGGGGCGCAGCCAGACCGAGCCCGCGGGCACTCGCCATCGTGGCGAACAAGTCGTCGACCAGCGTGAGGATCGGAGCATCAAGCGTGACCACCAGCGCGGCCCGCTGGGCCAGGATGGGATTGCCGTAGGTGATGATCGCGCGTTCGGCCACGGTATTCCTCTAGCTGTGGTGCTCGCCCGCAAGATAGCGCTCGGTGTCGATCGCCGCGCAGGCGCCGGTGCCCGCGGCGCTGATCGCCTGGCGGTAGCGGGCATCGGCGACATCGCCGGCGGCGAATACGCCCGGGAGATTGGTGTGCGTGGTCCCCGGCTGCGTTCGCAGGTAGCCAACTTGGTCCATCTCGAGCTGTCCGCGGAAGCACTGCGTATTGGGCGCATGTCCGATCGCGACGAAAACCCCTTCGCAAGGCAGCTCGGTGCGCTCGCTCGTCTTGACATTGCGGACAACGACGACGCTGACCCGCTTCTGGGAAACGTCGCGGATCTCCTCGACCACCGAGTCCCACAGGAACTCGATCCTCTCGTTCTCGTGCGCCTTCCCCTGCATGTACTTCGAGGCGCGCAGTTCGTCACGGCGATGAATGATCGTGACTTTCGACGCGAAATGGGTCAAGAAGAGCGCGTCTTCGAGCGCAGTGTCCCCACCGCCGATGACGACGACTTCCTTCCCTTGGAAGAAAAAACCGTCACACGTGGCACACGCGCTGACCCCCGCCCCGCGCAGCGCACTCTCCGATGCGAGCCCCAGCCAACGCGCCGCGGCACCGGTGGAGATGATCAGCGCCCGGGAGGCGACCTCCTCGCCGTTCTCGAGTTCCAACTTCAGAGGATCGTTCTTGAGCATGGCGGCGCGCACATCGCCGGACATGAAACGCGCGCCGAAACGTTCGGCTTGCTTGCGAAAACGCTCCATCAGCTCGGGTCCGGTGATCCCCTCGGGAAAGCCGGGATAGTTCTCGACCTCGCTGGTGATCATCAGCTGCCCTCCCGGCTCGGCGCCCTCGATCACCAACGGATTCAGCTGCGCCCGGGCGCAGTAGATCGCAGCGGTCAGCCCGGCCGGGCCGGTGCCCAAGATGATCACCTTCTCCACGCTAACCTCGCCTGCCACTCGCTCATCCCCCCACCGCCGGCTCACCCGGCCGTCTCGACGCCGACCATCTCCGATCCCCGGCCGCCGGGTGCGCGGCCTCCGGAGCGCGCCGCCGGAGGCGGGCACGAACCTGCTCCGCAACCCCCTGCGGGCTCAGGCCCGCGGCGGCCAACAGCTCCTCGCGGGCCCCGTGTTCAATGTAGCAGTCGGGCAGACCCAACTGCAGCAACCGCGCCCCCGCGGCTCCATCGCGGCGCGTCAGCGCGAGCGCTACCTGTGTCCCGAACCCTCCGGCGACTGTTCCCTCTTCCAGGGTCACCAGGAGGGGTTGCTCCGATGCCAGGCGCAGCAAGATCGCCTCATCGAGCGGCTTGACGAAGCGCGCATTGACGACGCCGAACTCGAGACCGTCGCGGTGCAAGTGTTCCGCCGCCGCGAGAGCGACTCCGACCAGCGGACCGACGGCGAGGAAGCAGCCATCGCCTCCCGGCTTGAGCTGTTCCCACCGGCCGATCTCAAGCAGCCGCGGCGGCTGCTCGAGAGCATCGGGATCGGGCACCGTCGCCCGCGGATAGCGCAGGGCGAAGGGCCCGCGCCGTGCATGAACCGCGGTGTAGAGCAGATCGCGCAGCTCGGCGCCATTGCGCGGAGCTGCGATGGTGATCCCCGGAATGCACCCGAGATAGGAGAGATCGAACATCCCGTGATGGGTCGCTCCATCCTCACCGACCAACCCCGCCCGATCGAGCGCGAAGATCACCGGCAGGCGTTGCAAACCGACATCGTGAACCAGGGAATCGAAGGCGCGCTGCAGGAAGGTCGAGTAGACGGCAACCACGGGGCGCGCACCCCGCGCCGCCATCCCGCCGGCGAAGGTCACCGCATGGGCCTCGGCGATCCCGACATCGAAGAAGCGATCAGGGTAATCGCTGGCAAAGCGACTCAAGCCGGTGCCGTCGGGCATCGCCGCCGTGATCGCGACCAGATCGGAATGCTCGGCGGCCAATTCGCAGAGCGTCTCACCGAAGACCTTCGTGTAGGTCAGCCCCGAGCGGGCCGGCTCCATCTTGCCGTTCTCGGTCTGCAGCGGAGCGATACCGTGGAACTTCCGTGGGTTCTTCTCGGCATCCGGCAGGCCCTTGCCCTTCTGGGTGATCACGTGCACCAGAATCGGTCCCCGCATGGCGCGGACCTTCTCGAGGAGACCGATTAGGCGGGGCAAGTGGTGTCCCGGCACCGGCCCAAGGTAGCGGAAACCGAGACTCTCGAAGAAAAGCCCGGGGGTCAGCAGCCCCTTCAGGCTCTCCTCCATGCGCTGCACGATCTGTCGCACCGTGCCGGTGACCCGCGGCAGGCGCTCGGTGATCTCCCAAACGTCCCGCTTGATCTGCTCGAAGAGCGGATGGGTGATGATGTCGGTCAGATGACGCGACAGAGCGCCCACGGTGGGAGAGATCGACATGTTGTTGTCGTTTAGAATGACGATGAGGTCTCGACTGCAACCACCTGCGTTGTCAAGACCTTCGAAGGCCAACCCACCAGATAGCGCCCCGTCGCCGATGACCGCGACGACGCGTTCATCGTCCCCGCGGAGATCCCGGGCGGCGGCAATGCCGAACGCGGCGGAGATCGAAGTGCTCGCGTGCCCGGTGCCGAAGGGATCGTGCGGACTCTCCGCCCGGCGGCAGAATCCGCTCAACCCATGGCGCTGTCTCAGCGTGCGGAAGGCCTCCCGGCGTCCCGTCAGGATCTTGTGCGTGTAGCTCTGGTGACCGACGTCCCAGACGATCTTGTCCCCCGGCGAGCGAAAAACGCGGTGCAGGGCGACGGTCAGCTCGACGACCCCGAGGCTGGGGGCCAGGTGCCCGCCCGTGCGCCCCACGGTGCGGATGATGTAGTCGCGCACCTCTCCGCAGAGCTGCTCGAGCTGCTCCATCGAGAGACCTTCGAGGTCCTGAGGACCATCGACAGTCGGGAGAATCTCGTAGCGGGTCACACTCCCTCCTCAATCGGCCCGCTGCCGTCCCCTCTTCGGAAGGGAGGCCGCCGCGCGCAACCCCGAGGTTGCCACGACCTGTGGATCGTGGGCCTCGCCTGGGTTTTGGGAAAACCGGGACAGTCGGGTAACACCTGCCCGATTACCGGGTTCCCCAAGCGCAAGGCTATGTCCGGCGGCTCCCCCCTGTCAAGAATCCAGCCTGGCACGCGGAAACGCCGGCTTGAGATCGACATGCGCTTCTCCTAGGCTGGCGGGTTCCCGGGCATCGGATTTCCGGGTCGTCCAACCGCCAAGCAGCTCGCAGTCATGGAAGAGGCCGCCCGCATGGTTGCACGATCGCATGCAGCACGCTACCTGCGCGAGATGGCGCTGGCGATGGAACTGCTCGGCGAGGCCCCCGGCGTCCCGCAGACCCTAAGCGCAGCCGCGCGCCAAGTTCTGGCCCTCTCGGCCGAACGCTGGCGCCAGTGGGTTGCGGGCAACGCCGTGGAGCGCCTCGGTCTCTCCGATGAATCGCTCCGGGACCTAGGCAACTTTGCGCGCCACGCCCGCCGCACCCCGCTCGATACCCTCCAGCTGCGCATCCCCCCCGGTCTCTACGAGCTGCTCGGGCTGCCCGGGCTGGGACCTCAGCGGGTCCGACGTCTCTGGCACGAGGCGCAGATCGTGAGCGTCAAGCAGCTCCACCGCGCCTGCCGGAGGAGGCACCTCGCGGGCATCAGCGGCTTCGGACCGGGGCTGGAGGCTCGTTTCCTGGACGCGCTGGAAGGCCTGCGTCGTTCCCAGGGACGTTGGCTGCGGAACGAGGCGCTGCGGATTGCGCGGCGTCGCGAGGCAAAGTGGCGCCCGGCCGCCGGGCTCGATCGCCTGGCCTGGGCGGGTGAGGCCCGGCGCGCCTGGGAAACCGTGGGGCTCCTGACATGGGTCGCTGCGGCGGCGAACCCGGAGGCGGCCCTCGGACGGCTCTCCCTACAACCGGGTGCCCGCCTCGCGGGCACCCCTCCCGATCGGGTCGTCTGGACCCCGCCTGGCGAACCGAGACAGGAGGTAATCGTCGTCGAGGCGGAGCGCTTCGCCGCCCGCTGGTTCCTCGAGACCGGCGATCCTGCCCATACGACGGCTTTTCTGCAGCGGCTCGCCGAGATCAACCCCGCGGCGACGCCCCTCGAACTCGGGCTGCCCACCTCCGAAGAGGACCTCTACGCCCAGGCGGAACTCCCCTGGATTCCCCCCGCCTTGCGGGAGGGCCGCGGGGAAATCGCCGCCGCGGCAGCCGGCCGCCTCCCCACACTGATCCGCGCCCGTGATCTGCGCGGCGTCTTCCACGTGCACACCGAGTGGAGCGATGGACGTGCCTCGATCGCCGAAGTCGCCTCCGCCGGGGCCAGGCTGGGGTGGGACTACATCGGCATCGCGGATCATTCGCAGTCGGCCTACTATGCACGCGGCCTGACGCCAGAGCGGCTTGCCGCGCAGGCTGCCGAGGTGCGCCGGGTCGCAGCGGGAATCCCCGGCGTGCGCCTCTTCCACGGCGTCGAGTGTGACATCCTGCCCGACGGCAGTCTCGACTATACCGACGCGCAGCTACGTTCCCTCGACTACGTCATCGCCTCGATCCACAGCGTCACGGCGATGAGCCGCGAGGCGATGACCGCGCGCGTCGTCCGGGCGCTGCGACACCCGGCGGTGCGGATGTTCGCCCACCCGTCGGGACGCCTGCTCTTGCAGCGCCCCGCCTGCGCTCTCGACTGGCCGGCGGTCTTCGGGACAGCCGCCGAGATGGGGGTGGCGATCGAATTCAACACGACACCCGATCGTCTCGATCTCGATTGGCGCCTGATTCGAACGGCAACCGAACAGGGCGTTCGCCTGGTCGTCAATCCGGATGCCCACCGGCTGGCGGCGCTGGAGATGGTTGGCGAGGGCCTCGAGACCGCAACCAAGGGCTGGCTGACCCCCGAGCAGGTCATCAATACCCGCTCGGCGGAGGCGATGGAGGACTGGCTGCATGCCACCCGCAGCGGATCCCCGGAAACGGACGTCTAGCGCGCCGCCTCCCAAGAGGGTGCGGGCAAAGAACGCGCGCACGAAGAAGCCGGCACCGCAACGCATCGCCACGAGCGCGACGGGCAAGGCAGACAACCACCCGGATGCATCCACCATGCGCAGGCTGATCGGCCGGCTGAGGCGTTGCTACCCGGAGGCAAGGTGCACCCTCGATTTCACCAATCCCTACCAACTGCTCGTTGCAACGGTGCTCTCCGCACAATGCACCGACGAGCGCGTCAATCGGGTCACCCCCGCCTTCTTCGCCCGTCTCCCCGACGCGGGCGCGCTGGCGGTGGCGCCTGTGGGACAAGTCGAGACACTGATTCGCTCGACCGGCTTCTTCCGCAACAAGGCCAAGAACCTCAAGGCCGCCGCGCAGGCGCTCGTCGCCGAGCATCGCGGGCAGGTCCCCGCATCACTGGAGGCGCTCGTCGCGCTTCCGGGAATCGGCCGCAAGACGGCCAATGTGATCCTCGGCAACGCGTTCGACACTCCCGGAATCACCGTCGACACCCATGTGCGCCGTCTCGCCCAACGACTCGGCTGGACCCGGGAGCAGGACCCGGTAAAGATCGAGTTCGACCTGATGGCATTGATCCCGCGTCGTGACTGGACGTCGGCAAGCCATCTGCTGATCCAGCACGGCCGCCAGATCTGCCACGCGCGCAAGCCCCGTTGCGAGAACTGCCCCCTGCTAACCGACTGCCCCACCGGCCGTGGCCTCCGCGCGGCCTAGCACCCACCGCCCTCGCTAGGCGCAGAGTGTCCGGGGCATCTGACGCACCCCGGGAGGGTGCGCGGGACCGGGGTGCGTCACGCCTCGTCGTCGGGAGATGCGCGGGGGGAGGTCTGGGGAGGGCTGGCCGCTCAGACAGGTCCTCGCTCGCGCTCGCGCGCTCGCTGCGGAACTCGCGGCTTAGCCCTCCCCGGACCTCCCCCCGCGCGTGGACACAACCTCCGCTGCGAGGTGGCGTGACGCGACATTGTCGGCAATCACGCGAAGCGATTTAGCGGCGGGTGAGATCTTCGAGTTGGGCAAGCAGGACGCGGGCACGATCGAGATCGATCGTCGAGTTGCGACACGGTCCCTCGGGGCGCTGGTTGGGCAAGCTCAAGACGGGCAGGCGAGCGGCAACATCGCGGAGGCCGGCGACCAGATCGCGCTCGCAGGCAATCGCCAGGACGCCCGCGGGTGCCAGCCGTTGAATCGCCGCGCGCGCCTCCTCACCTCCCCCGGCGACGACCAGCTCCGCGCACCTACCGGCCGCCAGCTCGCGCAGAGCCCGCATGCAATCAGCCTTCAGGCAGCGGGGAGCGAGAACCAGCAGTCCCTCCCCCGGCATCGCCGGGCGGGCGAGGGAAGCGAGACGGTTGGTGACTAGGACGAAGGAATGTCCCAGGCGATCGAAGGAGATCCCGAGCAGCCGCGCCAGGGCCGCCGCGAGTGTCCAGAGGCCGAAGACATGCCGCTGCAGCCCTCGCACGATTCCGGACGGATAGCGCACCGGCAGCCAGGCGCCCCAGAGGAGCAGAGTGGGAAGCAGCAAGAGGAATGCGCCAAGCGTCCAGATCCAGGTGACGCGGCCCCCGTCGAGACCGAGCGACGCCAGCCGCGGCGCAGCCAGCCAGAGCAAGAGCGCCCAACCGGCGGCCGCGATGACGGCGAGAAGGCCCAGAAGGGCAAGCAAGAGGGAGGCCCCACCCGCCACCCTGCGCGGATCATCCATCTCCTGCGAAGGATCCCAACCCTCCCAGGCGTCGCCGAGACGCCGGGGCCGGCGGCGGGGATCCTGCTCGGAGGGCACAACAGGCGCGCCCGCTCCTGCCCCACCGACAGGATCGGGCGCGCTCGATTGATTCAGTTTATTCGACATGCGGGCCAGCCGCCGGCGTCAGACGCTGACGACCTCCTCAAGATCGGTGAACGCTTCCTTCAGCGCGCGCTCCACACCAGCCTTGAGCGTCATCACCGCCATCGGACAGCCATGACATGCGCCCGTCAGTCGAACATAGACTTTCTGCTCCTTGACATCGATCAGCTCGATCCCACCGCCGTGGGCCTGGAGCGCCGGCTTGACCCGGTCTTCGATGACCTTGGCGACCGACTCGTGATCCATGATCGGCTCCTCTCTCGCTGTGTTCCCCGGCCGGACGAGGCCGTCGACCGGCCGGTGCGGCATCCGGGCGCTTCCCGATGCGCAGTCCCGCGAGCCTACCGGCCCGCCTCGGCGTGCGTCAAGCGACCGATATCCCGTCGGCGACCTCCGCCTAGGAGGATCCCGCTGCGTTCTCACCGCAGATCCGCGCCCAGTTGCGCTCGAGCCCCTCGAACCCGGCTCGCGTGAGGGGAGTTCCACCGAACCGCTCGCCGAACGTGTCTGTGTCGAGAGTCGCGATCACCCCGGGCTCTGTAATCTGTCGACCGACCGGGGCGTGAAAGGCGGGCTCCCGTGTCGCCACCGCGAAACGGTTCCAGGGGCACGCCTCCTGACAGCGGTCGCAGCCAAAGAGCCAGGGAGAGATACGCGGTGCGCCCGACGCGGGAAAGGCGCCCCGGTGCTCGACGGTCCAGTACGCGATGCAACGGCGGGCATCCAGCCGGTAGGGCTCGGCCAGGGCCCCCGAGGGACAGGCCACCAGACACTGCCGACATGTGCCGCAGCGGCGCGGGAGAGGTTGATCGGGAGGCAACGGGATGTCGAGCAGTAGCTCACCCAGGAAGACATACGAGCCCAGGCGCGGCACGATCAGGCAGGTGTTGCGCCCGATCCAGCCGATGCCTGCCTGCGCCGCCCAATGGCGTTCGAGCACCGGGGCGGTGTCGACCGCCACCCGCCCGCGCGCACCGGACACCCAGCGCTTCACCTGCTGCAAGAGGCGATGGAGCTTCCCGCGCAGAATGTCATGGTAGTCTGCACCCCAGGCATAGCGCGCCACACGCAGCGGCGCCCCCGGCTCTCTGTCCCGCCCCCCCATCCCGGCCGGGGAGTAGTTGAGCGCCACGCAGAAGATGGTACGCACCCCTGGGAAGAAACGGTGCGGGTCGCCGCGCAGATCGGCATGCCGGGCCATATAGCCCATGCCGGCATGCTCGCCGCGGGCCAGCCACGCCTGCAGCGGCTCGAGGGAGGGCAGGCTCCCGGGATCGGCGCACCCCCACCGATCGAACCCCAACCGAGCGGCCGCCTCGCCGAGGCGGAGCTTGAGCCGCGCCGCAGCGGGCGAATCCACCACGAGCTCCGACTTGGGAATCGGGGCCTTTGCCTCGGCGCCCATCGGCACGTCTCCCAGTCTCCGCAGCCCGGCAGAGAACGGATCAGAGCGGGGCGAAGCGGGCGGTGAAGTGTCGCAGAAACGGCGCCTGATAGGTCATCTTCAGTCCGCGCAGCCTTTCGCGCTCAGCGTGCACGGCGGTGATCACCTCCGCCGCGTAGTCGACATGACTCTGGGTGTAGACCCGGCGCGGGATCGCGAGGCGGACCAGCTCCATGGGAGGATGCTGCACCGTGCCGGTCGCCGGGTCCTCCTTGCCGAACATGACACTGCCGATCTCCACACCCCGGATGCCGCCGGCGAGATAGAGTTCGTTGGCCAGCACCTGCCCCGGAAACTCGGCTGGGGGAACCTGGGGCAGGAAGCTGCCGGCATCGAGGAAAACGGCGTGGCCTCCGGGAGGCTGGATCATCGGCACGCCGGCCGCCTGCAAGCTCTCGCAGAAGTACTCCACCGAACGGATGCGATAGCGCAGGTAGTCCTCTTCCATCACCTCGCGCAACCCTTGCGCGATCGCCTCGAGGTCCCGCCCGGCCAACCCCCCGTAGGTCGGGAACCCTTCGGTCAGAATCAGCAGATTTCGCGCGGCGGCGGCGATCTCGTCGTCACTGCACGCCAAGAAACCGCCAATGTTGGCAAGACCATCTTTCTTCGCGCTCATCGTCGTGGCATCGGCGTAGCTGAACATCTCCTGGGCGATCTCGAGAATGCTCTTCTCCGCATACTCCGGCTCACGCTGCTTGATGAAGTAGGCGTTCTCCGCGAAACGGCAGGAGTCGAGCACCAGCAGGGTGCCCTGCGCGTGAGCCAGCCGCGAGGCCTCCCGCAGATTGGCCATGCTCACCGGCTGGCCACCGCCGGAATTGTTGGTCACCGTCATGATCACGGCACGCACCGCGCCGGCGTGGCGGCGCAGATCGGAGGCCAGGCGGTCGAGATCGATGTTGCCCTTGAAGGGGTGCAACTGCGAGGGAACGGTGCCTTCGGGAATCGGCAAGTCGATCGCCTCATCGCCGAGATACTCGATGTTGGCCCGGGTTGTGTCGAAGTGCGTGTTGCCGAGATAGATGCCTCCTTCGCGATGAAGCACGTTGAAGAGGATCCTCTCGGCCGCCCGCCCCTGATGCGCCGGAATGATATGGGTGAAACCGGTGATCTCCCGCACCTGGGCCTCGAAACGGAAAAAAGAGCGCGCGCCCGCGTAGGACTCATCGCCGCGCATCATGGCGGCCCATTGCTCGGAGCTCATGCTGGAAGTTCCGCTGTCGGTCAGCAAGTCGATCAGCACGTCCTCGGCCCGCACGCTGAAGAGGTTGTAGCCGGCTGCGGCCAGGACCTGCTCGCGTTCCTCACGAGTCGTCATGCGGATCGGTTCGACGCTCTTGATCTTGAACGGCTCGATGATCGTCTTCATTCGCAGCTCCTCCCTTTCGCCATCCCATCCCGCGCAGGACGATCGGGAGTCTAGCGCAGCAGGGTGGCGGAACGGAAGCGCTCGCCGGCGCAGCGAGCGCGGGTAGCGTGAGGCAAGCGCCGAGCACCCGCCTCACAGACAGCCACGGGGCACCCGGCTCACAGGCAGCCACGCGGTGTCCGGCTCACAGGCAGCCACGCGGTGTCCGGTTCACAGACAGCCACGCGGTGTCCGGTTCACAGACAGCCACGCGGCACCCGGCTCACAGGCAGCCACGCGGTGTCCGGCTCAGCGCTCGGGTCGGCCGGAATCGAGTAGATCGCCCCCGCCTAGCGGCGTGCCCGGGGGCGTGTGCGCAAGACCTCGACGTAGCGGATCAGGCGCCGGACCTTGCGTTTGTCGCGCACCTTCGAATAGATCAGAATCAGGTTGCGCAACATCCGGATGATCAGCTCCCGTGGCGAGGCGATCGCCAGGTACTCGGCAATGAAGCGCTCGCGGACGTAGTAGCCCTCGCTCGCCAGGATCTGCGTGCATTCGCCGGGACTCAAGATGCGGCCGCCATGGAAGGGATCGAAGAAGATCTCGGTGGCCGCATCCTGGTACTTGACGAGGAAGTGCTTGGGAAACCCGACGGCATACAGCGGTAGACCGACCCGCCGTCCGACAAGGATCGTAATCGCCGCCAGTGAGATCGGAATCCCGCGACGCCGCTCGAGCACCTTGTTGATGAAGCTATTGTCGGGATCGTAGTAGTTCTCGCGGTTGCCCCGGAAGCCGACATCGTCGAACAGATAGCGGCTGAGGATGCGTATCCTCTCCTGCGGCGAGGCTTCGATGGGTAGCTGCGGGCGGACACCATCGGCCAACTCGTCGAGTTGGGTCGCGATCAGGCGCCGGTCGAGATCGGGGTATTCGATGCGGGCAACCAGGGAGAGCCCCATCTCCAGATCGAAGCCTCCCCCCCGCCGCGAGGCCAGGCGGCGAAACCGGCGCTCCATCTGCTCGAGATGAATGCGCTGCCTGATGTGCCGCGCCCGGATGCGCAGGCGCGGATCGGAGTCCTCGCCCGCCTCGGTCAGATAGGGCAGCGCCACGGCGCCGAGACGCAGGAGATTCTCCCACACCATGGCGATGATGCGGCTGTCGTCATCAGCGAGCAATGAGATCAGGGCGCGAATCTCGCGCGCCGAATCCCGGCCTCGCCGCTCGACGGAGCTCGCGCTTTCCCTACCCCGGACCTGTCCCACGCGATCGGTCATCCGCTGCTCTCCACTGCCCCGCCTTCGCCGCCGCGCACCCCGCCCGGCGCTCGGAGGGGCAGACTCGTTAGCGAGCCTAGCAGAGCCCTCCGAACCGTAACAACCCCCCGATTGAGTATCCCGTTCCCTCCTGGCAGCCGGTGCCCCCGGCCGGTATCATCGTGAGGCGGCATTCGATTGCCGCACTGAGCACTACGAGTATAGCGAGGATGCCTGCATGCTGGGAACCGGACGCCTGCTAACGCTATCCAAACAGGTCTGCTCCCTGCCCACAGCGAGCTTCCACGAGCATCGCGTGCTCGGTTTCCTGCGTGAGCACGCCGCCCGCCTGGGGCTGCCCGCCGCCCAAGACCGCTGGGGCAATCTCCATGTGCGCTACCGCCACCGCCGGCGGGGACCCGCCTGGGTGCTGATCGCCCATGCCGATCACCCCGGCTTCGTGATCACCCACGTCGCCGGGCAGCGCTGTCGGGCTCGTTGGTTTGGGCGGGTGGCACCCGCGTACTTCCGCGGGGGGCGCGTGCGAGTGCATCCCGTCGGCGCGCGATCCGTCGGCGGCCGCATCACCCGCATCAGGCAGAGCGGCACCACCGCCAGGGTCGAAACGCTCTGGATCGATGCCGCCGGCGCGCTCGCGCCCGGCGATCTCGGAACCTGGGACCTGCCCGCCTTCCGCCGCGTCGGCAACGCGATCATCACCCGCGCTGCCGATGATCTGATCGGGTGCGCCTTGCTGGCGGCCACCCTCGAGTCGCTCGTGCGCGCCGAGGCCTCCGCCGCGGTCACCGTCGTCTACACGCGGGCCGAGGAGGCAGGCCTCCTCGGCGCAACCGCCCTCGCCCGAGCGGCAATCATCCCCGGCGACCACCCGATCCTCTCGATCGAAACCAGCCGTGAACTCCCCTGCGCCCGGCGGGGTGCCGGGCCGGTCGTGCGGCTGGGCGACAAGATCGCGGCCTGCGACCCCGGGATCCAGCAACTGATCCTCGCCGCCGCCGCGGAACTCTCCGCCCGCCACCCTGGGTTCCGGGTGCAACGATGTCTCATGGACGGCGGAACCTGCGAGGCATCATCCTTCGCCGCCTTCGGCTACCGCACCGCCGGGCTGGCGATCCCACTCGCCAACTACCACAACATGGGGCCGCGGGGGGTTGCCGCCGAGCGGATCGACCTGCGCGATCTGCGGGCGGCCCTGGCCTTGCTCTTCGCGCTGGCCACCCGGCGCCGGCGACCGGGAGAGGGAGAGCGGGCCTGCGATCCGGCGCGCCTGGTGGCCGCCCTCGCCCGCGCCGAGGCGCAACTGCGGGCCAGCGTGTCGGCGGCCCCGGTCCCCTGGGACGAGGCGAGGTAGCGGCCATGGCACTTCCCGGTCTCGATGGTGACCATCCCCTGGTGTTAGCCCCTCTCGAGGACATCACCGACGGCCCCTTCCGGCGCCTCGCCCGCCGGCATGGCGCCGATCTGGTCTTCAGCGAGTTCGTCTCGGCGGAAGGACTCGTGCACGGGGCGGCCAAGAGCTTCGCCAAGCTGCGGATCCTGCCCGCCGAGCATCCCATCGCAATCCAGGTCTTCGGCAGCCGGATCGACTCGGTCGTCGCCGCGGCGCGTCTCGCCCAGCAGGCCGAACCGGAGATCGTCGATCTCAACTTCGGCTGTCCCGCGCGCAAGGTGGCCGGCAAGGGGGGCGGCGCAGGACTGTTGCGCACGCCCGACCTCTTGGAGGAGATGGCCCGCGCCGTGGTCGCCGCGGTCGACCTGCCCGTCACCGCCAAAGTGCGTCTCGGCTGGGACATGGGTACGATCAACGTGCTCGATGTCGCCGCCCGTCTCGAGCGGGCCGGTGTGGCGGCAATCACGGTTCACGCCCGCACCCGCTGCCAACGCTTCCGGGGGACTGCCGACTGGAGTTGGATCGCCCGCGTCAAGCGCGCGGTTTCGCTTCCGGTGATCGGCAACGGCGATGTCCGGGAGCCGGCCGACGCGGAGCGGATGTTTCGGGAGACGGGCTGCGATGCGGTGATGATTGGACGGGGGGCGATGGGAAACCCTTGGATCTTTGCCCGAACACGTCATTATCTTCGCACGGGTGTTTCTCCGCCCCCCCCATCCTACGCCGAGCGCGTCGCCGTCATGCTCGTCCATCTGCGCGAGGCGGCCGAGGAGAAGGGCGAGCGGCGCGCGGTCATCGAGATGCGCAAGCACTACCGCGGGTATCTGAAACACCTTCCCGGCGCGGCGCGCCTACGCGCCGCGCTGATGACACCGGAATCGATCGCCGCCGTGGTCCGTGTGCTGGCCGACGGTGAGGCGGTGCAGGAGACACGAGATGGCGATTCATGACCCGAGCCCCATCGGCACGAGTGATCAGGAGCACCTGCGGATGGCCCGCGACCATGCGCGCCGCGCGGCCGGCCCTCCCCGCGAGCGCACCGGGGCCGTCGCCATAACCGCCGATGGGAAGCTGTTTCCCGGCATCGCCGTCCGTCTGGAAACCGCGACCGGTCTCTCGGTCTGCGCCGAGCAGATCGCCCTGTGCGCGGCGCGGGCGGCGACGGATGCCACCGTTGTCACGCTCGTGCTCTGGGTGCCGGCCGCCGCCGGCGCCCACCCCTGCGGTCAGTGCCTACAGGTCTGGCACGAGCTGGCCCCCGAGGCTCCACTGCTCCTCCAGCGGGGGACGGGAACACCCCAGCGCTTCACCATCGGGGAACTGATGCCCGATGCCTTCGTCAGCTTCCAGCCACCGGCCGCAGGTCCCTGAGCAGAACGAGGGCTTGCACTTGACCATCCCGCAGCTGGTTGCTACGGTTCGGCGGGAATTCCAGAACACCGCGTGACGGCAAGGAAGGCCGAGGCGATGAGCATGCGATGCCGGGACGCGTGGGCGGGCGTCCCCACTTCCCGACCGGCGGCACCGATCAAGCCGCCTAGGTGGGCACGCTGGGGCCGAGCGTTCCTCTTGGCGCTCGTCCTGATCGTGATCGCCGCACCCCCCGCCCCATCCCAGGCGGACGATCCGACCGCGACCGGAGTGATCACCGGGCGCATCCTCGCCGAGCAGACCGGCCGACCGCTTTCCCCGGCCAACGTCGTTCTGGCCGGCACCTCGCTGGGAACGATCTCGCATGAGGACGGCACCTTCACGTTGGAAGCGGTGCCCGCCGGCGAGCACCTGCTGCGCGTCACCTTCATGGGGTACGAGGCCGTCGAGCGACGCCTGACCGTTGTAGCCGACGAGGGGGTCAGTCTGACCCTGCGCCTCACCCCGACGGTCGTCACCTCGCTGGAGACGATCGAGATCCGCGCCGCGCGTCCCCTGATCGATATCCACAAGACCTCGACCTCCCACGACCTGAGTACCCACGACCTCCAATCGATGATCACCCAATCGCCGACGCTCGATGCGATCGTCGAGCAACAGCCGGGCATCGTCCGCGACGAGCGCGGGCTGCACTTCCGCGGCGGGCGCGCCGAGGAGAGCCTCTTCGTCATCGACGGGGTCAAGGTGCGGGACCTGCTCTCCGGCCAATCGATGGGCAGGGAAGTTGCGGCTCAGTCGGCCACCGACGTCAAGGTGATGACCGGCGGGTTCAGCGCCCGCTACAGCCAGGCGATGTCGGGCGTCGTCGAGACCCGACTCAAGGAGGGCAGCCAGCGCTGGCACGGATCGGTGAGCTACGCAAGCGATCTGCTGGTCGGCGCCCACAACGTCCACCAGGGCAATCTCGAGCTGGGCGGGCCCAACGTGCTGCTGGCCCCCATTCTCGAGCGCTTCGGCGACGAGCGCCCCGACGTCACCTTCTACGCAAGCCTCTCGGCCGAGCTCTCCAACGGCTATCTCCCGAGCATTCGCGACGTGAAGGGCAGTCCGCACCTCTCCCCCTCGCTCAGCGATGAGATCCTCGGGCACACCTTCAGTTACGGGCAGTTCTTCGCCCCCCTGGCCGAGAACCGCTGGCGGGCGCTCTTCAAGACTGCCTGGAAGGCGGATGCCAACAACAAGCTCTCTCTTTCCTGGACCAAGACACTGAGCATCACCCAGGACTGGGGCAACCCCGACATCGGAGACATCGATCGCAATGTGAGCAACTTCCCCTGGGCGTGGGCGCCGCGCCTGGATCATCACTACACGGTGAGCAACGACGTCAACATCCTCAGTCTGATCTGGAATCGCAGCCTGGGACTCAACACCCGGACGACGGTGCGCCTGTGGCGCCACTACTCCGGGCAGCACAAGGATGTCGACGGGAAGGACTACAGCGACTACGACGCCTCGCGAGACAATGAGATTCCCGATGATTCCGGCATCGAGAACACCCCCTACTTCGTCGACGTCGGAGATGCTCAGGACTGGCGCGATCGCTTCGTCATCGTCTGGGGCTTGGCCAACGAATGGTCGCACGTGCTCGGGGCCCACAATGTCGAATGGGGCCTCAATGCAGAGTACCACGACGTCCAATACATGGCGCTGAACGCCCACACGGTCTACATCGATCCCGACACCTCGCGCCAGGGCACGCCCGATGATCGAAGCCTGCCCTTGGGCGACGAATACGACCTCTTTCAGGTCACGCCCAACGCGGGCAATTTCTTCATCCAGGACCACTTCGAGCACGAGGGGATGACGATCAACGCCGGGGTAACCTATGATTATTGGTTCCCCGGCCATCAGATCCGCCGGGCTCTCGATCTGCAGACCGGCCCCCACATGACGCAGGCCTTGCGCGAGAAGTTCTACAACGAGACCCACGAGCTCTTCGGCCACCGTTTCAAGGGCCATCTGAGTCCGCGCCTGGCGGTTTCCTTCCCCATCAATCAACGGGCGCACATCTTCTTCAACTACGGCCACTACAGCCAACGCCCCCCCTACTACTTCGTCTATGCCAAGTCGAGCTCGCAGTCGGGCGAGGAATATCCCCGCATCGGCAACCCGGCGCTCAATCCCCAGATCTCGGTCTCCTACGAAGTCGGCGGTGAGTACCAGTTCACCGACATCCTGGCCGCCAAGCTGAGCGTCTTCTGGAAAGATATGTACGACTATCCAACGACGACGCGGCTCGAACTCCGGGAACGCGAGACGCGACGCAGCGAATTCTTCATGTACTGGAACATGGACTATGCCCGCTCCCGCGGGATCGAAGTCAGCCTGCACCGCAACCGCCAGAACTACGTTTCGGGTTCGCTCTCCTACACGTTCTCGACATCCAAGGGGAAGAGCTCGGACGCCAACAAGTCGAAGCTGATCCAGGAGACGGGCGGGGATTCGCGCGAGCCGGTGCTGGGCGAGGAGTTCTTGTGGTGGCACCGCCCCCACAAGCTGACGGCGCAACTCAATCTGCGCGTCAGGGAAGACGAGGAGCCGCCGCATTGGCTCGGCTTGCGCTGGCCCCAGGATCTCAGCGCCAAGCTCTATTTCATGGTCCGCTCGGGTCGCCCCTATACACCGAAGAGCGCATTCGGTGAAGACGTCGGCGACGCCTATTCACGCAGCGGGCCGAGCGACATAACCTGCGATCTCTCACTGGCCAAGGGGTTCCGACTCGCCACCCGGCGCTTCGAGCTCTCCTTCCAGGTGTTCAATGTCTTCAACTACCAGACTCCGCTGAGCTTCGACTGGGTCACCGGAGCGAAGTATGTTCCCGGCGAGGGCAGCCTGATCGATCCGTGGGAGAACCCCAACAGCTACCGCGCCTATCTCGCCGAGGAGGTGCCGCGCGCCGTCGAGACCTACATGGAGAACTACCGCCGCAACCACGACGGCGAGGATCCCGATCAGATCTTGGTCGACGCCTATGCCGCCGACGTGGCCGGAGGCATCCTCGCCGACTACCAGACCTCCTACTATCAATTGGCCAGTCCGAGCTACTACTCGAAGCCGCGGACCTTCCGCGTGGGAATCCGCTATGAATGGTAGCGTTCACAGAGCTCCGACCCGGGGAAGGCCGCCGGCGCGCGTCCGGGTCCTGGCCGGACTGCTGGGCGCGGGGCTCCTGCTCGCCGCCGCTCCCGCCGCCGCCCAGACCGATCTCGGCGGGCAGCGGGTAGGCACTTCCTCGGGCTCTTTCCTGAAGGTCTCGCTCGACCCCCGCGGCAGCGGGATGGGGGGCGCGGTGTGCGCGTATGCCTCCGGGCCGGCCGCGCTGCTCTGGAATCCGGCCGGCCTGGGCATCGAGGGTGAGCGCGGCGTGCTCCTCTGCGGTGTCGACTATACCGCTGGGATCCCCGCCGGTGCGGCGGTCGTCTGTCTGCCCTTCGCCCCGATTCGCGGGGCGATCGGCATTGGTCTCGCAGGACTGAGCGCCACCATGGATGAGACCGACGAGTTCCACCCCCTGGGCACCGGACGCGAATTCACCTACTCGACCTGGACGGCCACGCTGGGAGCCTCGCGGGCACTGACCGACAAGCTGAGCTTCGGCGTCGCCGCAAAGCTGTTCCACGAAGCCTTTGCGCCCGAACTCGACGGCACCGAACTGACCACCTGGCTGATCGACGCCGGAGCGATCTACTTCGTCGGCTATCGCGACACCCGCATGGGCATTACTCTCAGCAATTTCGGTCCCGACCTACGGCCGTCAGGGGAATTCGAGAGCCGGCGCAGCGATGCCGAAATCCGTTACACGAGTTTCAGTCCACCGACCTTCTTCCGCTTCGGCTTCAGCATCGATCCCTATCAGAGCAAGCGGTGGAAGCTGGTGACCTCGATCGAGGTGGGCCACCCGGCCGACAACCGCGAGGTTCTGCGCGCCGGCGCCGAGCTGACCATGGAGCGCGCCTTTGCCGTGCGGGCGGGCTACGACTTTTCCGCCGATGCGCTCAAGCTGCATGCCGGCTGCGGCGTGCGGATGCGGTTCGGTAGTACGCGGATCGATGTCGATTACGCGTACGCCGACGGCGGCTACTTCGGATCGATTCACCGCTGGGGCTTGCACTACTCATGGTAGGCGGAAGGAGAGGCATGGACCGCGCCCACGAGAACCACCGCCGGCTGCGCCGGGTGCTCTTCGTGGCGCTCTCCGCCCTGCTGGCCACGGCCTGCGGTCAGCAGATCGAACTCCCGCCGCAGCCGGAGCTCGAGTTCCGCACGCCGCTACCGGGTAAGTTCAACTTCAAGGCCGAGTGGACGCTGCCGGCGCCGAGCGATCTGGCCGTTGAGGGCATCTATCTCTATGTCATCGAGGAAGAGAGCCGCATCGCGACTTACCTGACGACGCGCAAGACCGCCCCGACCAGCGCCGATATGGCCACCGCCTTCGAGGGCCTCATCCGCCCGACGCAGTTGACGACGGTCGCACGGGGCGACTCGGTCTATGTCATCGTCCTCGACCCCGGGGACATGCGCTGCAAGATCTACTATCGCTGGGGCGGACCGCTGCTGCACAGCTTCTCCGACACGCTCTGGGAGGGGCTTTCGGGCGTGGCCGCCGACGAGCGCTTGCACATCTACGTCGCCGACTCCACCAGCGACGAGATCCGTTCCTATGACCGCTGGGGGCACCCACTGCGCGTCGTCGCCGAAGAGGGCAGCGGCATCGGCTACGTCACCGATCCCCGCGGGCTCACCTACGCGGGCGCCTTCTTGTGGGTCTCCGACAGCGGTAAGGACTGGGTCCAGCGGATCCTGCCCGACACGACCAGCCTGCCCTATCCGGCCCATCCCGAACCGATCGGCTGGGAGGAAGGGTTGCTCAGCACACCGCGGGATGTGGCCATCGATCCATTTGCCGAGTATGTCTATATCACCGATACGGGGCATGATCGGGTGCTGCGCTTTCAGGCCAATGGCGCCTTCGCCGACACGGTCTACTGGCCGGCGCGCAGCCACCCCGATCCCCCGCTGACCGCCCCGAGCCATCTCGCGGTCGGCGACGAGGGCGACTTGGTTTTCGTCAGTCAGCCCGATAGCAACCGCATCGTGCTCTTCGAGCTCTCATCGCAGTAGGCGGCGGAGATGTCGAGAATGAGGTTACACACCCAACTGCGCGGACTGCTCCTGTCGAGCTTGGCGGCAATTCTCATCCTGCCGGTGGCCAACGGCCTGGTCCGCCATGACCATCGCGCCCCCGCCACGAGTTCCCCGGTCGCTCAGGATACGACCGTCCGCACGGTTTACCGGGTGACCGGCACCGGGCGCTACCCCGCCAGCAGCGCGGGCCTGACGATCTTCAACAATGGATTCCTCGGCAACAACATGGCCTCGCGGGATCCCTCCTTCGAGTATCCCCTCGGCGAGGATGAAGAGCATCTCGTGCGCGCCGGGATCTGGGTCGCCGGGCTCTTCAGTGACTCGGCCTTGATCGCCCTGGCCGAGACGCTAACGACGACGACCACCCTCGACGGCTACTATGGCGGCTCAGGCGACACCGAGAGCGAGTTCTATCCCGTCTACGGGGAATTCAGCGTGCTCTCGCTGCAACCCCTGCACGAATCGTTCAGTCTGGATGCGAAATCCGACGAAGACCTGATCTGCGAGTACCACGATGAGCGCACCTACCCGGGATCGCTCCACCGTCCCCTGCACGTGCGGGTCGTGCAGGAAGTCATGCAGTATGCCCATGAACCCTACAACGCGATCATTCTGATCAACTTCTACATCATCAACAACCACCCGACCCATCCGATCTTCGATATCTATGCCGGGCTCTATGCCGAGCTCGCCTCAGGCTGGAAGGGGGCCTACGACGAGTGGCCCCCCTCGGGCTGGTTCCGCAACAAGGACATCGCCTATGTCGATTCCCTGCGTCTGATCACCGAGCACCACTGGCGCGAGTACCGGGGCAATTGCCCTTCCTGGGGCGGCTACATGCTGCTGGGGACGACCCCCGACACGCTCGCCAACAAGCGCGTCTCATTCAACATGTGGGACTGGGATCCGGCCGGCACCAACCCCGAGACACCCCATCTCGACGTCGGGCGCTACCTGGCGCTGGGCAACGGCGACCGCGACCCCACCGGCGGTGTCGAGGGGCCCAACGAAGATCCGGTGACCCTCCTCTCGGTCGGTCCGCTCGGAACCGAGAGCTTTCTCGACAGCGTCGGCGTGGAACACTGGTTCATGCTGCCGGGCGACACGGTGACCGTCTCCTATGCCTTCATCGGGGGAACCCCCTCGCCCGACGCGAGCCCCCCGCGCAATGCCAGTCAAGATATGGCCTTCAATGCCGGCTGGGCGCAGTTCGCCTATGACCATGGCTTCAAGATCCCACTGCCCCCCCCACCACCGCGCCTGAAGATCGAGAACTACCACTCGCGCATCCGCCTCTGGTGGGACGACTCACCCCTCTACGTCTACGATCTGGAAAGCGGTGAGCAGGACTTCGAGGGGTTCCGCATCTATATGAGTGACGAGGGCAAGTCGGTCGGCTTCCGCCAGCTCGGTGACTTCGACCTGCGCGACTCGCTCTTCTTCGACACCGGACTCGAGGCGATCACGCCGGACGAGCCGCTCGTCGAAGTCGTCGATGGGGATACGACCGTCTACCGCTTCCGCTTCGACATCGACGGTGTGCGCGACGGCTTCAAGCACTGGGTCGCGGTGACGAGCTACGATCGCGGCACGCTGGAGATCGATCCGCTCGAATCGGGGCTCGCCCAAAATCGCGTCTTTACGATCCCCGGTCCGCAGCTCGGCGAAACGCCCGAGGGCAAGGTGATCGTCTTCCCCAACCCCTACCGTGGCGACGCCGCCTGGGACGAAGAGCAACTGCGCGACCGCTACCTCTGGTTCGCCGGCCTGCCCCCCCGCTGCAAGATCCGCATCTACACGCTCGCCGGCGACCTGGTGAAGACGATCGATTTCGATGCCCGCTTCTATGGCGCTACCGATGTGCGGGGGATCTACGATCCCGACGATCCCAATTTCCCGGCCGGCGACATCCCCGAACTCTCGGGCAACATGGCCGCCTGGGATTTGACGACGCGCAAGGATCAGGCGATCGCCACCGGGCTCTACGTCTTTAGCGTCGAGAATCTCGAGACCGGCGACGTGGAACATGGCAAGTTCCTGATCATGAAATGATTGATGAAACGATCCGCCGGTGGCGCCCGGGATGCGCCGGTGGACAGCGGAGGCAGAGCGAGGCAACCATGCACGGGAGCTGGATGAAACCCTGTTCGCGCGTCGCCGGGCGCAGGGCACTGGCAGGTCTGGCCGTTGCCGGAATGGTCCTGCTGGCGAGCTGTGCGGTGGACGAACGGGCGGCGCCGGGCAACCAGCCGCCCTTGACCTATCTCTCCGTCATGGGTGAGAGCCTCAACACCGTCTCCTACCACATTGTCCTGCGCTGGGACGGCACCGACCGCGACGGCGAGGTCATCGGCTTCGCCTATCACTGGGACGGCCCCTGGAACCCGGAGCCGGACGACAGTCTCTGGTGGGAGGATTCGAGCTGGGTGTTCACCAGCACGGGCGCCGATACGTTCGACGTGCCGGTGGAGGGCAGCTACATCGAACGTACCTTCAGCCTGCGCGCGATCGACAACGATCTCCTCGCCGACCCCGATCCCGTCACGCAGCTCTTCAGCCTCTACAACCAACCACCCCTGGTGAGCTGGACCGACACGACGCGCCACCCGACCTTCGCCCATCCGAGTCTGCCGGCGATCTCCTTCGCCTGGACTCCGGAGGACTACGATGGTCGCGAGACGATCGCCGAGACCCGCCTGTGGCTCGACACGCAGCCGGGCGAGGACCCGGCGCTCTCGCAGATCACCGTTCGTGAAGACACGGTCGGCGCCTTCTTCCCCGAGCATTTCCAGGGCCGCCTCGGTCCCCGCACGATCTACCTCCAGGTCTTCGATCGGGCGCGCACCGGGTCGGATACGATCTCCTGGAGCTGGGAAGTCGTCGCCCCCGCCGGCGAGTATCTCCTGATCGACAACGCCTGGCCGACGGTCAGTCCCGCGCGAATCGACGACGCGTTCTGGCGCGGACGGATGAATTCGCTCTTCGGCAGCAACTATCACATCTACGATGTCGAGGTCGAGGGGCCCTTCCGCAGCAGTCAGGAGGTCCTGCCGATCTTCGACCTCTTCAAGGGCGTCCTCTGGTACGGGATCAAGACCTACTCGGGCAGCGCCAACCAGGACGAGGCCTTCCGCCTGGGGCTCGAGCGCGCCCAGGGTGCCCTCGAGCCCTATGTCCGTTCGGGCGGCGAGCTGCTCCTGACCGGCCTCAACGTCTTGGGAACCGGTGGCGGCTTGAGTCGCGGATTCTACGAGGACGTCTTCGGGATCAGCCGGGTCTACACCTATCCGGTCGATCAGGATGTCGTCAGCAACCTGGTCCTTGACCCCCGCACCGCGCTCTACTGCGGGGAGCGCTTTGGCGGCGTCGACTCGCTGGTGATCACCGCGCGGATGCCGAAGACCGAGTGCTTCGCGATCTCCGACAGCCTCGAGCCCCTGCTCTGGGTCGGCCCCGGCACCGTCGACACCACCCTGGTTCCCGAGAACGCAACCGACACGCTTTATGTCGGCGCTCTGGCCGAGAAAGGCCTCGGAAAAATCGCCATCTTCACGACCTTGCTGACGCGCTTCAGGGCCGACGAGGAACCCGAGGCAGCGGTCGAGGCGCTGATGCGGAGTCTGTTCGAATCCAACTAGAAGCCGTGGCCACTGAAGACCTCAACCGCTTAGAAACCCCAGCCGCTTGGAAGCCCCAGCCGCCAGGGAGCCCCAGCCGCTCAGCAGCCCTAGCATCCAGGGGCTCTTGTCGCGCTAACTGGCTGCCGGTGTGCAAGATAGCATCTCTACTGTTCCACGCCTCCCCTCCGGCGCGTCCGCGACGATTTGACGCAGATGCCTATCGAGCGTATACTTACGCGGAGTTGTGCAATGTTGGGCCATGACATCGCGCAGGCCCACCAGAAGTCACATGCCGGTTCCAATCATCCACCATGGAGGGGTCCACCCATGAAGTCGATTGGCATCTGTGTCGCCTTGGGACTGCTGCTCGCCCTGGGCACCGGCGCAGCGAGCGCTGTCGAGACCACGATCTATAACATCCAGACTGAGCTCCACGACCCGGGCGACGAGGTCACGGTGCGCAACTGCGTCGTCACCGGCACCGGATTCTGGGGGTTCTTCATCCAGGTTCCGGAGGTCGACCATCATCCCGGCTACCAGTATCAGTACTCGGGCATCTGGGTCTACACGGGCAATACCCACCTCGGTGATGTCCAGCGCGGAGACCTGGTCGACGTGACCGGCATGTACGAGGAGTACTACGACCTGAGCGAGATCGACATCGACCACTCCCCCTGTGGTTCGACCGTCGATTGCGGCTTCGAGGTCGTCGGCCAGGGTACGCTGCCGACCCCGGTGAATTCGCTGATGACCGAGATCAATGGGCCGACGGCTACCTACGCCGAGGCTTACGAGTGCGTGCTCGTCCGCGTCGACCGTGACGACGCCTCCCTCTACGCCGGCGAGATGAACGAGTACGACGACTGGTTCCTGTTTACCGACTTCGTCACCACTCTCGGCGATTCGATCAAGGTCATGCACCACTCGGCCGACCCCGGTGGCGACTTCGACTACTCCCAGCCTGTCGAGGGTACCGAGTTGACCTTTGTCCAGGGAGTGCTCAACTATGACCATGGTGAATTCAAGATCGCCCCGCGCAACTGCTCCGATGACTTAGGCATGGATTGCAAGCCAGAGCTGCGCGGCGTCTGGGCCTACGACAACACTCACATCGACGTCTGGTTTGCGATTGCGGTCGATGAATACACCGCCGAGGATCCCGCCAACTACACGTTCGACTCGGGCCTCACGGTCACGTCCGCCGAGCGCAACGACAGCGACCATCGCTTCGTGCGTTTGACGACCACCCCGCAGACCCCCGGCCTGATCGATATCATCTACGTCGAGGAGGTCCTCGCCGAACAGGGCAGCCTCATGATGTCGCCGGCCCAATACGACTTCACCCTGGGGATCACCTCGCTCTACACGCTGCAGCACGTCGCCGATCTCACCGTCGATGCATCGCTCTATGACGGCGTGGTCGTCACCACGGCCGGACGCGTGACCGCCATCGACGGCCGCTACTACTTCCTGCAGGAGGGCGATGCCGGTCCCTTCAAGCATCTCTACTCGCGGGTCAGCGCCGTGGGCGACCTCGCCGTCGGCGACAGCCTCAAGGTCGCCGGTGAGATCGAGGAGTACTATGGACAGACCAATCTGAGCTGGCGCTCCGGCGTGCAACTGGTCGAGAACCTGGGCGCGGCGACCCAGCCGGTGGTCACCACCGACGTCACCGCCGCAGACATCCTCTACGACGCAATCCCCAATGACGGCAACCCGCCCGACGACAATGCCCCCGAGGTCTGGGAGCATGCGCGCGTGCGCCTCAACGCTCCCTGTTACCTCGACAGCGTCGCCGGTGAGGGCATCTACGGCGAGTGGTGGCTGCTGCCCGGCACCGGCGCCGGCGAGCCCGACACCTGCCGCGTCGACTTCGAGCACGATTGGAACGACTTCGGTGACCTACACGGCTTCCACCCGACGGTCGGCGACAGTGTGCTCGTCAGTGGGATCCTCACCTACGAGTACAACACCTATAAGGTGATCCCGTTCTTCAGCGACGACATCGAGCAGCTCTACTACGGCGGGGCGGTCGACGGGTTGATGCCCGGTGCATCCTCGATCAGCCTCTTCCCCGCCCGGCCGAATCCGTCGCATCGCGCGACGACCTTCCAGTTCCGTCTCGCCGAGGATGCCGATGCGGTCAGCATCGGCATCTACGATGTGACCGGCGCCTGCGTGCGCCACCTGATCAAGGGAGAGGCCGTCAAGGCCGGCCAGCACAGTGTCGAGTGGAACGGCGCCAATGAGCTCGGCCTGCCTTCCGGCGCCGGGATCTACTTCTACCGCCTCACCGTCGATGGGCGCAGCGAGGCACGCCGGATGATCCGCGTCGACTAACCGTAGTCTTCGCCCCTCCCCGGCGGCGAACGCCGGGGAGGCGATCGTTGAACGAATCCCACGGGCCCGGAGCCGCAAGGCTCCGGGCCCGTCTGCTTGGCCCATGCACCAAGACCGACCGCGACAGCCTGCACCCTTCGCACGCGCGACGGACGAACTCGGCGGGGGCAGATGGGGCAGATGGAGTCCGATCGAAGGGCGGCGTCAGCGGTCGTCGTCATCGCGGGTGAAATCGACCACACGCATGCCGCGCCGACGGCGGCGCCACAACCACCGCCGCAGGATGTTCCCCGGACCCCAGCCGCGCAGGTAGGCCCAGCCGAAGACGAGGCCGCCCAAGTGGGCGATGTGAGCGATGCCGCTCCCGCTCGTGCCGAGCGAGTTGATCAGGGCGATCAAGCCGATAATCACAACGAAGATTCGCACCGGAATCGGAATCAGAAAATAGAGGAGGATGCGCCGCTCGGGGAAATAGAGCGCATAGGCAAGCAAGATGCCATAGACCGCACCCGAGGCGCCGATCGTCGGCGCATACCCATGGGGGGTCAGCACGACGGTCAAGAGGCCCGCGCCGATGCCGGTGAAGAAGTAGTAGCCGATGAACTTCCGCGTGCCCCACATGCGCTCCAGCTCACAGCCGAACATCCAGAGCGCGAACATGTTGAAGAGAATGTGAAACAGGCCGCCGTGCAGGAACATGTAGGTGGCGACCTGCCAGATGAATCCCTTCTGCCAGAAAAGCACGGGGACCGTGCCGAAGAGGGTCGGAATCGTGCGGAAATGGCTCTCGAGATCACCGACCGGAATACCGGCCGGAAGGCTGCCGACGCCGACCGTCAGGCCGCGCAGGAGCCCGTAGTCGCCGGCCAGGATGAAATGCTGGAGTAGATAGAGGATGCCGTTCCAGATGAGCAGGTACTTCACACCCTCGGGCAAACCGAGCCCGCCGCCGCCCATTCGGTAGTAGCCGTTCGCCACGCCCCAGGTTCCCTTCCCGCCGGCTGCTAGGGACCGACGACTTTCAGCTTCTCACCCGGGCGGCCGGCGGCCGCGCCGCGCCCCGCAGACCCAGCGGCCTCCCCCATGGCGCAGTTGCCCTGGAAGAAGGCGCCATCCTCGATCTGGAAGCTGTGGGCGTGGACATCCCCCTCCAGGCGCGAGCCCTTCTGCAGCTCGACCTTGCCCTTGGCCTGGATCCGCCCGCTGACCCGCCCGGTGATCACCGCCGAATCGGTGACGATCTCCGCCTTGAGCACACCGGTTGCTCCGACCACCAGGCTCTGGGTCACGTAGACCTGTCCCTCGACCTCGCCGTCGACGCGCAACGAACCATTGACCTTGAGCACGCCATTGAAGCTTGTCCCGCTGCCTACAATGGTCGTTGATCCTGATTCGTCTCCGCGGGGCCGCTTCTCGTCTCTTCCCTCTTGCTTGAACATACGCGTATCCTCGCATCCGCCCCAGGGCGGTTCAATCGGTTTCTGGGCAGCCGCGCACCCGCGACCACTCACACCAGCGGCGGTTCCCCACCTGCATCTCGGACGGGCCCCTGATCCCGCTCCGACAACACGCGTGCGACGACGGCGGTCAGATCGTCGGCGGCGTGCACTTCGTGGCTATGACCCCGGACCGCCTCCAGGATCCGCTCGCAGAGCACGCGAGCCGGCTCGTCCGGCGGACGCGCCTGCACGAGCGCCGTCAGCCGCTCGAGACCGAACATCTCACCTTCCGGCGAGCACGCCTCGGTGATCCCATCCGTGTAACAAACCAGCACATCCCCAGGTTCGAGATCGATGAAGGCCTCGCAATACGTGGCGTCGGGAAAGGGGCCCAACAAGGGGCCGCCCACCTCGAGCAACTCCACGCGCCCGCCCGCCCGCAGCAAGATCGGCGGGTTGTGTCCGGCATTCGAGTAGGTCAATCGGCGGCGCGGCCAATCGAGGACCCCATAGACGGCGGTGACGAAGGCGGCCTCCTCGACGCTCTCCCACATCAGGCGATTCACCTTGCCCAGAATCACAGAGATCGCATAGTTGTTGCGAATCTCGGCCCGTAGACTCGCGCGAAACGTCGCCATCAGCAGGCCCGCGGCGACTCCCTTGCCGGCGACATCGCCAATGATCAGGCCGACCTGATCGGAAGTAATCGTCACGAAGTCGTAGAGGTCGCCGCTCACCTCCTGCGAGGGATGATTGAAGGCGGCCAGATCGAGTCCCGGGATCTCAGGTGCGCGCGCCGGAAGCAGGCGCAACTGGATGCGGCGGGCGATCGCCAACTCCTCCTCCAGGCGGCGCTTCTCCACGCCCTCGGCATGCAGCCAAGCGCGTTGAATCGCGATCCCGCCATGGAGGCCGAAGGCCTGGAGCAACTCGAGGTCGTGCTGATGAAAGGCGTCCTGTCGGTCGCTCTCGAGATTGAAGATGCCGACGAGTTGCCCCTGGACGATCAAGGGCACGATCATCTCCGAGCGGGTCTCGGGACGCGCGGCGAGATAGCGGGGATCGGCGACCGCATCGGGTAGGATCAGCGGCTCCTCGTGCTGGGCCGTCCAGCCAACCGCCCCCTGCCCCAGCTTCAGACGCACCTGCTCCTCCGATCCCGACGGGTAGCCGAGGCCGTAGAACCAGTTGAGCTCGTCGCTCCCCGGGGGATGGAGGTAGATGCTGACGGCATCGAAGTCGATCAGCTCGCGCAGGAGCGTGATCATCAGCGGCAGGATTTCCTCGAGCCGCAGAGTCCGGGCGAGTTCGAGAGCCACCCGGCTGAGCAGCTCGTTGCGCCGGCGTTCACGCTCGAGGGCATCGTGGAGTCCCGCCGTGTCGGAATCAGTCCTCATGGATGACTCCCTCGCGGAACAGATCCGGGTCCGGCGGCACGACCCAGCGCCCCCGGGAGAGCACGCCGCGGACGTGCGCTCGGCCGCGCTCTCCCGCAGCCCACTCGGCCGGATCTCCCGCGAAGAGCACGACGTGTTCGCTACCGAGCCGCCAGGGGGGGTCGGGTCCCCATTCGAGTGCGCCCTCCGAGCGATCCCCGCGATAGGCGGCCAGGGCCTGCTGAACTGTCAGGCGCGCCTCGGGCATGGGATGCTGCACCGCCCCCCGCAAACCCAGCCCGGGATCCATGGGCATGCCGTCGGATCCGAAGAGGAGGGGGACGCCGGCTTCCCAGATCTTGCGCAGCGGATTCATCCGCTGCCAGCGCTCCCTTCCCAGAGCCTGCTCGTAGAGTCCCCCCGGCTGCCCCCAGCGAGCGACGAAGTTGGGCTGCAGGCCGAGACGCACGCCGAGACGTGCCACCGTCTCGAGCTGGGCATCGGTGAGTAGCTCGGCATGCTCGATCGATGCCCACCCGCGCGGCGGGCGACCGAGATCGGCAACCACCCGCCCCGCCTGGGTCAGGACTTGGTCGATGGCCGCGTCCCCGATCGCATGGATCACCGCCGGAAAGCCGGCCTCGACGCACCGCGCCAGGAGGCTCGCCAATTCGGCGTCATCGTAGAGCAAGGTCCCCCGGCCGGCGCCATCGGCATAGGGCTCCCGCAGGGCAGCCGTGCGGGCTCCGACCGATCCATCGGTGAAGATCTTGATTCCCCCTAGAGTCAGGCGCCCCCGGGTCAACCAGCCGTCGGCCTGCAGCCGCGCGGCCAGATCGAACTGGCTCGGCTGGAAATGGAGGGCGACATCGAGGTCGAGCTCTTCCCGCTTCAACAGGCCGAGATAGGCGTCGACCGCGCCCTGGCTGCCCATCTCGGAGATCCGCGAAATGCCCAGCGAGAGCGCCTCGCGCTGCGCCTCGCGCAGGGCCTCCTCGCGTTCGGCCGGGCTCGGAGGCCACAGGGCCGAGAGACCCATCGCTCGCTCCTCGACCAGGCGCCCCGCAGGATCGAGATCGGGCCAACGCACCGCCGCCCCTGCCAAGGCCCGGGTGTTGAGCACCGCGAGGTGACCGCACACCCGCCTGAGCACAACCGGGCGATCGGGAACCACGCGGTCGATCTCCGCGGCGGTCGGCACCCGGCCTTCGGGCCAACAGCTCTCGTCCCAGCCCTCGGCCCATAGTATCGACTGTTCCCCACGTTTCCGCGCGAAGGCCTCGAGGGCGCTCAGCGCCTCTTCGAGCGACGCGGTGGCGGAAAGATCGAGTCGTTGGCGGGCCAGGCCGACGTGCAGCAGATGAAGGTGGCCGTCCCAGAATCCAGGCGAGGCATACAGGCGGGGTTGCGCGGCGGGCTGGCGCTCACACAACGTGACCCGCACCAACCGTCCCCGCCGGAAGACCAGATCGTGGGCGCCCGCGCTGGGCGCGGGAGAGAGCGCAACTTCCCTGAGAGCGAAATCGCGCAGCGTTGATACAGAATCGCGTGCCACGGACGCACTCACAGCCAGTAGAGGATACGGCCGCAGTTCTCGCAGATCGGTAGGGGTCCCGCCTCGGAGACATTGCGTGTCACCGACGTCGGCAGGGCCTGAAAGCATCCGAGACAAATCCGGTTCATCACCGGCACGACCGCCCGATCGTACTTGCGCCGGATGCGCTGATAGGCGCGCAGATCTTGCTTGGGAATCTGCTTCAATAGCCGGCTGCGGGCGTTCTGCAGCTGCGCCAGTCCCTCCACCGAGAAGCCGAGTGCCTCTTCTTTCATCTTGCTGGCGGGGTCTTCGACCTCGCGGATCATCAGCTCCAGGTCTTGCAACTGGGCCAACCGCTGCACCCGATCACTCACCGAACGCCTCCCGGATCGTCTGGGTGAATGCCCCGAAGGAGTCGACCTGCAACAGCCGCTCCCGCACCGCCTCATCGCTGACAACTTCGACGATCTTGCCCAACAGCGGGAGATACTCGTGCTTGCGGTCCTCGTACGGCGCCACGATCAGAAAAAAGAGCCGGCAGGGTTCGTTGTCGAGGGCGCCGAAGTCGACGCCCTTCTTGGAGAGTGCGAAGACGATCCGCGTGTCGGTCGCGGCCGTGCTGCGCCCGTGGGGAACCGCCACCCCCTTGCCCAGTCCCGTGCTGCCGAGGCTTTCGCGGCGCCGGATCATCTCGAGCAAGAGAGCCGGATCGCCGATCTCCCCCTCGTCGGCCAGAACTCGGGCCATCTCCCCGAGAACGCCATCCTTGCTGCGCGAACGCAACTCCGGAACGAACCGGCTCTCGCCGAAGTATGAGAGCAGGCGCTCAGCCGTCATCGTCGCCCTCCTCGCGCGGTGCAGCCGGCGATCATACTGGGGGCCAGCAAACGCAACGTCTTACCATAGCCACCCGTCTCGTGCAGCACAAGCCCGCAGTCTCAGCCAGCAGTCTCAGCCAAGCAGGTGCCACCTACGGCCGCCAGCAGGGCGCGCTGAACTCGGTAACGGCCGACTCGGGGACCCAGCCACGCATCTCCTCGCCCAGCCAGACCTCGCGCCAGTTCTCGGTGCTCCGCCCAACGTCGAGCAGCGTCCCCGCGTGGACCACGAACTGGACCGTCTCCTCATTGCGGGGACCAGCGCGGACCTCGACTTCATCGGCGACGACGACGCCCGCGGGCGCCGACTCGACCTGATAGGCCTTGAGCGCCAACCCAATCAGGCTAATCAGCAGGAGTCCCAACGCAGGGGCCAGCACGCGCCGGGTGATCCGGCGGGCCCGTGGCCCCAGCAGCCAGTGGACCGCCAGCAGCAGGGCCGCCAGCCAGAAGGCGGCGAGCGTCGAGCGGAGCGCGTCGGCAGGGGCGTAGGCGTCGAGCAGTGCGGCGAGCGCCTCGAGCACCCAGGAGGCATCCCCCGGGGGACGCCGGTCACGAACCTGGCCCGAGACGATGCGCAGGTTGTGGCGGATGTCGGGGTCACGGGGCGCCCGCCGGCGGGCCTCCTCGAGGTAGGCCACCGCCCACCCGAGGCGCCCGGCGCGCTGGGCCGCGCACCCCAGGTTGTAGTAGAGCGAGGCCGATGACCACCCACTGGCAAGCACCTCGCGGTAGGCGGCCAGGGCCGCCGAGTAGCGTTCTTGGGCGTAGGCCTGCTCGGCTGCCTGCAGCGACTCGGCCACGCGCTGGGGCACCGCGGCGGCGGCGCGCGCCCCATGGTCCCCTAGCGAGCAGACGACCAAGAGGAGTAGGAGGCTCGAGGCCAGGCGCCGCGCGCAGGCTGAGGTCCGGGTTCCCATGAAGCCTCCTAGACTCCCGATCCCAATGGCGAGCGGCGGAACGCGGCCTCCAATCGCCGCAGTAGGTCCCCCATCGCCGCGGCCCGCCGCGGTGCCTCGGCCGGATCGCCGCCGGCACCGAAGCGCACCTCCTCGGCCCAATCGAGGAGTCCGAGAATCTCATCGGTCTCCGCCTCCGGAATTTCCGCCTCCCGCAACATCCCGCGCAGTTCGCTCCGGCGGCTTCCCCGGATCGCCCTGCCCAACCAGGCCGAGAGATAGGCCTCGAGGATCTCGGCCAGGACGGCGGCCGTGCGGGGTGCCTCGGCTCCCCCGGCGAGGCGCGCCAAGGCTTGCCGCGCGCCTGACAGCGCGCGCGTGCGCCGGCTCCACTGCGGATTGCGCTCCAGCGCCCGGCGGCGGCGGCGAACCCACGCGGCGGCGGCGAGCAAGAGCAACGGCGCGCCATGGACCGCGACCGCTGCACTCAGGCCCCGCTGCCTCACAGGCTGCAGGTCCGCTCCGATGCCGGAATGGATATAGAGGATATCGTCTCCCACGGAGACGATTCCCGAGGGCCCCGCCTCTCCCCCGACACCCAAGGCGGTCTTGACGGCAATCGATAGGGGTTCGCCGGTGATCGTCCGGTAGCGCTTGGCCAGCGGATCGAAGAAGACGAAGCGCACCGGGTCGAGCTCGATCGTGCCCGCTCGGTTCGCGATGAGCACCCGGGTGAAGGTCTTCTCTCCGGCAACGCGATCCTGTGCCTGGGAGACCGAGACCGCCTCGCCCGAATCGAAGACCCGCAGGCCTTCCCACGCGGGCCACACCGGCTCACCGATCGTCTGAATGTGGCCGTTGCCGCGGATGGTGACACTCAGAGTGAAGGGCTCCCCCTGCCGCGCCTCGGCAACGTCTAAGCGAGTCTCGATCGCATAGCGGCCCACGCTTCCGGAAAACCCCTCGGGGCGCCCTTCCTCGGACAGCGCCCGCACCAGAATCGTCTGCGGCTCGGTGTCCAAAGGCACGGCCTGACGATCCAAGAGTCCCCGGTCGAAGAAATCCGAGAAGAAGCGGCGCCGCTCGCGGCGCGGCGCGGCCAGATAGCAGGTCACCCGGCCCGGCCCGATCGTCAGCTCACCCGCCCGCGTCGGGAAGAGCGCCCAGGCGATCTCGCGCACATGGTAGCGCTCGCCCTCGAGCTCGACTCTGAAATCGCGCTGTTCGCCCAGGCTCTCACGCCAGAACCCCTCGGCGGTCGGTGGAACGAACTCGCTGATATCGATCAGCTGCACATCCTCACGTTGGTAGAGGCGGAAGCGCAGGGTTACCTGCTGATCGACGAAAGCCTCTCGCGGCTCCACCAAGATCCGTGCGAAGATCCCTCCCGGCTCGCCGCGCCCCACTTCCTGTCGCGGCGGAACACTCGTCCCACGCGGGGGCCCCGGCGCGGTGCCCGATCCCGCGGCCGTCACCCCGAGTTCGAGGGGTTCGCTGCGGTAGAGCGTGCCCCCATCCTCGACCTGCACGGGACCGATCGTGTAGCTCCCTGCCCGGTGAGTGGTGATGGCATAGGTATAGGTCGTCGACGTCGAGAGGCGCCCGTTGACCCAGCTGATGTTGCTGCTGCGCCCCAACTCGTGGAAGCTGAGCCCATCGACCGGGGGGATTTCCGGCTTGCTCGCCCGCCGCGAGAAGCCCTCGAGGGTCACGCTCATCTCGACGCGACCGCGGGCGGGCACCTGACGCCGATCCAACCGCAGGTCGATGCGCGGATCGTCGGCCCAGCTGGACCCCGGAGCCGCCAGGATCCCGAGCGTGGCGATCGCCAGGCCGATGACGAGGCGTGCCGGGCCCGCCGCGCTCCGGCAGGCGCGCCGGAGGCGACAGCTTCCCCGCCCCCCACGCATCATCCGCAGCCTGTGCACCGCGCCTCCCATGGCTACCAGTCTTTCTCCACCTGCAAGTTCCGTTTGCGGGCGCGGAAGCGTTCCCGCAGCAGTTCCCGCTCGCGTCCTTCTAGGCCGCGGAGGATCTGCTGGAGCTGCAGCTCATCGAGCGGGAGCGTGCTGTCGGCAGCGCTTCCCTCACGGTCGTTCTCAGCGCCCCGAGTTTGCTCGTCGCGCTCCGGGCGCTCCTCATCCGCTTCTTCCTCTGCCGGCTGATCCTGCTGCCGTTGTTCGGCTTGCTCCTGATCCTGCTGCTCTTCTTCTCCCTCTTGTTGATCCTGTTGGTCTTGCTGGTCCTGCCGGTCTTGCTGGTCCTGTTGCCCCTGCTGGTTCTGCTGCTGATCCTGCCCCTGTTGGTCCTGTTGCTCTGACTCCTCCTGGTCCTGTTGATCCTCTCCCTGTTCTCCCTGCTGCCGCGTCGAGTCGGGCATCTGCTGCGCCCGGTCCAGCATCCGTTGGGTGACTTCCAAGTTGATCTTGGCCGCCTCGCTCTGCGGATCGGCGCGCAGCGCAGTGAGGAACGCCTCCCGGGCCTCCTCGAGCTTGTCCTGTTGGAAGAGGGTGTTGCCCAGGTTGTATTGCACCCAAGAGCCCAACTCGTCCGCGGCGCGGGGTGAGGCCCCCTCGTAGTGGGCGGTCGCCTCGGGGTAGTCACCACGCTGGTGGAAGAGGTTGCCGAGATTGTAGAGGGGCCGGGGGTCCTCGGGATGCTTCGCGCGGTAGACTTCGTTCTCCTCGAAGAGCGCCCGCCACTCCTCCTCGCCCAGCGCCGGCGCCTCTCCAGCGGACGTTACCGCGGGCGCGCCGGGGGCCGGTCCCGCAACCGGAGCGCCCGGCCGCCCGGCCGGAGACTGCGATCCCAACGATTGAGCAGCCGGGGTCTGCGCCATGGCTGGTGCAAACCCGGCTGCGCCGAGCGCGGTGAGTAGGCCGATCGAGATCACCAGCACGCCCGCGCGCGCGGCGGCCGGCCCGGCGTGCTTCCGGCGCCGCAGGGGTACCCAGAACTCTGCGATCAACAAGAGCAGGGCGGGCCAGACGAAATAGCGGTAGCGCTCTTCGTAAAGCACGCGGATGCCTCCCTGCAGCTCACGCTTCTCCATCGCCTCGATCGCCGCCACCACGCGGTGCAGCCCGAGCGAACCGCCCGCCCGAACATAGAACCCGCGGGTCTCGTCGGCAATCCGCTGCAACGCGGCCTCGTCCAGCCGCGTCAGAACCACCCGGGCCTCGTCATCCTTCTTGTAGCCCTCGATCTCGCCCTCCGCGCCGCGCAGCGGAATCGGCTCGCCGGCCTGGCTTCCGATTCCGACCGCGAAGACGCGCACGCCCGCCGCGCGCGCCACCCGCGTTGCCGCCTCCACCTCACCGCCATGGTCTTCGCCGTCAGTGATCAGCACGAGCGCGCGGTATCCCTCACTCTCTTCGTCGAAGGCGCGGACCGCCACCCGCAACGCCTCGGCCAGATTGGTGCCGGGCTCCGGAATCAGGTCGGGGCCCATGTAGTCGAGGAACATCCGCGCCGCGGCATAGTCGAGCGTCAAGGGACACTGAACGAAGGCGGCGCCGGCGAAGGCGACCAATCCAACCCGGTCCCCTTTCAGCTGATCGAGAATCGCCGCGATCTCGTGTCGCGCGCGCTGCAGTCGATTGGGCTTCAGATCTTCGGCCAGCATGCTCTCGGAAACATCGAGAGCGACAATCACATCGCCGCCGGTACGCTGCGCGGTCACATACTGCGTCCCGCGCTGCGGACGCGCACCCCCTAGAGTCAAACACGCCAGTGCCAGGAGCACCAGGGCCAGGCGCTGCGTGCGCGCATGAGGGCGCAGGTGGGCGGTCAGCCGCGCCGCCATCACGGGACTCAGGGCGCGCGCGAGCTGCCGCCGACCATGGCGCAAACGGCCCCAGGCCAGCAGCCCGATCACGGGCAGCAGCAAGAGCAACCAGAGCAGCTCGGCGTGCGCGAAGCGCATCGTGAATTACAACCTCCTCATGCCACGCGTGTCGTCCCCGGTGACGTCCGGATCGCCCGGCCCGGTCCCGATCTTCGCACGCCGGCTACGCTCATGGCACCGTCCTCAACCAGGTCGTCGCCAGGAGCAATTCGAGCAGCACGAGCAGGACGACCGGCCAGAGAAGCAGACCGCCGATGTCACGGTATTCGACGAACTCCTCCATCTCGACCCGGGTCTTCTCCAGGGCATCGATGCGATCGTAGATCCGCTCCAGCGATCCCCGATCGGTCGCCCGGAAGTAGAGCCCGCCGGTCGAGTCGGCGATCGCCTGCAGGGTCCCTTCGTCGAGATCGACCTCGACGTGCCGCACGCGGCGGCCGAAGACCGGGTCCTCGAAGGGATAGGGCGCCTTGCCCTTCGTGCCGGCGCCGATCGTATAGACCCGCACGCCCAGCGAGCGCGCCAACCCCGCCGCGGTCAGCGGATCGAGCACGCCTGTGTTGTTGATCCCATCGGTGAGCAGCACGACCACGCGGCTCTCTCCGGGAAGGCCCTTGAGCCGGTTGAGGGCATTGCCGATCGCCATGCCGATGGCCGTCCCATCCGGGATGTCGCCGATCTGGATCGCCTCGAGCAGGCGCAGCAGCACACCATAGTCGGTCGTCAGGGGACACTGGGTGTAGCTGTCGGCGGCGAAGACGACCAGGCCGATACGATCCCCGGCGCGATCTTCCGCCCGCCCCTCGATGAAGCGACGGGCGACTTCCTTGGCCGCCGCCAAACGGTCGCCGGGGGGGAAATCGAGAGCGCGCATGCTCCCCGAGATGTCGAGGGCGAGCACGATGTCGATGCCCTCGGCATGACTGGTGACCTGTGTGCGTCCCAGGCGGGGCCCGGCCAGCACGAGGATCAGCAGGGCAAGCACGACGAGCCGCAGCACCGGCAACCCGCCGGCCAGGCGCGCCCGCCAGCCGCCGGAGAGGGCACCGCCCGGAGGGGTCGCGAAACCGATGCCGCCGGAGAGCGAACGGCGCACACGCAGCCAGAGCAGCGCGCCGAGCGGCAGCAGTAAGAGCAGCAGCAGAAGCCAGGGGCGCGCGAGGGTCATGGCTGCTCCTCCGTCGGCGCGGGTTCGAGGAGCGTCTCGGTGCGCGCGACGATCGCCTCGGCGCGTGCGACCAGCTCCTCGGTCTGGCCGCTCAGGGGCGTCTCACCGGCGAACTTGATCCGGTCGGTAGCCTCGAGCCAACTCGCCAACTCACCCTGATCCCGCACACAGAGGCGTGTCGCCGGCAACCAGCGGACGATTTCCGGCCGGGTCGCCTCGAGCGCCGGTCGCTCCCAACGACGCCCGAGATAGCGACGCAGAACCCAGGAGAGCTCTTGCACGAAACCGCGCACCTCACCCCGCTCGGCCAGGCCGCGCGCAAGCAGCCGGCGCAGCGACTCGCGGAACTCGACATCCGCGGGCGCGGCTGGGATCTCCGGAACTGCCCCCTGTCTCCGCCGGCGCGCGCGCAACCAGAGGAGCAAGACCACGCCCGCCACCAAGACGATCACCACCGCGGCAATCACCGCCACCCAGGGAAAGCGCGGCAGAGCGGCCAGCGGCGCCAAGGGCTGCAACACGAGGGCCGCCGAGTCGGGCAGGTGCGTCGTGACCTGCACGCGCAGCGGGTCGCTGAGCGCCAGCGTCTCACCATGGGCGCCGACGAGGGCGGCGGGCGGCAGCTGGAGCGGCCCGGGGCGCGGGGCAATGAGATCGAGTCGATAGCGCCGACCGGTCAGTCCGGCCGCCGTCGGGATCGCCGTCGAATCCCGCGCGACGATGAAGACCGAGTCGGGATCAGCGCCCCAGGCGAGGTGGGTCGGCTCCCAGGTCCCCGGCCAGCGCCCGCCGATCTCGAGGCGCAGACGGTCCCCGACACCGAGCGAGTCGGTCGCCGCAGCGGCCTGCCAGCTCTCGGCCGCCTCGTCTTCGCCCGGGGGGGCGCAGGCGGTCACGGCGGCGAGCAGCAGCGTCGCCGCGAGCAAACGCCGGCGGGTGCCCCTTCCCGGAACCGGCGCCGCCGTGACTCGAGTGTCGCTCTTGCTCATCATTCCCTTGCCAGACGCCGTTCACGCAGCTTGAAGAACGCCAGCAAGGGCTCGACCGGATCCTCCCCCACGCGCAGGGTCACCCGGTCGATCCTCTGACGCTTCAGGAGCGCGTGGAATTCCCCCCGCAGGTCTGCGAAGCGCGACTGCAACCCCCGGCGTGCGCTCGGATCGGAGGTGTCGAAGAGCATGCGCCGGCCCGTCTCCGGATCTTCCCAGGCAACCAACCCGATCGCCGGCCAGCCCGAAGCCGCTTCTCCCGATGAAGTCCCGGGGGAACCGGGCGCGGCCCGCCGGACGCCTTCCTCGGCGGGGTCGCGCACTTCGAGAGCGATCAGGTCGTGCTTGCGCGCCAAGACGCCGAGGGCCGGCTCGAGGCCGGCGAGCGGCACCTGGAAATCGCTGAGCAGGAAGAGCACGCTGCGCCGTCGCAGGGCGTGCAGGGCGGTCTCGCACGCCGCGGCGAGATCGGTCCCTCGCCCCTCGGGCCGCCCGTAGAGGATCTCGCGGATCAGCCGCAGGCCGTGGCTGCGCCCCTTGCGCGGCGGGATGAGCAACTCGGGGCGATCGGTAAAGGTGAGCAACCCCACCTTGTCCTGGTTGTTGATCGCTGAGAAGGCGATTAGGGCGGCGACCTCGGCAGCCAGCTCGACCTTGCTGCGTCCCGCGCTGCCGAACCCCTGGGAGCCGCTCAAGTCGACGGCGAGGAAAACGGTCAGCTCCCGCTCCTCGACGTACTTCTTGATATAGGGTGTCCCGCAGCGCGCGGTGACATTCCAGTCGATCAACCGGATATCGTCTCCCGGGACATACTCGCGCACCTCGGCAAACTCCATGCCCTGGCCCTTGAAGACCGAGTGGTACTGCCCGGCGAAGAGCTCGGTGACAACCGCGCGCGTGCGGATCTCGAGGCGGCGCACCTGGCGCAGGATCTCTCCGGACAGGACCTCACCCACCCCACCCCCCGAGCGGGAGGCACTGCCTGCGGGGCGCGCCTGCGGCGGCGCCTCGCGCGGCGCCTCGCGCGGCGGCCGGTGGGCTGGTGTTCGAAACCATCGCCACGGCATGACGGAAGGCCTCCCTCACCGGGCGGCGCCGATCAGGGCGCCCGGAGCTGATCGAGAATCTGCCGGATGATCTCCTCGGAGGTGACTTCCCGCGCCTCGGCCTCATAGGTCACCAGTACCCGGTGGCGGAGCACGTCGAGGGCGACCTCCTTGATGTCCTCGCCGTAGACCGAACCGCGCCCGGCGAGGAAGGCCATCGCCCGGCCCGCCATCGCCAAGCCGAGCGTTGCCCGCGGCGAGGCACCGTAGGCGATCAGCTCGCGCAGACTCTCGAGACTTGCCACCACCCGTCCCGGCTCGCGCGTGGCGACCACGAGATCGACGATGTAGTCCTTGACCGATTGCGCCATCGGGATGCGCCGCACGACTTCGCGCGCCTTCAGGATCGCCGGGCAGTCGATCACCGGCCGGATCTGGGGGATCTGCGCTCCCGTCATCCGCTCGAGAATGCGCATCTCCATGCCGCGATGCTCTTCGAGCCGCTCCGGGTAGTCGACCTTCACTTTGAGCAGAAAGCGGTCGACTTGCGCCTCGGGCAACGGGTAGGTGCCCTCCTGCTCGATCGGGTTCTGCGTCGCCAGCACGAGGAAGGGCTCCTCGAGTCGATGGGTCGCATCCCCGATCGTGATCTGGCGCTCCTGCATCGCCTCGAGCAGCGCGCTCTGCACCTTGGCGGGCGCGCGGTTGATCTCGTCGGCAAGCACGATGTTGGCGAAGAGCGGCCCCTTGCGAGGGCTGAACGAGCCACTGCGCGGGTCGTAGATCATCGTCCCGGTCAAGTCGGCGGGCAGCAGGTCGGGGGTGAACTGAATGCGCGAGAAACGCGCCCTGATCGTATCGGCCAACGAGCGCACGGCGAGCGTCTTCGCCAGGCCGGGAACACCTTCCAGCAAGATGTGTCCATCGGCGAGCAAGCCGACGAGCAGGCGGTCGATCAAGTCCTGCCGGCCGACGATAACGCGGCTGACCTCCTCACGCACCGCCTGCAGGGGGGCCGCTACGGCGGCCACCTCATCACGCGAACGGGCGACGGCATCGGCGAAGTCCACATGTTCGGTACTCATGATTCCTCCCGCTGCACCTATAGCAACGTCAGGGCCGAGACCGGCTCTCCGATCAGACGATGATCACGGGGTTGGCGTTCAGGGAAACGCGCAGGCTGACGGCAACCTGCCTACTTGCCTGCCTGCCTAGCGGCCCGTGGGCCGCTCAAGTGCAACAACGCTCTTCCTCGGCGCCCGGTTCCATCCCTCCCCGCTCCCCACTCCTCACTCCGGCCGCTAGCCCGGAGGCCACCCGAAGGGGCGTCCCCCGAGCAGATGGACGTGGAGGTGGAAGACCTCCTGCCCTGCCCCCCGGCCGCAATTGGTGACCAGCCGATAGCCAGCCTCGAGGCCCTCCTGACGAGCAACCACCGCGGCCGTCCGCAGGATCCGGCCGATCAGCTCATCCTGCCCGGCTTCCAGGTCATCGACGGTCGGAATGTGGGCCTTCGGAATCAGGAGCACATGCGTGGGGGCCGCGGGTTGGATGTCCCGAAAGGCGAGGATCTCGTCATCCTCGTAGACCTTCTCGGCGGGGATCTCGCCGGCAATGATCTTGCAGAAAATGCATCCCGATTCCATCAGCTCCTCCTAACTCAGGCACTCCGACTGTTCCACCGGGCGGCACTCGCGCGCCATCATCACTCAGGCGTCCGGCTGCTCCGCCGGACGACACTCGCGCGCCATCATCTTCTCTACACGGCGAGCATGACGCCCTCCCTCGAAGGAAGCTGCCAGCCAGACCTCCAGGATCGCGATGTTCTGCTCGGGTGAGACAAGCTCAGCCCCCAGCGACAGAACGTTGGCATTGTTGTGACGCCTCGACTGGCTTGCCATCGCGGGTGTCGCGCAGAGCGCCGCGCGCACGCCCGGGACCTTGTTGGCGACCATCGACATCCCGATGCCGTTCGAGCAGACCAACACGCCGAGCGTATCGGACTCCACCGCCACGGACCGCGCCACCGGGAGGGCGTGGTCGGGGTAGTCGCACGATTCGGCCCGATCGCAGCCACGATCGCGAACCTCATGGCCCTGCTCCCGAAGCCACTCGATCAACCGGCTCTTCAGTTCATAGCCCCGATGGTCGGCACCGATCTCGATGCGCATGGTCACCTCCTTAGCTAGGACCGCAGACCGGGCCGCCCCGCGCACTCCCGGCTAGGCCTGCAGACCGGGGCCGCCCCACCCGTCCTCCTCGATGCGCCGCCGGACCGCCTGCAAGAGGTGCGCGAGCTGCTCGCGAACCTCGCGGTAGCGCTCGAGGGGCTCGCCGATCGGGTCGGCGACCGGGGCGCCAGGGTTCTGTCCGGCCATCTCCCCGAGCAGCATCACCTTTCCCTCCAGCTCGGGGGTGAGCAGCTCAACGGCTTGCCGGTGGTGTTCTTCCATCACGAGTACCAGATCACTCTGGCCTAGCATCGAGCGCGTCAGGCGCCGGGACCGGTGGGCGCTCAAGTCGCAACCGACCTCGCGGCAGACCTCCTGGGCTTCGCGTGCGGCGGGCTGGCCGTCGATCGCGGCGGTCCCCGCCGAGGAAATCCGGATCCCCGCGGCGACCGTCGCCCCGCCCACCTCCTCGATGATCTGGGCGAACAGGCCCGCCCCCATCGGACTACGGCAGGTATTGCCGGTGCAGACGATCAGAATCTGCATACTCCTCCTCGAGGAACAGAATCCCAACTGCGCGCGGGCGTCAGGGGCGCATTCTAGAAAGCGCCGTGCGGGCAGTCAACGCCCCCCCGACGAGCATGCCGCGACGTCGCCAGAATCGCTGGCGGTGGATTCTGGGCCAGCCCCCACCTTGACCATTGGGCGCGCCGTTTCCATAATGGGTGTGGAGGTCGACATATGCGCAAACTGCAACTGATTCGCTGGGGCGGCGTCGCCATCGCCACCCTGCTGGCCGCGCTGGCGGGCTGTTCCGATGACGGCACGACCCGTCCCGGGGGCCAGACACCCGAGACGGCGCCCTATACGATCCAGGCCTGGTTTGGGGGTCCCAATGCCAGAACGGGTTTCGAAGTCGCCATCGCGCGCGCCGATTCGGCCGACACCTCGGCGATGGCCGCGACGGTGACTCTGAATGGCACCCCGATCGAACTGCAAGCTTCCGCGAGCACGGACGACGACGCCCTCTACATGCGCCGCTTCCTGGGCTACGGCGCCGGCACCGACTATCTCCTGGTCGTCAGCCTGGCCGACTCAAGCGACACCTGTGCCTTCAGCGCCCCCGCGCTCCCCGGGATGACCATCACCGCGCCGGGGGATGGCGACGAGTTCACCCCCGGACACCCGATTGCCGTCACCTGGACCTACGCGGGTGATTCACCCGACAGCGTCTATCTAGAACTCGTCTCCACCGGGATGATCACCCCAGTGCCCGACTGGGTCGCCCTGCCCGGTTCAACGACCGCCTATTCGATCCCGGCAAGCACGACGACTGACTGGGAAGAGAACGCCGATCTCTTCCTCATACTCTATCGCGGAGGGCACCTGGGGACCTTCCGCGGACACCTCGCCTCGGCGCGGAGTTATACGGCTGCCAGCATCTTCGGGCCCGATCTCAGTCTCTGGCCCGGCGCCCCTCTGCCGCCGGGCGTACAGTTGCGTGACGCGATCGCCGCCGCGCCGCCGGGCGAGGCCAACGGTCATAGCTTCGTCCACCTGCTGCAACTGGATCCGGAGAGCACCTATGTCGGCGGGGCAGTGATCACCGAGAACACCTGCATCCAAGGCAACAGCGCGAAGATCGACCTGGCGGGTGAGATGATCGTCGTCAGGGCGGAGGAACAGGCGCGGTTCGATATCGATCACTGCCTGATCGTCAACGGCGGCGCCTCATCCGAGTCCTCTCTCTTCAGCGGAGGCATCGAGTATCAGTATCTGACTCGCGGCTGGGTGTTCAACAACACCTTCTACGACAACTTCGACTATGGTCTCCATCTTGATTTGCTCGACACGCAGGGTGATGCGGTCAAGATGATCAACAACATCTTCTACGGCAACGGGTGGAGTCTGGTGCGCAACGATGATCAGCCCGACCTCTACATCCGGCGCAACGTGAGCTGGCCCGGCCCCATCTCGATCGGCGACTATGGTGAATACACGGGGTGTGAAACATGTAATCCGAGCGAGATCACGCCGGGAGACGACCTGGACATCAGCAACAGGATCGAAGACCCCGGCTTCGTGAAGACGCCCGCTCCATCCAAGCCGGGCGACCTCCATCTGGCCGCTGGGAGCCCCTGCATCGGCACGGGCGAGGATCCACTGACCGGTGCGGTCGATGGGACGATCGACAAAGGCGCCTTCCCCTACGAGGAGACCCCATGAGCGGCCCGCGCCGCGGGGCCGTAGCGAACCGCACGAGGCTCTAGGACTCGCGCGAGGCTCAGGACGTACGCGACGCTCCGGCGTCGGGACGAACATCGAACTCCGGCCCCGGGACCCAGAGCCCGGGTCTGAGCAGTGTCACCCGGCCGTCCTCTTCGGGACGCACGACTGTCGATCCCCGGCCCGACAGGGTTCCCCCATCGATCACAACACGGCAGCCCTCGCGGATCTCCGGGGTGATCTGCGCGAGCGACGCCGGCGGAGGCGCCCCGCTCGAGTTGGCGCTGGACGAGACCAATGGACTCGGGAGACTCAAGGCGAGCTCGCGTAGGAGGGGGCTCCCGGGACAGCGCAACGCGACGAGGCCCTCGGGTTGCAGCGCCGGCGGCACCGCCGACGTGGCCGGCAGCAGCAGGGTCAACGGGCCAGGCCAGGCCCGCCCGATCAGTTCGGCGGCAACCCCCGGCAGCCGGGCCGCCAGGCGACCCGCCTGTTCCGGCGTGCCCACCAGGAGGATGAAGCCCCGCCCCGCGGGGGTCTGCTTCAGACGCACCAACCGCTCGAGAGCCCCCTGCGCGAGTACCGCGGCGTGGAGGCCATACAGCCCCTCGGCCGGCAGGAGCACCAGTTCACCGCGCAGCAACGCGCGCGCCGCCGCCGAGAGGGCGCGGGCCTGCGAGTCGGGATCCTCACGCAGTTCGATCACCTGAGGCGGGGTCACGCCGCTGCCCTCCTATCCGAGTGCCGGTGCCCCCCCCACCCGTCTCGGGCAGGGGGCCTTCCGTGCCCGTGGCTCACGTGCCCGTGACTTGCACCCGGTCGGCCGCTTGCATACCATGCGATCCAGCGGGCATCTCGCAAACCGCGGCGGGCGTTCTGGGAGGAACCATGGCTGAGAACCCGACCCAAGAGCACCGCCAAGTGGTGCGCCCGAAACCTCTCGAGGTCGGGATGAGCGTCTCTCAGTTCATCGACCGTGCCTGCCTCGGCTCGACGGCGGGCGAGCTGGCTGCCATCGCCCAGGCACTTACCGGGGAGGTCTTAAACGACCCGGATGTGCTCGTCGGCGTGAGCCTCGATGCCCGCCTGATGGCGGGCGGGACCGGTATTGCCGCGCTGGCGCCCCTGATGGCCGGAGGCTACATCGACTGGGCGGTGATCACCGGTACCAATCTCTACTACGATGCCCTCTATGCGCTGGGCAAGACATTCCACTTCGCACCCGCCGGACCCCGCCAGGGAGAGAGTGATTGCGGCGGCGGGGTGGTCATCTCGCAGGCGGAGCGCGAGGCGGCCGAGACCGAGTTGCGCGAGATTCTCTCGGCGGCCGACTTCCAGCAGGCGATGGGGTCGGCGGAGCTTCATGACCGCCTCGGTGTGCACCTGCGCACCCGCGAGAAGAACCTCGGCGTCGAGTATCCCTCTCTGCTGACGGCGGCCCAGGATGCCGGCGTACCGATCTACAATCCCTCGCCCGCCGACAATCCACTCGGTTCCCTGGTCGCCCACCTGAGTCTGGTCGGCAACCGGCTGGCACTCGAGCCGAGCGTCGATCTCAACGAGGGGGCGGCCCTGCTGCATGGGGCAACCCTCGAGGGCCGACGCTGCGCCCTCTGGTGCCTCGGGCGTGGCACCGCCGCGGATTTCCTGTTCGGCGTTCCCGACCATCTGGCCACGATGCTCGGACCGGAACACCGGATCCATTACGCGGCCCGCATCCGGATGGCGGACCAGGCGCATGGCATTCCTGGCGCTGCGATGGCCACCCCATTCCCCATCGGCGCGGAGCCGCCCCTTGCAGGGCAGGAGGCAATCGTGCCCGAGGAAACCACCGATCGGTCGCTCTCGACCGATCTGACGATCGCGCTGCCGCTACTCGCCGCGTACATCCTGGACCGACTGCCACCGCGGCCGCTGAAGCGCTTGGCACGGCGACGCGACGATCTGCTCGACCGCCTGCGCCTTACCTATCAGCAGTCGGCCCTGCGGCAAGCCTACCGGCAATCGGCGTTGCGCCGAAAGCCCTAGGAGCAATCTGCGACAAGCTACTCGGAGCACGCTGGTCGACTAGACCTTCTCACCGCTCTCGAGACGCCGCTTCAGCTCATCGAGCTTGCGCGTCAGCGCCGGATCACCCAGAGCCAGCATCTGAACCGCCAGAATCGCGGCATTCTTCGCCCCCGCCTTGCCGACGGCGACGGTCGCCACAGGCACCCCCGCGGGCATCTGGACCATCGAGAGAAGCGCGTCCTGCCCCTCCATCGCCGAGCCGCAGAGGGGCACCCCGATCACCGGCAGCGTGGTCAGGGAGGCGACGACACCCGGCAGATGGGCAGCCATGCCGGCCCCGCAGATCAGCACCCGCAGCCCCCGCTTGCGCGCGCCGCGCGCGTAGGCGGCAGTCGTCTCGGGCATGCGGTGCGCCGAGACGAGCTTCCTCTCGCAGGGAACCCCGAGACGCTCGAGCAGCCCCCAGCACTCCTTCATCACCGGCTCATCAGAGGTGCTCGCATAGAGGATCCCGACCTGCGGCCGGCCCCTCTTGCCCGCCCCCCGGGTCGCGGTCGTTCGCGCGGCCGCCGCACGCGTCGGACGCGGGCCGGATCGAGGCGAACTGCCGGAGGCCGCCTTCTGTCCGCTCTTCTTCGCCGTCTTCTTGCGCGCGCCCGCCTTGGTCCCCGCGGGCCTGCTTGCGGTTCGTGCCATGCCCTTCCCCCGTTGCTTCCGACTCCTTCGGGTCAGTTCCTGCTCGATCCGGACGCTCCCTCGAGCGCCGCCATCCCACGCCAGGCGATATCGTGACGCCAAGAGGCCCCGTCGAAGGGCTCCTTGGGAATCGCCTCGTAGGCATGCGCGCGCGCCTGGGGAAGATCCCTCCCCAGGCCGACGACACTGAGCACGCGTCCCCCTGCGGTCACCAGCCGCTGCCCTTCGCGGCGCGTGCCCGCCTGGAAGATGAGCGCCTCGTCGCTGGAAACGACCGCACGCTCGGCAATCGGCAAACCCTTGCGCACCGGTCCGGGGTAGCCTTGCGAGGCGATCACGACGCAGACCGCCGCGCGGCCATCGGGCTCGATGCCGGTGAGCGCGCCGCGGCTGCCCGCCGGATCGGTCGCCGCCCAGATCGCCTCCAGGAGATCGCCGGCCAGCAGCGGCACGACCGCCTGGGTCTCGGGGTCGCCGAAACGGCAATTGAACTCGACGACCGCCGGCTTCTCCGCCTGCACCATGAGACCGCAGTAGAGCAGGCCCATGTAAGGCGTACCCGCCGAGGTAAGCGCCGCGAGGGTCGGCTCGATCACCCGGCGGCGGACTTGTGCCTCGAGCGTCGGCGTCCAGCCGACCACGGGGGCGTAGGCGCCCATGCCGCCGGTGTTGAGCCCGCGGTCCCCATCGGCGGCGCGCTTGTAGTCCTGCGAGGCGGGCAGCAGGGCGTACTCCTCACCCGAGACGAGGGCGAAAACGCTCATCTCCTCGCCATCGAGGAATTCCTCGAAAACGACTCTGCGCCCCGCCGCCCCGAACCGCTCCTCCACCATCAACGCTTCCACCGCCGCCCGGGCCTCATCGCGGTCGTGGACGATCAGGGCTCCCTTGCCTCCCGCGAGCCCGTCCGCCTTGACCACGTGGGGCAGCGGCATCTCGGCTGCCCAGGCGAGGGCGGTCTTGGAATCTTCGGCGACCCGAAAGGCCGCCGTCGGGACCCCGGCGCGCTGCATCAGCTCTTTGCAAAAAACCTTGCTGCCCTCGAGCGCCGCCGCCGCCCGGCGCGGTCCAAAGACGCGCACGCCGCGTTCGCTCAAGTGATCGGCGAGGCCGGCGACCAGAGGCGCCTCGGGCCCGACCAGGACGAGGTCGATCGCGTGCTCGGCAACGGCCGCAGTCACGAGGTCGTGATCGGCCGCATCCCCAGGGAGCAGGGTCCCCAACTCCGCGATGCCGGGATTGCCCGGAAGCGCATAGATCCGCGGTCTCAGCGCGGAGCGCGAAGCCGCCCAGGCGAGGGCGTGTTCCCGCCCGCCAGAACCGATGATCAGCAGGTTCATCTCACGCCTCCACGGATTCCGCTATTCCATGCGCTGGTTCAGTGGCCCTCGCCTGCACCCCTCGCCGACCGTCCGTCGACGCGGGACCCCTGCGCTTCCCACCGGCCACTTTGCCACGTCAGGAACCGGCGTCAAGCAGCTCTCTCCGCGTGCCCGGCGAGGATCAGCGGCGGCGCCCCGCCGCCACCCCGGCCCGGAAGCCTAGTGAATCCAGGCCGGGGTGGCGGCTGCACTCAACCCGCACTAGAACGGCCGAGAGAAAAACCTATGAAAGTGGGTGACCTCATCCAACTTCGTGAACAGAATGTCGGACGGTACCGCGAAGGCCTTGGAAACATGGGGATCCTGCTCTTGTGCCTCATCGAACAGCGTCGCGGCAGCTTCCCTTGACCCCAGGCTCCCCTCGATCCGAGCCAGCGTATGCAGGGCATAAGCCCGCAGCGGCCGTATCGGCTCTGTCTTCAGATAGCGGCTGATCGCCTCCTTCGCCATGGGCAAGGCTGTCTTTGATTGAGATGCATCCTGCCGGAAGACCATCACGTGGTACCTGGCCATATCGAGCAGGAGAAGCTGCTTGGTTGGATCCGTCTGCAGCGCCGCTTCAAGCTGTTGCATGCCCTCTTCCATCTTTTCCTGGTAGAGGTACGCTCTCCCTAGTTGCTCCATCAGGTCGGCGCTCCCGGGATTCTCTTCCAGCCTCGTCTTCCAGAACTGAACGCGGTCAACATCTTCAGCCAGGATCAACTCCCGCGCCTTAGCACCCGATACCGGATCCCGCTCTTCCAGTTGCTTGACGTGAACTTCTGCCTTGGCGACATCACCACCCATTTCGCCGGGAGCGCAAAGGATCTCGACGAGATAGAGCCGCGCTTCATGGAAGTCCGGATCCAACTTGAGCACAGCCTCATAGGCAGCAATCACCTCGGCGACCCTTTCCGCGGCATCCGGTTGACCCCGCATGAAGGAGGCATACGCTCGGAAGAAGCTGACGTAGCCCTTGTAGTAGGCGTAGGTGACGTTGGCCGGGTCGTTGGCAGTAGCGTTCTCCGCAGCCTGCTGCAAACTCCCGAGTCTTTCCATCAACAGCCGCGGATTCCCCAGACCGATGTGCTGTTTGGTCCGCGCCAACTCGAACCACGCTGCGGCATGCGTTGAGTCTGCGGCCAATACCTGCTCCAGGATCGCTTGGGCTGAGTCGGCGTTGCCCATCATCCTCAGTTCATAGGCCTGCTCGACAGCATCGGCCTGCATCTCAGCAACGCAGGACGAGAGCAAGAATATGAGGCTGGCGAGAACGACTCCGCCGGCCATCATCATGAACGCCTTTCTCGCTACGCTTCTCGTTTTCATGGTCCTCCCTCCCAGTTCTCACTCCTCCTGCGATCCAACGCGTAGAAGTGCAAGCCCACTCGCCACCAGGGGGCCCACAAAAAGAACAATCACAACGGGACGCCCCTTCTCCAACGGGTTCTCCCCCACGATCTCGAAGAGCCCGAAGAAATAGAAAAAGAAACCAGATATGCCCAGCAGCAGCACTCCCGCAATCCGCGGCCAGCGACGAGCGGCATATGCCAGCGCGAAGAACGGGATCGCCAATAGGGAATGCATGATGATGCCCATCGGTCCCCTCCACTCCGGGCCGGTGTTGGAAAGGATCACGAACAAGAGCCAAACAGACCCGAATACGACGAGGAGCCGGGAAGCTGTTTTGCGCGGCCCCCAATAGGACAGCAGAGAGCTGAGCAACCACGTGAACCAGAACACGATGAAGATCGCCGTCACCAATGAAGATGGTTCCTGGATGGGGTGTTCGTTGGCGCGGAAGTGGGCTAACAGGAGAAACGTGACCAGGCCCCCCACCAGGTAGGCATGGTAGCCGGCGCGATGGGCGGCGCGCCGCTCGAACTCGTCCTTGTCTCGCAGCAGCCCCAATTCACGCAGGAGGCCGGGGCCAAAAGTGCCAAGGGCCACAACCCAGAGATAGCCCCAACTGATATTGCAGAGCACAAAACCCAGGATGACCACGCCGGTGGCAACGAGCGTTGCCGGGGCCGGACGCCAGCCGAATCGGGCAAGCAGCCTAGACATCATCCTTCTCCTTTCCCAATTCTCCCAATTCGAAAAGATCCTCCACACGGACCCCAAGAATCTCAGCCAGACGCAGCGCCAGACCGACCGAGGGGCTGTACTTGCCCTTCTCGATCGAGTGGATCGTCTGCCGCGTAACTCCCGATTTCTCTGCAAGTTCCTGCTGCGTCAGGCCGTCGGCCAGAAGCCGGTAGCGCCTCAAATGGCTCTGGATGTCGTGCCGGACCTTCATGGGCTCAATGTACGGTAAACTTTACTCTATGTCTAGTTTATTTTACTTGGATGCGCCCCTGGTCTGCGAAAAGGCCGTAACTACCTGCGGCCAGGCGGCCCTGACGCCCCCGACTACCTTGGCCCTGGAGACGGCGCCCTGGAGGTGCCGCCCTGGAGGTGCCGCCCTGGAGGTGCCGCCCCGCAGCAGCACTCGCTGTCTACCTGCGGACCCAGAGGCGTGGCCGATTGCCCAGGCCGGCGACCGGGTGTTCCGGGTCGCCTTCCGCAGGCCCTGGCCCGACTGGACTCGCCCTCAGGCGACGGCCTGGGATGCGACTCCACGCTTCCTCGTCCACGACAGCGATGGCCTCTTCGGGCAGTCTGGGAAACCGGTGAGCGTGGCGCGGGAAGGCCCACACGCAGTGGGCAGATCCTCGATGTCGAGGAGGACGTACCCGTTGTGGAGTTCGCGGTTGCTCGCGGCTGGTCTGTCTGGTAGCCTCCCCACGATTTTGTCATGGTCCCCGCAGTGGTCACGCGCCGACCAATCCTGCGGGGAGTCCGCTTCAGGCTGTAAGGAATCGGTCAGGGTTCGGCTACGGAGTAAGATCGATCACACTCGGGCCGCATTGGCTCCGCCGTGGCCCGGAACACATCAAGTTTGGAATGGCAGGTTCGACAATTCGAAGCATGCATACTTTTCACGTCCCAGTAATGGGCACCGGGTTTACCGTCGACACCCCGCTGCGGGTGGCCAAGTACGGCATTTCTTCGGTGATCTCGCTCATCGACGACATCCTCATAGAGCAGATGCGGAAGTTCCATTGCGACAAGGAGGGCGAACCCTACGAGAGAATCTCCAGCCGCGACGAGGATGCCCGTGCCCGCCGGATCACAGCCTATCTGAACCTCATGGACCACTTGGTGCAACGCCAGACAGAAGCCTTGCAGAGTTCCCCATTCGAAGAAGGCACCGAGATCACGCGCTATTACGAGCTGCTCCCAGAGACGCCGCTCAAGCGGGCCCACCGTGACATGTCGGCGACAACCGACCCGATCGAGAAAGCTCGGATGCAGGATGAACTCCGCCGCCGCGCCGTGCCGGGCAGTATCGACGTGAACATCATGGCCAAGGTTGATTACGACCTGCACCGCGAAGGCCAGCGGACGACGCGCGAGTCCAGCACCGCCATGTCGGCATTGCGCGGCTACGCCAACAGTACTCTGCGGTCTTCGATTGTCTTCTCTGCCGGCATGAACCCACGCCTCTATAGCTATCTCTCCCGGTTCGTCGATTTCCTCCCCGACGAGAGCGGCGGTCTCCGGAAGCAGATCATCCTGAAAGTGAGTGATTTCCGCTCCGCGATGATACAGGGCACGTTTCTCGCACGACGGGGCTTATGGGTGTCCGAGTATCGCATCGAATCGGGCCTCAACTGTGGCGGTCACTCCTTCCCTACCAACGGACACTTGATGGGACCAATCCTGGAGGAGTTCAAACAAAAGCGGCTCGAACTCATCGAGATGCTACACGGCATCTACAACCAGGCTCTCGCCTCCCGCGGCCAATCGCGGGCCAAGGCACCCCACGAAGTGCGCATTACAGCGCAAGGTGGCATCGGCACCGCCACTGAGAACGAACTCCTGCTGAAGTACTACAACGTCGACGGCACCGGCTGGGGCACCCCCTTCCTGCTCGTGCCTGAGGTGACGAACCTTGACGACACGCACCTGGCCAAGCTTGCTTCAGCCACGCACCAGGACGTGTACCTGAGCGACAGTTCCCCGCTCGGGATCCCTTTCTGGAACCTCCGCACCTCTGCCAGCGAAGAGCTCCGCCGGCACCGCATCCGAGAGGGCCGTCCCGGCAGCCCTTGTCCCAGAGGGCTCGTCGTATCCAACACTGAATTCACCGACGTTCCGATCTGCTCCGCCTCCCACAACTACCAGAGGCGCAAGATCAAGCACCTTCCTGAGGAGAACATCCCTGCCGCGCAGCTTCCCAAGGTGTTGGAGAGCGTCCTCGCCAAGTCCTGCATCTGCTATGATCTCGCGGGTGGGGCTACGCTCAAGCACGGCATCGACCCGGACGCCACTCCCGCCGTCTGCTGCGGCCCGGGCATCGCGAACTTCTCAAGGACCGCCACGTTGCAGGAGATGGTGGACCACTTATACGGACGGTCGTCCCTCAAGACCGTTACCGACCGCCCACACATGTTCATCCGCGAACTCGCGCTCTATGTCGACTACCTCCGCGGCGAAATCGACAAGTGCTCTCTGAAACCGTCCGCTCACGGGCCCGAGGATCTGCGGGAATTCAGGGACAACCTACTGAACGGGATTGAGTATTATCGCCGGCTCACGGAGCGGTTCATCGAAGAAGAGCGGAAACGCTTTCTAGATGACCTCGCCCGGCTTCGTCACACGGTCGAGCGGCTTCTGCCTCTGACATCGGGTCAGCCTGGGTGAGAAGTTTCATGTTTGACTCCGGCGATGAGCAGTGCGCCTGGCATCCGGCTGCATGAACATCGCCGTCAACCGTGAGCCGACCCGCCATCTGCGTGTGGCGGGCCGGCTCGTTGCCGTATCCACTTCCGATCTGAATCCAAGTGAGCGGTTCCAGCGCGTCCCTACGGCATGATCACCAGCTTCACTGACTGCTCGAATCCCGGTGCCTGCAGGCGGCACATGTAGAGTCCCGAGCGAACCGCGCTACCGGTCTCATCCACACCCTGCCACAGCACGTTGTGACGGCCTCCGGTCTGGAACCCATCGACCAGCGTGCTGACGCACCGTCCCTCCAAGTCGAAGATCTCGAGGGTCACGTCTCCTCCCTCGGCGGGCACATCGAATGAGATCATCGCCTCCTCTCTGAAGGGATTAGGTGAGGTGATCTGCAGACCGAACCCGTCCGGCAGCTCCTGCTGCTCAGGAGCCGCAGAGGGTTCAGCAACACCATCGATTCGGAACGCCAGATCGATGGATTCCGTGTACCACGGATGGCCAAATGGATATCTCAGTTCCTGCCAATCGATCCCCGCGTAGGGCTCCTCTCCCCAGACCCAAACGGCATCATCGTTCCAATGATCCACCGAGGTCTTCCAGCCAAACTTGGCATTGGGATCGCGGGGTGTCGCCTGGAGATCCAACCAGTAGACAATCGGCTCATCTTCCGTACCCTGCTGGCAGAAGGCCCACAGGGAATCGATCGGGAAGGTGTAGCGCCAGCAGGTCCAGTCCGCGTCAGGCGCGTACTCATCCGGCGGCCAGAGCCAGCCTTCCTCGATCTCTGACGCATATACGTCCACATCGAACATCCCCGGCTGGAATTCGAACCACCATAAGAGCTCACCCGGAATGCTCCAGCCGTCCGGACCAACCGGGATGTCATCATGAATGCTCAGCGTGAAGGAAATCTCCGACGGATCTATTCCGTAGTAGTCCGACAGCCAGGACCCCCAGATGGAGATCTTGGTGATCGGGCCGGTCTGCGTGCACAGGTAGTCGTCGGCCAGCAGGTACTCGTCACCCCAGGTCGCGTCGACGTCGATGCCCGTGACGTCCAGATCCGGGAGCTGTTCCCACTTGTAGGTATGGGGCTCGCCACCGGTGATGACAAAGGCGAGACTCAGCGGCTCTCCAGTCGGCTCCGTGAGCACCACCCACTCCGGGGGCGCGTACCAGTTCATCCAGACCGGTGGAGCACCAAAGTGGTCCTGAGAGGTCTTCCAGCCGGGAGGGGCCTGGATCCCGGTCGGCCAGTCCACCATGATCATCAGCCAGTAGCGGGTCCCCGCCTCCTGATAGAACGGTTCGTCGATGTCCTGGAGATTCACCTGGAAGTACTCGAAATGGTTGTTGGGCTCCCAGGCCGGTCCCTCCGGCGCATACCAACCTTGCGGGCCCTGTCCGTAGGGCACATAGGGAACATTCTCGAACAGCTGTCCCCACAGCATATTGCCGGGAACCCCACCGGCATCATCCCAAATCGAGACATCAACAATCGTCAGTTCGCCAAGATCATCCCCATACCAGGAAAACCAGAAATGAATATCCGTGACGGGTCCTGATTCCGAGCACTCCCAGTCATCCGCCAGGAAGTGACGGAAGAGCTCCACATCCCAACCGCTCCGGTCGGGTAGCTGAGGGTAATGCATCTTGTGGCCATCACCCGGATGCCAATCGGCCATCGCCGGCGCGGCCAGAAGGAGCATCAACGCTCCGTAGAGTACTAAACGGCCATAGCGTGTCATTGTCTTCTCCCCCGCTCTCTTGCCCATCTCCACAACCCGAGCGATGGGGCACCCGCCCGCCAAGGCGTCGTGGCCCCGACGGGAGAGTACGCCTCGCTGCGCACTGCACCTCATCCGATGAAGACCGGCAACCGGGACCAACTGCAACAATGCGGAGCACGGAGATGCCCGCCGCGGATCTGGAATCACGGGGCCCCGGTGACCCCCCGGAAAGGCAAGACAATCGGCATGAAGATCAGGACTCCCCTCTCCATGGGCCGTCACCTCCCTTCTGCAGGAGTCTCGCCACGGACCTGAGGCCGTCGCTGGTCAGGCTCCGGTGCACTCACCCGTCTGCCTGCGAACGTTCAGGATTGCTGATCCTCTTGTACATGAATACTAATCGCTCACGGCCGGAGATTCAAGACCCAGCCGGTGGCCGCGAGCGCGTCCGTCTCGATCCGGCTGGGCCACGGATGCCCTCCGCCAGCGGGGTCTGATCGGACGATCAGCAGGCGCCCCGTGGCCGCATACCTGTCGGCCGTCGTGATGCGCACCAGATAGCTCCCGGCTGCAACCGGTGTGCCGGCACCGTTCTTCCCATCTCATATCCGGTTGCGCCGGTCAGCATGGAACGTCGCATCGAGGAGCACCCCCACCCGGCGTCCGGTGATGCCGCGGCTGCTTGCCTGCACGGCTCCATCTGTGGGTAGACAGAAGCAGAAATCGACCTGACGCGATCCCGGATTCGGGAAGGCACGCACGTTGAATGGGGCGACATCCGCCGCGGGTGGGGCGGAGGACGGGAGTTCGCACTGCAGGGGCATCACCCAGAGCCCGCCATCCTGACCTACAGTTGTCGAGACGATCGAGCGTGACGGGCGGAAGGAAGCAGTCGTACACGTCAGTTACATGTTTGACGAACGCCGAGATCCAATCGTGACTCACACGGACACCCGTGCAGTTCACAATCGCACGGCGAGGATCAGGCGGGCGTATCTGTGTCGGCGGAGGCCGCCAGGACCAGTGCCCCGACGCCTCGGAGCGGGACGGGTCCCTAACCCATTCCTGCCATGTGAGTTGTGCCGTATTGGCAAGGGCGAGGGTGTCGCTGAGGGCCCAGTCCGGACCACGGGACCATCCGAATCGCCAGTCTCGCTCCCGGAGACCCAACATGGGAAGCCGCTCCAGGCGGTCGGAGCGTGATTGTGAGTCCGGGATGCGGCACCTGGGTGATCTTGACTCCCTTCGACCGCACAACTCCCTAGTGTCGTGTCCCTGCGATAGCTTTACATAGGCGCTCGAGTTTCTGAAGGATGGAATCAGCCGTAGCCGTCCAGACGAACGGTTCGGATTGAAGGTTATATGTAGCCTGCCACATTATTCTGAAGCCCTTCTGCTGATTACTTAGCGTGACAGATCCAGACTTTCCTTGCAGCATAGCGTGCCGTTGTTGGCCTCAGTTGCAGATTACGGTGCGTGCGATTCCGGGATGTTCCATTTTCGGTTGACGATGGTGAGTTCTGCGATGGGTTCACAGCGCGGCACGCCCCGCGCGGAGCTGCTCCCCCCCCGCGGGGTGTGCATTCCCAGAAGGTCAGAAGGGCAGATCATTCG
>JAGMBO010000001.1 GCA_023129715.1 Candidatus Eiseniibacteriota bacterium | reverse complement strand
GGGATCAGTTGCCGGCCAGCCAGCGCGACTCAAGGTGGAGGAATCCCCAGAAGGCTCGGGTTCGGCCGCCTGACGGCTAGTTCCAGCTGAACCGTGGGGTTGCCGGCCCCGAAGACTCCATCGCCCATCAACTACTGGAGTTGCCCGGTCACGGAATCGGCGGCATCGACAGGCCCGAGACGGTTCGCACCACGTACGGCTCCTGCCCCGAGTTCTCCATCCGTCCGTCTCACCACCACCCCCGAGACGGACGAGGGGCAAGGGGCGTGCTCACCGGGAGGACGGAGAACCGTCGGATCTCGGGTCGCCGGGGCGTATCCAGTCAGGCCACTTGTCCTCCCAGGGCTCCCTCGGCCCGGTCGGCCATGCTGCGAAGAGTGCCGCGGATGAGGTCTCCGGGGCGTGCGCCCATGTGGCATAGCTCAGCCTCTCCAAGGCCCCATATGGATGCACGGTTGGGATTCTGCTCGGCTTTGGAGCTTATGGATCACAACGCCATTCAGCATGCTTGGGGATTCCACCCATGAGCAAAGCAGAGGATCTGAGAATCCGAGTGAGATCAGGAGCCGGACCAACATCCGATCACTTGAGATTCCTCCATGAGGCCTCCCCCATGGTATGTTGGCTGTTGCACGTCATGAGGGTAGCCATCAAGGCACGGCATGTTCGCGTGCGAGTCGCAAATCGGGAGGTCAATGATGAAGAGACGAATCGATGTCCTCAGTATCATGGCGCTCGGAGCATTGGTCATGGTGGCCGGCTGCCCGGGCGGGTCCTCGACCAATGAGGTCGAACAGCAGAACATGGCGATCGTGCAGCAGGCGCATGCGGATTTGGCAGCAGGGGATTTCAATGCCTTCAAGTCAGTGATCTCCCCAAACTACATCCGCCACTGCCAGTCCATGCCTCCGGGATTCCAGGAACTCCACGGCACGGAGCAGTTCTTCGCCTTCATCGAGGAATTCCTGGTGACGGCGCCCGACTATCAGGACTCGCTCAGCAACATGATTGCCGAGGGCGACAAGGTCGCCTACATATCCACGATGACGGGAACTCAGACGGGACCGATGGGTGAGTTTCCTGCGAGCGGCAAGAGCTTCATACTGGTCAACATCATCATGCAGAGACTGGAGAACGGGAAGATTGCCGAGACATGGGTGAGCTGGGACAATGTCGCATTCCTGTCGCAGTTAGGGTTCATGCCCTGATGTTGTGTGTCCCAAGAACTCCATCCGGGCGATTCCACAGCAGCTAAGATAAAGCGGACAGCCGGGGTTCACAAACCATCCGTCTCGGCCCCCGAGATGGGCGGGGGGAGCCGCGCCGCGGCTATGAGCAACGGATGCGGTTTTGGGGATCGACCGGTCGGGGACGGACAGGCTTTACTCCGCAACAACGTAGCGTTATGATGGGTGTGTTTGATGGCTGAAATCCGGTGATTCACCGGCACCCTCCTTGGGATGCCGCGAGAGGAGGCGAGAATGAGAGCCATCGTGACCACCCTGACCGGTTTGGTCCTGCTCGCGTTTGCGAGCCCCACCCCAGCGCAGGAATACCTCTGGTGCTTCAATGCCGATGACGTCTGGGCAGAGGTTTCCGGAACGACGGTGGTGATTCACCACGATGCGACAGTCTACAACTGCTGCCCCGATCCATTCGAGTATCAGGTCCACCTCGAGGGGGGCGTGATCTCCGTTCGGGAGATCGAAGTCCTCTCGACGCCCTGCGACTGCCTCTGCTGTTTCCGTCTCTCGGCAGAGATCGAGAACGTTCCTCCCGGCGAGTACACGCTCGAGTTCTGTTGGTACGACTACGAAGTCTGGGATTGGGTCGTCTTGGTCCTCGAGGTGGTGGTGCCGGAGAGCCGCGCGGAGGGTGATCTGGCGATCGGCACAATCCGGTCCTCGGGATGCATCGATGCCGCGTCGGTCCCCGATCCTGGGATCCCGCCCGAGGAGGTCTTCACGGAAACCTGGGCAAGCATCAAGGCGCTCTATCGCTAGGCCCGCATCAAGCCCTGGGGTCGCCCCGAGCAGAACCCGGTGCGCCCTGCATAAGGAACTCGTGCGATGTCATCGACTCGACACCGGCGCGATCAACCGTCGGGCGGTCGACGTGGCGGCAAAGCACGAGCGGCCGAAATCCTGGGTTCCGCCGAACGAACTCAAGAAGCCCTCTTAGATCCTTCATCTGAAATCTGCTTGTCTTGACCTCGACAGCCCAGGAACCCCAACTCCCCTCGAACACACCATCGATCTCCAGCGGCTCCTCGCGCCAGTACGAAACGCGTTGGCCGGCATTCCATGCCTGGGCCAGACAGGCGTTCTCGACCCACATTCCGAAGCGCCCGGGATCTGAATCCGCGCTGGCGATGCCTTGCGGGTCCATGACCGCCACCAACGCGTTATTCAATGTGACCAGCTTCGGTGGCGCCGAGCGGTGTCGTGCAGCTCTCCTGGCGTACTTCGGGAGAGTGACCTGACCCCACACTTAGTACCACCATCAGACTCACACCGCCTGAGCCACGGGAACAGGCCGGATGGCCTCCGGTGCTGGCGGTCGGTAACCTAGAGAACTGTGCGGTCGGATCTGATTATACTCCCGCCGCCAGCCTTCCGATCGCACGGTCGGGCAGTGCGCCTCCAAGCCCAACCGAGCACGCCGGACGAAGTTCCTGGCATGGACAACCTCAGTCCACGAAAAACCAACCCAAGAAGCGTCCAGTTATGGGGGGGCAGACCCCAACGTGGTGGCCTCTCCTCGTGACCCAGCGCCTCGCCTGCCTTCCCTACGCACCCTGGTGAGCCCCGCTGGTGGAACTCGGTGCAAGTTGGTGTTCGGCGCGTCGTTGTAGTGTTCCCCTGCAGTGCTCCCCCGCCATCACGCCACCGTCGCTGCTTGTTTGGCCCTCCAACCCTTCGGGCTACGGCAACCAGGCGCTTGCCGCAGCAGCTCCTGGCCTTTTGGGCATGGTCTGTCCCTCCTTCGGGTGCTATGATACCTGAGAGGTCTCCCTTAACTCAGAGCTTGACTGTGTCCCAATCAGTCTGACACGCGAGGCTAAGGGGGTGTGTGATGAGGTTCCTGTCAATGGGGGTCTTGCTGGTTGGTTTTCTCTCTGTTTCTCTCTCGACCTCCGCTGAGATCTGGTACGTCGACCAGTCCGCCACCGGCGCGAACGACGGGACGAGCTGGACCCACGCCTACCATGAGATTCAAGATGCCCTTGCCTCAGCAGAGGCGGGCCACGAGATCTACGTTGCTGCCGGCATCTATACTCGTGAGAGCGTATTGGACTTGGTCGTCATTACCATGAAACCCGCCGTGGACATCTACGGCGGGTACCCATCAGGCGGCGGCCTTCGTGACCCGGTCACCAACCCCACACATATCGACGGCGAGCATGTCGCCTATCACGTCGTTGTCGGTGCCAGCGACGCAGTAATCGACGGGTTCATCATTGAAAACGGCGAAGCCGACGGCACGGGGTACGAGACTAGGGGAGGCGGCATGTTCAACTCGAACGTGTCGCCGACTATCATCAGCTGCGTCTTCAAGGACAACTCGGCCTCGGGCGCAGGTATCGCACAGGGAGGGGCAGTCTATAACCTCAACAGTAGCGCCGCTTTCAAGAGGTGTACCTTTGTTGGCAATTCATGTCCCGACGGAGGCGCCGTACGGAATAACGTGAGCATCGTAGGCCCGCCGTCGTTCACCAGTTGCCGGTTTCTCTCCAACAGCGCACCCGGAGGCATGGGCGGCGCTGTGGTGAGCAACGCGGTGGAAGTGACCTTCACGAACTGCGCCTTCTACGACAATTCAGCGGAACGGGGCGGCGCAATCTTCGATTTCTCAGACACTCCGACAAATCTGGTGAACTGCACCTTCACGCTGAACTCGGCCAGCGACCAGGGCGGCGGCTATTATGGTAACGTTTCATCTCCGGCAACCATGACAAACTGTATCTTCTGGGGCAATGTGGCCCCAAACTACCCGGACATCTTCGACGACAGCGGCGGTTCGACTTCGCGGTACTGCGACATCCAGCAACCCGAGGGCATTAACGGCTACCAAGACGACGGCACCGGCGGCACGATCCACGTCGATCCGGAGTTCTTCGGCGGCGGCAGCCTTCGACTGAGCGCTGGATCTCCCTGCATAGACGCGGGTGACGGGAGCGCCCTCGCGGACACAGTGGACCTCGACGGGGGGCCCCGTTTCGTGGATGACCCTGGTACGGCTGACACAGGCATTGGACCACCGCCGTTCTTGGATATGGGACCGTACGAGTGGGCGGATTGCAACGAAAACGGGATAGATGACGGGCAGGACATCGCTGACAGCACAAGTCTGGATGCGAATCGGAATGGCATCCCCGACGAGTGCGAGCCTTCCACTGTGATGAGCGACCAACCCAGGTCAGCTCCAATGATCCACGTGATTCGGAATTCCCCCAACCCCTTCAACGCGGTTACTACCATCCGGTTCCACCTGGCGACCCGCCAGCGGGTTCGACTCACCGTTTACTCGCCCGACGGCTGCCATGTCGCCAGACTTCTGGACGAGCACCGACCCGCTGGGCTCCATGAGGTGTCATGGAACGGCCGTAACGTGAACAACCGCGAGGTGGCTTCCGGCATCTACCTTTGCCGCTTGGAGACTGATCGCAGCTGCCTGACATCGAGAATGTTGCTTCTGAAATGAACAGAGAGCGCGGAGAACTTGGGGCGGATGGGCGGGAACCGGCGGGTAGGCGGCGCTGGCAGGGAATCGCGGGCCACGAGCAGAGAACCCGGATCACCCTGCTCCATCGCAAATGTCTGCCCCCGCGCGGGATATGCGCGGGCCTCGCACTGGCGACCACAGGCGCGTCCGTCAACCACTCTGGCGACCGTCCACCCCACCACCTCCTCTCCCCTCCCCGAGACGAGCTGGGTACAACTGTTCTCCGTTCTTGGGGCTCACCAATTCCCTGATCGCACTGATGAGCCGTACGACTGCAAGCCCGACTGAACATTATGGATAGATGTCGAGTAGCGCGGGGGAATCGCGCCCCCACGCCCTCACAGAACCGGACGTGAGACTCTCGCCTCATCCGGCTCTTACCGTCCAGCCGTTCGATCGAGACCGAACGGCCTTGCCTCAGACATGAATTCCTCCCCTTGTGGGTTGACTCACCCCTGAAGCCGGACGGTTCAGCCCCTTCGCTCCACCCGCATTACCAGGCTTCATCACTACTACGAGCTGATCCGCCCCTGCGCTCCGCTTCGGTACTCGTACCCTCGGGGTTCCGGCCCCTTGGGTTTCTCCCTTCGCATCGGAGCGCCAGGTTCCCACGTTCCGCATGAAAGCCTGAACCAGGATCGCGCCGTCTATCTGCCGGCCACCGCCCAGCCAGTAAGCAGGTCCCCGCTGGACTTCTTCACAGACCCCGATAGTGATCTGATTTCGATGGCATCTGCGTCCATTTCGACATCTCATCAACGGTTCACTCGCGTTCGCCTTCCTGGCCCTCACCTGACGGAGTCTTGCCCCGCCTTTTCCCGGTCCGCTCACCACCTGGGATCTCATCCCCACGCAGCGCCAGGTGGCTTGAGAACTGATCCTGCAACCCGTTCCCGGGGGGCCGCCCCCATCTCCCATGCAGCAAGGCTGCTGTCAGTCGGTCAGTACGACCACCTGGCCCTATTTGAGCTCGCGGACGCCATACCCCCATAATGCCTTTCAGTGCCTTCGTGGCACACTTTCGGGATAGACAAGGCAGGCCACCTGAACGTCCACTGGTTCCAGACACTCGAGGAAGCGGGCCGGAGGATCGAGCAGTGGAGAGGGGAGTATGCTGAGAACCCAGAGACGCAGGGGACTTCAGAGACGAAGGAAGTAGCTCTGCAGGTTGCTTAGGAATCCGGAGCAGTCCATGCTCAGGTGGTGTGAGTTTGAACGTGGCACAAGGAGTGGGGTCAGGTCACACCCACCGATTGGCCGGGACGGGCACCGGGCCGGTGCATGCACCGCCGCGCGCGTGCCTGATGGAGGTACCATCGATGAGTCGTGACCTAGCTGTCGTCATCACAACCTACAACTATGCGCAGTATCTCCCCGAGGCGGTCGACTCGGTGCTCCATCAGAGCACGGCCGCCTCCTTCGAGATTGTCGTTGTCGACGATGGCTCCACCGACGACACGCCGGCGGTCATGGCGCAGTATGCCGACGATGGACGCGTCCGCTACATGTGCCAAGAGAATGCCGGCGAGTCGGCGGCCCTCAACAACGGCATCGCCAGCACCGCATCAGATTCGATCATGTTCCTAGACGGGGACGACGCGCTTCTAGCCCGGACTATTCATGAAGCGA